>JBNJFX010000054.1:0-28182 GCA_051747245.1 Bacteroidota bacterium
GAAGTTTGCCCAAGAAAAGAACCTCAGGCTCATAATTGCCCGTGGGATTATAAAATGAATGTTTAACCAAAACGGTCAATGCTATTTAGGGATCTTCAAACATCCAACACCCAACATCCTACATCCTACATCCAACTTCCAACTTCCAACTTCCATCTTCACCATAGCTGGCGCAAGCGTCTCACTTGTGTCCATTTTAACATCTGACCACAACCAAGAGCAATGGCACAAAATATAATAAGACTATATATTAGCTTAATTTCCCACATCCAACTTCCCTCACCCCACATCCTACATCCTACATCCATCTTCCCACTTCCAACTTCCTACTCCCCACAACACCATAGCTGGCGCAAGCGTCTCGCTTGTGTCCATTTTCACAGTGCGCTAATTTCCCCATTGCGGATTAAGGGGCTGAACCTCCAAACTCGTCAACCCATCAACCAAATCCATCGAAATCAAATAAATTCCTTTTTATAAACTGCAGGAAGCATTATTTTTGTATATTAAACTATAACCTATGGAATATTGGTTTGCCATTTACACGAAATCCAGAATGGAAAAGAAAGTTGCGGATAGGCTCACCGATCAACATATAGAAGTCTATTGCCCAACCCAAACGGTGCTTCGTCAATGGTCCGACAGGAAAAAGAAAGTGAAAGTAGCCGTATTCCCCTCTTACGTTTTTGTGAAATTCAATGATGATCATGAAAGGCTCAAGATATTGCAAACTCCCGGAGTGGTTAATTTTGTGCGTTATTTGGGGCAAGATGCAAAAATCCGCCCCAAGGAAATTGAAGCCATACAAAATTTGTTAGGAGAATACCAAGAGGTTAGTGTTGAGCCATTTAAGCCCGGAGATAGAGTGCAGATTGAACACGGGGGCATGAAAGGACAGGAAGGAAAAATAATTTTAACGCAAAAAGACAGAGTAATTGTATATATTGAAAGCTTAGGCTTAAGTCTAAAAGCAGAAGTAAGCAAAGCAAAGGTCAAAAAAGTAGGTAAAGAAGAAGATGATAAAAGCGGGAAGTACCATTTTTAATGGTGTTACTGCAATAGCGCAAGCGTCCGCTTGTGCTTGTTTTGCAGATACTGAAAAGCTTGTATTGTGGAGATAGCTGGTCCAAGCGGACGCTTGAACCATTGAGAGGAGTATTTTAGCACATTGGTCTGACGGTAAAAACCGTCTGACCGATAAAAAGAAAATAGTGATGAACTTATTATTTTCTACGCTTATAAATCAGTGAGAAATATCCCCCCATAGGGATGCCTTTGGTGCTTGAGGGGATTAGAGGGGTGTTATATATTATGAATATGAACATAGAAATAGCGGAAATTCTTTATCGATCAGACGGTGTTTGGTAGGATGAAGACAATTAATTGATTTGATTTTGGATTTAATGCTGAATATAAATTTTGCAATATCCGTCAGATCGAAAGTAGGCTCCGGTCTGACGGTTGCAACCGTCTGACCGATAAAATAGAAAGTAGTGATGAACGGACTATTTTCTATGTATGTAAATCTGTGACAAACCTGCTGGCGCGCGTGTCCACACGCGTGTCCTCTAAATCGCTGGTGCGCGTTTTCTAACGCGTGTCCATTGTCAACAAATATGCCTTTCTCTTTTGAAAAGGGCTGGCTAAGTTCCAAAAATGGGACTGAAAGGGCGGAGCCGTAATCGGAGCGGAGATCCCGAGACGAAGTAGTCGGGATTCTCAATTAATAATTTTCTAATTAATAAAAAAAAACTACAAAATTTCTTAAATACTATAGTTCCAAGCGGATGCTTGAGCCAGTGGGGGTACTGCGGTCTGACGGTTGCAACCGTCTGACCAATAAAGTAGAAAATAGTGATAAACCGACTATTTTCTGCTTAATAAAATCCGAGAGGCTGTCCCTGCTGGCGCTGGCGCGCATGTCCACACGCGTGCTCTCTAACTCGCTGGCGCGTTTCTTAACGCGTGTCCAATATCAACGCACTTTCTCTCATGGAGGAAGGCTGGCTAAGTTCCAAAAATGGGACTGAAAGGGCGGAGCCGTGGATAGTTAATAATTAGTAATTTTATAATTAGTAATTAAAATAGCCAGAAGTGAAGATTCTGAGAAGAAGGAGTAGGGATTCGCAATTAATTTGGTAGACGCATAGTATTACTTGAAAGTCATGGTTCCAAGCGGACGCTTGAAACAGCGACCTAACTTTATCAAACTGAAATAGCAGTGCAATAGCGCAAGCGTCCGCTTGTGCTTATTGAGCTTAGGAAGCTGAACCATCACAATCCTACCATTGTTAAATTAAATTATGACAATAAAAGAAAAATTAATAGAAAAGATTAATGCGCTCGAAATCGACATTAAAAATTCTACTTCGAATTTTATACCAACCGAAGTTGAATTTTTAATCAAAGATTCCATCCCGATGAATACGGGACAAGTTGTGACAATAAAAAATCAAATGAATACACATGAAAAGCAAGAAAAGTTGCTGAATGAAGCATATAACTATCTTTCTTATCTTGAATCACAGGAAGAAGATAATGTCTTCAGAAAAGCTTCCGAGAAGAGTCTAAAGAAAGTTTGGGATAATACAGAAGATGACATCTACAATAGTAATGCACAGGTATAAAGTAAACCATGACATTTACAAAATTATTTTCAGTGAAATTTGTTCACTATATTTGTAAATAATTAGAATTATTCATTATGAGCGATTCTGTTTTAGACATAAAAAAAGATAACAAACTTGGCCAGTTAAAAGCCATTCTTTATTTGTTGCAAACAAATTTAGAAGACTTTAAGGATGAGGTAGATTCCAGTTATGAACTTCTTAAAGTAGGAGAAAGAACTGCTCTGTCAAAAAAAATAGAACAAAAAATTGATAATCCAATTAACGATATTTTTGAGTTTTCTTCAAAAATTGATCTTCAAGTTAATCAGATTATTGATAAGGTTATAAGAAGCTTCTTTAAGAAAAATGCTAAAATTATTGATAGAGCTTTTAAAACAAAAGAGAGCCTAAATGACTTACATTATTCAATTATATTAAAAGATGATAATTTAGATAACAGAACTAAATTGTTTTCTTTCTTGGATAATTTTGATTTAATGGACATTTCCCAAAAGCATCCTGTCTATTTTCAGTTTATTCCCAAAAAGTTGATTGATAAAATCAATTATAATGAGGAAATAAAATTTGAGTAGTATAGTATGGATAAATATTTAAGTCAAGCTTCTCATAATGAGGATTTCCATAAATGTATATGTGAAAATTTTTCTGATAAATTCTATGATTGGAAGATAACCACCCTTTTTTACATTGCCATACATTATCTAAAAGCTCTTGCTACCAAAAGAGGTATTGACATCGGGCAAACTCATTACGAGATTGAACAAAATGTAAACCCCGACAAGGATAATGCTGCTATGCGAATTAAAAAAGGTGCCTGGAGGGAATACAAAAGTTTATTGAATTATTCTAGGACATCAAGATATGATGGGATAACTTCTGATTTTGAGACTTTTGAGATTATAATGGAGAACGACTATCAATTTGCTTTAAGAAATCTAAGTAACTTTAAAAAATATATTGAAAGTCAAGGGCTTGAAATTAAAAGAACTAGTTGACAGTTCTAGCTTCCGGACGTTTTCAAATGAAAATCTAAAATTAGCTAAGGACCCGCAATAGCGCAAGCGTCCGCTTGTGCTTATTCTGCAGAAGAATAAAGATCGGCTTACTGGGTTATAAAGCCCAAGTAGATACTGTTAAAGCTTGTATTTTAAAACAAACATGATCCAAGCGGACGCTTGAACCAGAGGGGGATAGTAGTTAAAGTAGAATTCCAAGTCCCAGAGGGACGACCTTAAGGTAACAAAGTCATCCACAATATGCACTAAGTTCCGTAGGAACGACCTTATGCTTTGGAGCAGTAGAGATAGCCAATCGGTCAGACGGTGACTACTCAGAATAAGAATCGCAGTTTAAGAGATAGATCATCAAAAATAGATATAAAGCAAAACCGTCAGACCGAAAGGAGTTAGGCTCCTGCACTAGCGCAAGCGTCCGCTTGTGCTTCATCTGCAGAAGAATAAAGCTTGGCTTACTGGGTTATAAAGCTCAAGTAGATATTGGTAAAGCTTGTATCTTATAGCAAAGGTTGGTCCAAGCGGACGCTTGAACCAGTGGGGGAAGCAGCCGGCCGGTGCGGTTGGAAGGTTTTCCACCGTCTAATCGCTAAAAAAAGCAGTAGACAAAAAATTTAGCTTTGAAAAGAAAAGACAAATTTATAAGTCCCAGAGGGACGACCTTACGGTAACAAAATCTCCACAACATGCTCAAAAGTTCCATAGGAACGACCTTAGGGCTTAGAGCAGTAGAGATAGCCAATCGGTCAGACGGTGTCAACACTCGGAATAAGAATCGCAGTTTAAGAGATAGATCATCAAAAATAGATATAAAGCAAAACCGTCAGACCGAAGTAGATGGCCGCCCAGCGGTTTGACGGTTTTTCACCATCTAATCACTAATATTTATCAACAATTCGTTAAATTAGAAAATGTTATGACTTCCGAACAATTATATTCAAAGCTTACTGCCTTAAAAACTGAGTTAAAAGAAAAATATTCAGTTGAGCAATTAGCCATTTTTGGCTCTTATGCTAAGGGTATGCAGAAACCGGAATCGGATATCGATATATTAGTTTCATTTCAAAAACCAATTGGCTGGTCGTTTTTTGATTTACAAGATTATTTGGAAAGTCAACTTGGAAAAAAAGTAGATTTAGTGACCCCCAATGCTTTAAAAGAATTGATAAAACAAAACATCCTTGACGAAGCTCATTACCTATGAAGAATAGACCAATTTTGCTTTATTTAATGGATATGCAAACTGCTATCCAACGAATATTAGATTATACCAAGGATTTGGACTATGATGGTTTCGCTAATAATTTTATGGTGGTGGATGCGGTAAATTAGAAATTTTGAAGTTTTAGTTGAAGCTGCCAAAAACATATCGCCAGAAATTAGAGAAGAGTATCCTAAAGTACCATGGAAAAAAATGTATGCATTAAGAAATATGGTTATACATGAATATTTTGGGATTGACCATTTTCTAATTTGGGATATAATTCAGAATTATCTTCCTGAAAATCTTGAAGATTTAAATGAGGTAATTGAAGAAATAAAAGACTAACCAGCCTATATAAACTGCTTTGAACTTTATTTTTTTAATATTGAGTAATCTTTGTGCCTTCGTGACTTTGTGGTTAACCCAAAGCCTTAGGCTTTACATTAAAAACAAACCATGACAGACACCGCCATCAGCGTACAAGGCTTAGGCAAGCATTACATCATCGGCCATAAAAAAGAAGGAGACTTCCGCCATGCTATCGGCAATAAACTGAGAAACATTTTCAGACCCGATGCCAGCGAGAAAGAAATCTTTTGGGCTTTAAAAGACATCGACTTTGAAATAAAACATGGCGAGGCAGTAGGCATTATCGGCAGAAATGGAGCTGGTAAAAGCACCCTCCTAAAAATCCTCAGCCGAATAACCGACCCCAGCAAAGGTCGCTTTGAAATTAATGGACGAGTATCCTCTTTACTTGAAGTGGGCACTGGTTTCCATAATGAACTTTCAGGTAGAGAAAACATCTACCTCAACGGCACCATCCTAGGCATGAAACGAGCCGAAATCAGACAAAAATTTGATGAAATAGTGGACTTCAGCGGAGTAGAGAAATTCCTCGATACCCCTGTAAAGCACTATAGCTCCGGCATGAAAGTACGCTTGGCTTTTTCTGTAGCGGCCCATCTAGAACCCGAAATTCTAATAGTAGATGAAGTACTGGCCGTAGGTGATGCTGAATTTCAGAAAAAATGCCTAGGTAAAATGGATCAGGTGAGTAAAAATGAAGGGAGAACGGTGCTTTTTGTAAGTCATAATATGGGGGCTGTGCAGAATTTGTGTGGTAGGGGGATTGTATTGAATCAGGGAGAAATTGTATCGGATGAAAATATCAATAATGCTGTAAACACTTATTTAAGTTTCAATAAGCAAACATTAAATAGTGAGTTACAATACAGAAAAGACAGAAGAGGTAACGGAGCCTTAACTTTTAAGAATGTAAGTTTTTACAATGCTGAAACTGAACAATTGCTTGACGTTGCCGCTTCAGGAATTGATTTAAAAATTAGATTTGAATATAGTACCATTTTAAATTCAGGTGAAGAAGTAGTATTCTCAATAGGCTTTTTTACCCAACAAGGAGTCTTTTTATTTGCCTGTAGAAGTGATAGTGCCGACCAAAAGGTATATGTAAATGGTGAAAATACTTCAGAATGTTTTATTCCGAATTTACCTTTAAGAAAAGGTATATACAACTACAATATTATAGCTTATCACAAAGGAGAAGTTATTGATCATATTCAAGACGCTGGAGATTTAATGGTAGAAGCAGGGGATTATTATAAAACAGGTAAATTACCAGCTGGGGAAAGACCCGGTTTATTAGTAAATTATAGTTGGAATTAATGAAATCATTAATCAAAAGGTTTTTAAATTTCACAGGTTTAAATAGACTAATTGGTAGTTTTACACATTATGCTATTCAACAAGCAATTAAATTATACCCTGATACAATTGAAGAACTGAGCATAGCCCAAAATGAAAGTAAAAATAATCAATTACTTGATCGCCTAAATTTAAAACATAAGGGCATATGTTTAAATGGGAAAGTATTTATCTCGCATCCTTTAATGGTTAGAATGGGTAAGAATATTCATATTGGAAACAACGCTTACTTTTTCACTAAAGGAGGTTTAACAATTGGGGACAATACTCATTTTAGCAGAAATGTATCAATTTATACAGCAAATCATAATTATGAAGGAAATGCTCTGCCCTATGATGATAATTATATAGAAAAACCGGTCTTTATTGGCAAGAATGTTTGGATTGGGATGAATGTAAGCATTGTACCAGGCGTATCTATTGGCGAAGGAGCAATTATAGGTATGGGCGCAGTTATATCTAAAGATGTGACTAAAGGTGAAATAGTAGGTATCTCACCCCAGAAAATTTTGAAAACCAGAGATTCCGAACTCTATCAGAAATTAAGTAAGGACGGGAAATTTGGTGGAGTAAATGGTAGGTTAATTGACAGTAAAGACTACAATAGGTTAGGCAAGAATGCATCTGAATTAGGAGAGAATTTAATTTTTGCAGTAGGAACAGGTAGATGCGGTAGTACTACCTTAGCTAAGGTATTAAATCAACATCCGGATATAGATTTTAGGCATGAACCAAATGGTCAGTTAATTAAACTTTCAACAGATTATGCACATGGAGAGGTGTCTCGGGAAGAAGTAAAAAGAAGATTAAGCCTAATGTATGATCAAGCACTAACGACTGAAAGAATTTATGGTGAGGCAGATCATAAATTATTTAATCTGATTGAAATTTTAAGAGAGCTATATCCAAAAGCGAAATTTATATGGCAAATTAGAAATGCATTTGATACAGTGAATTCTACTTTTAGTAGGGGGATGTTTCATGACAAAGAGTTTAATTTCCAGGAAAGAGAAGAGTTAAACGTAAATACGATTTATAGTTTTGACTTATATTCTAAAAACAGATTAAATGGGTTTAAGCTGGGAGAATTTATTCTAGAAAAGTGGCAAAATATGAGCCCCATTGAAAGAAATAGTTGGTATTGGAATTATGTGAATTCAAAAATTGAAATCCAGTTTTCTGAGCTATATGAATCCCAAAAATTTATGCTTCGAATTGAAAGCATCAGTAGCCAAATTTCAGATATATATAAATTTGTAAAAATTAGTCCAATTACAAATCCTAGTTTTCCATCAGCCAATAAAGCAAATTATAATTTAGCTTCAAGTGAAGATCAAAAAAAGACAATAAATGAATCAGTTAATAAGTGGTGCAAAAAAGGGATGGATAAATGGTATTCATAAAAAGTAAAAAGTCCTTTGAGAGGTTTAAACGACTACTATTTATCTTAACAAAAGGTAAGTTGTTGAAACTGGAAAAGTGGATGAAAATTAAAAGCTTATTAATTGTGATTTTTGGTGAGCAAAAGAACATCCTATCACCAGAAAAGCATTTGTATATTGAAAAATATAATCCTAAAAATCTTCATGATGATTTAAAAGACATTATTCCCCTAAAACAAGATAACTTATGGACAGCTGATGCAGAGGTTTTGAATTATTTATGGAACTTGTGTATAAAGGGAAAACCAAAAGTCATAATTGAATTTGGTAGTGGTTTGAGCACTATATTATTCTCACACTATTTTAATAAATTCCCAAATGAAAAAAACGTGTTAGTATCTTTAGATCAAGATGAAGTTTTTTTAAAAAGAACTTTAGAACAGATTGAAATAAAAAATTCAGGATTTAATCACTTTCCAATATTAAGTAAAACTAAACCAACGGGTTATATAATTGATCAAGATAAACTAAGAGAGGTTATCATTCAATATGGGAAAATTGATTTGATTTTTATTGATGGTCCTTTTGGTAATTATAATGCTAGATTAGATACATTATTAGATATTTTGAATTTTACAAATAATTCAGCTGTATGGGTTTTAGATGATGCGTTTAGAGATAGCGAAATTGAAATCCTGAACAGATGGAATCGAAATATTAATATTAAAGCAAATGGAATTTTGAATATTGGGGGTGGTATTGGTATTGGAGTTAAAGTCTGAGACAATTAACTTATCTCTATGACTAAAGTAAAGAATGGTTTAATATGCTTAATGCATTATAATCGAGTTAAGTTGTTGGAAACATTTGCTCCATTTTATTATAATTTTTGCATTCAAAATGATGAATTTGATTTTTTGGTAGCAATAGATGGTAATAATGCGGAACTTATAAAAACTTGTGAAAAACATAAATTGCCATTCATGTATTCAGAACAACCAGAAGGTGTGGGCATTTCAAAAAATAGAGTTTTCCAAAAATTTCCAAATTATAATTACTACTTTTTTATTGATGATGACGTAGAATTATTTGATTTTAAAATTTTTTATAAGTCAATTGAATTACATAAGCAAACACATATCCATCATTTTGCATTAGGAGAGGAATTTAGATTTTTTGGAAATCGTAAAGAGAAGATAATTAATAATCAAAAGGTAATTTTTTCAGATTATGGTAGTGGAGCATTTAGTTTTTTTTCTAATTATGGGTTAAAAAAAGTAGGTGGATTTCATGATGAATTTGCTAAATATAAGAGATTTGGTCATACCGAACATTCTTCTAGGTTTAAAAACTGTGGATTAGCTGAGACAAACTTTATTTTTCCTTTACAACTTTCCAAACTCTTAATTTGGCATAATCCTGATAGTAAAAAGCCTAAAATAAAGGATAATGATAATAAAATTTCAATTGTTGAAGAAAATATACTAAGTAAAAGTTTAGTGTTTTATCCATTTAAAACAATATCGAAATTTTATTATAAGGCAGGTGCTATTCCAGATTATTTTCCTTTAAAATCGAATAATTATTTTGGTTACTTACCTAAAGCTAAGGCACGAACCGCACTAGCTAGAAGATGTTTTATATCTGCAAGAAATTTTTATTTAGATAGGAAGTATTGGAATTCGAAAAAAATGATTTTAAAGTATTTATTGTGCTCTTTTCCTAATACTAGATTTAAGAAAATTAGTTTATTAATAATATTTTATAGATTCTGTTCTGTTGAATATATCCTAAAGGAATTTAAGAATGCTAGGTATTAGGTCGATTGAAAACCCCTTAATTTCTGTTTTGATGCCAGCATACAATGCTGAAAAATATATACCTAATGCTATTGAATCAATATTAAATCAAACTTATGATCATTTGGAGTTACTAATTTGTGATGATGCATCAACAGATAGAACAAGGAAAAAGATTTTAAACTATAGGGATAAAAGAATTAGGACTTTTACAAACGAAAAAAATATTGGGTATTTAAAAACAGTTAATTTTTTATTCTCTAAAGCCAATGGACAATATATAACATTTCAAGATGCAGACGATTGGTCAGAATTCGATAGATTGGAATTGCAGATAAATGAATTTGTAAATAATAAGAATTTGGGAATTTGTGGAACATATGCTCAATATCACAATAGCAGTGGACAAAATAAAACTTTAAAAAAAATTACTGAAACAAGTCATGAATACATTAAAAACTCGATAATTTATAAAAGTCAATTTTGTGGAGCATCAATAATGATTAGAGATATTGTTTTAGAAAAAATTGGGGGATATAGGCTTTATTTTGATAGAATAGGCAGTGAAGATTATGATTGGAGTGCTAGAATAGTTGAGTCATTTGAATCACAAAACATACCAAAGTTTTTATATAATGTTAGGCAAACACCAAACTCAATAACAAGAGATATTATTAATTACAAGCAGTTAATAAGTAATGATATTGTTAAATTACTTATTCATCAGAGAAGATCTGGTTTAATTGATAGTTTAGAAAGTAAAGATTATAGTCCTATCCTAAGAATTGAAAATCAAATCAAAGATAAAATAGATAAAGATAAATCTTATTTTTTACGGAAGAAAGCAGATGTTTCATGGTATAATGGTAATATGAAAACATATTTATTTTCTAGTTTTCTTGCTTTCCGAAAAGATCCACTAAAATCCATTAACATTAAGTATTTTATAATTTCTTTATTTAGATTAGTAATAAGGTAAATGAATATATTATATCTTATTGATCCAAAATCAATACATGATCAAAAATGGGTAGGAAATTTCACTACTTATAATAAATTTAATTGTTTTTTTATTTGTAGAGATCAACATTTTGAAAAAGGTGCAATAAATGTATTTCAGAGAGACTTTAATATTAAATTTCAGGGAACAATTGATTATTTTTCTTTTATATGGATAGTAAAATCCTTTATACAGCTTCGTAAAATAAGAAAAATCATAAAAATCAATAATATTCAATTACTGCATATCTATTTTGCAGAACCCAATGCTCTTTGGGTATTATTTAGAAGTTATATAGGAATCCCTATTTTAATTACCTGTAGAGGCACAGATGTGCTAAAAACTATTCCAGAACACTTTACTAAAAAAGGCTTACTAAATAAGGTTGTTGCGTGGGCATACAAGCAGGCATTTAATAGAGCAGATTGGGTTACCGTAACATCATCAAATCAAAGGGATTCCATAAAAAAATTTAGTGACCCAAAAAATATTTCAATTATAAGGACAGGTGTAGATTTAAAAAAGTTATATTCAAATACTAAATATAATATACCCTCTGAAATTAATAAGTCTTTTATTTTATTTCCAAGATATATTAAACCAATATATAACCATGAATTTTGCATTGAGGCGATTGCTGAACTTCCAGAAGATATTAAAAAACGTTTTCAGTTTGTATTTGTAGGTAAAAATTCTGGAGATAATACTTATCAAAATAAATTGATAAAATCTTTAAGTGAACTTAAGGTTAATTTTTTAATACTTTCTAAGCAGAGTCAACAAGAAATTTGGGGTTTATATTCAAAAGCAGAACTAATAGTAATGACACCGAAGTCTGATGGTAGTCCAGTAAGTGGTATGGAAGCAATTGCATTAAAGAAAAAATTAATTTTAGGACCATTGGATTATGATGAAGATATTTTTTGTCAGGAAAATGTTTATAGAATTAAAAGATGGGATAAATATGAGTTATCTGAAACTATAAAAGAGGTTCTATCAGTAAAGGTTAGTGATTTCCAAATTTCAAATGATTATTTGAATAAAATTGATAATAAAAGTAATATGCAAAAATTGCATAAAATTTATAATACTTTAACCCAGCCATATTGAATTTAGCAATAGTAGCTCATGATTTCCCGCCTTATAATGTTGGAGGAAGTCAAAGACCATATTTAATGACAAAATGTTTTTTGGAAGCTGGATTTGATGTTACTGTATTTACATTGGAAAAAGAACATTATCCATCTGAAAAACTAAATTATATAATTAATGAAGATAAGATCAAGATTATAAGATCTGGCATTGAGAAAAAGAAAGATTCTATTTTAAATACAGGTCATTATTTTAATCTTACTGATAATATTGCTAAAAGGTGGTTGACCAATTTAATTACAACTATAAAAAAATTACATCAAAAATCTCCATTTGATTTTTTATTAATTACATGTCCCCCATTTTCTTTGGCTTCTCATGCTCAAAAATTGTCAAATAAGGTTGGCATACCCTATATTTTAGATTTTAGAGATGCCTGGAGTCAATGGATATTAGCCCCATATCCTACATATTTTCATTATAGAAGACTTATTCAAATTGAAAAAAGGGCTATTAAAAAAGCAGTTTTAGTAACTTCTACCAGTAATCAACAAATTGATGATTTTATAAATCTCCATGGTGATAATTTGAAATCTAAATTTATATATACTCCAAATGGTTTCCAAGAATACCAAGATTTATCCAAATTAAAATCTAAGACCAATAAAATAAAAATAGTCTATACAGGCTCATTTTATTTTAATCCTTATAGTCAATCTTTACAAAGCAAAAAATGGTATCAAAAAAGGTGGTATCAATGGCTACAGTATTTGCCAAGAATTGAAGATTGGTCCTATCGCTCACCTTTATATTTTTTTAAAACACTAAGCAAACTAATTAAAGAAAAGCAACATCTTTCTTCAAGAATCGAAGTGGTTTTTGCGGGGCAAAAACCAGATTGGTTCGACCAAATGGTAAAAGATTATAGTTTGCAGGAGAATGTAAAACATATTGGCTTCTTAAATAAAATTGAAGTTCAATCTTTACTTGATGAAGCAAATTATTTATTGATTACCTCAAGCAAAATCCCAGGTGGTAAGGAGTATTCTGTTGCAGGAAAGACATTTGAATATATTGCATATCAAAAACCGATTTTAGCATTTGTGAGCGAAGGGGAGCAAAAAGATGTTCTTAAAAAAACTGGATTAGCATATCTGTTTAACCCAGATAATATAGAAGAAAATGTATCAAAATTTAAATTAATTTTGGAGAATAATACTAGTTTAGAAATTAATCAAAAGGCTTGTGATCAATTCAAAATCCCCAATAATTACACTAAGCTCATATCTAACTTAAAGAATCTATGATTTTTCACATTGTGGGCACAAGACCCAATTTTATGAAGCTTGCACCCCTTCATGCAGAATTAAATAGTAGAAAAATTGAGCAAAAAATTATTCATACAGGACAACATTATGATGATAAAATGTATGAAGTATTTTTTAAGCAACTAGAAATTCCTACACCAGATTATAACCTAGGAGTAGGTTCATTATCTCATGCTTATCAAACAGCAGAAATGATGATTCGGATTGAGGAGGTCTTTTTAAGAGAGAGACCAGACATGATTGTTGTTTATGGTGATGTAAATTCTACAATAGCTGGGGCTTTAGTTGCCAGTAAAATGGGGATCAAAATAGCACATATTGAAGCTGGGTTAAGATCATTTGACCGAACTATGCCAGAGGAAATAAATAGAATTGTTACCGACAGTATAAGCGATTATTATTTTACTCCTTCTGAGGATGCAAACCAACATTTAAAAAATGAAGGTGTTGACAGTAATAATGTTTATTTGGTGGGTAACATTATGATTGACACCATGGTTAAATTTATGCCTCAGATCGATGCGTCTAAAAAGGCAGTAGACTTGGAAAAGTATGTGTTATGTACGCTACACCGTCCTTCAAATGTTGAAGATCAAGAGGCGCTAATTAAATTGATATCTATTTTAGCAGATGTAAGTGAAACTATAGAAATTATATTTCCATTACATCCAAGAACAAGAAAGAAACTTACCCAAATTGGTATTGACATTAATAAATTTGATAGGATTCATTTTATAGAGCCTTTAGGTTATTTTGAGTTTATTAAACTTCAAAAAGAAGCAAAAGTAGTGATTACGGATTCTGGTGGAATTCAAGAAGAAAGTACCTTTTTAAATGTGCCATGTTTAACATTACGAGAAAATACGGAACGACCTATAACTATTACAGAAGGAACTAATCAATTGATTGGCTATGATTATGAGAAATTAAAATCTTCTATTAGACAAATTTTGAACAATAAAATTTCAGTTGGAAATGTGCCAAAGTTTTGGGATGGGTCTACTGCAATTAGAATTGTTGATCATTTAGAAAATATTTAATTGATGAGAATTATTGATAGAATTATTCACAAAATTCATAGAAATTTCGATGATATTATTCTTTCAAGAATCAAGCTTAAAACAAATGTTGAAAAATCACTTATAATTTCTGGAGATCCTCGTGGTGGTACAACTTGGTTGTCTGAGATTATTATGGAGAATCCAAATACAGCTTTAGTATGGGAGCCATTAAGTATTCCATTGATTCCTGATTTAAATAAACTTAATTTTTCTCATAGACAATATATCCCTGAAAATGATAATTGGTCAGAAGCAAAGAGTTATTTTACCAAAGTTTTAAGTGGTAATGCGTTTAATCACCATCTTTTACAAAAGCAATCATATAAAAATCTACTAAACCCGAATCAAACTCATGTAAAACTTTGCCGTGCAAATCAATTATTGCCTTGGCTAACTAATCAATTCCAATTTAAGTACGCCCCCATTTATTTAGTTAGACATCCTTGTGCTGTAGTAGCTAGTCAGCTGAAACAAGGAGGATGGGATCATGTAAGTGATAAGTTTCATATTCCGTATGAAAAACCATATCCTGAATTTTACTCACAACATGAAGACTTTCTAAAAAGTATTGATTCAAAAGTAAAGGTATTAGCTGCTACTTGGTGTTTATGTAATTCAGTTCCTTTAAATCATCAAGAGAATAATAAAAACTGGATAACAATAACCTATGAGTCTTTGGTTATGGATGGAGTAAAGCAAATTGAGCGAATTGAAAAAAGATGGGGTATTAAGTTTCCTGAAACAAGCTATCAAAAATTACAAAAAGCAAGTGCAACAACCGTTAAAGGAAGTCCTATATTAGAGCGAAACGGCTCTCAGTTGGAATATTGGGAAAAACAACTTAGTCAAAAAGATATTCAAGATATATTTGAGGTTATTAATTATTTTGACATACAAATCTATGATAGAAATCCAATGCCAAAGTTCACTTATATAAGTTGATACTTCGTAAAATCTAATAATTATGATACATAAACCCGATTTTTTAATTATCGGAGCAATGAAAGCTGGCACTAGTAGTCTTCATTATTATTTGAGTCAACATCCTGATATTAGGATGTCTACTCCAAAAGAGATTCATTTTTTTGATGAAAAAAATTTCTCTATAGAAAAGATTGATAAGTATTGTGAAAATTTTGTAAAACGAAAAGAAGAAATAGTAGGTACAACTCCTCAAAGTTACTCTAAAACACATAAACCTAATTATGAAAATGTTCCCAAGAGAATTAAGAAGTACTTACCCAAGATAAAGTTGGTATATATTGTTAGGGATCCAATTGATAGGATTTACTCTCATTTTAAAGAACAACAATCTGGAGGTTATCATACAAGTCAAAACATTAATGATTATTTAAGAGATATTAATAATTCCCATTTGCTGATGACAAGTAGATATTTTTATCAAATATCCAATTATTTAAAATATTTTTCTAAATCACATATTAAGGTGCTTACCTTAGAGGATTTGAATAAAAATCCCGAAAAAGTTTTGAATCAGTTATTCGAATTTTTAGATGTTGACAATCTTTCAATAGAAAGTTTAAATCTTAATATTAAAAATTCATCAGAATCGAAAAATAGAAAAGAGTTTGTGACAGCTAGAATACCCAAACCAATTAAAAACATTTACAGGAATTTAATCTCTGAAAGAATAAGAGAAATGGTGTATAAAACTTTTTTAAGAAGACTTTATATAAAAAAAAGTATATCTCAAGCATCAATTGATAAATCATTAGAAATCAAAATTAAGAAAATATTACTTGATGATTCCTTAATGTTAGAAAAGGCTTTTAATATAGATTTACCATACATAAAGAGCTTAAAGTAAAGTGATCTCAATTATAATTCCTTTTTATCAATCAGAAAAATATCTAAGAAGTGCTATCAAATCTGTATTAAATCAGACTTATCAGAATTGGGAGTTACTTTTAATAAATGATGGCAGCACTGATAATTCAAAAGAAATAGCCTTGGGATTTAATGATAATAGAATTAGATATTTTGAACAAGAGAATAAAGGTGTAAGCTCTGCAAGAAATCTAGGTTTAGTAAATATGAAGGGTGATTTTTTTTGTTTTTTGGATGCGGATGATGTATTAACAACCCATAGCTTACAAGTGAGATTAAATGTACTAATTGAAAATCCTGAAATAGATTTTGTTGATGGGGCCGTTCAATATGTTGATGAACACCTGAATTTCTTAGATAAATATTATCAGCCAAACTTTAAAGGGAAAGTTTTTAAAGAACTTTTAAGACTTAATGAAAATTGTATGTTTGGAAATACATGGCTAATTAGAAGGGACTTTTCAGAAAAGTATTCATTCCAAACTGATATGACCCATGCTGAGGATTTATTTTTTTATTTAAGCGTTTCTAAAGACAGGGTTTATTCATTTACAAATGAATTAATTCTTTATTATCGTCAGTCGAAGAATTCTGCTATGAAAGATTTAAAAGGATTGACCGATGGTTATGAAAAATTAATTAGAAAAATTAGAATATATTACCCAGAAGAAAATATTCAATACCTAAAAAAAAGAATCATAAGAATAATTTTTTTGTCTTGGCTTGTAGACGGAAAAAACCCTTTAAAGGCAATCCACTCGATTTATAAATTCCTAAAATTGCAATGAAGAATAAAGTAAATACCTTATTATTTATATATAATAGCTATAATGATCCGTTATTTCAAAATATTTTACTTTCTTACATAAAAGCAATAAGTAGGAATAATTTTGGAGATTTTCATGTGATTACATTTGAACAAGTAGAATATCACATAGATGAAAATGAGAAAATTCAAATTAAAAATTATTTAGCCAACTATAATATATTTTGGCATCCTTTATCATTTCATACAGGAAGGTTTTTAATCATAAAGAAAGGAATTGATTTGATTCAATCTGTATTTATGATTTTAAAATTGAAATTTAAATATAACATAAAAGTTATATTTTCATTTGCAAATGTGGCATCATCCATGGCAATTCTAATTAAGAAACTATTTAAGATAAAAATGATTGTTTATTCATATGAGCCTCATAGCGAATTTATGTGCGAACTTGGTTTATGGAATAAGAGAGGCATTAAATTTAGAATACTCAATTATTTAGAAAAGTTAGCTGGAAGAGATGCAGATTATATATTGACAGGTACTAAATACATGGTGGAAAGGCTGGGAATGGAAAATTCAAATGCTAAAGTTTATAGGGCACCAACTGCTGTAGATGAGAATGATTTTTACTTTAGACCAGAAGGTAGAATGACGGTGAGGGAGAAAATTGGTATGAAAGAGGAGTATGTTATATTGTACTTAGGGAAGTTCGGAGATTTATACTATCAAGATGAGATTCCAAAATTAAGCAGAGAAATAAAAAAAACGATTCCAAACAGCTATTTTTTAGTGGTAACTTCCAATAATCATGATGACATAGAAGAGCTTTATAGAAAGTATCTAAAGGAAACAGATTTTCATATAACTGGACATTTATCTTACGAAGAGGTAAAAGATTATATTTCTGCATCAGATTTAGGGATAAGTGGTGTGCCACCAACGGATTCTCAGAAATACAGATCACCAACCAAGGTAGCCGAATATTTGCTATGTGGCATTCCTTATATTACTTCTGAGAAAATAGCGGAAGATGATATTGTTGCCTATGATAATGAAGTTGGTTTAGTTGTAAAAAATTTTCAATTACCATTAAGTGACAGTCAAAAATCCATATTGTTAGGTCTTTACAACGAAAATAGGGAAAAACAAAGAATAAGGTGTAGGGAAACAGCTTTACAATATAGATCAAGAAATAATAATTTAGCTTTAATATCGAATATTTACGAAGAGATAATTGGATAAATCATTAAAAATATTGGTCACTGGTGGAGCAGGTTATATTGGTTCACATTGTATATTAAGATTAATTGAATTAGGCTATAAAAATATTGTTTCAATTGACAATTTTTCAAATAGTACTAGCCAATCATTAAATAAAATCAAGGACTATACTGGATCTGAAATTAGTAATGAAAGTTTTGATTTGAGAGATAGCCTTTCTATAAATACTTTTTTTAAGAAACATTCTGATGTGGATACAATAATACATTTTGCTGCTTTAAAAAATCCTTTTGTTTCCATAAATAATGCGCAAAATTATTATGAAAACAATGTTAGCAGTCTAATTAATTTACTAAAGTTCTCTTCTGAAACTAACTTATCTAAGTTCATATTTTCTTCTACTTGTGCTATTTATGGTGAACCAAATAATATCCCAGTTAAAGAAAATCACTCAATTAATCCTCAAAACCCGTACGCCTCCTCAAAATGGATGGGGGAAAATATTTTGAAGGATATTGCAAAGAATCGAAATGTTAAGGCTGTTTCATTACGATATTTTAATCCTATTGGATCAAACTCTTCAGTTGGTTTGAAAGAGTTTTATACAGAGAATTCCAAAAATATTGTTCCACAAATACTAAAAGTTCTAAAAAATGAACAAAAAGTGTTAAATATTTTCGGAAATAAACTGCCCACCAAAGATGGTAGTGGTGTTCGTGATTTTATTCATGTAGAGGATTTGGCAGAAGCTCATATTAAAGCTATGGAATTTTTAGCATACAGTTCAAGTTCTTTTAATTATGATGTTTATAATTTAGGTACTGGAAATGGAATATCGGTATTTGAATTAATAAATGAATTTCAAAAAGTTATGAATAGAAACATTCCAATCAATATAGAGGAAAGTAGAATATCTGAAGTGGCAGAGATTTATGCTGACTCTTCTAAATTAAATAAAATCATGAATTGGTATGCTAAAAAGGACTTAAATAGAATGGTGCTTGATACTCTAAGGTCTAACGAATTAATAGGTTAATGAGATTCTTTCTTTTAGTCATATTAATTGTTTTGAAAATACCTATTAATGCTCAGGTATCTGCTGATTTTAATTTACCTGCTGAGGTTTGTGTAAATCAAAACATATATCCAGAAAATACTTCAATAAACGCAGATAGTTTTGAATGGGATTTTTGCCCCATTGATTTGGATACTACAAACATTCAATACCAAGATTTAACACCTACTGGTATTAATAAGCCATTTGAATCTAAGGTAGTTACTTTAGAAAACACTAGATATTTATTTACACCAAATAGACTAGGTGGAAACTTACTTAGAACAGAAATTAACCCTGATGAGAGTTTAGGGTTGACTGAAACTATTTCGCTATCTGGTATCACAAATCCTTCCTCATTGGAGATAAAAAAGATTCAGGATGTGTGGTATGGGTTTCTTACAGATTTTGGTTCAGATAAATTATTCAAACTAACTTTTGGTACAGATTTACTTAGTTCCCCTTCTATTGAAGAAGTAACAATTACCAACACACTATCTAATCCTGCCAGGATTTCTGCTATTCAAGAGAATGATTCACTGAACTTATTTATAGGAAATGATGGCAACAATAATTTAATTCAACTTCAATATGATAAAACAGATTTAAATAATATTGTTAATGAAACAAATATTGAAATAGCTTCAGTTTCGAATACTACTGGACTAAATATTGTCAAAGTAAATGATATATGGTCTGTTTTTACAGTTAGTAGAGGGAGTAATAAAATTGTTCAATTGGAATTTAACAATGGGCTTTCCGATAATCCAATTGTTCAGGAGATCAATACGGGTAGCGTAAGCTTAAATGCACCAACAGGAATAACTTTCTTAAAAGAGATTGGTGGTGTTTTTGGATATATACTAAGTAGGTTTGGAGATTTGTACCGTTTTAAGTTCGATTTAAATTTAGAAAATCCTGTATTTACTAGTTTAGGTAAAGCGGGAGGATCAGCCTCAGGATGGTCATTAGATTATTTTAGGAATTATTCTAATGATCGAAATATTTATATTTGCGATTTTACTTCAAATCAATTAAAAAGAATTCAATTTGATGATCAATGTTCGGCATCTCAATTATATTCTTCCGAAGTAAATCCTATAGTATCATATAATCAGTCAGGGATATATAAAGTTAGTTTAAAAGCTATAGATGAGCTCGATAATTATGACATTACTACGAAAGAAATAACCATAGGTTCTGATTCTTCGCCCATTGGAGAAGTTATATTAGATTCAACCTATTGCATAGCTGATAATATTACTTTTAGTTTTAATACAACAGATGACATTGCAAGCTATAACTGGGATTTTGGAGATGGTAATACAAGCACTGCCATTTCACCAACACATCAATATACCTCGGATGGGGAATATTTTATTGCTTTGGAAGTAGAAAACAGTGCAGGATGTCCTAATATATTTTATGATACCTTAAGCATTTTACCCGAACCCCAGCCTGAGTTTACAACCGCTAGTACGGAATACTGCACTTTTGAAAACATTGATTTTACAAATACCACTCCTTTTGATTATGGGGAAAATGTAGAGTGGTCTTGGGATTTTAATGGGGAGGAAAGCAGCACATCCGAAAACCCCAGCTTTACTTTTGAAACCCCCGGTACTAAAATTATCAGCTTGGAAGCCAATGTTTTGGGTTGTGTGGAAACTTATCAAGATACCCTGGAAATTATTGAGGGGCCTCAAGTAGATTTTTCCTTTGATAGTAATTGTTTAGGGGAAAGCATTCAATTTAGCAATTTAAGCACAGGCGGTAATATTACAGACTATCAATGGGATTTTGGGAATGGAGAAACTAGCACAGCCGAAAATCCTCAAATGACATATAATAACCCAGGCACTTATGATGTAAGCTTGACGGTTAGCAATTCCAGCGGCTGTGAAAATACGGCTACTCAAAATATTCAGATTTTTGAGACTATAGTGGACAGCATTATGGCCACCGAGGCCATTGAAAACTTAGCCTTCGACTTGGGCATTGACTGGAAAAATGATTTTGATAGCACTCAAAACCTTAGCTATCAGTGGGATATTGATGGAGAAATTCAAACTACGGATACCGCTACTTACTCTTTGCCACAAGGGAATTATATAGTCAATTTAGAGATCACAACTAAAAATAATTGTCTTTATAATGCTCAAAGATCAATAGAGGTCAAAGCATCAGAATACCCTACCCCTGATTTTAATTTACCTTCTGAAGCTTGTTTAGATGAAAGATTTGAGTTGGTAAATTCTTCAATTAACTCAGAGAGTTATATATGGGACTTTTGTTCAAATGATTTTAAAAATAATCTTAATGTTGAGGCTTTTTATCAAAACAGTAATTTTTCGCAAGTAGTCAATGCCAAGATAATTCAAGAGGATATTTTTGACAGCTTAGTTTATACATTTATTGGCTCCTCAAATGGAGAACTATATCTCTCAATTGACAATCCTTTACATTATAACTTCAACAATATACAAGGTATTATCAATGGTTCCGAATCAATAAGCAGACCTTCTGATATTGACTTAATTAAAATTGATGATGTTTGGTATGGCTATTTGATAGATTTAAATAATGATCACTTATTTGAAATAGAATTTGGAGAAGAAATAAGCTTTGAAAACAATATAATACGTGATTTAGGTACTTTCTCCTCTTTAAACCGACCTTTTGCAATAAAAGCTATAACTGAAAGCGATACTACTAAGTTGGTCATATCAAATTTCAGTTCAAATAATATTACATACTTAAAAAGGCATCAAAATGATGAAAATTTTATAGAAGAAATTATTTTGAATGGAGTTGGAAATGTTTATGGCTTAGATATTAAAAAATTCAATGGAAATTGGATAGGTACTTTTGTTTATAATAACTCTGGTAAGATTGTTTATGCTAATTTTGGTTCAAGATTTAATGGTGATATAGTTGAATCCTTTGAATTTACCGATACTTCAATAAACGATCCAAGAGATGCAAATCTTATTATCGAGCACGATTCACTATATAGTTTCATTACTTCTCAGGCTGATGGGTTCTTCAAGTTAGAATTTGGTAATGAATTTAGCACCACTCCTAACATCACCTCATTTGGTGATTTGGGTGTAATGGATAATGATTCACGAGGCTTTAGTATGTTCAAAAATTCTAATTCTGAATGGCAGGGAATAATAGTTCAAGCGTCTAATACAGTTTCTAAGTTTAGCTTTGAGAATGACTGCCCAACAGAAATTGGAATGAGCAATGAATCTCAACTTATAAACTCCTACTCCCAACCCGGCACCTACCCCATAACCCTAACCGCCTACCACCCCAACGGAAATTCAGAATCCATCTCCAAAGAAATCACCGTAACAGAAAATCAAGCACCTGAAATAGCATTTACTACGGGAGAGGATTTATGTGTCAGTGCACCTATTCAATTTTCCAGTGAAAGCAATGCAGAAATCAGTTCCTATAGCTGGGATTTTGGGGATGGCAACTCCTCAACAGAAGCTAATCCCGAGCACCTTTTTAGCAGTTCGGGAGAATATTTAGTCCAGCTATCCGTAACCGATACAGCAGGCTGCAATAATCTTTTTCAAGATAGCATAACCGTTTATGAAGAGCCCGTGCCTGATTTCCAAGCCAATGCACAAGGTAGTATTTGCTCCCAAAAGCCTGTCAATTTTGAAAATACTACTACACTGCCAACAGATGCCACTTTCCAATGGGATTTTGGAGATGGCAATACTTCCACAGAAGAAAATCCAGAGCATATTTATGCGGCAGAGGGCGAATACATTATCAATTTTCAAATTGAAATGGCGGGCTGCTTGGTGGAGAAAAGCGATACCATTACAGTAAACCCTGGTCCTTTAGTGGATTTCAGTTATAGTGATGATTGCTTCGGTCAGGTAGTCAATTTTGAAAATAGCAGCACAGGCGACTTCCTGCAAAGTTTTCAGTGGGATTTTGGGGATGGCACGCAGTCCACTCAAACTAGCCCCAACCATAGTTACGATTCCGCAGGCACTTATAGGGTGCAACTCACCGCATTCACCAGCAATGGCTGTGATTATACCTTCGAGCAAGAAGTCATCGTCCACCCCGTAGCCACGGTAGCTTTTGAATCTGAGGTAGGCTGTGCCGATCAGCCGCTGCAGTTCAATGAGCAGGTTACTTTGCAGCAATCCAATGTCATCGATTACCTTTGGGATTTTGGCGTTTCGGGCACTAGTTCCGATCTGTCAACTGAAGCCAACCCGGAATTTACTTTCCCAACAGCGGGCACTTATGAGGTAAGCCTGCAGGTCACCACCGCAGATGGCTGTACTTCCTCAGGGACACAGTCTGTATCAGTCAATGCCTTGCCGCAACCGGCTTTCACTTATGACGATAATTGCCTCAACAATGCTATTTTATTCAGCCCTGAAAATACAGACAACATCATAGCCCATTTCTGGGAACTGCAAAACGAGGCAGGCGATGTAGTTTTCACGGCTCAATCTGAAAACTTCTCTTATGCATTCGAAAACCCGGGCACTTATCAATTGCGCTACCGTCAGCAGAATGAAAACCTATGCAGCAATTCCACCACCGAGGCCATTGAAATTTTACCATTGCCCGAACCCGATTTTCAAGTAGGTAATATTTGTGCAAAAGAGGCCATTGTCTTTGAAAACTTAACGGATTTAAAAGGGAATATTTTGAAAAATTATAACTGGAGCATAGATGGGGAAGTGATATCCACCGATTTCCGGCCGCAGTACACCTTCCAAGATAGTGGAGACTATCTCCTCGGGCTTCAAGTAGAAACCCAAAATGGTTGTATCCAAAGCATAGAAAAGAGCATAAGCGTTTCCCCAACACCAGAAGCCTTTTTCGAACTCGAACAAACCCTAGCCGCCTATCCCTACACCCTAAGCCTTAGTGCACAATCACAAGGTCAGACGGCAGTCAGACCGGCCAAACAGAATACAGAAACAAGCTCAGACGATAATCAGACCGGCTCAATTGGTCAACTTCCAACTTCCAACACCCAACACCCATCATCCATCCAGTTAACAATAGACAATAAACAGTTGACAAAAGGCAGTTCACAATTGCTATCAGACACAATTTTATCTCCATTTATATCAATTTATTTCAATAATATTTCCAATGATTCATCAAACCATCCATCATCCATCACCCAACACCCAACACCCAACACCCTACTTCCAACCTCAAACCAGTTAACAATAGACAATAAACAGTTGACAAAAGGCAGTTCACAATTGCTATCAGACACAATTTTATCTCCATTTATATCAATTTATTTCAATAATATTTCCAATGATTCATCAAACCATCCATCATCCATCACCCAACACCCAACACCCAACACCCTACTTCCAACCTCAAACCAGTTAACAATAGACAATAAACAATTGACAAACCGCAATTCACAACTGATAGCAGACACAAATTTATCTCCATTTATTTCCACTTATTTCAACAATATTTCCAATGATTCATCAACATATCAGCATACCATTTCATCAAACCATCCATCATCCATCACCCAACACCCAACACCCAACACCCAACACCCCACACCCAACATCATCTGGACTCTAAACAACGACACCATCTCCACCAATACCGAACTCAACCACACCATCACCGAACCCGGCACCTACCTACTCGGCCTAATCCTCACCAACGAAGCAGGCTGCACCGATTCGCATTACGAGCAAATCAGAATCCGCGAACCGAATTTAGATATTGCCTTAAACAATCTAAGAATTACAGAAGATCAAGAATTCACCAGTTTTGTATTAAACATCAGCAATAGAGGGACATTAGTGCCCGAAAGAATAGATTTGGATATTGATTTAGGCAGCTATTCCGTAACCGAAACCATAGAAGAGTCATTGTTACCAGAGAAAAATAGAAATGTAGCCTTAAGCATAAAGCTAACGGAAGATCAAATCCGAGACTTGGCTAAAATTTGCATCCGAGCAATTCCACATAATGCAGCAGCAACGGAAAGCAACCTGAACAACAACAGAGTTTGCACCAATATAGAAAGCGGATTAACCATAATGGAAATCTATCCGAACCCGGTTTCTACCCGATTTACCCTTCCCATGATCCTCCCGGAAAACGCTACAGTCAATTTAAGCCTAGAGCAAAGCAGCGGACAAACCGTAAAAGAATATAATTATGACATGGAAGCAGGCTATAATGAAATCCAAATAGACAGGAAAAACATAAAGCCCGGCATCTACTTCCTCCGCATCCGCTACCAAGGCAAAGAAAAAGTCAAGAAGATCATTTTTCAATAAAGCTCGCTGGGCTTATTAAAGCCTAAGGCTTTTGGTGTCTCACGCAAAGACGCTAAGGCGCAAAGACCTCGCTAAGGAAATAATAAAGCCTAAGGCTTTCAAGGAATTCGGCTAAATCCGATAAGATTACTCACGCCAAGACACTAAGGCGCAACAACCTCGCAAAGAAATTGAGAGATTGAATTATACTCATGTAATGAATAGTCTAATTATTTTCTAATAATTAATTATATTTTTAACATTGCGTAAAACTTAGCGCCTCTGTGTCTTTGCGTGAAAATAAAAAGCCTTAGGCTTTCATTAACATTAGATGAACCCAATAAACAACCAAAACATGTCCCTAACTGAAAACGAAATTAGCAGATTAATACTCGATTGCAGTTTTAGAATCCATACCCAATTATGACCAGGAATATTCGAATCTGTTTATGAAGAAGTACTATATTATGAACTTCAAGAAGAAGGTTTAGAAATCAAAAGACAATTTCCAATTCCAGTTCAATGGAATAATAAAACTATGGAAATGGGATTCAAAGCTGATTTGATTGTTGAAGACAAAGTAATAATTGAACTTAAATCAATAGAGTCATTGCAAGCTGTCCATAAAAAACAATTGTTGACTTATTTGAGATTAAGTGGTATCAAATTAGGTTTACTGATAAACTTCAATGAAAACCTTCTTAAAAACGGAATCAAAAGAATAGTCAACGGCTTATAATTCCTCACAAAGTTTCAATATAGGCGTTAAATTATTTCTTTAAAATTAACGTTGCGTAAAACTTTGCGCCTTTGCGTCTTAGCGTGAAATACCAAAAGCCTTAGGCTTTACATGCTGGGGGTTAGCGGGCTATTTCATCAAAAACCGAATCATCTTCATACTAGTCTCATCAAAAGGCGGATATTTTTTCCTTAAATCAAACCACGTACCCGATTTCAAGATCGATTTCTCATTCGAAAACGCTAGAAAGCCCGCCTTCCCATGATAACTACCATTTCCGCTATTGCCAACGCCTCCAAAAGGTAATTCAGGGTTTGCCAAGTGAACAATCGTATTGTTCACAGAGCCACCGCCAAACCTCACCCTATCCAGAAAGAAGTTCTCTGTTTTCTTATTAGAAGTGAAGATATAAAACGCCAATGGATCAGGATTTTTCTGGATGAATTCCACAGCCTCTTCATTGGTTTTATAAGTGAAAACAGGCAAAATCGGCCCGAAAATCTCTTCCTGAAATAAAGCATCCTCTTCCGAAATCCCCTCAATAATAGTCGGTTCAATTTTCCTTTTATCATCATCAAATCCACCTCCAAAAATTACTTCTCCCTCCTTCAAATAGGATTTGAGTTTATCATATCTTTTTTGATTCACAATTTGAGCTAAATCCTTACTTTCCGTGGGCGAAATCCCATAAAACTGCATAATAGTAGCCTGCAGTTCATCCACAAAATCATCCTTTATTTTCTCATTTATTAATAAATAATCAGGTGCCACGCAGGTCTGTCCTGCATTAATTAATTTGCCAAAAGCAATTCTTCTGGAGGCAACGGTTAAATCGGTTTTTTCATCTATTACAGCCGGAGATTTTCCGCCCAATTCCAAAGTGACGGGGACTAATTGCGCTGCCGCCATTTTAGCTATTATTTTTCCAACAGGCACGCTTCCCGTAAAAAACACATGATCAAAACGGTGATTTTCCATAAGTTCAGGCACCACAGTTTTTCCTTCTCCAGTGATCACCGCCAAAAATCCTTCATTAAAATATTGAGGGATTATTTCTGCTATTAAAGTAGAGATATGAGGTGTTTCTTCAGGCGGCTTAATGATGCAGGTATTCCCTGCTGCGATGGAAGCAATTACCGGGGCCAATAATAATTGAAAGGGATAATTCCACGGCCCTATGATTAAAGTTACCCCTTTGGGTTCATAAATAATTTTGCTTTTTGAAGGAAAATGGACTAATCCTGTGCCCACTTTTTTAGGCTTCATCCACGATTTTAGGTGTTTTAAAGTGAAATTGATTTCATCATACAAAAACCCGATTTCCGTAACATAAGTCTCAAAATTAGGCTTTCCAAAATCTTTAGCCAGTGCCGACATAATGTCTTGCTCATGGGCTTTTATCATCTCCTTCAATTTCAATAATTGTGCTTTCCTAAAGTCGTAACTTTTGGTTTCTTGATTATTGAAAAATGATTTTTGTGCTTGAAATACAGCTGATTGTTTTTCCAGCGGGCTGTTTTGTACTGCTAATTTCTCTTCCATCGTATTTGTTTCCCTATCCTTTACTCAAGAATTAAATTTATCAAATAAATCTTAATTAATGATGGTTTTTTATAGGTTATTGCTTTCACACGGTCTGACGGGTCATGAAAGCTTTTTTGGGAAGGTAAATTTTTCTTATAAAGCAATAATACTTCATCTATGCTCTAGTCCCGTCTGACCGTTATTTTGTAAATGAGAGAATCAGAGTGATGGCTAGTTTGTGCTAAATGCGTCAGACGGTTGGAACCGTCAGACACTGGGCTGAGGTTTTGTGTCCACACGGTCTGACGGCTCTTGAAGATCTTTTGAGAAAGGTGGTTTTCCTTAAAGCAATAATATTTCATCTATGCTCTAGTCCCGTCTGACCGTTTTGATGTTAAAGAAAGGAATCAGAGTGATGGCTAGTTTGTGCTAAATGCGTCAGACGGTTGGAACCGTCAGACACTGGGCTGAGGTTTTGTGTCCACACGGTCTGACGG
>JBNJFX010000055.1:0-24436 GCA_051747245.1 Bacteroidota bacterium
GATGGTCGGTGAGTCACCGACCATGGAAACATTGTGCAAAGTTCATACTTATTGTTTGCTAATACTTCAAAGGCAGCCCCCGGTCGGTGGCACACCGACCGGAAGCAAAATGTTAGCTTAAGTATTAAAACTCCTCCCTATAATCAGTTAAAAATCCAAAATTATCAATTCCATTTTGATAAAAATCGGCTGATGACCAATAATAATCTTCAGGATACTTCGCTAAGTTCCATTTTTCTTGTAATGGATTTAAATGAATATAATCTAACTTTTGCTCAACTTTTTCTTTGGTATCCATAATAACAGCCAAAGGATCTCTTTGCCAAATTCTATACGATCTATCATTATCAGACACTTGAAAATAAGGTAAAACTTTTTGATGATTTAATTTTAAATCTTTAATGATTAGATGTGATATTTTTTTATTTAGACTTGCATTTGGCATTTCTTTGCCATTCATTGAATTGATTTTCCATATAAGATGAAAATGATTAGGCATAATAACAAATGCAAAAACTGTTACTAAGTTGTTTTGAACTAATTCATATAAAGTGGTGATGATAAGATTTTTATATTTGTCTTTAATAAATAGATTCTTCCAGTTTTTAACTGTGTTAGTCCAAAAGTAAGTTTTACCTAACTCCATTTTAGAATTCCTTCTTTCCTTAAAAAGAGATTGCTCCATTGATATAATGTTTTTTTCAATGGTTAAATTATTGATGACTATGAATAAATAAAAGTTTAGGGTAAAAAATGTTTTGTGTATTTTGCTACCTTGTAGATGGTCGGTGAGTCACCGACCATGGAAACATTGTGCAAAGTTCATACTTATTGTTTGCTAATACTTCAAAGGCAGCCCCCGGTCGGTGGCACACCGACAGGAAGCAGAATGATTAATTTAAATTCAATGACAAGCTAATGTTATCTCCAACCAATATTAATTCTTTTGTGTCCTTTACACGATAAGCATTTCACTTCATTAAATATAGATTGCACTCATGAGAATATCAGTTTTAAAATCTATCCTACCCTTAATAGTTGTCTTTTTAGCCATGTTATCATGTGAAGCTGATATAAAGTTATCAGGAGAGCTAGAGGATTTTTTTCGTGCAGAAACTTATTGTGCTGACCCTTGGGAACTAAATAATATTGAATCTGATGAAGAACTTAAAGAGCAAGTTTCAGAATATTTAAATAATCTGGATATTGATTATTTTGAATTAGTTATTTCTCATGATGGACAAATGGAAGCATGTAGGGCTTGTGGCTGTAAAACCGGTAGGATAATAAGATTTAAATCTGATAAAGCTTACCAAGAAATTCTATTTGAAAATGGTTTTCAAGTGGAATAAATAAAAGTTTAGGTTAAAAAATGTTTTTTGTATCTTGATATCTGGCAGATGGTGATGGTCGGTGTGCTACCGACCATGGAAAGATTGTACTGAACGTATTGTTATAGTGTGTTAACCTAAAAAAGCAAGCCCCCGGTCGGTGGCACACCGTCCGGAAGCAGAATGCCAGCATTAACTAGCCTCAATCACCTTCTTTTTAGAAGGAGAAAGCGCTAAAAGCGGAACTTTGGTATGGAAAATCAGAGACTTACTTTCGCTTTTGCCAAATAGGCTTTCAAATAAGCCTTTCTTTCTTGGTAGTACGACCAAAAGATCAATTTTATTTTTCTCAGCAAACTCATCTATTCCTTCTTCTACATTTTTATTCACCATAAAATGGTATTGGTGTGGAAGTCCTTTCAAATGCAATTCAAGGTTTTTGGCTTCCTCAGATTTTTCCTTGTCCAGCATCGGTTCAGTACTCACATGAATCAAATGAATTTCGGATGCATAAGCTTGTCGGATGGCTTTAACAGGGCTAAGTAATTCTGCCATTATACCTTTGTAATCACTTGATAATGCTATGCTCTTGATGTCTTCATATTTGGCATCTTCAGGAATTACCAAAACGGGGGCTAGTTCAGCTTTAATAACTCTATGTGCATTTGTCCCTAAAATCACCTCATCCACTCCACTTGCACCCTTGGTTCCCATAATGATTAAATCAACATCATTTTCTAGACAATATTCTTCAACCGCATCCTTTACATAATTCTCGGTTTTTACGGTTTCATATTCAAATTCCTTTAAAAGAGGTGCTTTTTCCTCGATTTTATCAAACTCTGAATTGATAAATTTCTTAATATCTTCTTCGCTCTCCCCAACATCATAAGCGATATTGAAATCAGCATAAGCTAAAGGAATTGTATAGGCATTCAATATGGTGATTTCAGCATTTGGGTTAATTTGCTTAGCAAACTTGGTCGCGTATTCCAAAGCGTTCATTGCGCAATCGGAAAAATCGGTCGGAACTAATATGTGCTTTATCATGGCTTCTAATTTTTAAAAGTTCAAAATTCAATAATCAGATTACTTTTCTTCTCTTTTGTAATCTTTAATTTAAAATTAGAAATAACTTACTTGAAATACACTGACTTCAATTAACTATAACCCTGACATTTGTCAGTGTTTATACTAGAGGACGTAGGATGGGATTAAATAGTTGAGGATAAATATTTTAGGCGGCAATTTTGCTGCCCCTTCTTTCTGTTTGTCTTAATCTCATTTTTCGGGCTAGCCTTAACAATAAAATTGCAAGAAAATAACTTCCAATTGCAATAGGGATGGTAAGGGCTAAATTTCCCAACGCAAATTGTTTGAAAAATAAGAGGATTTGACGGATGGTTTCATTTTGGACTTCTACATCGGGCAAGCTATTGGAAATCCTACTTCCAATTTTATAGCTTAACCAGTAAATTGGAATGATCGTAATGCCATTCCAAACTAACATGGAAAGCAATACAGCCATTTTATTGAGCTGTTTGAAAACGGTTATAAAACCTACTCCTATAGCAGTGCTAAAACCTGGGGTGGGTAATAGGGCTATTAGGGTTCCGAATGAATAACTTAGCGCAATGGATACATCAGATTTGTCGGAAGTGAGTACAGCAATGGTGTATCGCTTGAGTTTAAATACGAATTTATCTTTATAGTAGCGTAGTTTTCTACCCGCCCACTTTTTTAACTTTGTTGTAGCCATCTTTTTGTAATACTTCCAATATTTTATCTCGAAAATCTCCTTGGATAAGGATTTCCCCGTCTTTCACACTACCGCCTACTCCACATTTCGATTTCAGCTTTTTCCCTAAGTCTTTTAAATCATTTTCAGTTCCAATAAATCCGCTAATAAGGCTCACTTTCTTACCTGCTCTAGCCTTTTTATCTAACTGTACTTTTAAATTTTGTTCTGAAGGTGGAAGTGTTTCTTGTTCTTCTTGACTTTCATAATCATATTCAAAATTATCAGAGGTAGAATAGACAATGCCTTCTCTATGCTTTTTGTTTTTCTTGCTCATTACAGTTATCTCTATAATTAATTAACGTTTTTCCTATCTAAAGTTTAAGTTATATTAGAAATTATTTAATTTCAGCATCGAAATTAAGAAAGCTTAATGTCCTTTCAAATTCAGAGGAGATTTTAGCCTTAATATTCAAGTTTTCTTGCGTAACAGGATGTTTGAATTTTACCTCTTTTGCATGTAAAAGCATGCTGTCCATGCCCCATTTTTCCTTAAATAATTTATTCTGCTTATTGCAGCCGTGTGGGCGATCTGCTATAATGGGATGATGAATATGAGCTAAATGTTTTCTTATTTGATGCATCCTTCCAGTCTCTGGTTTAACTTCCACTAAAGAATAGCGGGAAGTTTCAAATTTACCTAATGGGACAGGGATTTCTGTCTGTGCCAGTGTTTTATAATGGGTCACAGATTCTTGCAGTTGTCCGCTTTCCTTTCTTAAAGCATAATCGATAGTCCCTTCTGAATCTGTGAAACCTCTTACGATTGCTAAATAGGTTTTTTCAATTTGTTGGTCTCTGAAAAGAGCAGTAGTTTTTGAATTGTTTTCTTCATCCAAAGCAAAGAGTAAAACCCCAGAAGTTTTGCGATCTATTCTGTGAACTGGATAAACTCGCTGTCCCAATTGATCTCTCAATAATTGCAAGGCAAAGACATCTGTTTCAGTAGCAATCTTAGTTCGATGAACTAACAAACCATGAGGTTTATTGATTGCTACTAGATAGTCATCTTGGTATATTATTTCTAAAGGAGTGATGCTCACAAATTTGTGTTTATTAACTTTTCCAAAGTTCTAAACTTTGGAAAAGGTTTAGGGTAGTTTTTAAAATAAAAGATTAATAAGTTTGAAAGGCTAATTAAACAAATGTATCTACTATGACGAATTTACTCATTCATTATTTTTTCAATATCCTCAGTAGTTTCTCCAAATATTGAAGCTCCATAATTACCTGCAGTTTCCAAAAATTCTCTTTTTGAAATACCTACCAATTCAGCAGCCTGCCCTGAGGATAAAACTCCTTTCTCAAACAAGCTTGTGGCAACATGCATTTTTATTTCTTTCTCATCTACCGTATCTGGTATTTGGAGCGTCAATGTTTTCATAATTCAATTTTTTCTACAATCAAGATAGTAAAAAAATTGACTGTAATTACTTATTGGCAATTCATTACTTTGACTGTTCTATCGCTAGCCTCTGGCTAGTGATTTTTACTTGTGCCTCTGGCACGGAATAATTGTTAAATGTGTTACATCAAAAAAAATTCGCCAGAGGCGATAGTAATTTCCACTAGCCGGAGGCTAGCGGAAGTGAATTCCTGTGAGTGCTACAATTACTTAGTAGCGTTCTGTAATTTATTTAATCATTTCACTTCTTCCGAATACTGCTTCCACCATCCATTTTCACTTTCATTATCCAATCGAAACCATTTGCCTTGTGGGATACTCAATAATGAAATTTCTTTTTCAATAGCTTCATTTTCAAGATCTAATATGGGTTCATACCAGCTGTGCAATGCTAAATCAAATGTTCCCCAATGAATAGGAAAGAATTTCTTTGCTCTCATTTGCTGAAACGCATCAATGGCTTCTATTGGATCCATGTGGATATCGTGCCAGGCTTCATTATAAGCGCCAATAGGCATCAAAGCTAAATCAAATGGACCTAGTTTTTCATCTATCTCCTTAAAGCCATCAAAAATCCCTGTATCACCACCAAAATAAATGTTGTCTCCATCCATTTCTATCACCCAAGAAGCCCAGAATGTGTTATTTTGGCTTAGTAACCTCCCACTAAAATGACGAGCTGGTGTGGCAGTTATGGTTATTCCATCTTCTGTATGTGTATCCCACCAGCTAAATTCTTTTATCTTCTCAGCAGGCACTCCCCAATATTCCAAACTTGCTTTTACGCCAGTTGGAACATAAAAGTATTTTGTTTTTGCTGTGATTTTTTTGATGGTCTCATAATCCAAATGGTCGTAATGATCATGTGAAATCACAACAGCTTCCAATTCAGGCAGATCTTCAGCCGAAATAGGAGGGGCGCTGAATCTTTCAGGTCCCATGAAATTAAAGGGTGATGCACGCTCACCTAATATTGGATCTGCCAACACATATTTGCCATTTTTGTAAAATAAAACTGCAGCATGTCCCAACCAGTTGACTTGTAAAATGCTATCGTTTTCTTGTTTGTTATTTTCAGTAAAAACATAATCCTTAGTAGGATTAGTTTCTACATCTCTTTTGAAATAATTTCTAAGAATGCGGGGAACCTGAGTAAATTCCGCACTTGTGGTTTGGATGGAGTTTACAAACTTGCCTTTGTGATAATAAGGAGATGCAGCCATCTCCTCTTTATTAGGAGCTTTTCCGACTGAAGGAACAAAATATTTTACCATATAGTAGCCTAAAATGAAAAAGGCTACTACAATGAGTAAGCCTTTTATGATTTTAATGAATGTTTTCATGTGTCTAAGATTAATTCAATTTGCCACATGGAATATGCGATAAATTATAATTATCTATTGAACTTAAATAAAGAGGATTATAATTTATGCTCATTTCATTATTCGTCTTAAACTGATAAATGAAAATTATGTTCTAAACTCATTATTCAATAGATAACTTTTCCAAAGTATTACTTATCAAAAATTCTAGGCTTTCAAAGTCCCAGATATTCAGCCATTACTAACTTTGGAAAAGTTGATAAATGCAAAAACTCAATTCTCTAAGCTGTTACCTTACCGTACAACTCTTCTCTTTGCGCTTGAATCCTATCATCATCCATATATTGATCATAAGTTTTCAAACTGTCGATATTACCATTTGGCGTAAGCTCTAAAATTCTATTAGCAACTGTGTTCGTAAACTCATGGTCATGAGATGTGAAAATAACAGTGCCAGGGAAATCCTTTAAGCCATTGTTGAATGCCTGAATAGATTCCAAATCCAAATGGTTGGTAGGCTCATCCAACATCAACAAGTTTCCACCAGTCAACATCATTTTAGATACCATACATCTCACTTTTTCTCCTCCAGATAATACATTCACAGATTTGAAAGTTTCTTCTCCTGTGAATAGCATTTTACCTAAAAATCCACGGATATAAACCTCATCTTTTTCGTCTGAGTAATTTCTTAACCAGTCGATTAAATTTTCATCGCTTTGAAAAAATTCATCATTATGGTTGGGTAAATAGGAAGTTGTAATGGTTTGACCAAATTTGAAACTTCCTGAGTCAGCTTGCATATTGCCGTTTAAGATTTCAAACAGGGCGGTAGTAGCCAAACTATTTTTACTTAAAACTGATATTTTATCGCCTTTATTTACAAATAAATCCAAATCCTTAATCAAGACTTTGTCCTCAACCGCTTTGTTGAGCTTCTCAATTTGTAATATCTGATCTCCAGCTTCTCTATTTTGATTAAAGATAATGGCAGGATATCTACGCGTAGAAGGTTTGATATCTTCCACATTGATTTTATCCAATAATTTTCTTCTACTGGTTGCTTGCTTTGACTTAGATGCATTTGCACTAAATCGAGCAATAAACTCTTGTAATTCCTTCTTTTTCTCTTCCGCTTTTTTGTTTGCAGATGATTTTTGGCTTAATGCCAATTGACTTGATTCATACCAGAAAGAGTAGTTTCCAGAGAACATATTGATTTGGCTGTAATCAATATCCACAATGTGAGTACAAACCGTATCCAAGAAGTGTCTATCGTGAGAAACCACGATTACAGTGTTCTTGAATTCCAAAAGGAAATCTTCCAACCAAGCGATGGTATAAATATCCAAATCGTTGGTAGGCTCATCCAGAATCAAAACATCAGGATTGCCAAAAAGAGCTTGTGCTAATAGAACACGAACTCTATAGTTACCATCAACATCTTTCAATAATTTGTAATGATGCTCTTCTTCAATGCCCAAACCGCTCAAAAGTGCAGCTGCATCAGATTCAGCATTCCAGCCGTCCATTTCAGCAAACTCTTCTTCCAATTCCGATACTTTAATACCGTCTGCTTCAGAGAAATCAGGCTTGCTGTATAATTCTTCTTTGGCTTTGATGTTGTTCCACAATTTATCGTGTCCCATCATCACAGTGTTTAAAACAGAATGCTCATTGAATTCATTATGGTTCTGCTTTAGCACAGCCATTCTTTTGCCTGCTTCAAGGCTTACATTACCTTTGGTAGGGTTTATTTCACCTGAAAGGATTTTTAGGAAAGTGGATTTCCCTGCTCCATTGGCACCAATTACGCCATAGCAGTTTCCTTGCGTGAACTTGATGTTTACTTCATCAAATAAGACTCTTTTTCCGAATTGGAGGGTTAAATTACTGGTATTAATCATAGCATTTTTTCAATCAGTCCGCAAAGGTACGGATATTCATTGAGAGTCGTGAACTTTAGGTGGGAGTTATTTTGTAAAAAATTGAAAGATAGGTTGAAGGAGTTAAGTTTATGAATTCTTAGATTGGATAATAAATCAAGAAGTGTGAAAACCAAAACAGTAGAAGTTTTCAATGTTAAAAATAAACTTGATTTAAGAATTATTTATAGCTAGTAGGAAGATGAGTATATAATGATATAGGTAATCTCATAATAATAACTAATATGAAATTAATCGTATATATATAACTTTATCCATCTTTGTAAATGAATTGATTTGTGTCAGAACAATAGTTGTTATATGTTAAATAGAGCGCTATTCTTATAAAACTATATCAAAACTTCTGTGTTTTACGTTTCAAGAAATCATGAAATTATTCATCTTTGAATAATAAGTTTGGTATAATTAAAACAGCAGCACTTAAAGTACATGCAAAACGAGAAAGTAATCATAATAGGAGCTGGTATAGCTGGATTAACCGCAGCAATTGAATTGGAAAAAGCAGGCTTTAAACCTACTATATTGGAAGGCTCTGACAGTATTGGTGGTAGAGTGAAAACGGATTCTTTTGAAGGGCACTTATTGGATCATGGTTTTCAAGTGTTATTAACTGCATATCCTGAAGCCCGACACTATTTGGATTATGATAAGCTGAATCTTAAGAAATTTAGGCCTGGCGCATTAATTATTGATTCTAAAAAGGGTAATTATATCATTTCAGATCCACTTAGACAGCCTATTTCGCTTTTTAGCATGCTATTTTCACCAGTTGGCAGTTTTTCGGATAAATTGAAGATATTTCAATGGAAAAGGGCATTAAAAAAACTTTCAATCGATGCTATTTTTGCTAAGCCTGAAATGACTTCTTTGGAATTTCTAAGGAAAAAAGGTTTTAGCGAAATCATCATTAATCAATTCTTCAAACCATTTTTTGGAGGTATTTTCTTGGAAAATGAATTGAATACATCATCCCGTATGTTGGAATTTGTATTTAAAATGTTTGGCGAAGGCTATGCTGCTATTCCAGAAAAGGGTATGCAACAAATTCCAGAAATGTTATTTGAAAATTTATCTCAAACTGAGATTAAGTTTAATCATAAGGTGGAAAATGTTGGTTTGAGAAAAGTAACTTTAGAAAGTGGTGAAAACATAGATGCAGATGTGGTCATAATTGCTACAAAAGCAGATGAACTTTTACCACAGCTATCCGGTCAGTTTGCTGAGGATCAATTTGTCACCAATTTATATTTTAGCTCTGATATTGATCCAATTGGAAAGTCCTTAATTGCTTTGGTGCCGGATGAAAATTTATTAATTAACAATATTACAGTTATGAATAATACTTCCTCTGCTTATGCTCCGGAAGGAAGTTATTTATTGTCGGTTTCAGTTACCCAGAATTATCAGCAAAACGATAAACAATTAAAGGAAAAGATTTTGAAGGAGCTTATAGAAGTTTTTCCTCAATTGGAAAATGCAACTTTAGAGCACCTGAAAACATATTATATTGATAATGCTTTACCTCAAATCAATGATTTTCAAAACAAAATAAAACCCTCACAAACCAAAATCCAAACGGGGATTTATTTAGCAGGAGATTATTTATTAAACGGCTCCATTAACGCAGCTTTGGCTTCTGGAAGATATGCAGCTCATGCTGTTTTTGAGGATTTAAAAGCTAGTGGGTTTCATAATTAGTTCATTTTTTCAAAAAATTCAATGCATCATCAGCTGTTTGGATGGGAATTTCTTCCATTGGAACATGTCCTGCATCATCATAAACCTTTAGAGTGCTATTAGGTAAAATACTATCAAATCTGTGAGCATGAGAAACTGGAATCCAATTATCATGTTGTCCCCAAAGTATCAAAGTTGGGCATTGCAGATTTTTTAATTGATCAAACTCAGAAGGACTCTTTTGCTTGAATCTTTGTAAAGTTGCCTTTCTATTTCCCCCATGCAACATTAAATCATAATACATCTGAAATTTTTCATCAGTAATTTTTGACTCATCATAGTAAACTTGTTTTAAACTCATTTCAAAAAGAAATTTAGGCGTAATACTCGTCATTAATTGAGAGAATATAGGGTGGTTGATTAGAGAAAATACGGAAAATTTATTTTGATCTTTAAAATCCACACTGTCTGCTTTCAAACTAGCTCCCGATGAATTGATCAGGATTAAATTTTTAACTTTTTCTGGCTTTTGGAGAGCCATTTTATAGGCAACTTGTCCGCCCATAGAATTTCCAGCTATTGCAATTGTATCATATTCTAATTTATCCATAAGTTTCCATAGTAGATCGGCATAAAAATCAGTGTTATATATTGCTTGTGGGTTAGGGCCTGTTAAACCGTGTCCAGGCAAATCAACAGAAATGCTAGTGAAATCATTAGATAATTGTTTTTGCCAAATTTCCCAGGTATGCAAGGATGAAAAACTACCGTGAATCAATAACACAGGAAAGCCTTTCCCCATTTTACGAAAATGAATGTTATTGCTGTCTATTTCAATATATTGGGATTCTTCAGTATAATATTTAATGTGGTTTTCTTGTGCAGGAATATCAGCTTTATAGAAACTTAAAAGTAAGATAATTAGAATACCAATTATGCTAATTAATCCAATTCCTAAAATCTTAAATAATTTTTTCATATTACACATTTAAGATTCTGTCAATGGTCTTCAATCTATTGATTTTTCCGCTTTCTGTTTCAACAAAATGCTCTATAGTGAACATTTTTTTGGGTACATGGAAAGGCTTTAATTTTTCCTTAAGCATATTATGAATTGCTGTACTATCATTTCTTCCTTCCATTATTAAATTCAATGATTCCCCAAATTTTTCATCGGGCAATCCAAAAGCAAAAAAACGATTTTTGATATGGTAACTTTCAAAAATTCCAGCTATCTCTTTTTCCAATAATTCAGGATGAATTTTTATACCTCCGGAATTGATTACAAAATCATGTCTTCCAAGCCAATGAAATTCTGTAGGAGAGATTAAATCTACCACATCATGGGTAACCAATTGATCTTGACCACTGATTTCAGGAGCATGTATGACCAAACAGTTTCTTTCATCAGTAGAAAACCTAACATTTTGCAATGCCTTGAATGCTTCAGTTTTATCTGAGTTAATTAATTTTAGTGCAACATGTGAAACCGTTTCAGTCATTCCGTAAGTACTATAAACTTTAGATTTAAAATGATTGCCCATGATTTTTTTAGTTAGAGCATTCGAAACGGGAGCTCCTCCTAATATAATAGCCTTGGATTGGTCTAAAAATTGAATTTTATCGGGACTTTCATCTAAAATCTTTTCAAATTGGTAAGGGACAAAGGAAAAGAAGTCTATGGCTTCATCAGTATTGTGGTTTTTTAGCGGGTTTCCACTAATGGGGGCAATACTTAAATTTAATTTTCCTATCAATGCTCTGGCTATCATCATTTTACCGCCTATATATTCCGGGTTGATGCATAATAAGGCATTGTCTCCAGCCTTTAATTTTAAAGTTTTTAAAGTTGCCAGCGCACTTGCATTGATTTGGCTTTTTAATATTTTGATTGTTTTAGGGGTACCTGTTGAGCCTGAAGTTTTTTGCAATATATAAGGACTATCGGATTGCCAATTTTTAATAAAACTGATGATTGTTTTTAACAGATCGTTTTCTTCTTCTTGATATTTATTAATGAAATCATTAATACCAAGCTTTTCAGCTTTAAACTGTATCCAAATATTTTCTAAATCTGATGCGGGCATGTTATAAAATAAATCAAAATTAAAAATTGATATTAATACTTATTCGAGTCTTTATTGTAATAACTGAAGTTCTGTATTACAATTTCAATATATATGATATATTTTTAATCAAAAGACGAAAATAAATTTGGCAAATATGGAATAATATGGGGTTGAAGTCAATAATATATACTAATTTTGCGTTCTAATTGAAAAACTCCAAAAAATTAAAATGTTACCTTTCAAACTGGATAAAATTGACAAAAAAATATTGGATATTTTGCAAGTAGATGGCAGAATAACCAATGCGCAGCTATCAAAAGATATTGGATTATCTCCGGCTCCGACCTTAGAGCGTGTAAAAAAGCTTGAAAATGCCGGTATTATTAAAAGTTACCATGCAAAACTGGATAATGAAAAGATAAATTTAGGGGTAAGCACTTATGTGATGGTATCACTTAAAGGGCACAATAAATCTAATATAGATAAATTTATTACCGCCATAGATGATGTAGATGAAATTATAGAGTGTAATCATGTTACAGGATCTAGTGATTTCATTTTAAAAGTTATAGCCAAGGATATTCCATCTTATCAAAAATTGATGTTAGAAAAAGTAAGTGAGATAGAAGTAGTGGACAGTATGCAATCCATGGTAATCTTATCTACTTTTAAAGACAGCAAAAAGATGCCAATACCAGAAAATAAATAAATATGCTTAATAAAAGCAGCCAAATTTTAGACAGAGAAGCTATCCGTAGTAAAATCAAACGGATAGCTTTTCAGGTTTTAGAGAATAATTTTAAAGAAGAAAACCTTTATATTATAGGAATTAAAGGAGGCGGGGCTATATTAGGTCAAGAAATTCAAAAAGAATTACAGGAAATTTCGGATTTAAGACCTGATTTTATTGAGTTGGATATTGATAAATCTAAACCTGAAGAGTCTGAAGTAAGTCTCTCCAAACCAATAGATAAGTCAGAAATAGCCGTTGTTTTATTGGTAGATGATGTTTTAAATTCAGGAAAAACAATGTTTTATGCCTTAAGGCCCTTTCTTGATTTAAAGCTAAGGAAAATTGAGACTGCATTTTTGGTAAACAGGGCACACCGTTCCTTTCCAATTGCTGCCAATTATACAGGAATTGAGCTAGCAACCACTATTCAAGAACATATTAACTTTACAAGGTCTGAAGAAGGTTTTGGCGTTTACCTAGAATAGTTTACTTTTGTAATTATTCAATATTAGATTCTATAATTTTAATTAAATTCAGGTAGATGAGAATAATTTTACTGATTTCGATTCTTTGTGCATCCATTGCTTTTGATTCTTTTTCACAGAGAGTTAGATATAAGAATGTGTTTCCTCTCTTACAAAGTAAAGACTACGAAACAGCTGAGCCCCTTTTACTTCAATTCTTAGAGAAGAATGATGATGAGGCGAACGCCTATTTTTATTTAGGTGAAATTACAGTTTCTAAATTAGATACTGTAAAGATTTTTCCTACTACTGAGAAATATGACTCTATGGCAAATCTGGCCATAAAATCCTATGAAAAAGCTATTACCTTAGTGGATGACCGAGAAGTAAGAAAGAATGATGAATATTATATGGCTTATAACCGAAGAGACCTAAGAACTGGGAAATTCGGCATTAAAAAATCAGATGTTCATTTAGATTATGAAAATAAAATTGAGGATGTAAGCTCAAAAAAAGCATTAATTAAAGAATTACATCAATTAAAAGAGAAGTCTATTAATGAATATGATGATTTTAAAAATGAGGTAACCAATTTTCACTCTAATTATCCGGATGAAGCCTCTTTTAAATTAAGGGCAAAATCTGAAGATCGTGAGGCTTTAAATCAAATTATAATGTCATTCAATAAATTTAAAACACAATATGAATCATTTGTAGAAAAGTTAACCTCATTAAAGCACCCACTTTATAAGCCTGAATTAATTTTGATTCCAATTGATAATTGGGATGAGTTAGTGCCAAAAGATATAGATTTTAATAATTTTATAGTTGAACTTCAAGATTATGACACTTATTTAACCAAAGTGAATAATAAAATTGAATCAGAAGTTGAACCCATTAAACAACTTTTATTTAAAACAGATAATGATTTTGACAATACTCTGAGTTTTAATAAAAAGGTAAATGATTCTTCCCAAATAAAGGAAATGCTTATTTCCGAAGAGTTGAAAAACGGCTTGGCAAATCTGGATAACAAAAATGTGATCTATAATTTATTACGCTATAAGCAACTAAAAAATAACAGCACATTGCTCACCAATGAAAATTTATATCCAGTATTGTCTGATTCTTCCAATATTTATCAAAGAACAAACATTATTAAAAAATATAAAGAAAGGCTTGGTGATCAACTGGAAGTAATCAATTTGGTAGAAAGCCAGATTAACGATCGTATTAAGGCTGATTTTGCTGATTATTTCGAGGGTTTTGATCCTTCAATTGATGCTTATATCAAGACTGAAAAAACCATATTAGAGAAGAAATATGAGGAAGCTGTAGAAAAAAGTAAAGAAATGGAGATTGATATTCAATACTTTACAACTGAAGAGGACACCATTTATACAACTCCTTTAATTGCTGCTTCCAATAATGGCGACAAATATGTTTTGGATTTGATTGAATCTGATTCATCTTTATTGATGATTGGTAGTTGGCAAGAAAAACCCTTCATTGCTAATGCTGGATTTGATATGAAGATTAGGGATAAGAATATTGTTGAAGATACCGCACTCATTGTCGATAAAATGCTTAATCTAAATGATAATATTTTAATAAACCTTAAGCATAAAGAAGAAGAGAAACCTTCACAACTTTTGATTTATTTATCCTACCAAATGGAAGAATTATGGAGATTAGAATTTGAATCTGAATCCACTCTTGGAGACGCCAAGGTAGAAGCCGGTATATTTTTTCTTTATGATGAAGAAGGAGAAGTTTTACATACCTTAAATGCTCAAGGAGAAATAATCGGTAACTAAATATATTTTAGCTGTATTCCTTTTACACTTATTAAATCAAAAATTGCATATTTGTAGTCAGGATTCATTTCCATGTATCGATACATTAATTTAAGTAAGAATTACAACATAATATGAGTAATAAAATTAAGATTACTTTGCCAGATGGCAGTGTAAAAGAATTTGATAAGGGCATAACAGGTCATGATATTGCCATGAGCATAAGTGAAGGCTTGGCAAGAAATGTATTGTCAACAAAGGTGAACGGGCAAGTATGGGACTCCACTAGACCAATTAATGAGGATGCCCATGTCCAATTACTCACATGGAACGATCCGGAAGGACAAAATACTTTTTGGCATTCATCAGCCCATTTGTTGGCAGAAGCTTTGGAAGAATTGTATCCGGGTGTCAAATTTGGTATTGGTCCACCCATTTCAAATGGTTTCTATTATGATGTGGATTTTGGCGATCAAGAATTGCAAGGAGAGGAGCTAGAAAAGATTGAGCAGAAAATGCTTGAATTAGCCCGTCAGAAAAATGAATTTAAACGTTCTGAAATCTCCAAGAATGATGCTACAGAATATTATCAGAAAAAAGGTGATGAATATAAGCTGGAATTAATTGATGGCTTAAATGATGGCGAAATCACCTTCTATCAGCAAGGTAACTTCACTGATTTGTGCAGAGGACCCCATATTCCGCACACAGGTTATATAAAAGCCGTTAAACTTTTAAATATTGCGGGTGCATATTGGCGTGGAGATGAAAAACGTAAACAGCTAACGAGAATTTATGGTATTTCTTTTCCTAAGCAAAAGGAACTAAAAGAATATTTAGAACTTCTTGAAGAGGCTAAAAAGCGAGACCACAGAAAGTTAGGAAAGGAGATGGAATTATTCGCCTTTTCTGAAAAAGTAGGTTTAGGATTGCCATTGTGGTTGCCAAAAGGAACCATGCTGAGGGATAGATTAGAAAATTTCTTAAAGAAAGCACAAGTAAAAGCAGGTTATCAGCCAGTTATCACACCTCATATTGGGAATAAGGAATTGTATATTACTTCAGGTCATTATGAAAAATATGGTAAAGATTCTTTTCAACCAATAACAGCCCCATCTGATGATGATTCGAAAAGTGATGAAGAATATTTATTAAAACCAATGAACTGTCCTCATCATTGTGAAATATATAAAACCAAGCCCAGAAGTTATAAGGATCTTCCTTTGCGATTGGCAGAATTTGGAACTGTTTACAGATACGAGCAAAGTGGAGAATTACATGGTTTAACCCGTGTTAGAAGTTTTACTCAAGATGATGCCCATATTTTCTGTCGACCTGATCAGGTGAAGGAGGAATTTATTAAAGTAATTGATCTGGTATTGTTCGTATTTAATTCTTTAGGCTTTGAGGATTTTGTAACGCAAGTATCCCTAAGAGATCCAGATAATAAAGAGAAGTATATAGGCGGGGATGAAGTATGGGACAAGGCAGAGAAAGCTATAATTGAGGCTGCTGAAGAAAAAGGCCTTAATACAGTAATTGAACTAGGAGAAGCTGCTTTTTATGGCCCCAAGCTTGATTTTATGGTGAAAGATGCCTTAGGCAGAAGCTGGCAATTGGGAACTATTCAAGTGGATTACAATCTTCCGGAACGATTTCAGTTGGAATATGTGGGAGCTGATAACAGCAAGCACAGACCAGTGATGATTCATCGTGCACCTTTTGGAAGTATGGAAAGGTTTGTAGCTGTTTTAATCGAACACTGTGCTGGTAATTTCCCTTTATGGTTATCACCGGAACAAGTGGCAGTTTTACCAATTTCAGAAAAATATGCTGATTATGCCAATAAGGTTTATAGCGAACTTGAATCCAACGATATCACTGGTTTTATAGACCATAGAGATGAAAAAATTGGAAGGAAAATTCGTGATGCAGAGATTAAAAAAATCCCTTATATGCTAATTGTGGGGGAACAGGAAGCAGCTGAAGGCAAAGTATCGATCAGGAAACATGGCGAAGGGGATGTTGGAAGTATGAGTTTGGAAGATTTTAAATCGTTTTTCAATCAGAAAGTAACAGATAGTATTGAAAATAAATAATATTGATTTATAGATTTTGGATTGTAGTTTTGTAATCCAATATTTATAACGATATTTGCACATTGTTAATAAAAAAAAGGAGGTTAATATTAGTAAAATGCGAAAAAAAGGCAGCTACCGACCTAGAGGTAGGGAAGAAGAACCTTACAAGGTAAATAGTAAAATAAGAGCTAGAGAGGTACGTGTAGTTGGTGAAAATGTAAAAGTTGACGTCTATACCATTGGTGAGGCCCTTAGAATGGCTGAGGAACAAAACCTTGATTTGGTTGAGATTTCTCCAAAAGCTGATCCGCCTGTTTGTAAAATTATTGATTACTCTAAATTTAAATACGAACAGAAGAAGAAGCAAAAGGAGATTAAAGCCAAAGCTCAAAAAACTGTTATCAAAGAGATAAGGTTTGGCCCTAATACCGATGATCATGATTTTGATTTCAAACTTAATCACGCAAAGAAATTCTTAAAAGATGGAGCAAAAGTTAAAGCTTATGTTCACTTTGTAGGAAGGACGATTGTATTTAAAGATAGGGGAGAGCTTTTATTGTTGCGTTTTGCTTCTGAACTAGAAGAATTAGGGAAAGTGGAACAAATGCCTAAGTTGGAAGGTAAGAGAATGACACTTTTTATAACTCCTAAACAAGGTAAATAAGTAACCAATTTAAATAAATAGATAAATGCCTAAAGTAAAAACAAAATCAGGCGCGAAAAAAAGGTTTAAATTGACTGGAAGCGGCAAAATCAAAAGAAAGCACGCTTTTAAAAGTCACATTTTAACCAAAAAAGAAACTAAGCAGAAAAGACGCTTAACAGACATGGGACTTGTACACAAGTCTGATGTAGGTAGAGTGAAAGACATGCTTAATCTTTAATATTTCGCACAATTAAAACGAACGAAGGTTCAATGTTTAACCGGGATATATGGTAATGTCAAGAATCAACTTTAAGGTTGGTCACCAATTTCCAAAAAATTAAAAATTATGCCAAGATCAGTAAATCATGTAGCTTCAAGAGCTAGAAGAAAAAAAATCCTTAAGTATGCGAAAGGCTACTGGGGTAGAAAGAAAAACGTTTGGACGGTAGCTAAGAATGCCGTTGAAAAAGGTTGGTTGTATGCCTACAGAGATAGGAAACAAAAGAAAAGAGAATTCAGGAAATTGTGGATTCAAAGAATTAATGCAGGTGCCAGAGAACACGGAATGTCTTATTCTCAATTCATGGGTGCTGTAAATAAAAAAGGAATAGAATTAAACAGAAAAGTATTAGCTGATTTAGCTATGAATCATCCTGAAGCTTTCAAAAGCGTGGTAGATTCAGTTAAATAAAATACTTTGAACAAATATTATACAAGCCTCATTGCATTATGCATTGGGGCTTTTTTATGCTTTTTATGTTAATTATAAGGAATCTAATAATTAGTTTCATAAATTTTTTTATTTGGTACTGAATTTCAGGTAGATACAAAATATATTCGTGTAATTGCCTAATAAGCTCTATTTAATAAAGTATATATTAGATTAATAATCACTCATAATGAATAATATAACATCTTTTTCAATTGAGACGTAACATTACATGTACAATTTATTTTAATCTAAATATTTTTGACTATGAAACTTTTAATTAAATCTCTATCGCTATTTTTTATTATTGCAGTTTTTGCTTGTGATTCAAAAAACAAAGAAAAGAAGGATACTTCAAATGAACCGAATAAAGAACAAGTGAGCGAAGACTTTCAAAAAATGAAAAAACAATGGGAAACTAAATTGAAATCTGAAATTGAAAAGATAGAAAAACGAATTGAAAATTCCGATGATGATTCAGAAGTTAAAGAGGATCTGGAAAAAGTTAAAGGAAAATTAGAGAATAGTCTTAATAAAGTGAAGGGGGCAACTAATGAAACTTGGGACAATATTAAGGAAGAAGTAAATAATGCCAATAAGGAAATTAATAAGGATCTTAAATCCATTAATGAAAAAATACAGAAGCAAATAGACTAATATAAGCAAAAGAATTTTTTAAACCGGAGATCTAATCAGCTCCGGTTTTTTTATGATAGGCCTATTGTATACTTATTTATTAAATGAAAAAACACTTTATAGAAATTTTAAAACTAATCCCTAAGTCACTAAAAGATTTAAAAGATAAAAATCCGTTGCAGTTAGCTTCTTCTACTGCATTTTTTAGCTTGTTTGCTATTCCTCCAATTTTGGTTATTCTAATTAATAGCCTAAGTATTTTTATTAAACCCGAGTTTTTGAATGATGAAATCTTCAGTCAAATCAGTAATGTTTTAGGCAGTTCTGGAACTGAACAGATAAAGCAGATATTTAAAAATTTTCAAGAACTTCCTGATGATCTGCTGACATCTATTCTAGTGTTTTTATTTTTACTATTTATAGGTACTAATTTATTTTTTCTAGTTCAGTTAAATATTAATCAGGTTTGGGATGTGCCTTCTAAAAGTAACCAGAAATTCACCTCTCACTTACGTGGAAGACTTACGGCAATTGTGTTGGTATTAATAGGAGGTGTAATTATTTTAGTGGCAATTCTATCTGATATTGTTCTTGCATTTATAGGTGATCATATAAGTGAGATTTTACCTAATATTAAGTCATACGTGATCAGGATTATTAGTTTGGTCTTTTCATTGCTGACTTTTTCTGCTTGGTTTACATTGTTGTTTAAGATACTTCCTAATGCAAAATTGCCTTGGAAGCCCGCCTTGGTAGGAGGTATAATGTCTTCCGTTTTGTTTAAATTAGGACAACTGGTAATTGAGCAAATATTAGTCAACAGCAATATAAAAGGAATATTTGGGGCTTCCAGTAGCATCGTTTTGGTTATGCTATTTATCTTTTATGTGTCCTTTATTTTTTATTTTGTAGCCATGTTTATTAAAAATTATTCCGATTTTATTGATCAACCGATTACTATTATAAGAAAGGAAAAACACAGCAGCTCTACCAAAGAATTGAAATGAGGCAGTTATGATTGATTATTAAGTGATAAATAATTTTCTAATACCAATAAAAACAAAAACCAAAGTAGTATAGCTAATAAAAAACGGAACAATATATTCAAGCCAGCCCATTGACATCATTATTGCCATTAACATTAATTGAAAGCCAAGTCCATAAATTGAGATCATGGACATAAACCAATTGGGCAGATGTCTTATTTTATAAGCTTCTTTATCAAATTGATAAATTAGCCAATCAAATGGCAAATAAAGAATTTGAAATATTCTAAATAATATATTTACTGAAGTCTGACTTTCTACAGGAAAAGCAATAGGAGGGGTCATTTCAAAAATCTTGCTGGTGGTATCTCCACCAACCGTCCTGTGTCTTAATATCACATAATAATAATTGTATAATGTGCCTTGAAGCTGGATGCAAAAATAGGCTATAATTCCCAACCATATTGGGCTAGAACTTTTATAAGTTATGACTATAACAATTACCAGATTTAAAATACTGTCAAAAATGGAATCTAAATATCTCCCGGAATAAGAAGGGCATTCTTTTATCCTTGCCAGTTCTCCATCCATCGCATCAACTATTGATTTTAAGATTAAACCTAATCCAGCAATTAAATAATATTCTATGAATATAGAGTAAGCTGAAATCATGCCTATAATTCCAAAAAGAATGGTGATATGAATTGGCGTGATGGAGGTGTTCTTGATTAAATTTGAGAAGAAAATAGCAGGGCTTCTCCCATAATCTGAGAAATCAAAAAATCTTTGCTTTTTGTGTATTTTTGGCATCTTATTTAGTTATGATGCATTTCCCATTAATCGAGATAGCAAATCAATACAGCTTAGTTAAATATTATAAAATATTCCTCTAACAACTACATTAAATTAATATTTGTTTAGATAATTTTAGACGGTATAAAATAATCTTTTGTTGAAATAATATTATTATATCTTGTATTGTTCTGATTGTTAGGTATTTATTATAAAATAATACAATATTTAATTGGTGAATTTCGAATAGCTTTTTACTTTGTGATGTGCATTTATTAAACATTAGATATCATTGGCAAAAAAGCGATTTCTTTGGAAGAGCATCTTTATTGTTTAGATATGCCGCTTACTTATTTAATGGTATATATCTTATATTATTTTTGAATTATTATGATGTCTCTTTTAATATATGGCACTACGCATCTTTTATAATTGCACTTTTTTTACCATTTGTAATTTTCCTTTATTACGTAAGGCACAATAATGATAAAGGAATAGCCATTAGGCAAAATATGGCGGATTTCTTGGTTGTGGGTTGGTTTGTAGGATTAATTCAACTTTTATATATTCCAAGCTTCATTTTTATATTAGGTTTAATCAGCAATTATGTAGCTTCAAGAGGATTTCATAAATTTTATAGAATCTTGCTTATTCCTGTAGGCTATTTGCTAACATTACCCATTTATGGTTTTCAAATTAAAACCAATTTGCCTGATGTAATGCTCCATTTGTCCTTGGCTTATGGTTTAGTTCATTTTATTTCAATTGCTTATATCAGCTATAAATTTTCGAAAAACATTCAATTGATCAATGAAAAAGTTACTAATCAACAGAACGAGATATTGACACAATCTGAGGAGCTTCAATCATTAAATGAATCTTTAAAGTCCTTAAATAATCACTTAGAGGATAAAGTGATGGAGCGAACTAAAGAATTACAATTGAAAAATGAAAAGCTGGCAGAATATACTTTTATAAACGGACATCAATTAAGGGCTCCTGTAGCTACCATGCTCGGTTTGTGTAATCTGTTGGATTATACGAAAGAGTTAAATGAAAAAGAAGTAATAATAAATAAGCTTAAAAGTGAGGTAGGGATATTGGATGTAACGATAAAGGAAATTAGGCTGAAATTAGAAAATGATCAAATGATTGTGGATAAAGTGAAAGAAGTAGAAACTGAACATTCTTATTTTGAAAAATTGAAAGAAAAAATTCAATGATTAAAAATTGTCCAGTTTCTAAATCGTAACTAATCCTACTTTGTCATATTTTATTTTTATCTATTCCTGACAGTTTTATTTCTAATATAAGCTTAACAAAGTAGGACTTATTTTATGATGCTTTAAATGCTCATTTCCACGATTTCTTTCGCTAATTCAGGCCCAACCTTTTGCCTTTCACCTAAACCTAACCATTTACGTTCAGTAAATCTGTCAGAAACGGTTTGAGCAGTATCTTTATAATCTTTAGTGTAATCTGATAATTTTGTATCGATTCCCAAAGATTGGAAGAAAGTAACGGTCATTTCAATTGCTTTTTCTGCAATCTCAATATCTGATTCACCGGTCAGTCCCCAAACTCTTTTTCCATATTGAACCAGCTTTTCTTTTTTGTCTTCAAAAAGCTTTCTATAAAGATTTGGAGCTATAATGGCTAGGGTTCTGGCATGGTCAATTCCATGTAGGGCTGTTAATTCATGTGCAATCATATGAGTAGCCCAATCTGTTGGTACTCCCAATCTTAGAATGCCATTTAAAGCCATTGTAGCCGACCACATAAAGTTTGATGCAGCTTTATAATCAGAGGGGTCTTCCATTACTTTCGGGCCGATCTCAATCAATGTTTGCAAAATCCCTTCTGCTATTCTGTCCTGTAATAATGCATCGTGCTGATATGTTAAATATTGTTCTAAAGTGTGGGTAAAAGCATCCACAATTCCATTGGCGATTTGCCTTTCAGGAAGAGATTGAATTACGCTTGGATCACAAATTGAAAAAACCGGGAAATATTGAGGGCCGCCAAATGTTCTTTTTTCCTGAGTAGAAGCTTTAGTCACTACCGCACCTGAATTCATTTCCGAACCAGTGGCAGGAAGGGTTAAAACCGTTCCAAATGGCAATACTTTTTCCTGTTTTCTGGATAATCCTTTGGCTACCAAATCCCATTCATCCCCTTCATAAAAAGTGGCAGCAGAAAGAAATTTACATCCATCTATAACTGAACCACCACCTACAGCTAAAATGAAATCAATTTTTTCATCCCTAATGATTTTTACCGCTTTCATCAAAGTTTCAAAATGAGGATTAGGTTCAATGCCCGAAAATTCAGTTACTTTAAACTTTTTGGTGGATGCTATTACCTGCTCATAAACTCCATTGTTTTTGATGCTTCCGCCACCGTAAGCCATTAAAATATGACTTCCCTCAGGAATATTATCGGCAAGTTTTTTAATTTCGCCTTCTCCAAATATGATTTTTGTAGGGTTTTTAAATTCAAATGATTTCATAGTTAATTTTTGTTTCAGAAACTAAACGCCACTGTGGATACAGGGTTTTTAGAATTTTTAACTAATTTGCTTTTAGTTTTATTAAATTAAATCGAACCAAATTTATATGCTTAAAAAAATTATCACAACTGCAATTGCTATTTTAATTGTTTTTTCAGGATTTGGGCAGAAAGAAAAATTTGATGGAAGGGTAGATGGGTTTGTACCAAATGGATATGTTGAAATGTATGAGCGAGGTGAAAAGAAATTAAAATTATTCCCTGAGGATTTCAGAATGGATCAACCTGAAATTGGAAGTAAATTTCCCTCATTTTCTTTTGTAGATATTAATGGAGATTCTATTACATCTGAAATGCTAGAAGGCAAAATTGCTTTGTTGAACTTTACCTTTGTAGGTTGTTCTGGTTGCAAAATGGAACAATTCACTTTGGAAAAAATCACGAATATGTATGCTGATAGAGAAGATATAGTATTCATCAATTTCATCAATAGTGCGCCTTGGCGAATAAAATGGTATTTGAACAGATTTGGTGAAAAGGGCTACATTTCAGTCCCTATTGATAAAGAAACCTATAAAGATTATTTCCATATTGGAGCGGCTCCAACACATATGTTTCTAGTTGATGGGATTGTAAGGGAAAATATTTCTGCACCTTTATGGAGTGAGGATTCCTATAAGTTTATAACAAGTTTTATTGATAAAGTTGATTAATCAACACAGCCATGAACAATTCTATATATTTTATTTTAATTCTACTTGCAGGTATTTCTTGTTCAGAACCTGAAAAGAAAAAAGACTTATCAGAAATTCACAAATCTTTAATAGAACAGAAGCAATTCTACTATAATGTAGAATATAGCATAATTAATTCCTTAGATCAGTCTACTTCTAAATTATTTGGAACGGTTTCATTAAACAGGAATACAGATAGCGGAATATCATCAGGATATTTTGGTTTGGCTAAGAATCAGCTCCCCAATTATTTACATTCTATGTATTTGAAAAATGATTGGATTCATGACTTATCTAGTAATTTATTCGACTTACAGGATGCTGATGTTTTATCTGACAGTTTGCATAGCCCCATTTTGATCAATCCTAATTTATTGTTTGAAATTGAGTCTAATTCACGTAAAATCACAAAACAAAAAAGTGAAAATGAAAATGTAAAATGGATTTTCCATCTAGCAGAAAAAGCAGAACAATTGGTTTTGGTTTGGAATGAGGAGCATAAAAAAGTAATTGAATTAGAGTATAGGTATGATCTTGATTATGATCATTCTTACAGCAGGAAATGGTCTTATGATTATCTTTCTAAATCTGAATTTAATGTATTGACTATGGTGTATAAACATCAAAATCAAACAGCTGAACAACCGTTTTTATAATTTCCGTCTAAATTATTTGATGCTCTATCTATTAAAATTGTATTCTGCCATTATTTAATGTATTTTTCCTTTTATAAAACGAATCAAAATTATGTTTACCGAAGCAGAAATAGCCGTTATCATTGAAAATCAAGAAATTGACAAAAT
>JBNJFX010000056.1:0-23574 GCA_051747245.1 Bacteroidota bacterium
AAAGAATTTCCTTGCGATCTCCCCCTTTGGGGGAATTAAAGGGGGCTATAATCCGGCAAATAAACAACAAAAGTAGTACCTCTGTGGATTTGACTTTCGATCTCCAATTTACCCTTATTCATTTGCGTAAATTCCTTTACTAACTGAAGCCCTAAGCCAACTCCTTTTTCTCCTTTGGTGCCTTGGCTTCTTTCAAAGTGATCTTCCGCTAAAAGCAAATCTATTTTTTCTTGGGACATGCCCATGCCAGTGTCTTTGACTCTTATAGCTATGAATCCATCATTTTTCTCTGCACTAATTTCAATCGATCCACCATCCTCAGTAAATTTTAAGGCATTACTCACCAGATTTCTTAAAATTGTTTTAACACTATTTTCATCTGCCCAAATGGCTAAATCAGGTGTTACTTCTGATTTCAACTTAATTTTTTTATTCTCTGCTGTATTAAAGAATAAATCAATTAATTCAGCTGCAAGTTTATGAATGTATAATTTCTCTGGATAATAGGGGATGCTTCCTTGTTGCGTAACTGACCAATCAAGCAGATTGGTCAACAAATTAGACATATTGTTGATGGTTTTATTCAAAACTTGGTGAATATCCAATAAATCTTTTTTGTCCTGTTTTTCTATGCTCAATTTCATAATGGAAGACAATCCTCTGAAAGAATTAACTGGGCCCATCAAATCATGAGCAATAATGGATAGGAATTTCTCACGGGTTTCATTGATGCCTTCCAATTGATCTCTTTGCGTCTCAATTTCTTCTTTCTGCTCCTGTAGTTTTGAATTTAGTTTTTGTTTTCTTCTGCTGTTGCGATAGTATAAAAAGCTGAGTATGCCTAAAAGCAAAATGATAATCGCCATGGAAGCAAAAATGATATACTTATTTTTTTGCTCTGTCTTTAATAGCTGAATCTCAGTTTCCCGTTGGTTGACCTCGTATTCAGTTCTCAGATCCGCTATTTCCCTTATTTTTTCTTCACTATTAATGCTGTCTCGGTAAACTAAATACTGACTTTGATGAAAATAGGCTTGTTGAAAATCATTTTGAGCATCATATAATTCGGATAATTTAAGATTGGCATCACGAATTTGCTCTTTTAATGAATAATCTTGGGCTACCTTCAGGCTGTGTTCAGCGTATTCTATAGCACGTTCTAAATCATTATTTTCTTTATAAATATCGGCAATGTAGAGATCATAAACTGCTATAGGATAGAAATCTTCCATGTCTTTGAGAATAGCAGTAGCTAAATCCATTTTGTTTTTAGCAATTCGGTGTTCCCCTTTTAGGGCATGCACCATTCCCATATTGCCCAGATTATAGGCGGTGCCTATTAAATACTCCACCTCTTGAAATATCTGACCTGACTCTTCAAAATAAAGAAGAGCGGAATCTAGTTTTCTTGCGTTTAGATATTCATCTCCTGCATTCAATAAAACTGTTGCTAAAGTGATAGAATCTTGCTCTTGACGCAAAATTTTAATAGCTTTTTTATAATATAGAGCTGAGTTTTTATGATTATTATTTACTGAATAGACATCTGCAAGTGCTGCGTATGAACCTCCTACACCTGCTTGATAATTTGCTTTTTCAGCTGCTTTTGCCGCTTTAAATAGAGAATTTATGGCTTTTGTTAAATCTCCTTTTTCTCTTAATATTTGACCTTTTTGAAGATGTCCCCTATATAAATAAATAGAATTTTGAAATGATTTGGAGAGTTCTATTAAGTTGTCAGCATATTCAATTGCTAAATTAAGGTCTCTCTCATTTTTGGCAATTTTACGTAACAATTCTAATTTAATGGTGTCGTTTTCTTTATGCTGTTTAAGAACTAATTTTAGACTGTCGGCAATATTTTTATTTTGACCAAAAGCTGAAATAAAAAATGTAAAAATCAGCCCTAATAAAAGGGCTGGTTTAATTATCATCATGTTAGTTGAAAATTTCACTAATTGTCAATTCTCAATTTCGGATCATCCACAAAAGGATCATTCCCTATTTTATAAGCAATATTATAAGATTCCGAACCTGTTGCATCTGGGCTTACAGTTCCCGACCAATCGGATGCAGGGTCATTTGGGTTTACAGGTGCAGGATTTACTGAAAAGATATCTTGACTATCCGGTTTTGCAGTAATTCCCGTGATTTGGTCTATTCCTCCATTGGGAACTAGCTTCCAAGTAACGGTATCGCCTGGTTTTACATTGGTGGTAATGTTATCCTTTCCGGAATGCCCTTCATTGTCCGTTAAGTAAAGGCGATTATTTCCTTCCTGTTTGCTGATGTTGATGATTTCTGTTGACATAAATGGTTGGTTATGACTTTGATTAAAATTCAATATACAATCTTTAATTATTAGTATATAAATTTTTCGATAGAAAGTTTTAAAGTATGGATGTAATAACATTTAAAATAGATTCAAGGCATAAAAACCAGTATAAAATCTAATTTAGACTGGTTTTTGTTACTTATTGCTACTTTTATCATTTTAGATTGCTTGCAATGACGGTATAGCTTTCCCTTTCGATGATTAACAAACTACATTTGCTCGGAGCGTCATTGCGAATCCCTTTAGGGTGAAGCAATCTAACAGCTCGCTTGTAGCAGGCATTAGATTGCTTCGATTCCTCGCAATGACGGGTAACTCACGGTATCAGTTAACATCTTATACAACTCAATCGAAGCGTCCCCGATGGGTCCTATTGTGCGTGGGAGGTACGACTGAAGCAATCTAATAGCTCAAATTTTATAGCATAAAAAAAACAGCGCCAACCTAAATCTGCGCTGTCTTAAATCTTATAATCTAAAGTCTAATATCTAATAATCTATTATCTTTAATCTAAAATATTACCCCAAAAGATATCGCTCTCAACGGATAATCAGCTTCTGGACCACGGTCTTCTATAAAAATCGGGCTCAAGTCGTAAGTAGCGAATAAATCCACACCTTTCCATCCAACTTGTGCTTTTATACCGTATTTCCAGTTATTGATATGGAAATTGTTTTTTACCACATCCTTACCTTTATCATCATATTTGAATTTTGATTTGCTGGCAATTCTGTAGCTACCATAAGGTCCGGCACCAATTCTGAAAGCATTGCTACTTTTTCCAAAGTGGAACATGGGCACCACATTTAAATTCAAATAAGTAATATTTAGTTTACTCCTACTTGGGTTGATGTCTGGTCTTTCTAAATCATTATCAAATAATTCTACTTTTTCCGGGCCTTTTATAAATTGAAAGTTATTATCAGCTAGCGCAAAGTTATTCCATAAAAGCCCCAATTGAAAATTGAACTTGACATAAGGAGTAACCGATATTTTATGGTTAGAATGAATTCCGTAAGTCCATGAAGTTAAGGGATCCAAAGCAAAATCTTTATTATCAGTATCTGGAAATTGATTGTTGGAGTTCAAGTAGTTATTTAAGCCCATTGAAAAATCAATGTCATGATTATGTTTTATTAATCTGTCTTTATCCTTTTCAACTACTTTTTCTTCATTGAAAGCGGTATCAAAGCCATCTTTAAATCCTTTTTTAAAATCCTTTTTCCGATCATTATCTGAGTTATCATCATTGTTCCCGAAAATTTTCCCCATCTGAAAATGCGCATCTGCTTTTGCGGAATAATCCCTGATAAAGCCAATTCCTGATTCAGGCATGTTGGTTGTAGAAGCAGTTCCTGAATACCCATCATTGCAGTCTACTTTTAAGGTAATGGCTTCTATCTTTCCATTTATAATTTGAAGATTCTCATAGGCTATATCAATTCCTTTTTTAGAGGCATCTTCTTTTATTTTATCTAATTCTGCCCTAGAAGTGGTTTCCAAAATCTGGACTACATAGCGATCATTACTTTTGGTACTTAGTTCACTTAAGTAATAGTAATCTCCTGATTGTTTAATCAAATAGGTTACATTTTCTCCTGAAATGAGCACTTCTTCATCCTTTAATTTGCCTGCGTTCTCTGAAATACTTTCTACTATTTTTTTCAAATTAAAAGCTTTCACTTCTTCCTTATCCTGAATATTATTCAAGATAATTTCTACCATTTCTCCATTAGCTTGGATCACTTTTAAAGTGTCCGAGTTCCAACCGCTTGCACTAGCCAAATGACTCATAAGGCCTAGGCAAAAAATCATTGATATTTTTATTAAATTTTTCATCTCTGTCTTTTTTTGATTTATTATTTGGAATCTAATATTTAATTCCACAAAAAATTATTGTTTGGTACTGAATATCAAATAGATACAAGATTCTCTCATGTAATTGCCTAATAGGCTCTATTTAATTGTTATCCTTACGGTTAAATTGAAGTGCAGAAGCAAACAATTCGTTTTTTGCACTTCTCAAATCCGCTAAACTGAATTCACTGGCCAGTGATTTAAGCTTGTTATTACCTTTTACTATTAAATTCTCTTCTTTTTTACTGTCTGCGTAAGCATAATGAATTTCCACTATCACTTTGTTTTCATGCATTTGAGGCGATAATCTCAATTCAGGTATTTTACTTATTTCAAAATCAGCATCATATCCTTTTATTTTTTCTATTGAAGCCATTCTGTTGAATTTTTCAACCAACGATTTATCTGGTGCGAATGACTTTACCGATGGTGATGCTTTATCTTTATGAACCGCTTTTTGCACAGGCTCTACTTTTTCAATTTCTGGTTTTGCGATTATATCATTTTCTGAAAAACTTAGCTGATCATTGTTTAACTCAATTTTAGCCAAGCTTTGTTCTTCCGATTGATTAAAATTATTTAACAATCCTAATGATAAAACTAAAAGTATGCTAACACTTGCCGCTATCATCCACGGGAATCCCTTCTTTTGTTTTTTCCCTTTCATTTGGGCTTGCACTTTGGCAAAAGCATCAGCTGAAACCGGCTCGCTGTGGCGCTCCAGTTTTTGCTTGAATAATTGATCTATTTTATGAGTTTCCATGACTTACTGCTATTTCTTGTTCCATTTCGGCTAAGCGTTTCTGCAAGTAAACCCTTGCTCTGCTCAGCTGCGATTTGGAAGTGTTTTCATTAATATTTAACTGTTCGGCTATCTCCTTATGAGAAAAACCTTCAATGGCATAGAGGTTAAAAACCGTTCTATAGCCCACCGGAAGCTCTGCTATCATTTGCATTAAATCTTCTGTTTGCAAATGATCTTCCATGGCATCCAAATTTGGTAAATGATGCGCTTCTTCTATATCCATATTTAGTTGCATGTTTTTATGCTTGCGCAGATATTGTAAAGATTCATTTACCATGATGCGTTTCATCCAGCCTTCAAAATTTCCTTCACCCGAATATTGTTCTATTCGTTCGAAGATTTTTGTGAAAGCGGTTATCATTACCCCTTCTGCTTCTAATACGTCTTTCACGTATCTTCTGCAAAGGCTTAGCATCCTTCCGGAGTATTTGTCAAACAAGGCTCGCTGAGCACTTGCTTTTTGCTTAATGCATCCTGCTATTAAGTCTTCTTCCGTTTTAGATTTGTTGATAAACACTTTCATTATTGCTGGTTACATCAAGAAGATGCAATTGAGTTCCCATCGGTTGCGTGGGTTGTTAAACTTTTTTGAAATTTAGTGAAATTATTGTTGAGATGTGGTTTTAAAGGCAGGAATAAGCAATTATTAAAAGAAAGTTATTGTAATTGAGTCCGGTACTGACATTACGGAGTGCCAAAGTTAGACGATAGTCAGACTGAATATTTTTCTAGACTGAAATTTTAACCACAACAGAGACAAAGGAACACAAAGAATAATCAAAGATTATTTGTTTTTCTGAGCCAATTCAGCCTCTTTACGCATTCTTAATATTTTTTCTTGAGTTTTTTCTGATATTTCCCTCGCAATTTTTTTTCCAATTCGGCTTGTTTTTCAAGGGTTTTATTGGCTTCAAACAATTCTTTAGCTAAAGCTTCTTGCTCATCAGCTTTCTGTTTTTGGGTATATCCAAATATTATTGAGGCAATTGAAATAATGGCGAGGATAGCTATGATTAGGTTCTTTTTCATAATTTAGACTTGCAGATTAATATCTACTAAATTAGTTAAATATCAAATTGAAACCAATATTTTTATTCGTTATAAATCACTGGCATTTGACCTTTCCATTCTTTCCATAAATCATTGTTTAGAATTAATTGAGCCATAAAATGGGCTACATTAATTCTGCTTGTTTCACCAGGATTAAAAATGGCACTTCTGACAGGGGAAGGGTGTAGGTTGTAATCCGTGACAGATTTTTCATTGATTAGGGCATCAGGTCGAACTACTGCCCATTCAATTCTAGGATTATTTTGACCAACCTTAAGTCGTAAATAATCAGATGATTTTTCATTATCTGCTTGTGGAGGAATAAAAAAGCGAACCAAAGCAATTACAATTTTTTGAGCAATGGAAATCCGCTCATCTATATCTCTATTTTGATTTCCCACGGTATTCATCAAAACAAATTTCACTGCTTTTTCAGGATTGTTCCTTAAAATGGCTTCACATATAAGTTGGACAGCATCGGTCACCAGTTTCCGTGGCTTTCCGAATACACCTTTAAGCGTTAAATTATGTCCTAAGCAGGAAGCAAACACATCACAATCAGAAACGATTTCAGTCATCTCATCCACTTCCATTTCCGAGATATTTCCATGGATTATATGAAGTTGCTCATTTTGATGCCAAGATTCAGGAATATTCGCATCAGGTCGGATAATTATTTTGACTTCTTTTCTGGCGGCTAATAATTGCTCTACCAATTGCTTCCCTGTAGCTCCACTAGCGCCAACAATTAAGGTTTTCATTATTTGAAATTAGAAAATTTTGAAATAGAAAGTTAACTCTTTAAATCACAATTAATTAAGTAAGTATCATTGAATAAAGGAGAATTTGAAGGGTAAGAGAATTTTTTTCCATTGCCATCAAAAAATTCAAAATATACACTGACTTTATTTGATTGAGATAATTCTTTTTTTGGAATAATCATTTCGAAGTAAACATGTCGACTTTTAGAATTATCTGTTTTGGTAAACTCTTTAAAGCAGACTGCATCTGTATCAATAATGCAAGGTTTTAGTTTTATTTTTGAAAGCATTAAGGACTTACAGACTAGATAATCTGATTTAAATTTGATTGGAGAAAAATTTCTATCAATTAATGAATCAATTTTATTGTTGTTATTAAAGTCTACCCAAATTCTATACATGTCTATTTTTGGCCAACTTCCATTTAATTCGTTTGTTTCATCTCCAATAAAATCAAATTTAAATTTTATGTCTTTCTCTAAACATTCATAGCTTACAATATGATTTTCATTTTTTATTAGATAATTATTATCTAGGTGATTTTTATTATTCGTGCTTTCAAGCTTAGCCGAGTTCAAAAGCAATAATATATATAAGAATATAATTGATAAATTTGATTCCATTTAAATTAAATTTTAAATCAAAATAAAATGGTTTAGTTTTCAATCAAATATAAACTAAAGTATTTGTTTGATGAAATATACAAAACCGACAATTCAAATTAAGCACAAGCTTTCCGTTTACTAGTGCATCAGCATTTTAACACCTCAACACCTCAAAACCTCAACATCTGCCTCACTCATATAATTCTTCTACCATATTTCATTCAAATTTCTTAGCTTACTTTTCAAATCAAAAAATCAGTTCTTATGAAGAAAATATATTTATTCCTATTGATGGCTTTTGTTTCCGCAGAAGTTTTTGCCCAAGGCACTATGCTTTTGCGACAGCCTACTTTATCAGCTGAGCATGTGGTATTTGTTTATGCCAATGATATATGGAAAGCCCCATTAGATGGAGGCGATGCAGTCCGTTTGACTACCAATGAGGGTTATGAATCAAATCCTCATTTTTCCGATGATGGAAAATGGATTGCTTTTAGTGCGGAATATGGAGGCAATACAGATGTCTACCTTATGCCTGCCGAAGGTGGAACTCCAAAGCGTTTGACTTACCATCCTGGTGGGGATTATGTTCAGGGCTGGACTCCGGAAGGAGAAATTTTATTCAGAACTGGAAGAAAAGCCCATCCTACCAAAACTTCTCAGCTTTATACGGTTTCTTCAAAGGGTGGTTTTCCTCAGCCACTGGTTGATATCAGGGCTTCCTATGGGGAAGTTTCGGCTGATGGTAATTATTTGGCTTATACACCCATTACTTCCTGGGATCCAGAATGGAGAAATTACCGTGGCGGACAAGCCATGCCAATCTGGATTTTGAATTTGCAAAATCAGGAATTGAACAGAACTCCTCAATTAGATAAGGAAAGACATCTTGACCCTGTTTGGATAGAAAATAAGGTATATTACTTATCAGAGAGAGATTATGTGAGCAATATTTGGAGTTATAATTTAGAAACTCAAGAAGAAGAACAAATTACCTTTCATAAAAAATTCGATGTAAAAAGCCTGGATGCTTTCGGAGATCAAATTGCTTATGAACAAGGTGGATATCTACACATTTTAAATACAAATGATAAATCTAGCAAGCAATTGGAAATCAATGTAGCAGGTGATTTGAATTTCAGCAGAGAAAGATGGGAAGATGTAAGTGCGGGAAATGTAAGCAATCCAAATCTTTCTCCGAACGGGAAAAGAGCTATTTTTGAGCATAGAGGAGATATTTTCACTTTCCCTAAGGAGGAGGGAAGCTGGAGAAATATTACGCAAAGCAGTGGTGTGGCTGACAGATTTCCGCTTTGGTCACCTAAAGGGGGAAAAATTGCTTGGTTTTCAGATGCTAGCGGTGAATATCAATTAGTGGTAGCCAATCAATTTGGTGAAAATAAAAAATCTTATGCGCTAGAAAATCCTACCTTTTACTTTAAACCAGATTGGTCTCCTGATGGTAAATACATAAGCTATACGGATACCGATTATAATTTATGGTATATCAATTTGGAAAATGGAAAAGTGAAGAAAGTGGATACTGATGGCTATGCACATCCAAACAGAACAATGAACCCGAATTGGTCACCAGATAGTCGATTTATTGCTTATGAAAAGCAACAAAATAGCCATTTCAAGGCTATCTTCATTCACGATACCCAGTCTGGGCAGACCCATCAAGTTTCTGATCCATTAGCGGATGCCACTTCTCCTCAATGGGATCAGTCTGGTGAATTTTTATATTTCTTAGCCAGTACGGATTATGGTTTGAATACAGGCTGGTTAGATATGAGTTCTTATGATCCATCAGTCAACAGAAGTTTATATGCAGTGGTTTTAAGTGCTGATGGACAAGCACCAAATTTGCCAAAAAGCGATGAAGAGGAAGGCAAAAAAGAAGAAGAAAATGGCAAAGACAAAAAGGATAAAAAGGAAGATAAAGAAGAGGCGAAAGCAGTAAAAATCGACTTTGCTTCTATTCAAGACAGAGTGGTGTCATTGAAATTACCAGCCAGAAATTATCAATTCATTAGAAGTGGGCAGGAGCATAAATTATTTATAGCAGAGGCAATCCCTAATCAAGAAGGCTTAAAAGTCCACGATTATGATGTAAAGAAAGAAAAGGCTGAAGACTTTGAAGAAGGGATAAGGCAAATGGTACTTTCCAAAAATGGAAATCATACCCTTTTCCAAAAAGGAGGAAGCTGGAATATCAGTGAGACTAAAGGAAAAGTAAAGCCTGAAGATAAGATTTCAGTTTCAGCCAAAATGCACGTAGACCCAAAAGCAGAATATGCCCAAATTTTCAAAGAAGGTTGGAGATTTATGCGTGATTTCCTTTATGTGGATAATGTTCATGGTGCACCTTGGGACAAAGTCTATAACTGGTATCAGCCTTGGGTGGAGCATGTACACCACAGAACGGATTTAAATTATTTAGTCGATATTTTAAGCGGTGAAGTAGCCATTGGCCATTCTTATGTTTCGGGTGGAGATATGCCGGATGTGGAAAGGGTTCCTGTTGGTTTGTTGGGTGCTGATTTTGAGGTTGAAAACGGTTATTATAAAATCAGCAAGATTTACGATGGTGAACAGTGGAATCCTGATATTGACTCGCCTTTAGGTTTAACCGGGCAGAAAGTAAAAGAAGGAGATTTCATTTTGGAGGTGAACGGAAGAAGCATTACAGCAAATGATAATATTTTTGAGCATTTTGCCCAAACTTCCGGAAGAACAGTCGCGCTATTGGTTAATTCGACAGCTTCAAAATCAGGGGCGGAAAGAGTTTATGTAAAGCCAGTTAGCAATGAATATCGCCTAAGATATATCGATTGGGTGGAAGGAAACAGAAGAAAAGTGGATGAAATGTCGGACGGAAAGCTGGCTTATGTTTATATTCCTAATACCAGTAATCCAGGTTTTACTAGCTTCAACAGATACTATTTTTCTCAGCAGGATAAAAAAGGAGTGGTACTGGACGAGAGAAATAATGGCGGTGGTTCTGCAGCTGATTATATGATTGACATTATGACCCGAGAACCTATTGGTTATTTCAATAGCAAAGCTGGGGATAACCGACCTTGGACTTCACCTATAGCAGGAATTTGGGGGCCAAAAGTAATGATAATCAATGAAAGAGCCGGTTCCGGTGGTGATTTGTTGCCTTATATGTTTAAGAAAAAGGATATTGGGCCTTTGGTTGGAACTCGTACCTGGGGAGGCTTGGTAGGCACTTGGGATACTCCTGGATTTATTGATGGAGGAAGAATGGTTGCACCAAGAGGAGGTTTTTATGATACTGATGGAGAATGGGCAGTGGAAGGAGAAGGCATAGCACCGGATATTGAAGTGATTGATGATCCTAAAATGGCCTTGGAAGGCAGAGATGCTCAACTGGAAAAAGCAGTTGAAGAAGCTTTAAGACTATTAGAAACTGAGGAATTTGAAATGGAGCCTGAGCCAGAAGCTCCTGTGAGATGGAAAAGACCGGAAGATAATTAATAATTAGTAATTGGGTAATTAATAATTATGGTTTACGAATTGTAGTCATGTCAAACATTATCTTCAGAGGAATTAAACTTTAGAATATGTTTAATGTCTGACATGAATGTATTATATAAAGCTTTGTGATAACTTATGTCGGACATTTTCTCTGTTTCTTAAAATATGGAGTTTTGAAAAAATGTCCTACAAATGTATAGGATGGAATTACGAATTGCGGTAGGTGTATCTCCTGCTGCGGTTCGTAATTTTTTTATTTTTCTAATTTAGGAAATCTTCAAATATTATGTTCATGAGCAAAAGCAATCAAGCCTGCAGTATTATTAACTTCAAGCTTTTGGATTATATTTTTCCTATGGGTTTGAATGGTTAGTACGGAAAGAAAAATTTTATCCGCTATTTCCTGATTGGTTAGGCCTTTTTTAAGCAACTGAATAATCTCAATTTCCCTTCTTGATAGTTTATATTTCTTCAGAAAATCATCTGAAAAATTTTCGAGTGGCTCGGTTTGCTTTAAAATATGATTCAGGTTAAACTCGTAACGATTTTCCATTACCTCCTTAATAGTATAGAGTAGTTCCTCAGGTTCAGCGTCTTTTAATAAATAGGCATCAACCTTCAAATTTTTAGCTTCTTCCACCAACTTTTCATCGGCATAGGTGGAGAGTATAATAAGCTTTGTTTTAATGCTCATGGATTGAATTTGCTTAATGGCACCTATTCCATCCAATTCCGGCATGTTCAAGTCAATTAATGCTAAATCAGTAGGCTCATTTTTCAATTCTTGTACGAGTGCTTTGCCATTGTGAACAACTGCTTTGATTTCAATTTCATCTGATTGTCCTAAAATATTGGATAAGCCTTGGGCAAAAAGTTTATGATCATCGGCTATAATGGTGCTAATTTTCATGTGTTCTATTGTTGATAGTGATTCTAAAAATACTTCCTTTATTTGGGTTTGATTCGATTTCTAAATCAGCTCCAATAAGTGAAGCCCTGGCTTTAATATTTTGAATTCCTGTCCCTAATGATGCGGTCTTAACATCAAATCCTTTTCCATTATCCTTAATTTCCAAAAGCTTTTCATCCATAAAGATTTGGATTTCATTGGCTTCGGCATGTTTTAGGATGTTTTGGATAATTTCCTGAATCATGCGGTAAATTAGAATATAGTCTTCTTTATTTTGTAGAATTAATTCTGATTTCAGGTTCAATTCCAGTTTGTACTTACCACTTGATTCCAAGCTTTTGGCAGTGTTTTTTAAAAATGCAGTTAGATTAATATTTTCAGCCCATGTGAGGTTTAATGTATGAGAAATATTTCTTAAATCATGAATAGCAGTCCCTATCAATCTGCGAGATTCATGAATTTGCTGATCCTGGGCATTCATAAGGTTTAGTTTGATCAGAGATAGAATTTGCCCTATATTATCATGTAGTTCCCTTCCCACATAATCCAAGGTTTCTTCCTGCATTTCCATTTGCGCCCGCATGATTTCTTCTTGGTATTTTTGTTTTAGACGGACAATGTTCTTTTGATGTCTCAGCACTCTTTTTTGATGGATAAAAAGCATAATGATTATAAATGAGATTATAATCAGCATCATTATGGTGCTTGCAATTACTGTAAAAACTATTTCCGACTGGTCTTCAAACATAATACACCTATCAAAAAGATACTGTAAGTTAGCACATTATTAATTCGAATAATCATCAATAGGTTATTACTATATTCTTTACTAAAATCCTGAAAATTCAATCTAAGCATAAAGTAAGCGAAATTTCCCAAGAAGAAAATTAAGAAACCCACCACATTATAAAAGTGTGGGTTGAGATGCAGCTGGGTTTCGAACTGTTGCATCAGTTGGTAGAGAAAAATAAATAGAAGTGGTGTAACGATTATATCTCCTAAAATTAAAGTTTGAAAATTAAAGCTCCAAAATCCACGAAGAAATAGAATGTTTACAAGGGCAAAAGTTAGGTATACAAGACCTGCAAATAAATAAAGTTTCCTAGAATATTTATGGGTTATTATGTTCAAATAAAAAATAATCACGGGTATAGATATGATTATATAGATATTGTATACCCAAGTATTATTAGAGGTTACTATAAAAGTGCCTATATATTCAGTAATAAATGTAAGGAAGAAGTAAGCAGCTATGCTTATTTCTTCCTTTCTAAGAGATTTAATTTTTATCAGTTTATAAATGTAAACTAGAGTTATACATAATAAAATGAACAAATAAGTAAGTAGTAATGGGTGTCTTTCTGTTATCATAATTTAGTACCATCACACTCATCTGGACACATTGAACCTAAATCATATATTTCATTACCACTAGGTAGCGTGGAAATTGCCATTTTATTATCATCCGAAATTAGATCTTCATTTATGGGCTTATCAGGGTCATCTTGGTTAGGTATTTCTTTTGTACCAACTAAAATTGTGCAAGTTTTATCATTGTTTTTTTCATTGTCTAATTCGCCTATCATCTCAGATATATGATTTCCAAGGTATATGCGAACACCATTGCAGTCAGCTTGTTTAAATAATTCCTCAAGGACTTCTCTATGAAACCAAATACTTTTAGTGTCCTCAAAACCTTTTTGAGGGTCTTTTGGGTCTTTGTACTCTCTTTTAATCAATTTTCGAATGCGCGTATCAAATTTCGCCACCATCTTTGTAGCATCCCCAACCGAAATCTCATGATCTTTCGGATTGGCTTTATTCTTATCCGCGGAGGATAGTGAGATTAATTTTGGCATAATATTTTAATTTTTAGTTTAAACCAAAATAAGCTCAATTGTAATTAAAAACAAATACCCATAAGTAGGTAAAGTGAAAAGTATTCAAATACATTTTGATTTTTTTACCGAGCTATTTCTGCCGATTACCGAGTTTTTGGTTTCCTTAACCTATTCTTAAAAGTATTTCCTAGTATTACGTGCTAGCTTTGTTTCATCATTTAAAATTGTACAATCATGAAAAACAAACAGCGTCAGACAGGAAGAAACAATCTATCATTTGGTGTAATCCTTTTGCTTATTGGTAGTATTTTATTGTTGGATAGAATGGATGTCATTGATTTCAGTTGGGTATTCAGCTGGCCATTTATTTTTATTGGAATTGGACTTTATTCTATAATCCGTCATGGTTTGAAGAATGAATTTGGAATCATCATGTTCTTAATTGGTAGTTTTTTCCTCATCAGAAGGGAGAATTTTATTCCAGATGAATATTATGATTATTTACTGCCAGCTGGAATTATTTTAGTTGGGTTGTATTTGGTTTTTAGCCGAAGTTCAAAGTTAGGGTTTTCTAAAATAGATACTGATAAAGATGTAGATGAAAATATGGGTGTCTCTGATGCAAAAGTAGTGGAAAGTGATTACATCAGAGCCGAGGCTGTATTTGCTTCTGTTCAAAGAAGATTGATAACCAAGAATTTTAAAGGTGGGAAAATAACCACTGCATTTGGTGGGGCAGATATAGATTTATCCAAAGCTGAAATTCAAGAAAGTGCAGTTTTGGATATAGAAGTGACTTTTGGTGGTCTTAAATTAATTATACCACCACATTGGGAAATTCAAGCGGATGTCAGCAATGTGTTCTCTGGTATTGAGGATAAAAGAGCATTTCCAAATGTTGATGAAGCCGATAGAAAAATTTTATACATCAAGGGCTCAGTTAATTTTGGGGGGTTGGAATTTAAATCCTATTAAGGTTAACTGGATTTTTTTAGCATTTTTAACTTTTCCAAAGTTAGGGGTCGCTTAATCAATGTTATATTCAAAATCACTTATTTCTGTTGATTGATTTAACTTTGGAAAAGTTTAAGCTAAAGCAATCTTCCCACTGTTTAGGTGTTTTCACCTAAACAACTGCTATTTTGGCGAATATGGTCTCACTGAAAATTTCAGGAAAACACCTTAAAAAATTTCACCTTCGGTCAGACGGTTGGAACCGTCTGACCGATAATTGGAACTGCCATTTTGTAGATTTAAACCTTACTGGCTAAACTTTAATCAAAATAGAAATAAGATTTAAGTTAAAACCCGCAAGCTTTCCCTTTTGCTATTTTTCATTTTATTTGATAATTCCTATTACATTTAGCAATGTTTTTACAATTCATAAGACATCAGAATAAAGCGTGGATAAAGCTCCTAGGCATACTTGTACTTTGGTTAAGCTTATGCACGCTTTTATTGATGCACTATGGGTTAAGTTTTCCTTCAGCTTTAATAGATAGTACAGTTTTTAGTCTATTTCTATTGCTTGGGTTTATGTTGTTGGAAAACATCTTTAGATTTTATCTGCCTACCAAAAGCAATGTGATTCTTGTTTTTATACTACCCTTTATTTTGTCCTTAATAATTCTGTTTTTAGGTGATTTTTTGATAAAATGGGCAATTCCAGAAAGCTTCATAAATGCTGAATTTCTCAATTCCATTTTTATAATTCGTGGATTCATCATTTTTCTGATTTTCAATGCCTATTCTCTTATGTTAAATTTTCAAGGGAAATTAGAGGAGCAAGCTGAGGCTGAAGAAAGAGAAGTTAAGATGCAGCAAATGGCTAAAGAATCAGAACTGTATCAATTACGGCAGCAATTGCAGCCCCATTTTTTATTCAATAGCTTAAACTCCATTAGTGCTTTGGTAAAAGCTCAGCCTGAAAAAGCCCGGGAAATGGTTTTGCAATTATCGGATTTTCTGAGAGGTACTATACAAAAAGAAGCCAATAAATGGATTAAGGTTGAGGGTGAAATTAACTTTCTGAAACTCTTCACTGATATAGAAAAAGTACGTTTTGGACATCGTTTGCAAGTTGATTTTAAAGTTGAAGAAGGCATTAACGAACTAAAACTACCTCATTTAATGGTGCAGCCTTTATTGGAAAATGCTATAAAGCATAGTTTGTATGGCTTGACTGGTGAAGTGACCATTGAAGTTGATTTTAGAAGAAGTGAAAAAAATCTTGAAGTAATCATTACAAATCCTTTTGATCCAAAGGCAGGGCAGGCTAAAGGTGCAGGTTTTGGTTTAGAAGCAGTCCGTAGAAGATTATTTCTTATTTTTGGGAGGTATGATTTATTAAAAACGAAAGCCTCATCTCAGCAATTTACCGTTGAACTTTTAATTCCACAGCTATCATGATTAGAACCATTATTATTGATGACGAACCCTTGGCAACTGGCATAGTCCAAGAATATTTAGGCGATAGTAAAGATTTTGAAGTGCTAGCCGTTTGTCATGATGGCTTTGAAGGCTTAAAAGCCATTCAGAAGCATCAGCCAGATTTAATTTTCTTGGATGTACAGATGCCGAAAATAAGCGGTTTTGAAATGCTGGAGCTTTTGGAAGAACTCCCAGCAGTTATTTTTACCACTGCTTTTGATGAATATGCATTACAAGCATTTGAAGTTCATGCAATAGACTATTTGTTAAAGCCTTTTTCTCAAGAACGATTTAATAAAGCAATTGAGAAATACAGACAAAGTGGTTTAGCTCAAAATGTTGAGGGTTTACTGCAAAATGATTCATTAGATCCAAAAGAGTATTTGAGCAGGATAGTATTAAAAGACCGAAATGACATAAAGATCATCCCTACTCAAGATATTAAATACTTAGAGGCTAATGATGATTATGTAAATATTTGCTCAAATGAAGGTAAATATCTCAAAAACAAGACGTTAAGTTATTTTGAAAAGCATTTAGATCCAGAAACATTTGTCAGAGTGCATCGATCATATCTGGTAAAAATTTCAGAAATCACTAAAATAGAAGCCTACAAAAAGGACAGTCATATTCTGCTTTTGAAAAGCGGGGAGAAAATCCCAGTAAGCAAAACGGGTTATCCTAAGTTGAAAGCTGCTTTGGGGATATAGCTGCCTAGTCCGCACATATTCTAAGCGAGACGCTTAGACTAGATAGGGGCTATTTATCGGTCGGACGGTTCTAACCGTCAGACCGAGGGAGCCCTACTACTGGTTCAAGCATCCGCTTGGACCATTTCAGTATGAAAATGCTTTTAATCCCCTGAAGGTGTTTTCACCTTCAGCATCTGTGAGATAAGATTTAACCTGACACTTCCGCTATTGCAGTTTGGTTCTGATTTTCAAGAAATCTCAAAAGGATCTCGTGTAATTGCCTAATAATCTCTATTTAGGTTATTACTCCCAAACTATATTTAAGGCAATGAGCTCCTCCGTTATTTGAATAATTATGTAACTTTACATAAAGGAAGAATTCCTCACCTGTTTTTCCAGTTATATCTGCCTCAAAATTAGAAGTAAGAGGCTCGTAGTTTTCACCACATGTATTGCAATTAAAATCAAAAATATATGAAGAAGTAGCCGTGAATCCTCCGAAGCATTCTTCCCAATCTTGATTGGAAATTGTAAATCCAATAACTGAACCTAAGTCTCCTGATGCCATCTGAATATCAAAACTTGCTTTAACTGGCCATGAGCCATCAGCTCCTTGTACACCAAATTTTTCTAAACTGATATTTTTAAGAGTAGCATCATCCAATTTATAGATGAACTCTAAGTCTCCTAATGAGTGATTGCCTCCTGCATCTTCTATCTGCAGGCTAATATAAGTTTCCCCGGTAATAAAATCGCCATAAAGGATAGAGGCTATATTGCCAATCGTATCTGGGGTTTCATCATAAAAGTATGCTTCTTCATTAATATTGAACTCCATGGATCCATTGCCATTTACTTGGAGTATTCTCCCATTTTGTTCTGGGTCAGAAAGCTTCATTATTAAGTCAAAACCCTTTCCTGTGTTATAATAGGTTTCGCCCGATTTTGGTTGAATCATAGTTGCAATAGGAGCCATATCATCCTTGTTATTATTAACAAGTTCACAACTATTTAAAAAGAATGCTATGCTTAATGTGAGAAATAAAGTATGTGTTTTCATGATCTTATACTCATTTTACTTGCTAATATTCAGTAGGTTAATTGCTTTACAACAATTGAAAAGGTTGGAAAACAATTCTCCCCCTGTCAGTTTTATTAAAGGTTTTCAACATACATCCTTTCAATAATAAAACCTAACTTTTCATCGAAAGGCAATACAAAATAGCCATAGGTGGGAATGAAGTAAAATTGAATTTAGTTTAATAAATTTTAGCTAGAACGCATTGCGAAGAAAACACGTGCTTTATAACAAAGTAGTAGGACTTTACCCCCTGAAGGTGTTTTCACCTTCAGCATCTGTAAGATATGATTTTTTCCGAAAAGAGTAAATGACAACTAATATAAGATATTAGAAAATTTCTATGGCAGGTAAGTAACCTGCCATAGAAATTTTCTGTATAATTAAAATTAGAGCAATGTTGTAGGACATACATATTCAGAAACAGGGATATTAGTTTCTTTTATTCCCGTAAAGCCATCTCTAACATCTAAAAAATTATCCCAACCTCTTGCTTTTAATATGGAAGCGGCTAACATACTTCTATATCCTCCCTCACAGTGGATAATGAATGGCTTATCTTTTGGGAGTTCGGCTAAATGCGAATTGATTTGGTTAAGTGGAATATTATGAGCTTCAATAACATGCTCAGAATCAAACTCACTTTTCTTTCTTACATCAAATATTAATGGAGACGATTCTATAATGCCGGCTAATTCTTTAGCATCCATACGATTAACTTTATCGATCTCTTTATGAGCATACTTCCAGCTGTTAAAGCCTCTTTCCAAATACCCAATAGTTTTGTCATACCCTACACGTGATAATCTGATCATGGCTTCTTCCTCAGTACCTTCTTCACAAACCAATAATATTTTTTGCTTAATATCTGGAATCATTTCCCCAACCCACATGGCAAAATTTCCATCTAATCCGATATTGATACTGTTGGGTATAAAACCTTTGGCAAATTCATCTGCATTTCTAGTATCCAAAATCAGTGCTCCAGTTTCATTGGCTGCGGCTTCAAATGCCTCCGGACTTAATGGGCGCTTAGCTTTTTCCATAACAGAATCAATACTTTCATATCCTTGAATGTTCATCATAACATTTTTTGGAAAATAACCTGGTGGAGGAGTTAGCCCTGTTAATAATTGCTGAATAAATTCTTCTTTATCCATTGGTTGTAAAGCGTAATTGGTTTCTTTTTGGTGCCCTAAAGTATCGGTGGTTTCCTTGCTCATCATTTTACCACAAGCGCTTCCAGCTCCGTGATTTGGATACACCATCAAAGAATCATCCAAGGGAAGGATTTTATTATGTAAAGAATCATATAAATGACCCGCTAGTTTTTCTTCTGTTAAATCTTCAATGACATGCTGAGCCAAATCAGGTCTTCCTACATCTCCAATAAATAAAGTGTCTCCAGTGATGATTCCATGGTCGTCACCATTTTCATCTATCAAAAGATAGGTAGTGCTTTCCATGGTGTGACCTGGTGTGTGCAATATTTTAATTTTATAATTTCCTACTTCAAAAATATCATTGTCTTGTGCCACAATAGCTTCAAATTGAGGTTTAGCTGTGGGACCATAAACAATTTTAGCTCCCGTTTTTTTAGCTAAGTCTAAATGACCACTTACAAAGTCTGCATGAAAGTGTGTTTCAAAAACATACTTAATTTTAGCTTTGTCTTTTGTTGCTCTGTCGATGTAAGGTTGCACTTCCCTCAATGGATCGAAAATTGCAGCTTCTCCATTATTTTCAATATAATATGCTGCATGTGCTAGACATCCTGTGTAGATTTGTTCGATTTTCATAGCATTGTAAAATTTAGTTTTGTATAAATTTACGTCCTGAAAATCAGATAGTTAGTAACTTTTGTCACCATTTTCATTAACTATGATATCAATCAATTTAGGTAATGATTTTTGTCATAATTTTTGGGTTTATCAATATGAATTTTATTAAATATACCACCTAGTTCAAGCGTCCGCTTGGTCTTTTTTAGGCAAATACTTTCAAGTTTCTGGCTCAAATCCCTGTAAAAAGCTCAAAAGATTCCATATAATCAGGAATAAATACATTATTGACTCCTTTTTCTTCTAGCTTATTTTTCAGTTTTTCCATAGCTTCTACTTCTCCATGCACTAAGAATGTAAACTTTAAAGCTTCTTCAAATCTGGAATACCAGTCAATCAGTTCAGTTTGATCTGCATGTGCCGACAGCCCATCTATTTTAGCAAAATAACATTTGATAGGAACTTCTTCTCCGTAGATTTTTACGTTTTTTTTGCCTTCTAAAATATCCCGACCTCTTGTGCCTTCTGCCTGAAAGCCTACCATTAGCAAAAGGTCATTTTTATTTCCCAGCCTTTTGAATAAATGGCTCAAAATTCTACCACCTGTCAACATTCCACTAGCGGAAATAATGATTGCTCTGTTTTCGAGCATATCTAATGTTCTGGATTGCTGATGCTCTCTTATGTAATGGAAATTTTTATCATCAAATATGTCTTTATCCTGTAAACGGTGCTGGTTATCGTATTTTTTGTATAAGTGAGTAACACTTATCGCCATTGGACTATCCAAATAGACTGGTATATGAGGAATTTGACCAGTTCTCATGAGTTCGTGCAAATAGAAAAGTAAATTTTGAGTTCTACCGACTGTAAATGCCGGGATCATAATGACTCCTTCATTCATATGATCTAAAATATGCTGCTTTAATTCCTCTTGAACTTTGGCAACATCATTTAAACGATCTCCATAAGTTGATTCCAGAAATACTACATCTGAGTTTTTGAAATAAGTTGGAGGGAAGAGCACTGGGTCAGAGTCTCGTCCTAAATCACCGCTAAAAATAATTTTTTTCTGTTGGGTTGTGCCTTTTAAAATAATTTCAACTGAAGCAGCACCTAAAATATGACCAGCTGGATGGAATCTGACCTGGATGTTTTCGCTGAGATCAAAAGATTTTTCGAATGCTTTTGGAACAATTGTCTTTAAAGAAGCTTCAGCATCTTTTTGATCATAAAGAGCCAATGGGTTTTTGTGTTTGGAATAACCTTTTTGCTTGGCAAATTCAGCTTCCTCTTCTTGTAATTTTGCTGAATCCATCCACATGATTTCCAGTAAATCTGCAGTAGCTTCCGTACAGAATACATTCTTTTTATAGCCCTGTTTTACCATTCTGGGCACATAGCCTGAATGATCTAAATGAGCATGCGTTAGAATTATAGCATCTATTTCTTTTACATCTATCGGGAATTCATCCCAATTTCTTAACCTTAATTTTTTAAGCCCTTGAAATAGTCCGCAGTCAATTAAAATTTTGAAATCGTCAACTTCCAATAAGAATTTAGAACCTGTAACCGATTGGGCGCCTCCTAAAAATTTTACTCTTACATTCATATATTTCTGAAAAATCCTGTTGTTTTGAGGAATGAAAGCAAACTATCAATTTTACTCGAGAACTAAGACAAAATGAAGAAATTATTTATAAGCTTATTATTGAACGTAATTTTTTCATATTGCATAAATGCACAAGATGCGGTTTTATCTTTTATTGATGATGATGAAAAAGATTTTTTCAGAAATAATGGCTGGGAGTTATATTATGGAAGTGATGATATAAAGTTTTATGATTTTATTATTCATAATGGAGAATTAGTAGTGGCAGAAATTGAAGGGGAGGATTACAGAATTCATTTTTTTAATCAAGATAGATTGATTGAGAAAAGAAAAACGGTAAATGGTAGGTCGCAGCCCAGTCCATTTATTCCAAGTCTGTATGAAGATGCAGGGAATATCGTTTTTGCGCCCATACAGAAATTTGAGTGCGTTATAATACCTGAAAAAGAAAGAATTAAAAAGAAGAATCGCTTAAAAAGTCTATTTAGTCCAAGTCGTGACGAATATTTTAAAAAATACAGACATTATCAAGGATTGACTTTTTATACTTTTGCTACTGTTGATGATGCGTCTGGAATTCAATATGTGGTAACGAAATTTGGAGAGAATGATAGAAAGTTGTCAAATTTTTATACTGCTTCTATAAAGAGCGATGTTCTAACCTATACAACGGGGATTGACAGAGTAGAGATTGAATTCTTAAATAATAAGGTATTCTTAGCAGATAATTTCAGCGATGAACTTCTATTATTTGATGTTTCAGGGAAGGAATACTTAAGATTACCTTTTAAAGAGTTTTGTGACCCGAATGTTGCGGGTTATTCTTTAGATGTTAATTTATTGAAAGATGAAATAAACAATAAAATTTACACTGTTTACAGAGGTGTTATAAATGAGGTGCTGTATACAGACAAGGTGTTTAAATTCATTCCTATGAATTTAAATATTGATTTCAGGTTGCATAAACCAAGGGTGAACAATGGATATTTATATGCTCTTATTTATTCAGATAAAACCGAGGGTCGAGCTATTTATAGAAAGAAATTAGAATAAATCCATGCCATTACTCGCAGTCATGGCATGGATAGAATATTTTAACTTGATGATACTTTTGTACCATTACTGCCAGTTAGAGGTAATGAAGCGAGGAATTACTTTTGATATTTAATCTCTTATTGTTCTAATATAAAAGCACAAGCAGAAGCTTGCGCTATTGCAGTCCAGTTCAATATGACCTCTGGTTCAAGTGTCCGCTTGGACCTTTTGCCCCTGGTTGTGTCTCCACAACCAGTCTACAAAATGTTGCTAAGCTTTCCTTCTTTCATTTGTGTAGACCTGTCTGCTCAGGCTTGTCTGCCCAAGCAGGCAGGCACAAATGCCAGCGGTAAAAGAGAAGAAGTAGGTCATAACTTAACGTCATTGGACGTGCGCTATTGCAGTCTGATTTATTATGACTCATAATTCAAGCGTTCGCTTGGACCTTTTTTGTTAAAAACTAAAATATTACCAGAAGTAAAAACAGCCATGAAAATATAAGTGATATTCAAGCCATAACTTAATGCTATGGCTTGAAAAAATTGTATTTTAATCAGCGGAAACTTTAGCCCCACTACTGCTGCTGCTTTCTAGGCGAGGACGTCCTTGGTAATTTATTTTTGCAGCACTGCTGGCACTTGCATCCAAAAAGCCCGTTACATGAACTTCTGCTTTGGAAGCACTTGAGGCATCAATATCAGCATTTCTGGCAATTAAATCAAAGCCTTCCATTTTTGCAGCACTGCTAATATCTAAATCCATATTGTCTGCATTGCCTCTAATTTTAACTTTTGAAGCACTGGAAACATCCATGTTTAAATGGTTGTAATTTATATCAGCAATCAATTTAGCGGCTGAACTTATATCGACATTAAGCTTATCGCCTTTTAAACCATACAAATTAACTTGTGAAGCGGATGAAAGTTCCAAATGCTTTAAATCAGGTACCGTAATAATGCACTGTACTTTAGGTACATCACCTCCCCAATTCCATGAGTCTTTTGAGAAGAAGTTCCAATTCCAGTCTTTTTTATCAAAATATACAGTCAATCTTTCGTTTTTTACTTCAAACCTGAATTCTTCTAAATCTTCTTTATCTTCAGCCACTACTTGGAAGTCATATCCATTTCCTTGTCTGATTTCAACAAATATTCCGGCTGAAGATGAAATTTTACTAAAATCAGCAATGTCATGAGTTCGCACATAGGCGTCACTTGAAAAGTCGAAGGGTGTGGAGAAAAATTTGTCGGAATCCATTCGGCTATAACCACTACTTAT
>JBNJFX010000057.1:0-21561 GCA_051747245.1 Bacteroidota bacterium
GAAAATTGCCATATATGGCGAAATTCGGGGTTTTAAATCAACTTTCTCCAATGTTAATTCGCTGAAAAACAATTATTTACATCTATCCAAGAGAAGCCTTTCTAAAATAGTGGATTCTTAAACAAAAGTAGTTTATTCTTCTCTTTTTCAGATTTTCTACTGTAATGGAGATAGAATCTCTTTCCTAGTTCATTTTCAAATGAAAGAATAATTTTGATTTTTTTAACTTTTTCTGGTTTGAAGAATTCATATGGGTCTGATATTTTTCGTCCGGGATGAATAATGCACTTACCATTTTCTTCGGTGACAGCCACTAAGTCAGTAAAAGGTCTAATTACTTTCGCACTGAGTTCAAATTCAATATTAGAATTGGCTTCAAGCCTGCGATGATTAGGCAAAACATAATTAAGTGGGGCGCCATCTAGTAACTCATAGCCGTTAGGGAAATCAATTCGCATTGAATATGCGTTGAAATTTGAGTTATTATTTAATATTAATTGAGGTTTCCATTCAAAATGAAAATCAGACATTGAACCTCCGTCCCTTTTTTGACTTACCAAAACATTAGAGATATGGATTTTAATTCGTGGCTTATTCTTCCAGTACTTATTCCATAAATAGGTTACAATGTAAACGATTAATGTCAGAAACAAGGTTGCAATAATGTTGTTTCCTAACCATTCGGTAGCTTTATCAAATATCTCCTCCATCACCTATCCAATTCCTTTTGTATCAACCTAAAACTCTCCAAGCCAGCTTCTATATTTTCTATTATCTCGCTAGCTAAAACATCTGGGTCTGTGAGGTTATCTAGGTCTGCCAGACCTTTGTCTTTTAGCCGGAATATAACAAGATTTGTTTTATCTCTTGCAATGATTTCTTCGTAGGAATATTTTCTCCATCTTCCATCAGGGTTTTCTTCTGACCAAAATCGCTTACGTCCTTTCTGATTTGAATATTTATCAAGGTTGGTAGTTATCATATTAAAAAGCTTTAAATATCAACCAAAAAGCAAATGCAGCTGCTGTATCTGATGCTAATTGCTTTGCATTATCGGGTCTTCGGTCACTAACTAATTCCTTTTTCTTTTTCCCGGGTTGTTCAATTATATCTGAAATACCTCTAACAACTCCAATCATCATTTGGCTTTTGCTTCTACCTTGTTTTGTAGCTGCTTTGGCAAATCCAAATCCTTCCATTTCAACAGCTGAGGTATCGTTATAGTGTTCAGTTAATATTTTACCTATGTCTGATTCGTAGTGCTCAATCAGTTTCTCACCTGAAGCGATAACTCCTAAATCCGCTCTAACCTCATTTTGCCAATCATTTTTTATAAGAGTTTTCCAATCATCTTTCCTTCTCTCTTTTTTCGCTATTTCATAGAGAGTATAAGTAGTTCCTGCTAAATCAGGTCGTGCACTGAAAGCATTTTTCTCTGACTTACCACCTTCATATGAATATATTTTCTCAGGGAAAATAACATCTCCAACTGAGAAGTCTTTTGGCTTTCTAGATCCCGCAATGCCTACAAAAAATATACATTGAGGTAGAAAGTTGTTTATTGCTCTTTCAGTTTCCTGTGCAGCTATCGAGTTCTTAGCTCCACACTCGCGTATAATTACTTTAGCTATGTCTTTATCATATAAACTATATATGCCAACTTCATAAGTTGTATCATCATGATCAGCTTCAACAACTTCTTTCAAAAAAGATTTAACAGCCATATACTCTTCTTGGATAGCTGTTAAAATGACAATGGTAGGAAGCGATTCTATTGTTGTTACATCTCCGTTCTTAGGTTTTTCCATAAAGTAATAATCTGTAGTTGGTTTTTGAGGTGGAGAAGTCCAAATTGACTCCCACCAACTAAGTTTTACAAGGTCTTTGCACAGCTCGTATGCTAGAGTAAATGATATATAGTAACGAGATTTATCATAAACAGCCCTTGCAGAGGTACTGTAATTCCTTGATAAAATCAGTGCGCCAAGTCGTCTTGATTGATTTTTAGTAATTTGAGATTGATAGTAGGAAATGTAATCGCTCAGAAATTTATCAGAGTGAGAAGTGAAGCATTCAAATATCTTTAATACAGGCTCTATATCACTTCTGTATTTACTTAGAAATGATGTCATGTACGATTTTGAGATGATATGATCAGCTAATATTTCTTCAATTGAAGAACCATCAATTCCCTCATTCACTATCTTTTCTACGAATGATTCTGCTGTTGATTCAATGTACTTAGCTTGATAACTAGCAGGAATATAGGTCCAGATTTTATGACGGTTTTTATATTCTGAAATATTGCTGTAGGTTGCGTTGGCAATTCTTTCAAAAACTACGTTATCAATTTTCTTACCCTGTAGCGCCAAATCAAACACACTGAAAACGACCGCTTGTTCTTTGCCCTTTATCCCATAATTAAAAGGTTTTTCTTCATTTAGTAAGGCTGTCCAAATATGTAACCAACAGGAATTTTGAAGATCAATCGACTTGAAAATAGACTCATTTTTTATTGCTCTTTTGATCAATCCATGAACCAATTTGTCGTTGCACAATTTTAAGGTTATCGTCAAGACCTCATTATCTGAAAGTTCTTTTAGAATCAATTTCAACCCTATTGAATCATCATAGCTCATTGAATCCTCAATAGGCAATTGCTTTTGAACTGCTTCTACTGGTTTGTAGAGTTTTAATAATATTTCCGCATGCAACAAATTCCAATTCCTTTTTCGTAGCTCAAGCAAGACCGTCTTTCCAATTTCAGTCGGAACTTCTTTAGGCAAATGTTGAATTAGAAGTGATTCTGAGTCTTTGCGAGAAGGTATAACTGAAAAAATGGATTTGGAGCAGTCCTTTGAAAAAAGTAATAGCCTCCAAATTGATTTCTGAATGGTCTCTTCAGTCTCTAATACATTTTTTTTAAATGAATCAATTATTGCTTTATGCCACCAAGTTTTGTTTGTTTCATTTACAGCAATTGAGGAAACTTCTGAAAGCATTTCAGTATGCCTAAACTTTGAATCTCTAATTGCCTTATATAAAATAGCATTTACAAGGTTTTTGCCCTTTTCTTCTCCGTCAATAAAGGAGTCCCATGAGATGTTTCTTAGTCCTTTTATATTCGACTCTAAACCATTATGGATTAGCCTATCATACTTTTCAACAAACGTTTTTTTAACTGAAACACCTAAGTTCTTATTTGGTGAAAGTTTTGAAAGAATCCTTAAGTCCCGCCTTAAAAGGTCTGGATCATTCAGATTCTCCAAATCTACATTATCTTCAAATAATATATCACCTTGTGTATATGTATTCAGTTCGTCAAGATTGGCACCAATGTTTTTAAGAAAATCATATAATGGGTTTTCTTTTTGCCTTCCTAAAAACAAGGTTTCTGTGGGGGATGTGATTTCAATTATGTCATTTTCCTCTCCACTGATCATTTCATTAGTATTCCACTTTGACAATAATTCACTTTGAACAAATACTAAAGTTAAATCATCCGAACCTTCTATGTCTTTTGGAGAAAAACTGGCTCTAAACTTAAGTTTTTCTCTAAAACCACTGATTGGAGAATTCCATAATTTTTGAAGAATCTCCTCAAAACCGACTAAATCACCTGTAAACAGAATAGGTAAATCCCCTTTAATAAATGATGAAAGAGATTTTTGGACAAAAATTGGCTGTTTATTTTCATAGGAATGATCAGGATGTTTAACGTTAAGTTCAATAGGCTCTAAATTGGTTCTTTCAATCGGAATTTCAGATATCAATAGACTTAGGATGCTTTTTAAGTCATTCAAATTTTGAAGTGTTGATATACCCGCTATTAAAACATGTGTTATTACCATGCCCGAACGGCTAGCTTGTGGATCTGGATAGGTTTTAGAGAAAATGTAATAATTATTGAAAGATGAACCTGAAAGATATGGTTCGAGCACAACTCCTGGTGCTAGGGAACCTGGTCTGTCTGTGAACCTAATTAAGAATGAAGTCAACTCCGAATCATCAACAGTTTGATGAATTTTGGAATGAGCTCTATTGACTTCACCATAATATGCTTGATGGATGACAATTTTACTCATGCCCGATGAATTCCTTAATTGAAAGAGTTAAATCAACTTGACTTTTCCCCGATTCATCAATAAAATAACCAAAATTGATAGGCTCCTTTTCAATAAAGTCTTCATCAGGCTCATCTGTAAGTGATTTTTCAGTTGATGATAAGCCAATTATTGAAAGAGATTCCTTTTTCCAGTTATTATTCAAGAAATCAAATACCATGGGAAGCCTTGCGTGAAGTAAATTTGAAGGAATCTGACCTTCAGGAAGGTTTAGTTCATCCCAACAAGATAAAACTACGGTTAGGTTAGGCTTACCAAGTGGAGAGAATGTTGGAAGTCCCTTTATATATGTTAATGTTTGAAGTAATTCTACATAGAAGGCCGATTCAGATATCTTTACTGGAGGCGGTTGGTTATTCCTTTTTTGTATTTCTTCGGCACTCGGAATTCCTTTGTTTACGATATCCTCAAGTGGAATTGTTCATTAAGTCGAATGAACAATACCCAAGATGTACTTTTTTCAATATAATCTTGCCATAGATTATTGACCTTCCTATTTGTTACAATTGAGGTGATTTGTTCACCTGCATAGTCTGGAAAAGCCAATTTGACCTCAGAGTTCTTTTCATTCGTGATTATCAATTCAATACTTCGGTTAGCTCCTGTTTCTGTATGTGCGGCCCTTTTACCATTATATATGTTTTTTAATCCGTCCTCAAAAATTGACAAATCTGAAGGTCGATTTTTAGGATCAATTTTAAATTCGAACTGACGACTGTTTATACGTTCATACAATTGAATACCAAAATGAGTTTTACCTGTATTTGGACCTCCAATTATCAAAATATTATGTTTTTTCATATCATTCATTGATAGAGCGTTTTGAAAGAAACATATCCTCAGGTTTGGCTACTGAAATCTTTGGAAGAGAATTACAATTCTGGTTCAATACCTCTATAATCCAGTTAATTGATTCCAAAATAGCCTTATGAAATATTCCACCTTCACCTTCCTGAACGCTAGTTTCAAATTGATTAAAGTGTTTAAATGGAGTAGCTTCTATATGTGTAACAATTTGTTCTTTAGTCTGATTGGTTAACTCTATATCTGATTTAGACCATATTAGACCAATTGGCCGGTCAGTGATGTTTTCAATTAGCCGATCCGCAACTTGTTTAAGCTGTCGCTTAGCATTCCCTCTTTGACCACCAGAAAGCATATCGCTGTCTGCAAAAAGTAAAAAACCATCACAGTTTTCATATATCCATTTAGCACCAACTGCATTTTCGCTATTGACATTATTGCTCCAGTGATCAAACCATTCACCTGGTGCATCAGTGAAAATTAAGTCGATATTCTTACCTGCGTTATTCTTTAAAGTTAAATGGAGTAACCCTGGAACTCTCCCCGAGTTATTGGTGGTATGATCTGGGAACTGAATTTCTGCATTGCTTTTCCAACTGAGGTACCATGCAATATCTTCCCATCCGTTAAGAGTAAGGGAACCAGCAAAACTATATTCACCTATTTTGCCACCATGTCTAATGAGGCAGTAAAGTGTTGCTAAAAACGTAGTTTTTCCTGCACTTGCAACTCCTGTTACTCCGATAAAAATTGGTTTTCTTGATGCTGTCAAGAAATTGAGGTCATTAAGTCCCATTGAATTTCCTGTCCAAGAGATTCTATGCCCTTCATCATCTAATTCTTGTTTGACTTCCTTCTTAGGAGCTTCCTTTTTACCATAGAATTTGCAATCTGAAAGATTTATGCATCCTTCAATATTGCATCCGCTGTCTTCTGGGTAACATTTTGGTTGTGAGCAATTTCCAGCCATATTACTTCGAACTTAGTCTTTTGGTCAGTAAATCATGGAAAATTGAGACAGATAAATCTTCAATGGAAATCTCATCATCTTGCTTAATCCCTGTACTTTCAGTGAAGTCTTTGAGTTTAGCCTTATCATTTAAGAAAAGAATCATAAAATCAGTTATGCTAATTCTTCCATCTGATTCATCTATTTCGGGCAATAGGTTGGTTATTTCAGATTTGCTTGAATCCTTTGTTATAGAGTTAAAGAAGTCTTTAAACTTTATTTTTTCACCTTTCTTTTCATTTAGAATTAACAAGGTGTCTCTTAATAGATAGTCTACACTAATAGGCGTTATTTTAGCAACTTGCTCGTTAAGGTCACTTCCCATTAGAATAGGAAGGACAGCGTTTGAAACTTCTCGGTAGCTTTTCTTAAATGATGGAGAATAAAGGGTCTCTTTCCACCAAAGCAACTTACTTCTTCGCTCAACAGCTACAATAGAAGCAAATGAGGATTTTAAGTTTTCATCTAAGGACTTCTTGAATGAAGTGAAAAATTTATTTATCGGATTTTCAATAGTTTCAGGTGTTAACGATTTGCTCAATTTATCAAAAGCATTGTCTAAAGAATTGGCAATTGACTCACTCGCTTCATCTGCAAAATGATCACCCCATGAGCTATTTCCACCGTGATTACTACCTTGATTAGTTTGAGGGTTATTAGAAACTGCAGTTTTTAGCCCCTCTCTTAATTTTTCCTCATTAATTGAAGCTACCCCTAAGTTGAGGTTTGAAATTTTCAAACTACCAATTCTAAGTTTGGGTTCTTCTTCAATTAATGACCATTCTTCAACTGCATGAGTTTCTGCAATTTCTCCTAATTGAGTTAAGAGAATATGGACGATTTCTTTTTCCTTACCAAGTTTAGTGTAAGGATAGAAATTTGTAGACGTTAAGTAAATAATTCTTGCCGCGACAGGATCTTCACTCCCTAATAGCATTAATGCATTTATAATAACACCCCTATGAATATTTCTAGGCATATCAGGATATTTACCTCTAAGTGCCGTCCAATATTTAGTTACAATCTTTTCAACATCACTTAGAATCGGTTCTTTTTCCGAAATATTTGGATCCAATGCCACTAAAGAATACTTTGGCAACAGGGAGTAATTCTTTTTTAAAACCTTCACTAGGGCTGTTACAGATTGCTGAAGCCATTTTAGCCTTTCGTCACTATCACCAATATCAAATAGGCCAGATTTTAAGGTTAGCTGTAAGAAGTTATTGTTCATAATTATCGTTTCCTTTAATAATCAATGTATATTTTATGGCCTTCTAAAGTTAATAAATACTGTTTTATTTTTTTAGTTTTCAGGGTGGGATTAAGTAAATAATCAGATGGACCATTGTCAGTTTGATATTCTCGAACTACTATTCCTAATCCTGCCGAGAAGTTTACTTTGGATTTATCTTGCACCAACCACCCAGCATCCATCTGCATTTGATAAATGCGGTCTCTGGCAATTTGCTCAGGGTTTTGGTTGGCTTTTGCAGTCATTTATGGATTAAATTGATATAATAATTACTTAAATTAAGGTAAAAATTTTTAGAATCACATAAGATGACCGTATTATTCCATGAATATTTAGAATCTTGTAATTGTCAAAGCAAGAGTATAATTAAGAATTATCATCTTTTGTATTCTTCGATTGTTGGAATAAAAACACCGAATAAAAATTTGATAGTCTTTAATAGAGTGATTTGAACAATAAATTTAGGTTAAAAGACAAACTTTATTCAAAGAGGGACAAACTTTATTCAAACTGCACAAAAAAGAATTTTCCACCAACACTTTTTAGATATTTTCCAATTTAGTTAGTAAAACAACTATTTTTATACGAACTTTGTCATTGAATTGAAGTTATACCTTTAATAACTTACGAAAAACAATGATACAAACTGACATTTGCATTATCGGAGCAGGCCCTGTAGGCCTATTTGCAGTATTTGAAGCGGGATTATTGAAGTTGCGCTGCCATTTGGTGGATGCACTTCCTCAGGTGGGCGGACAGCTTTCTGAGATTTATCCTCAAAAGCCCATTTATGATATTCCCGGTTTCCCTGAGGTGAAAGCCCAGGAATTGGTCGATAATTTAATGGATCAAATCAAACCTTTCAATCCTACTTTTACTTTGGGGGAGAGATTGGATAAAGTGGAAAAAACTGCTACGGGATTTGAATTGAGAACTTCCGATGGCACTGAAATAGATTGTAAAGTAGTTGTGATTGCAGGTGGATTAGGTTGTTTCGAACCTCGTAAACCACCTTTGAAAGAAATTGCCGATTTCGAAGGAAAGGGTGTTTCCTATATGGTGAAAGATCCTGAGCAGTTCAGAGATAAAAATGTGATTTTAGCCGGTGGGGGAGACTCCGCTTTGGATTGGACTATTGAGCTCTCTAAAATTGCCAAGAAAATTACTTTAATCCATAGAAATGAGACATTCCGTGGTGCACCGGATTCAGCTGATAAAGTCTTTGAATTAGCGAAAGAAGGTAAAATCAACCTTTTATTGAAAAGTAATTTGGCTTCCCTTTCCGGTAACGGAAAATTAAATTCTGTAAAGGTTAAGGGAGCTGATAAATCTGAAATGGAACTGGAAGCGGATTACTTAATTCCATTATTTGGTTTAAGCCCGAAATTAGGACCTATAGCTGATTGGGGATTAAGCATCCATAAAAATCAGATTGAGGTAAACACTACCGACTATTCAACAAATGTCCCAGGGATTTATGCTATTGGTGATATCAATACTTATCCGGGCAAATTGAAATTGATTTTATGTGGTTTCCATGAGGCTGCTTTAATGGCACAATCTGCTTTCAAGCATATTTATCCTGAAAAGCATTTGAGTTTCAAATATACTACCGTAAACGGTATTGAATCTTTCTAGAGTTAAAATAGAAAAGACCTGTCAGGTTTTCAAAACCTGACAGGTCTGGTATATTAAAAATATGAGTGATATTAAAATTAAAGTACAAGATTATTCTGGCGATGTGCAAGAATTAGAAGCTCCAACCGATATGGGTTTGAGCCTAATGGAGTTTTTAAAAGCCAATGAATATCCAATTTTAGCTACTTGCGGTGGAATGGCATTATGTGCCACCTGCCATGTAAAAGTAGAAGAGGGAATGGATTCGCTTGACGATCCTGGCCATGATGAAATGGATCAGTTAGACATCTTGCCCAATGCAGAATTTAATAGTCGCTTAGCTTGCCAATTAAGGCTTCATCCGGATATGGACGGCATGTTGGTTCGCCTTGCGGCAGATGAAGAATAAATAGGTTTAATTTTCTTTTGATATAGAGCACTTGCAGTTATGTGAGTGCTTTTTTCTTTTATCTCATTTTCTGTTCAAAGATTCTTGCCTTTGCAGAAACGATGCTCAAAGCCTGAATTCTCAATTGAGAGCCAATTCCTCCCATTTTTTTCGCTAATTTATTATTGGGGGATTGCGGTACTGACCTAATCATCACCCCTCATCCAACATCCAACACCCTTCCTTATCTAGCAGAGAATTTCTAATTTTACGGAACTTACTTAGGGCTTCCAACTCCCAACTCCCATCTTCCCTCATCCAACACCCTTCCAATCTAGAAGAAGCTATCAATTTAATGCGAGACTTCCAACTTCCCACTTCCAACTCTGTCAATACCCCAACAAATCCACTTTCTTTTTCTGAAACTTCAGTCCATTCGGTACTGTGGCTTTTTTCCAATTTTTAAAACTTACATAAAAGCTCGCACCTTTACCCAGTTCACTTTCACACCAAATTTCACCATCCATACTATTTACAAACTTTTTTACTATGGATAAACCTAACCCTGTTGATGATTCATTAGCTGTAGGAACGTTGCTTAATTTTTGATACTTTCTGAATAACTTTTTCTTATCCTTATCGCTTAAACCTGGCCCTTCATCTTTTACTTCACAAACGGCTTTATTTTTTTCAGATGTTAGGTTGATATAGATGTTTTTACCTTTTGGTGAAAATTTAATAGCATTTGAAAGTAGATTTTCAAGTACTTGAATGAGATAACTCTGGTCTGCCTTTATCATTACGTTTTCACTAATGGAGGGATGTAATTGAATTTGCTTTCGCATTGCTTCAGCATCAAATCTATTTATTGTGCTTAGTGCTATATCAGAAAGGTTAACCTTCTCTAGATTTATGTTAAGTTTTTTAGATTCAATTGCTTCTACATCTAATATTTTTTCAATCATATTACTGAGGCGAATTGTACTTTCATTTATCAATTTAAGAAATTCTGCTGCTCTATTCTCAGGGGGAAGTGGGGGCAATTTAATTAATTCTATTAAGCCTCTGATATTGTTAAGTGGACTCTTAAGATCATGAGAAACTATACTGATTAAGTCATTTTTTTCCGTATTTAAAGTACTTAACTCCTCGTTTTTTCGAATTATTTCATCCCTCTGGTTACTGATTTTATAATTTTTAATTTTCAGAGCCTTACCTAGTTTTTTCTGAGTTTTGTAAAACCAAAAAACTACTATAGCGATTAAAAAGATAAAAATCGCCAATGCAATAAAAAAGTTGAGCTGAAATGATTTCTTCGCTAGCTGTATATCTTTGCTTGCTAATTGTCGTGTAGTTTCTTCTTCTTTGATTTTAAGTTGAATACCATCAATACTTCTTGCAGAATTTTCATCAAATTGTTTTTCCCTTAATTCTATATAACGTGATTGGTAAATTAAGGCGCTATCCAATAGGTCTTGTTGTGTAAAAAGCTCTTTATACAGTCTAAAATTATCTAAAAGCTGGTCTTTAATACCTGCATCTTTAGCTATATTTTGACTAATATTAAGGTAATACATGGCTGAATCTAGCTTTTCACCGCTTGCAGACATTTTACTTAAGTAGTAATAAATTTCGGATATACCCTTCAACTCTTTTATTTCGACACGCAGACTTAAGGACTTTTTGAATTCTTTAAAAGCTTGATCTATATTCCCTAAGTGATAATAAGTTTGGCCTAATCCACTATATGCTGTGGCTTCCCAGTTTTTATTGGAAACTTTCTCAGCCATTGCAATTGATTTCTTGAAAAACTTTTCTGCTTCCTGGTATTTACCTTGGGCTAAATTTAAGAATCCTAGATTGTTGGAGGTATATAGAATTGTGTGCTTGTTATTTGTATTCTTCCCAACTTCTATAGCTTGGTTAAAGTATTCCCTAGCCTTACCAAAATTCTTTAATTTTAGATACACCTGACCAATATTATTTAGGGTGTATCCTAATCCATATTGTTCCTTAGTTCTGCTATAAAGATTTAAGGCTCTGAGGAATTTTTCCGTTGCTTCTGAATAGCTACCTAGGTTATAATAATTATAGCCTAAGTTATTTAGGCTAGTTGTTATAAGAAGGGAATCTTTTATTTGTAAAGCCAAATTTAGTGCTTTTCGGGTGTTGATTAGGCTTAATTCATATTCACCCTGATAAGTATGAACCCCGCCCATAAGTCTTAAAGAAATAGATTGAAGTCGAATATCTTCCAATTCTGTGGAAATGTTTATGGCTTTTTGTGCATATTGTTTTGCACTGTCAGGATATTCAAACCAAAGTTCTAAAATTAGAGAATGAAGCACTTCAACTTTATCTTTGGTTTCTAAATTAGGTAATAATGATTGCAGGCTGTCTGTTTTAGAGTCCTCAGAGAAACCTATACTATGAGAGCATAAAAAAACAATCGTATAAAAAATTATTAATCTTCGCATTATTACTAAAAAATTATAGTTTCCTGTGCCATAAGCAAGGGATAAACACTAGTTATTCATTTACTCTTTTTCCAGTGATATAAAAATAGTCAATTTAATAGAAGGATTTCTTCAGGTTTAGATTTAAGAAGATATTATATAATTATAATAAGTCAGCAAAATGTAAGAATAGAAGCCATTTAGCTATATTTCCCCTAATAGAGGTTTATAAAAACTGATGTAAATTTTATAATTTTTATAAAAGGGGGATAAGAATGGAAATATATTCGATGAAAATAAAAAAGGAAGTATTTAACCTCCTTTCTTACGTTTACTTGAGATTTTGTTTAATAATTTAAAAGATCAGCAATCTCTTGCTCGTCTAGTGCGCCTTGCGAAGCAAAAAACGTGCAGTTCCTACATACTCTTCAATTTCAATAAGCTAAATTATAGATGCAAGAATCAAGATTTTTTAATTCCAATTATTCATTTCATTGGTACTTCCGGGCCAACAGTACTGATCATCCCACACCCATCATCCCACACCCATCATCCAACATCCATCACCCCTCTTCTAACTTCGAGCTTCAAACTTCCAACTCTATCAATACCCCAACAAATCCCCAATTTCCTTCTCAACCTTCTCAGCATTTGGCAACATAGCCTTTTCCCACTCTACATTTAAGCCTATGGCAGGTAAATTCAGTGCCCCATAAGATTTTACAGGCGCATCTAAATACTCAAAGCAATGCTGATTCAATCTACCTGCCAATGATTCAGCAAAGGAATTCATTAAAGGTTCTTCAGTTAAAACTAAGGCTCTTCCATGTTTTTCAACACTGTTCTTTACTGTTTCCCAGTCTAATGGATTCAAAGACCTTAAATCCACAATCTCAACTTGACCTTTATACTTTTTGGAAGCCGCTTTAGCCCAGTAAATTCCCATTCCATAAGTAATGATGGTTATACTTTCGCCATTATCTACTTTATCTTGATCTGCTTCTTGTTCTATTCTGGCTTTTCCTAATGGAATAATGTATTCATCATCTGGCTCATGATTTTTAGCTCCGTCAGTTCCCGGAACTTTAGACCAATATAAACCTTTATGCTCCAACATTACTACTGGATTCGGATCATGAAAAGCTGCTTTCATCAATCCTTTCATATCTGCAGAATTTGATGGATAAACTACTTTTATTCCTCTGATGGTCAATAAGGTGGACTCCACTGACCCAGAATGATAAGGACCGCCACCACCATAAGCGCCAATTGGAACTCTAATCAAAGACTGAATCGGGAATTTTCCATAAGATAAATAGCAAGATTTTGAAAGTTCTTCTACTAGCTGATTCATTCCTGGCCAGATATAATCGGCAAACTGGATTTCTACTATTGGTTTTGCACCCACAACAGACATTCCTGCTGTACTTCCAATAATATAGGCTTCCTGAATTGGCGTATTAAATACTCGCCCATCTCCGTATTTCTTGGCTAAGTTGGCTGCTTCACGAAACACACCACCTAAAGTTCCTCCCACATCTTGTCCGTAAAAAAGAGCTTCAGGATTATTTTGTAGAATATCATCTACCGCATGCAGTGCTGCATCTACCATCACAGATTTTTCTGCTCCTTTTGGTTTGCGTTGACCTTTTTCTTCGGTGATTGGAGTTTCTGCAAATTCATGTAATTCAACTTCAGTGGCATCAACCTCATCAGCATCTAAAGCTTTTTCATAAGCTTCATTTGCAGTTTTTATAGCTTCTTTTTCTAACTTATTTAATTCTTCTTTAGAGAAATTATTTTTCAATAAATATTGATGGAATTTCGGGATTGGGTCACCTAATGTATGTAATTCGAGATCATCAGCACTTCTATACCATTCTTTTCTTACCCCTGATGTATGGTGACCTAAAAGTGGGCAATTAGCATGCAATAAAACGGGGCCTTTACGATTTCTAACATGCTTAATCGCTTCTCCCATTTTGGTAAAGGAGTCCTCAAAATCAGTTCCATTAGCCTGCATTCTTTTCAAGCCTTTAAAACCTGCCGCATATTCATAAGCGTCCATGGCGCGCATCTCTTTGCCAGTGGCTGAAATTCCCCAATCATTGTCCTGAACCAAATAGATAATAGGTAAATTTTTTAGCACCGCCATTTGAAAAGCTTCTGCAACTTCACCTTCCGTAACTGAACCATCCCCTAATGAACAAACAACAACTGGTTTTTCACCTTCGCTTCCCAAGCCATGTTCCTCTTTAAATTTTAAGCCGTGTGCCATTCCCGTTGCTGGAATCACCTGCATTCCTGTTGCTGAACTTTGATGTGGAATAGTGGGCATTCCTTCTCTTTTCAATGAAGGATGATTATAATAGGAGCGACCTCCTGAGAATGGATCGTCTTTTTTTGCCATTAGTTGAAGCATTAATTCATAAGGCTCCATTCCGATACCAAGCAAAATACTTTCATCACGGTAGTAAGGCGCAAGGTAATCGATAGGTTTTAATTGCATAGAAGCAGCCAGCTGAATAGCTTCATGTCCGCGCGATGTACTATGCACATATTTTGAGGCAATGGCTTTGTTTTCATCATAAATTTCAGCCATTCTCTTGGCAGTATGCATTAAGCGATATGCCTTTTCTAAAATTTCGTTTGATATACTGGTTTTATTTTTTTTAGCCGTCTTGACACTCATGCTTTAATCTCTTTTTCGTTTCCTGAATTCAAAAATAAGGAATTCTTTGTTTTTCCTACCGATTGTTAGGCAGTTATTTTAAATAGTGCCTATTTGGCAATTACTCGAGATAATTTTACACCTATCTGATAATCATTACCAAATAAAAAATATTTGTGAAATTAATTTTTAGATTCCATTTCATATACGGTTTGAATCCCAATTTGGGTACTATTTTTCTTCCTTATTTCAATTTTAGAACTGCTTTATTGGTTTTTAAAATCAATTCTACTATTTTCAAATCGTGTTTGTGTTTTTATGCATTTCAAAAAGTGAGTGCATTTTATAGGTGTATGGATATTGAGCTTTTCTTTATTATCAATTAGCAAAACCAATTCCATTTATAAATTTCGGGCTAGAACCGAGCTGGAATTTCTTTGCCTTTACTTTTTTAGGTAAAAGCACAAGCGCATTATGTTTTACTATCAACAGACAAATTATGCGTTATTTTTTACTTTTAAGTTTTCTGCTTTTACCGCTTTTCAATCTCCAATCCCAAGTCAAAAAATTAGTCCGCCACAAAGTTCAATTGGGCATCAGTTCTGGAGCTGATAATTCTCAACATAGCCACTATATTCTCACTAATCTTTCCTTGCATTTGCTTTCTGGATATAGTGGGGCAATTCAAGGTTTTCAAATCAGTGGAATTAGCAATCGTTCCTTTCTCTATACCAATGGATTACAACTATCGGCTTTTTCAAATGTGACAGGAAATTTGGCATTTAGACCTGAAAAACAATTGGATTTTGAGTTTCAAGGCGTTCAAATCGGAACTTTATTGAACAAGATAGAAGGTGACGGGAAAGGTTTGCAAATCGGAACCTACAACAGAGTTAGTAAAACATTTCAAGGGGTTCAAATAGGTTTGATGAATGCAATTCAACGAGGTGCTTTGGGTTTGCAAATAGGGGGGCTTTTTAATTATGCCCCCAAAAGGAATTCTATGGCACAAATCAGCTTATTCAATTATTCCTTTGATGCAGGTTTGATGTATGAAAAAGGCTTTTTCTTTATGCGTGACCACTTTCAATTAGGCCTAATGAATATCACCAATCAAAATCACGGATGGCAAATTGGATTAATTAATTTAAGTAAAGATAATAAAGGTATTCCTGTCGGTTTGATCAATACCAATACCAGTCATGGAGAAGGAAATTTGGCAGCTAATGAGATTATGAATACTTATTTAACCATTTCCAATGGCAGTAAGTATTTGCTCAATCGCTTAATTGTGGGTTATAATTATAGTTGGAATAAAAACATCAATTGGACCGCAGGATATGGTTTGGAGTTGAAGTATTACAAAAACAAAAATTACAATTCTGTTTCCTTATCTCATGATTTACTATATCTAATGCAAAGAAATGAAAATTGGACATCTGGCTTGCCAACAAGCAGAATTTCCCTGAATTTTAGTTATGATGTATTTAAAAAATATTTCCCTCCTTTGTTGGCAGGTGTTTCTTATAATATTGGTTACTTCTCCAATGAAGAAGCCCAATTGGATTTGCCTTTAATAATGAAAGCTACAGAAAACAGAACGCATTGGATTGGTTTTGATTTTGGGTTTAAATTGTAAAGAATAGATTTTGTAATTTATAACTGCTGTACCCATCTGCTAAGCAAAACATCATGTATTTTGTATCCATCATCGTCTTTAATAATGATTTCATTCTTTATCAATGATTGTAATGCTGTACTTACAGAGCTTGTTGCACCTAATCCATATTGAACAATAAAATCTTTAGAAGTTGGGCGGAAAACAATTTCTTCTTTTGCTATAGCTGTTAGAAGTTTCCATTGCATATTACTCAATAACTTAGTGTAATTTGCGTATACATTCTCTTCTTGTTTAATGATGTCATGAATAGCTTGTTGAATTTCCTCTTGGGTTACTTTGCTGGTTTGTCCGTATAATTTATTGCAAATTAATTGTATCGTATAAGTCTGCTTTCTAGACCAATCATAAATATAATCTATTTGTTCTGCATTTATTATTTTTTTTGCTTTAGTAAAATGCTTAGTAATAAATTCTTGATAATTAGGTAATTCAATTGGATTCAATTGTAATAATTGTGCACTTCTGAAAAATGGTCGGTTTTTTTCAACAAACATAGCGGACATTAAATTTCGATGACTTCCACTAAAAATAAATCTTATTTGAGGGAAACTTTGAACCCAATTTCTAAAAATAGCTTCAGCATTTTTGTTTTCATATGAAGTTATTTGTTGAAATTCATCAATTGCAATAATTATATTTTCATTCTTTTGTACAAGAAATTCACCAATATCCTTTAGGGATTTTAGTAAATTTCTTTTTGGTTGGTATTGAAAATTTAAACTGGGTAATCCACTCATGGAATCGATACCAATTTGAATTCCTAAACTTCCTAATAATTTAAATAGCGCTTGATTAAATCCAGACTTCGAATTCCCGTATTTTTCGTATACTGCTTCTGCAATTTGCTGTATTGCTTCTTCAATATTTCGAGTCGCTAATAAGTCAACATAAAGAGAATCATTTTTCTTTTTGGAATCAAATTCACTTAGATAACGATGGATAAGTGCAGTTTTGCCTAACCTTCGCCATGAATAAATGGCTAAGTTGCGTTCATTAGTAATATTGTCATGTATTTGTTGTACTTCTGTTTCTCTATCACAGAAGTACTCAGAACCGTAATAGCCACTTAAAATAAAAGGGTTGTTAAGTTTTTTCTTCATAGAATGAATATTTACTATTCCGTATAGTACGTTACGTATATTACGTTACGTAAAGTACGGAATTATTTTTATTTTCTCAAAACATTACCAAATCATTAATTTTATTTTTATAGCCAATTGATTATCTGTTACTTATATATTTTTTAAATATTTACCAGTTTATTTTTAGTTTACAATGCTGATAATTTTTTAAATTGATTTCAAAATCATATCAACTTTAACATATATGGCGAAGGCTAAGAAAGAAAAGAAAGTATTTGTACTCGACACTTCAGTTATTATTTATTCACACGATTCCATTATGAACTTTGCAGAACATGATGTGGCTATTCCCATCACAGTTTTGGAGGAACTTGACCAGTTCAAAAAAGGGAATGATACCAAAAATTTTGAAGCTCGTGAATTTATCAGAATGATAGATAAACTGGCTGATGGAAGATCATTAAGCGAATGGATACCTTTAAATGGAAAATCTAAAGGCGTTTTTAAGGTCTTAATGCCTAGTTCGAAATCAATAGAAACAGACCAAATATTTCTAGAGGATATCCCTGATCATAAAATCTTGGGCAGTGCAGTCCAACTTCAAAAGGAATTAAAAGATAAGACGGTTATTTTAGTCACCAAGGATATAAACCTAAGACTAAAAGCCAAGAGCTGTGGTTTGCGTTCTGAAGATTATCAGACTGGTAAGGTAAAGAATGTCAGTGATTTGCATTCAGGAAAATTACAGTTGGAGACGGTTACCAAAATCTGATACAGTCAATAAGCTTTCTGATACCTATCATTGTGAAGTATCGGATATAATGGGCAAGAAAAAGCCCATGAACAATACTTTTTATATCCTGAAAAGTAATAAAAATTCCGCTTTAGGTTTTTATAATGCCATTACCAATCAAATTGATAAAGTGGATAAAAAATCTGCCTATGGAATTATGCCCAAAAATGCAGAACAAGCTTTTGCCATTCATGCCTTGCTAAATCCTGAAATTAAATTGATGACTTTACAGGGAGTAGCTGGAACAGGGAAGACCTTAATTGCTTTGGCATCTGCATTGGAACAGCGTAAAGATTTCAAACAGATATTTTTAGCTAGACCTATTGTTCCTTTATCCAATAAAGACATTGGCTATCTTCCCGGAGATATAAAATCGAAATTGAATCCTTATATGGAACCGCTTTGGGATAATCTCAAATATATTCAACATCAATTTCAGGAGCACGAAAGGGAATTTTTGAACATCACCGACATGGTGAATAAAGAGAAATTAACCATTCAACCTTTGGCTTATATCAGAGGTAGAAGTTTATCCAATATTTATTTCATAGTGGATGAAGCCCAAAACCTAACGCCACATGAGGTGAAAACCATCATAACCAGGGCAGGGGAGAACACCAAAATTGTGTTCACAGGAGATGTAAACCAGATTGATACGCCATATCTTGATTCTCAATCAAACGGACTCAGCTATTTGATCGACAGGGTAAAGGGACATGAATTATATGCGCATGTTACCCTGGAGAAAGGTGAGAGATCTGAATTGGCTAATTTGGCTAATGATGTGTTATAACGTAAAATAGATTAAAGATTTTAGATTTAATATTAGTGTCTAACCTGACATGAATAATAAATTTAACGGAAAATATCGAATAGAATCATCCCGAAGGCAGAAATGGGATTACAGATGGGATGCAGGATATTTTATTACCATTTGCACCAAAAATAGGCAACATTTTTTCGGTGAAATTAATGATGGTAAAATGCAATTATCCCATCAGGGGATTTTGGCAGACGTATTCTGGCATGAAATTCCCAATCATGCGAAATCGGTACGGTTAGATGAATTTGTGGTAATGCCCAATCATATTCATGGCATTTTGATTTTGCAAAACGGTTTACCACCACCTGATTATTTTGACGTTTTTGATTTTGGAAATTTAAATAATAATTTGAATCGGGGCGGTAGAGACAGGGCATGCCCTGTCTCTACCATCGCCCGATCAAATGATATCAATAATTCAACCAATGAATTATTAGGCAAAAACAGATTCCAAAACCCCGGTAAAAATTCGATATCATCCATTATCGGTTCATACAAATCATCGGTAACCAAACACGCCAATCGGTTGAATTTAGAAAATGGTTGGCAAACCCGTTTCCACGACCATATCATCAGAACAAAAGAAGAATATTTTAGGATAAAATATTATATCCGTAATAATCCTAAAAATTGGGAGGAGGATAAATTCTATTGATTTATACGATTTTCTGATTCTTATCTATGAAAATGATTTACTACATTAATAAAAAGGAGGATAAAATTACCTAACAGAAATTGGATAAATTATGTTAGTACGAAAGGTGTTTTGTAAAAAGAATTAGAGTATAAACTAATCAATTTTCATTAGAAAGAGTTGGCCACAATAAATCCTTATAAATGTCTTTAGTCGTATATCAAACAAATATAATTTCAACTGTGTTTTAGCTTTGAATATTTAAGCTTTAACTTTTGCCAATTAAAAACATTTTAAAAAAAGAGCTATGAGCAAAAAGACCTATTACAATGCAGAGGATTTAAATAAATTTGGAGATGTCAGTGAGTTTTCTCCTGAATTGGGTAAGAAGTTTTTTGACTACTATAATGAAGTTTTTAAAGAAGGGGAACTTACCGAAAGGGAAAAAGCATTGATAGCATTAGCGGTTTCACACACAGTTCAATGTCCTTATTGCATAGATGCTTATACATCCGGTTCTTTAGAAAAAGGAGCAACAGAAGGACAAATGATGGAAGCAGTTCATATTGCGGCTGCAATCCGTGGTGGAGCATCTCTCGTACATGGTGTACAAATGATGAATAAAACCAAAGAACTTTTAATGTAATTTTATGACTTCAGCTACCCTCAAGAGAAGACAACATTTATTATCTTATGCTAAAAAGCAGCTTGATTTTCTTAATCAACCAAAGGAAAATGGAGAGCAGTTTACCTCATTCGAAAGCAAGTTAAATGAAACCGGCTTAGATCCATTGAAGCCTACAAAAATAGATACTTTTCAGATTAATGTGGGCTATATGTGCAATCTCACTTGTGGGCATTGCCATGTAGATGCTGGTCCCGATAGAAAGGAAATCATGACTCGCGAGACTATGCAAGAATGTATTGAATCTATCAAGGATACTGATATTTCTACAGTGGATTTAACCGGTGGTGCGCCTGAAATGAATCCTGATTTCCGGTGGTTTGTGGAGGAATTAAGCAAAATAAATAAGAAAGTAATTGTTCGATCTAATCTTACCATTTTTCTAGCTAATCCTAAATATAATGATTTACCGGAATTCTTTGCTAAGCATAATGTAGAGGTAGTTTGTTCAATGCCGCACTTTACTCGTCTGAGAACAGATTCTCAAAGAGGGGATGGGGTTTTTGATAAATCCATCACAGCATTAAAAATGTTGAATGAAGTGGGCTATGGAAAAGAAGGTACAGGCTTGATGTTGCATTTGGTTCATAATCCGAGTGGAGCATTTATGCCGGGAAGCCAAGAGCCATTACAGAAAGAATTCAAGAAGAAACTATTTGATGCTTTCGGTATAGTTTTCAATGATTTGTACGCCATTACTAATTTACCGATTAGTAGATACCTTGATTACCTTATTAATAGCGGTAATTATGAAAATTATATGCAGAAATTAATTGACAGCTATAATCCTGATGCTGCAAAAAATGTGATGTGTAGAAATATGATTTCAATTAGTTGGGATGGTTATTTATATGATTGTGATTTTAATCAGATGCTGGAAATGAAATTGAAAGATGAAAATCTTCAACACATAAGAAATTTTGATTTAGAAGCTTTAGAGGCTAGGGAAATTTTAGTTAACCAACACTGCTTTGGATGTACTGCAGGAAGTGGTTCTAGCTGTGGAGGCGCTACTTCTTAAAAATTTAAGTAAAGCGATATTAATCCCATTCAATTTAGTTGGATGGGATTTTTTATGTTGATTTGAATAATTGATATTATCTTTTCAGGATTGTCACAACATTATTTTATAGGAACATCATTCAAAATTTATCACAAAAGTTTCGCACTTGTTTAATTTTTGTGGAGGATTCAAAAGAAAATACTTAACAAATCGAATTATTTTTCCACATTCATCGAAATATTCCTTAATTTTTATGTGGACTCTTGAGTTTGACACGATTTTAACTTAACACATTGATATACAGGTAGATAATATTTTCCTTTCGATATACAAATATTTATAAGTAGTTGGTTATCTGTTCTTTAGGAAACAGGTCTGGCAAATCCTTTTCAGATATTGCTTGAAGTAATTGTTGGCTGATTTTCGTTTTTTTAGAGCGTAGATAAAAGTGGTTTCCCCCTTGATTTATCATGCTCACCTGCATTTTTGATAGATGATCCCTGATGGTCTGTTCGCTGTGCTGACATTTGTTTTTTGCC
>JBNJFX010000058.1:0-21293 GCA_051747245.1 Bacteroidota bacterium
TCAGAATAAAAAAATAGAAGATGAGATTGACGTTTTTATCTATAAAGATTCAGCTCAGCGCCCGATAGCCACCACTTTAAAACCTTTAGCGGAACTCCACCAAGCCAGATTGTTTGAAGTTATGCAGATCACCGAAGTAGGTGCTTTTGTAGATTGGGGATTGGAAAAAGAGCTCCTTATTCCATTTTCAGAGCAAACAGATGAATTGGAAGTAGGGGATTTGATTGTGGCTTATGTCACTTTAGACCCTAAAACCGAAAGAATAGTAGCTTCCATGCATATTGAATCCTTTTTGGAGACGGGATCAGGAGATTTGAAAGAAGGGCAGGAGGTTGATTTGTTGATTTATAGAATCACAGATTTAGGCTATGAAGTGGTCATCAATCAACAATACAAAGGATTGGTTTATGAAAATACCGTTTTCGATCCACTTGACATTGGAATGGAAGGCAAAGGAAAAATCAAATCCATAAGAGCGGATGGCAAAATGGATGTGCAGTGGAAAATTGAAAAGGAAGAAAAGCAAAAGGAAATCTTAGAGCTGTTGAGAGACCACAATGGTTTTATGCCATATCATGATAAATCCAAACCAGATGAAATTTATGATGTGTTTGGACTCAGCAAAAAGGAGTTCAAAAGACAAATCGGGCACTTATATAAAGAAAAGAAAATCCAGATTAAAGAAGATGGGATTTATTTGGTTTAATTTATCATGTTTTTTACGTTACCAATAGCATGAAACCTGTCAGGTTTGTCCTTTAATATTCATGTTAAAAGTTTTCTTTTTATACTACTTTAAATTGGCAAAAACCTGACAGGTTTTTTAGTGTTTTACCCCATGTTGGGTGTTTTCACCTAACACTTTAAATCAGCAAACATGAGCACCGAATTATATCAAAACTGGAAAGAAAACAGCAAAGATTATGTTGCTCAGAACAAATCTTTTTACCAGCAATTGCGCAAGAAGAAAAAGTTGGATGATGAATTTCATGAACTAGACGCTAAGGTCTTCGAGAAAATGGATTGTCTGGATTGTGCGAATTGTTGCAAAACCACCAGTCCAATTTTCCAGCAATCTGATATTGAAAGAGTTTCCAAAGCCTTGAAAATGAAAGTTCCTGAATTTATTGAAACCTATCTACACATCGATGAAGACCAAGATTACGTTTTGAACTCAGCTCCTTGTCCGTTTTTAGGCTACGACAATAAATGCATTGTTTATAAAAACAGACCTACAGCTTGCAGAGAATATCCACATACCAATCGCAAAAGAATGCACCAGATATTGAAGAAGACTTTTAAGAATGCTGAGGTTTGCCCTGCGGTGTATCATATCCTAGAAAGGATGAAGGGTGTGGGGTGAAGGATGTTTGATGATGATATGAAGTTAGAAGCTTGAAGTAGGAAGTTTTTCTCGGTCTGACGCTTATCACAAAAGTATTGAAGAGCTGATAAGTAAAATTAATCTGGTAAACCTTATTCTAGCTTCTAAGCGTCTGACCGATAACTATAGCAGTGTGCAAGTAGCGTTTAGAGATTCCAAACGTCAAACCGCGTGGAGCACATTTCGCTTTAGCGAAAAACCTTTTGTGTTCTCTTGTTTCTATTGTGGTAAAAAAAGCTACCTATTCTTAATTCTAGATACTAGATACTAACTACTTGATACTCCCGCAAGGATAGTTTATATTCGCACCAATACTTCAATTTTATGGCAAAATCAGCAGAACAAATACTGGCAGACCTTAAAAACGGCAATTATGCACCCGTTTATTTCCTTCATGGAGAGGAGCCTTATTTTATAGATTTAATCAGTAATTTCATTGAAAAAAATGGGTTGGATGAAAGTGAAAAAGGTTTTAACCAACAAATCCTTTATGGAAAAGATGTTCGACTTGATCAGGTAGTTTCTGCTTCACGATCATTTCCCATGATGGGACAACGACAGGTTATTATTGTCAAAGAAGCGCAGAATCTGGGAGAATTCACACAAAGTGACTTTGATTTTTCAATGTTTGAGAATTATTTGAAAAGTCCTCAGCCATCTACTGTCTTGGTTTTTTGCTATAAGCACAAAAAGCTTGATAAACGTAAAAAAATAGTTAAAACGCTAGAGCAGTTTTCAGTTTTACTGGAATCGAATAAAATCTATGAAAATAAAGTGCCCGATTGGATTCAAAATTATGTAAAGTCAAAAGGGCACAGCATCAATAGACAGGCTTTATTGCTTTTGACAGAATATATTGGGAATAATCTGGAAAGGCTTTCCAATGAGATTGATAAAGTATTGGTGAATTTCTCTGAACCTGTTGAAATCAATGAAGGTTTGATTCAGGAGTATGTTGGCATCAATAAAGATTTTAACATTTTCGAATTGCAGAGTGCCATTATTAAAGGAGATGCATTAAGGGCAAATAGGATTATTAACTATTTTGCTTCAGACCCTAAAAACCATCCTGCAGTGGTCAATATTGCTTTTCTTCATGCATTTTTCGCTAAAGTATTGCTGATTCATCATTCACCAGATAAAAGTGAAAGAGGAGTGGCTTCAGCAGCAGGCGTAAATCCATTTTTTGCAAAAGATTATTTAGCAGCAAGCAGAAGATTTAATGTGAATAAAACCATTCAGAATCTGGCGCATATTTTTCAAGCTGATTTAATGTTTAAAGGAGTTACAGCCAATATTAGTGAAGCACAACTGATGAAAGAATTGGTATACAAATTGATGCATTGAAGAAATAATTGATTGATTATTCAGTTATTTAGTTGAAATGGCGTTATATGATTTAATAGTATATATTGATTTTTTGCTAGCTAAATGCTGGTCAGCATATGGTTGATATCTTTTTATAGAAGTGTTCGTGGTTTTTTAAACGAAATTCAAAGAGATAATTAAAACATCTCTTTGCGAAAACTTTGCGGCTTAGCGGCTTTGCGAGACTTTTTCAGCGTCAAAGACGCCTGCGGACGAGTTTTGTTATAAGGTAGAAAAAAGATTTAAAGAAAATAGCAGATATTAGTTTGTCAATTTTTACTGAAAATAAACAAGTGAATTGACTGAATTTTAAAAATAACTTATCACCATAAGAATGAATAAAAAGATTCTAATTCTAGGACTCATTATCTTGTTTCCCTTTTCCTTATTGAGCCAATATGCTTTTGTGAATACTCAAGCTGATGAGATTTATCAAGATGGAGTGGGATATTTTGAGCAAAAGCAATATACCGCTGCGCAAAACAAATTTGAGGAATATCAAAATCATAAAGATAAGGAGCGATTAAAAGCAGAAAATGCGGAATATTATAGTGCGCTCATATCCATTTATTTATACCATTCGGATGGTGAAAAAAAAGTTAAATCTTTTGTAGAGGTTCATCCTACTCATCCTAAAGCTTCTGAAGCCTATTTTGAATTGGGGAATTTCTATTTCAGGGAAAAAAATTATGCTAAGTCAATTCAGTATTATGAAAAAACCGATGCAGATAAACTCCGAGGAGAGGATAAAACCCATTATCAATTCAAAATAGCCTATGCTTATTTCAGCAGAAGGGCATTTGATGAAGCTTTGCCTTATTTCAACAGATTAAAGAGACGCGATAATCAATATCAATCAGCAGCAAATTACTATGCAGGTTTTATCTACTTCGAGCAAAAGGATTTTGATGAAGCACTTATAGATTTAGAAAGAGCAGCTGAAAATGATACTTATAAGCTCTCAACAGCCAATATGATGGCTAATATTTACTACCAAAGAGGTCAATATCAAAAGTTAATTGATTATGCGGAGGATTTATTACCTCGCTTAAGTAGGCTAGAGGCTCAAAATGTTAAATTGTTAATTGCAGATGCCTATTTTGAGCAGAATAAATTTGAAGAAGCCAATAAATATTTTGAAGAATACAGAAGCGGAAACAAAGCTAAGTTGGATAGGGAGTTGCTTTACAGAATGGGCTATGTTGCCTATCAAATGAAGGATTATGAAGAGGCAATTAAGCTTTTTGAAGAAGTTGGAATTGCTAAAGACTCGCTTTCACAGTACAATGCCTATTATTTAGGAGGTTTATATTTAAGGCAAGAGAATTACAGATATGCTTCTAATGCTTATGAGCAAGCAAAACTTTTGAATTTTAATGAGGATATTGCTGAAGAAAGCCATTTTCAATTAGCTAAGCTAAATTTAAAGGAAGGAAATACTTCGAGTGCTGTTTCAGAGCTTTCTTCCTTTATAGAAAAATACCCAAACAGCAGTTATTTAACGCAAGCCAATGAATTGCTAAGTGAAGCCTTTTTAAATTCCAATGCCTATGAACAAGCCATTAATTTCCTAGAATCCATTGATAATAAATCAGTAAAATTAAAGGAAGCCTATCAGAAAGTTACCTTCTATCAAGGTGCTGAATACTTTAATCAAGCAAATTATTACCGTGCCATGCAGCTGTTCAAAAAATCAGTGGAATATCCCCAAAATAAATCATTACTAGGCGAGACTTACTTTTGGATGGGGGAATCATTTTCAACGGGCAAAAAGTTTAAAGATGCCATTTCGTCTTATGAAAAATCCATGAGAAACAGCAATAGTTCCGATAGCTGGTATGCGAATTTGAATTACGGTCTAGCTCATGCTTATTATAATGACAAGCAATTCGAAAAATCATTACAATATTTTAAAGATTATTTGAAAAATGGAAAATCTGCCACTTATTATGAAGACGCAGTAATTCGATTGGCTGATTGCTATTATGTGACCAAGAATTATAGCTTAGCCATCAATTATTATCAAACAGCCATAGATGAACGGAATTCCAATATTGATTATGCCTATTTCCAGAAAGGAGTGGTCAACAGCATAAACGGAGAAAATAAGCTAGCCAATCAGAGTTTTGATAAAGTAATTAAGGATTACTCTAATTCAAATTATTATGACAATGCTATATTCCAGAAAGCTCAATTGGCATTTGAATCAGGACAATATGAAACCGCAATTAATGGCTTTTCCAATCTGTTGAAAAACTTGCCACAGAGTCCATTAAGACCTTATGCATATTCCAAAAGAGCTTTGGCATATTTTAACTTGCAGCAATATGAAAAGGCTGAAGATGATTATACATTAATTTTAAAAAATTACCTGACTCATTCCACAGCAAACGGAGCTTTAGCTGGTTTGCAGGAGCTGTATTCCATTATGGATAAAGAAGGTGATTTAGATCAATATTTGACTGCTTATAAGAATGCAAATCCTAATGATGGGGAAGTCACTAAGATTGAATTTGATGCAGCCCAATCACTCTACTTCAATCAAAAATATGATCGGGCAATTTCATCTTTCAAGGCTTATATCGATAATTATCCAGACCATTCTTTAACGGCTGATGCCAGTTATTATTTGGCGGATTCTTACTATAGAAATGATCAGCCAAATGAGGCTTTGGAATTATTTTATCAGGTGGTGGAAGATAATAATACTTCTTTCAATAAGCGCTCAATTCAAAAAATTGCGGAAATTGAATTGAATAAAGAGGAGTTTGATAAAGCACGTTTGTATTTCACCAAGCTATTAGATCAGGCTGAGAATAAAAAAGATAAGTACAATGCTTATACAGGCTTAATGGAAATTGCCAAGGCAAAATCAGATTACAGTAAAATGATAATGTATGCTGATTTAATCTTGGAAGAAGCAGCTGTGAATGCCAATGCCATTAATGAAGCCTATTTAAATAAAGGGATGGCAAACTACAATCAGGGAAAATATGATGAAGCAAAAGTAAGTTTCCAAAATGCAGTGGATGCAGCTAAAGATGAATATGCTGCGGAATCACAGTATATGATTGCGCTAATGCAATATAATTCCAAAGAGTATCAAGAATCCATTAATACTTTATTTGAGTTGAATAAGAATTTTGGTTCTTATGCGGATTGGTTGGGCAAATCATTTCTATTGATTGCAGATAATTATTACGCAATGGAGGAGTTTTTCCAAGCAAAAGCTACCTTAAATTCTATCATTGAAAATGCTGATTCTAAAGTACTTAAAGATGAAGCTCAATTGAAACTTGATTTAATTGAAGAGGAGCAAGGGGATGCTGAAATTGAGCAAGATAGTACCGAAAAAACGGTTGAAATGGAAGAAGTAATTGAAAATGACTCTACAAAAAATTAATATGCTAAGATATATTTTAATCATTATTTTTTTCTTGCCTATAGCTGTCTTAGGGCAGGATAACTGGGATCAAGAGGGGGATTTAGAGGATTCCCAAGTCATTATAGAGAAAGATCGTAAAATCGATTTACCTCAAGTCAATAGGGATTTTAAGAAAGTACCTGAAATTAAAGTTAATCAGTCTGCTTTTGATGTGAATTTTAATTCCAGGCAATTTATTCCCAATCTCAATAGCCTAGCGCCTCGAATTAGAGTGCTTACCATTCAAGATGAGAAACTGGAAAAACTCTATGCCAATCAGGTGAAAATAGGGGGCGGTAATTACGGTGCTTCTTATTTAGAAGGAAATTTTGCCAGTAAAAGAAGCAAAGATAAGAGTTATGGTCTAAATGTTTATCATCAAAGCTTTGCCAACGGCCCGATTGATAAGAGAAATTCTGGTTCAGGATACCAAAGAGTAAATCCTTACGGTAAAATGATTTTTCAGAAAGCGGTTTTAAATGCAGAAGCTTTTTATGAAAGACATAATAATTACCTCTATGGGTATGATACTGCTATGCATTCAGAAGTGGATAGGGATTCATTGCAGAGAACTTTTCATACAATTGGGGCTTCTATTTCATTAAAAGACCAAAATGAAAACAGCCGATATCATTATAATATTGATACCGATATCTATCAATTATTCACTAATATCAATAATTCTGAATTTTCATTTGATTATAATATTCAAAACAAATTCGATTTGAATGATGATTTCACTTTTTATTTAAATTCTGATGGCTTTATCAGCAGTTTGAAATTTGATATAATGGATTCCGCACAAAACAGAAATCTGCTCAGGTTTAAATCTGGAGTAAAGTTCACTAGGGAAAAGCTAAGAATCGGTTTGGGGCTTAATATGGTTCATGAGAATGATACTCTTGAGGGAATGGGTAAATTCCATGTTTATCCAGATTTAAACATTGTTTATTCACCATTTGATAGATTGAGTGTTTTTGGTGGTTTAAAAGGGGATGTTAGAGCCAATCGCTATAAAGATTTCTTAATGGAGAATCCTTATTTAGATAATACAGTGAATGTTTATAATACATTAATGCCTTTTCAATTTTACGGAGGTGCAGCTGGATCATTAAGTAATTTCTTAGGTTATGAAGTAGGATTCAGTCTTTCTTCAGTACGCTATAACTTTGGTTATGAAGCTATTTTTAATGAAATACAGGGTGAAATTAGGTACAGACCTAAATACTTCGATCAAAATAATACTGAAGCTAATGTGTATGCTTCTCTTTCCACTGATATTGACAAGCTGAATTTAAATCTAAGAGGAGATTATTTTTATTATAATGTTGGAGAAACTCAATTGATGCCATTTCGTCCAAATTACCAATTAAAATTTGATGGTGATTACTGGGTAGCGAGTAAATTAAAAATTGGATTAAATGCGCATTTGCAGGGAAGAATGAATAATGCAAATACTTTTGAACAAGAAAATGCTAATTATTCCTTCAATGTAGATGAATCCATACCGCCCATCTATGATTTAGGAATAAAATTAGGCTATCAGCTGAGCAATAGGAGTCAGGTTTTCTTACATGCTAATAACCTGATAGCCAATAAATACGAGTACTATTTGGGGTATCCTAACCGTGGTTTTCAAATTCTAGGTGGCTTCACATATTCATTTTAATGTTTTTAATATCAATATTTGACATTATATTTGATTCTTGTAGTCAAATCTACTTATTATTGAGTATTGATTTTATTGAAAAATAATAGTTTATTGATAAAGTATTATAATTTTTTAATACTTTTAAGCTAGAGAAAACCTTAAATTACCAGAATATGGCCAAAAAGGACAAAAAAGACGAAGAGTATAAGGACGAAAACTTACATAATGAGCCTGAACAGGATGATGAAGATTTCGGTCTACCTGATTTAGATGATGACTCAGATTCCTCAGATGATTTTGATTCAGATCAAGATTCTACTGATGATTCAGAACAAGAAACATCATTTGATACATCTGAAACTTCTGAGAGTTCAAGTCCTTCAGATGATGATGATTTTGAATACGATCCGAATCCTTTTGGAGACGATGATGATGAAGATGAACAGGAAAGTGAAGAACAGCCTGTATCTACTTATACTCCACCAAAGAAACAATCTGCAGCACCTATTATTATTACATTATCCATAATTATACTAATAGCTTGTGCATTGATTTATTATTTCTTCTTAAGAGAGCCTCAAAAAGAGGAACCTGAAGCTCAAGAGCCAGTAAAGGATACAACTGCTCATGTAGTAGAAAAACCTGTGGAACCTGAGCCTGAAGTAATCGAGCCTGAGGAGCCCGTTGAAGGAGAGGTCAATATACTAAATTCTAGAACAGGTCGTTCATATGTAGTTGTAGGTAGCTTCTTTGATGAGGATTTAGCTCAGGATTATGCAGACAAACTTACTGAAGACGGTACTAATGCTTACATTATTCCGCCTTTTGGAAAAAGTAAATTTAATAGAGTAGCTATTGAAGAAACTGAAAGTTTTGCTAAAGCAAGTACTAGAGCTACAGAATTAACAGGACAGTATAAAGAACAACCTTGGCCATTGAAATATTGATATTTAAAATATGACACTATTACAAGTTACCACTGTTGCAGATTCTGCAATGGTAAACGCTTCCGACAGTAGCGTTAATTTGTTCGACTTACTTTTAAAAGGGGGATATGTTATGATTCCCCTTTTGTTATTATCAGCTGCCGCAATTGCTATTTTTGTGGAGCGGGTTTTAACAATTAAGAAATCTTCCAAAACCCCTGCTGGATTATTGAACCAAGTAAAATCATTGGTTGCTGAAGGAAAAATTGATCAGGCTAAAATGATGTGTTCTCAAAATGAAACCCCTATTGCCAAAATGTTGGAAAAAGGTGTTTCAAGAATTGGAAGTCCATTAAAGAATATTGAAGTTTCTATTGAGAATGTTGGTAAAATTGAAATTTACCGTTTAGAAAAGAATTTATCTTTATTGGCCACTATTTCTGGTGCCGCACCTATGATTGGTTTCTTAGGAACTGTCACGGGTATGATTCAAGCTTTTATTGCGATCGCCCAAGAAGAAGGTTCTGTTAGTCCTAAATTGCTTTCAGAAGGAATCTATGAAGCTATGATTACCACAGCTGTTGGTTTGTCGGTGGGTATTATTGCTTACTTAGGATATAATTATTTAGTAACACAAGTTCAAAAGGTTATTCACAAAATGGAATATACCTCCGTTGAGTTTATTGATTTACTTCAAGAATCTAAATAGGCAGCCATGTCAATGAAATCCAGACATAATGTTGATCCTGCTTTTAGCATGTCATCCATGACAGATATTATATTTCTGTTGTTGATTTTCTTCATGCTGACTTCATCTTTTATTACCCCTTCAGGATTACCTGTTAATTTGCCTTCAAGCAAGTCTACGAATATCGTAATGCAAAAAGTAAGTGTTACTATAACAAAAGACATGCTTTATTTCGTTAATGATAAAAGAGTGGCAGCTTCTGATATAGAAACTGCTATTAAAAGAGAATTAAGGAATGCAGACGAAGGTGTAGTAGTATTGCACATCGATAAAAATGTTCCAACCGAACATTTAGTACGAGTTGCAGGTATAGCTTCGTCATTAAAAGCAAAAGTATCGATTGCAGCACAACCAAATGAGTGATTATGCACATAGGGAAAAGAAAAATCGGATAATTGGAATATCCGTATCAGTCGGGCTTCATATTTTGTTGCTCCTGTTATTCCTATGGGTTACCGCATGGAAAGAACCCTTTCCACCAAATCCAGAATATGGAATTGAATTGAATATCGGAATGGACAATAGCGGTTCAGGTAATGAGCCCGTGGAAGGAGAGGAAACGGAAGAAGTAGAAGAAACTCCTGTTGAAGAGGTTGAAGAAGTGGTAGAAGAAGAAATTCAGGAACCTACTGAAGCTGAAACTGATGAAATTGTGGAAGATGTGGCTGAAGTTTCAGAAGATGCAGTGGATGAAGTAGTGACTGATGAAGAATCCCCTGTAAAAGTTGATGATACCCCAAAAGAGACTGCAAAAGAAACTTCTGAAAAAGAGGAAGAACAAGAAAAGAAAGAAAAACCTAAAGCAGACCCTAACGCCCTTTTCCCTGGTAAAAGTGATTCACAAGGAGAAACCAATGATGATAGCGGTGACCAAGGCGATCCTGAAGGAGAAGTGGATGCTGATGCCATGATGGGGCCTCAAGGCGGAGGAAGTGGTAGTAAACTCGATATGTCTGGCTGGAAATGGGATTCACCTCCAAGACCTGATGACCCTACTCAACAAAGTGGTAAAATTGTTTTTGAAATTAGAGTTGATAGTAATGGAGAAGTAATTGCAGTGAGAGCTATTGAAACTACAGTTTCCCAAGAAGTCGTAAAAATTTATCAAGATGAAGTAGCAAAATTATCTTTTAGTAGAACTTCTGGAGGAAAAACAGCACCTCAGTCTAAAGGAACCATTACTTTTTTAATACGCTCTAATTAAAAGAGTCTGCTTATAATCATCAAGAGATCACGGATAATTATATTCATTTTTAAATTAAATGAATATAATTTCCGAGTTGACGTTCTGCTGTTATTTTGTACTATATTATATTCGAACTCAAGTAATCAAATTTTAGAATCCTTATAAAATGACATATCAGGAAGCGGAAGCTTTTTTATTTGAACAACTGCCAATGTTTCAAAGGGTAGGAGGTTCAGCTTACAAGAAAGATTTACATAATACTTTCGCTTTGTTAGAAGTGTTAGGTAATCCTCATCAGAAGGGAAAATATATCCATATTGCGGGCACAAATGGAAAGGGGAGTACCGCTTCATTTTTAGCTTCTGTTTTGAAAGAATCAGGTTACAAAACTGGACTTTATACTTCGCCACACCTCAAGAGCTTTACCGAAAGAATGAGGATAAATGGAGCCTCAATATCCGAAGAAGAAGTAATTCAATATGTAGAAAAATTCAAACCTATTATTGAAGAATTAAGCCCCTCTTTTTTTGAACTGACCACTGCCATGGCTTTTGATTATTTCGCAAAAGAAGATGTCGATATAGCATTGATTGAAGTAGGCATGGGTGGAAGATTAGATTGCACTAATGTAATTCAACCAGAGGTCTCCATTATCACTCAGATCGGATTGGATCATCAGCAGTTTTTAGGTGATACACTAGAAGAAATCACTAAAGAAAAAGCAGGTATAATAAAAGACAATATCCCTATAGTTTGTTCAGTTATAGAAAATGAACTTAAGTTAATCATTAGAGAGGTAGCAAATTCTAAAAACGCTCCATTTTTTGACAGCAAAGAAAAGTATAAGATTTCTATAAAAGAAGAGACAATTCCTAATTGGAAAATGATTGCTGAAAATATTAAAACTTCAGAAAAATATGAATTTGAATCTGGACTTTCTGCAAGTTATCAAATTCAAAATCTAGTTGCCGTTTTTACTACTTTAGATATTTTGAAAGATAAGGGGTTTTTCATCACAGATGGAAATATTAAAGAAGGTTTAAAGAATGTAATTGAAAATTCTGGAATAAAAGGTAGATGGCAGCGGATTCTAAATGATAAGTCCAAAGCCAACATCATTGCAGACAATGGGCATAATATTCCTGCTTTCGAGCATATCGTTAAGATGATGGAAAAAGAGGAATTTGAACAATTACATATTGTTTTTGCAACAGTAAATGATAAAAAGCTAGATGGTGTTTTAGAATTGCTGCCTAAAAATGCCAAATATTATTTCACACAAGCTAATATTCCACGAGCCTTGGATGCCAATGATTTGCAATATGTAGCTGCTAAATATGGATTAATGGGTAATCCATTCCCAACGGTAGCCGAAGCTTTTAAAAATGCACAAAAAAATGCTTCCGATAAGGACTTAATTTTTGTAGGAGGTTCTACCTTTGCAGTAGCTGAAATTCCCAATTTGTAAAATGAGTAGACAAAAGTTAAAAAGGTTTGAGGATTTACGAAACCGCCATAATGTAATTGAGTATGATGATGATAGGTTTCCAAATATTAAATCAAACTGGGGAAAATATATATTCCAAAATGAAAACCCAATCAATTTAGAATTAGCTTGCGGAAGAGGAGAATATTCTATCGGTTTGGCTAAAGAATTCCCCGATGAAAATTTTGTTGGTGTTGATATTAAAGGCGAGCGATTATGGCAAGGTAGCACAAAAGCCTTAGATGAGGGCTTGGAAAATGTAGCATTTGCCCGAAATTTCATTTTAGATTTAGAACAAATGTTTGCTGAGGGTGAAGTCAATGATATTTGGATTATACATCCTGACCCAAGACCAAGGGATAGGGATGAAAAAAGAAGATTGACTTTTCACCGATTTCTAGAGATTTACAAAAGAATTCAAGGCGGTACAGGGCGGATTTATTTCAAAACAGATAATACAGATCTATTTAACTGGACCTTAAATGAAGTTTTACCAGCACGAGATGATATAAAAGATTTGCATTTTACAGATGATTTGCATAATTCTGTATATTTAAAGGAGCATTATGGAATATCTACTCGTTATGAAAGAAAATTCTCCAAAGTAGGGGAAACCATAAAATACTTAAGATTTGAATGGAAAGCTTAAAAGATAAATTACAAAGCCCTGCATTTTTAATGTATGTGCTTTATTTTTTGACAGCCTTAGCACTTGTCCTGTTTTTAGAAAAAGGAACTTTTCTGCTTTGGTTAAATGAAAGACATAATCCTTTTGGTGATGTATTTTTTAGCTATGTGACCCTTTTGGGTGAAGCCCATATTTTCATAATTGCAGGTATCATTCTCCTACTTTACAGAATTTATTATGCTATTTTACTGACTTTGACGGGTATTATTCATTACATAATCGTACAATTTCTGAAAATTATAGTTTTTGATGCTCATAGACCTTCCCTTAAATTTGAAGAGTCCTTATCGTCTTTCAATTTAGTTGAAGGAATAGACCTTCATTCTTATTATAGTATGCCAAGCGGACATACGGCTTCAGCTTTTGCACTTGCCACTATATTGATTCTACTGACCAAGAATAAATTATTACAAGTCATTTATATGCTTTTAGCCATTTTAGTGGCAATTTCCAGAGTTTATTTATTCCAGCATTTTATGGTAGATACTGTAGTAGGAGCCACTATTGGTCTCTTAGTATCTGGAACCATTTGGTGGTATTTGTCCTTCAAAAACCAATCTTTACTTTATAATATTAATCCATTGCACAGAGGCTTAATTTTCAACAGATGATTATAAATGGAGTTGAAATAGAAGCAGGTGAAGAAAAAGTGGTGGATGTCAATATTGCCCGTCTTCCTTCTCACACTACAATAGATGTTTCCATTACTATAGCAAGATCCACCGAACCTGGACCCGTTTTGTTATTAATGGGAGGCTTGCATGGTGATGAAATCAATGGTTCGGAAATTGTGAGGCGAATGATTGAGAAAAATGATCATATTCCTAAAATTGGAACTGTAATATGCATTCCGATCATCAATGTTTATGGATTCATTTATTTTTCTCGATACGTGCCCGATGGAAAAGATGTAAACAGATCATTTCCGGGCAATAAAAACGGATCTTTAGCTTCTCGAATGGCTAATTTCCTGACGAAAGAAATTTTACCCATAATAGATTATGGAATCGATTTTCATACGGGTGGGGCGGATAGAACTAATTATCCTCAAGTTCGATGTATGATGAAGGACGAAAAGAATGTGGAGCTAGCAGAAGCTTTCCATGCACCTTTCACTTTAGACTCAAAATTCAGACCTAATTCACTACGTCAAACAGCAAACAAATTCGGGAAAAATATATTAGTTTATGAAGGTGGTGAGTCATCTCGTTTTGATGAGTTTGCCATTCGAGAAGGAATAAAAGGTGCTAAAAGATTGATGCAGCATTTGGGTATGCGAGAAACGGCAGAAAAAGCCGATTATGATAATTTAGTCATCAAAAACTCTTCATGGGTGAGGGCTAGAAGATCTGGCGTTTTTCTTTCAGCCGTAAAATCCGGGGAGAAGATTAAGAAAAATCAATTGTTGGGAAATATTAATGACCCTTTTGGAGGTTTTAAAAATAAGGTCACCTCTACAGTAAATGGATATGTAATTGGGCTTAATCACAACCCAATTGTACATGAAGGAGATGCTTTAATGCATTTAGGAGTAATTAAATAATATGTACAGAAAATTAATCAAACCATTTTTTGATAGATTGACGGCTTTGATTGCCTTGATTATTGCCAGTCCTATATTTCTAACAGTCAGCTTTTTATTGGCAGTTTTCCAAAATGGGAAAGTCTTTTTTACGCAAAAGCGTCCTGGTTTAAATGAAAAAATATTTTTGCTCATTAAATTCAAAACCATGCGGGATGATAAGGATGAACATGGAGAACCTTTGCCTGATGAACAAAGACTGACTTGGATTGGTAAAATTGTACGAAAAACAAGTATGGACGAAATTCCCCAGCTTTTGAATATTATAAGAGGAGATATGTCTTTCATTGGGCCAAGACCGCTTTTAGTGGAATATTTACCACTCTATAGTAAAGAGCAAAGCAAAAGGCATTTAGTGACTCCCGGTATTACGGGATGGGCTCAAATTAATGGTAGAAATACCATAAGCTGGCAAAAGAAATTTGAATATGATGTTTGGTATGTTGAGCATCAATCTTTTTTATTGGATTTGAAAATCATTTTTCTGACGATTTTCAAAGTTTTCAAAGCTGAAGGAATTAGTGGGGAAGGAGTGGCTACAATGGAAAAATTTAAGGGTAATTAAAACTAGAAAACTTCCAATTTTATCCCAATATTAATAATTTACAAGATTTTCACATCCAATATTAAGTTTAGTTTACCCTCAAGTTATTTTCATTTTAATATCAATTCTAAAGGGTAAATTCATCTCAAAATAATGCTTTCTTAGAGAAGTGAATTAATTATCAAGTATCTAGGAAATGCAACAAAGCAGAACGGCAGTAATAGCTGATGATGATAAAGAAACATTAAGGGATTTAGTCAAAATATTAGAGTCTGAAAATTTCAATGTGGCATTGGCACTGGATACACAGCATGCAATTCAACTCATCAATAGATATAAACCTTCTTTAATCATTTCCGAAATAGCCGATCAAAATTATGATGGGATTAGGCTCTTTAATTATCTCAAGGATGAATCCACAAAAAAGCAATCTGATCCTAAAATTATAGCTTTAACTTATAATTCAGAAGAACAAAATGAAATTTTGAGCTATGAATCCGGAATTGATCTTTATTTACATAAGCCACTTCGAATTAAAGCCTTCAAAAAACGCTTATTGAAATTTTTAGGTGAAGAGGAGAGAATTCCACATTTAAAACAGAAAGATGAATATGAAATAAGGGACTTATATTTCGATATAAAAAACAACCATCTCTTTAAATTGCCTTTTAAAGAAATCATACATATTCAATCTAAGTCATTTGAGATTTTATTGTTGCTTGCCCGATATCCAGATCAGATATTTTCCCGTGCACAAATTATAAAAACTATTTGGGGATATTCCTCGAAGGTAACTTTGCGTTCAGTTGATATCCATATATTAAAAATTCGCCAGGTAATAGGAGAGGATTACATTAAAACAATAAAAGGTGTTGGTTACTTATTTAAAGATGAAAAATAAGTTTTGAGGTTTCATATTGTAACCAATCAGAATTGAATCAGTTGTTTTAATGTAAACAAAACTAAATTATGCAAAATATAGAAAATAAAACAGCACTTATAACAGGAGGAAGTAAAGGTATTGGATACGGAATAGCCGAAGCTCTTTTAGCTAAAGGTGTTAATGTAGCCATTACAAGTAGAAGTCAAGAATCTGCAGATAAAGCAGCTGAATCATTGGCAAAAAATGCTAAAGGTGAAGTTTTAGGACTTCAAGCAGATGTTCGATCTTTTGATAACCAGAAAACTTGTGTGAATGCCGTTTTAGATAAATGGGGTAAATTAGATATTGTTATTGCCAATGCTGGTGTAGGGCATTTCGCACCTATAGATGAAATGGAAATCGATAAGTGGAATGAAGTGATTGACACTAACTTAACCGGTGTTTTCTATACAATAAAATCGAGTGTGGAAGCCTTGAAAAAGAATGGCGGATATTTCTTCACTATTTCTAGCTTGGCCGGCACTAATTTCTTTCCAGCCGGTTCAGCCTATAATGCCAGTAAATTTGGATTAACAGGCTTTACGCAATCTGTAATGTTGGATTTAAGGCAGCAAGGAATTAATGTATCGACTATTATGCCAGGTTCTGTGGCTACCTATTTCAATGATCATGAACCAAATGAAAATGATTATTGGAAGATCCAAAAAGAGGATTTAGGTAAAATGGTAGTGGATTTATTGGAAATGAATCCAAGGACATTGCCAAGCAAAATTGAAGTAAGACCAAGTAGGCCTCCTAAAAAGTAAATCTATCATGGATGAATATAAAAAGGTCAGCAAATGCTGACCTTTTCTATTGTTACCTTAAAACTCCATCCTCTTAATAAAGGTATTCTAAAGCAGTTCTATCATACTGACCAAACTGTCCGTCAGACCCAGAACCGAAACATGAAAGCATGATCGAATTTGGATCAAAACCAGTAGGTGTTCCAGGGATATGTTCAGCTCCAACTCCTGCAGAACCTTCATTTCCACCAGAACCACATGATAAAGAACGATCGAAATAATCGGTATGTCTCAATCCTAATGTATGTCCGATTTCGTGTGCAATTACATGGCTGTTTACCGCTCTTGAATAGTTATCCATTCCGCTAAAAATTTGAACCCATTTGTATGGCGCACCACCGCTAGGGAAACCAGCTGAACCACCTGCACCACCAGAAGTTCTGTATACAACAATATCAGCATTAGTGCTTGAAGACCACTGTAAAGTGAAATTGATGTTAGTGTTTAATTGGTTGTAGCGAATCAATGCATCATATAATCCTTGGCGCATTTTAGTAGTTAATGCATTTGATCCACCAGTATATCCAATGACACTGATAGTTCTTGGAGTATTCACCAAATTATAAGTTCGGTACTGCTCACCCATTGCACCATGATGATCAATGTCACTTTCCATCATTTTGTCCATCATTTCAGGAGTGACTACAATATCACCTTCCAATAGAAAGTTTGTGTTAGCTGGAATTCCTGCGAATTCATCTGCTGGTTGGTATGCAATATCACTTGCATCAAATCCTAAAGTTTCGAATTTTTCAATAATATCAGGAGAGATATTATTTTCATTGGCGATAAGTTCTTCGTCATTCTGACATGAACTCATGATTACTGTACTTGCCATGATTGTCAAAACAATCATTAAGGCATTCCTTAATTTTGTCATAATTTTGTAAGATTTTAGTTAGGTTTGCAACATATTGTTTTACTTTTGAAAAATAAAATGTTTATCAAGAATAGTTTCTAAAATATTAAATAAATACAAATTAAAATTAATTTAATATATAATTAACATTGAATCGTTTCACCAAAACTTACAAAGTGCTTTTAAAATTACATTCAAACGCCCCACTTTTCGGAAGCTTATTTATTATATTTAGTGTTCTATTTTTATTGAGTTCATTTCAATTAAGTAGCCAAGACAGTCATATAAGTGGTAAAAACTCACTTCAGTGGGAAGAATTAGATCTTCTTAACACTAATTTAGATGAAATAGACTATTTTTTGCTGGAATCTAAATCTAGTGTAAATACATCAAATCTTTCAAAAATGGGATTTACATTACATCGAAAGTTAGGTGATACTAAAGCGATAGTAAGTATTCATGATCAAGCTAAATTTCGTCTAAATAGGGTAAATGAGCAATATCAATATTATACAATTAAGGATGATTGGAAATTTGCTCCAAACTTTGACTTTGAAAGGAAGGGAGAGAATATAACTATTTGGATTGGGATTACTGATGAAAAAGAATTTCATAATTATATCTCCAGTCAATCAAAAATTAAGGTAATTCTAAAAAGAGATCATTTTTATAAAATTAAATTAACTTCAAGTCAGATTGAAAAACTAAAAAGTAAAGCCTTTATTAATTTCATAGAATTAGCTGAAGTAAAGCCTAAATCAGAAGCTACGGTTTTGGATTTAAACCTTCATCCAAATAGAATCAATGCTCTTCATCATCTTTATCCTGATTTTGATGGTAGCACTCAGACCATTGGTATAAAAGAGCCTTTTTATGATACAGAAGACATTGATATTAGCAATAGATATATCAGTTCCGGACTGGAAAGTGATTTTATAGATAGCCATCCTTTACAAATGGCTACAATTATGGTTGGCAATGGAAACACATTTGTTACGGGAAAGGGAGTTGCTCCTAAAGCCTTTCATAGTTCTTCTACTAATGAGAATTTAATTCCAAATGAGGATAATTATTACAATGAATTTAATATAAATGTTCAAAACCATTCTTATGGTACACAAATAGAGTCTTTTTATGGAGTTGAAGCTAATCTATACGATCAAAATGTTTATGATTTAGAAAATGTATTGCATGTTTTTTCTTCGGGAAATTCTGGTACGGAGACTGCTCAGAACGGCCGTTATAAAGATTTAGAAGGCTTTGCCAATATTACTGGAAATTTTAAACAATCGAAGAATACACTTTTAGTTGGAGCAATTGATACGGCTCATAATATTTTAGAATTCATTAGCAATGGCCCCGCCTATGATGGAAGAATAAAGCCAGAATTAGTAGCCTACAGCATGGCTGGGAGTTCTAATTCAGCAGCTTTAGTTTCAGGGACTTCATTATTGTTGAGTGAATTTTTCCAAAATCAATATGATTCCATCCCTTCGGCTTCTTTACTTAAGAGTGTATTGATAAATAGTGCAGATGATGTTCATTTAAATGGTCCTGACCATAAGACAGGTTTTGGCCAATTAAACGCTTTGGCAGCAATGAAAACTATTGAAGAGAATCGGTTTCTTTTAGATCAAATTTCTGAAAATGAAATCAAAGAATTGAAAATCAACATTCCTGATGGTGCTATTAATTTTAAAGCAACATTAACCTGGACAGATTTGCCTGCAAATCCTAATGATGAAATTGCTTTGGTCAATGATTTGGATTTGAAAATAAGTAATGGATCAGGGGCAGAGTTTTTACCATGGGTTTTGGATAACTCTTCAAGTATTTCAGCACTAAATAATATTGCAAGCAGAGGAGAGGATCATTTGAATAATGTGGAACAGGTTTTTATTGCTAATCCTGAAAATTCCGAAATAATTTTTAATATAAATGCTAACGATTTGGCAAGTCCTTTTCAAAAATTCAGTATTAGTTATCAGTGGGAAATGCCTAATCAATTTACTTGGACAAGTCCTACAGCCTCAGATAATATTCCCTATAATGGATCTACCATTAGTCATTTAAGATGGGAATCAAGTTATGCAGAAGGAACAAAAGGAACATTATATTTTAAAATTCCAGAACAGCAAGATTGGCAATTAATTAACGATAATATTGACTTGAAAGAAGAGCAATTTCGCTGGGATGCACCGATTTTTCAGGATATCGCTCAATTAAGAATGCAAGTAAATGAAGAAAGCTATCTAAGTGATACTTTTACTTTATCTTCTCCAGTCGAGCTTAAAACAGGTTTTAATTGTACAGATTCATTATCAATTTATTGGGAAAGGATTAGCAATGCCACACATTATGAAGTTAATCACATCATAAATGGTGAAATGATCAATCTGGCCACAACACAAGATTCAAGTCTGATTATTGATAAAAGTTTGTTGGAATCAAATATCCTGCAATTAATTCCATACAAAGACGAAAAGCCTTTGATTCAAAGTTTTAGCATAGATTATAATTTACAAGGCTCTTCCTGTTTTCTTAATTCATTTTTTGTTGAAGCAGTGCAAGATTCTGGAGTGCTAGCAAACTTAAATTTGGCAGCTTTAAACGGATTAAATGAAGTCGTGCTTGAACGAGATATTGGTGGGAACTGGAATGAAATTAAAACCATTAAGCCAGAAACACTTAGTGTTAAAATATTAGATTCCGAAGCTGAAACTGGTTTTAATAATTATAGAACGGTACTTTATTTTAATAATGGAGTTAGGATTTACAGTGAGGAATCTTCAGTATATTATGTAAATGAATCTGCCTATAAGGTTTTTCCAAATCCACTTCCGAATGGTGAAGATTTAAGGATTTTCACCCAAGAATCTGATATTCCTGCAGTTATCTATTTACTTTCCTCTAATGGCGAAGTAGTTTATTCTAAAGTTTTGGAAGATAACAGAAATTATGTAGAATTAGATGAATTTAAAGAAGGGCTGTATTTTTATCAAATATTACAGGAAAGTAAAATTAGGCAATCAGGAAAAATATTAATTCAGTTTTAGATTTTCGCATATAAGATTACTTTTTTGATTTGGCTCATTTCTGTATATGACCATTTATATAATTCCCAAAATTTTCATTGTTCTCATTAGCAATTTCCCGTAAACTCGTGAAATGAATAAATTTTTCTTCACACGCTTACAATATGAATCAGGAGATTGGAATGTGGATCAAAGGATGCCAAGCAATCTTTTGAATTCACTTATTGAATACACTAATATTCCAGTGGATACAAAGGAAAGAGTGGTAGCACTAAGTAGTGATGAAATTTTTGAATGCCCTTTTTGTTATCTCAGTGGCCATAAGTTAGTACAGTTCACACAAGCTGAAAAAGAGAATTTTATTAAATATATAGATAATGGCGGATTCATCTTTGTTGATGATTGCAATCATGATATAGATGGGCTTTTTGCTAAATCATTTGAAAGCCAAATGACGGAAATATACGGGGAGGACGGATTAAAGAAGATCCCAAATGACCATCCTATCTATTTTAGCTTTTTTGAATTCGATGATGGTCCACCAACCACTTCACAAGAGTTGAATGGTTGGGGAGACGATATTGTCCATGATTATTTAAAAGCCATTGAAAAGGATGGCAAAATCAGGGTTCTATATAGTAACAAAGATTATGGTTGCGAATGGGATTACGATTTCAGAAACAA
>JBNJFX010000059.1:0-20812 GCA_051747245.1 Bacteroidota bacterium
TTGGACATCCCGACCAGGGAATCTAAAAATTAAGAAAAAATTTTTCCCCCAGGGGGGTACCCCCCTGGGGGAAAAGGACAGAGTTGAGCTAACACTCCCTATCGACAAGCTGCAAAAAACATATTATTCACCAAAAAAATACTTTTACCAATTTTGTTGATTTTAGTTTTCAACTTAATTTCTCAACAATTCCCTCAATATTTAAATCAAATTACTGATGGTTTAATTATTGCTTTTGGACTATTTTCCATCGGCTATACTTTTTACTTATATAGAATTAAAAGGCAAATCAGAAATTACTTAAGCTTCAAAATGGCAATTGGAATTATTCCAAGCTTAATCTTTATAATTTTTCAATTGAGGGTACTTGTTTTAGAAAAAATGAATATAGAATGGACTTTAGTTTCCTACACAATTATAACCATTGCTGTCTATGCCGTTTATTTAGGTACCCGCAAGATGATTAGAAAAACTGAAAAATTACATCTACTATACCAAGATTGATACTTAAAACACAATTAATCTATCAAACGATTCTATTAAATCATTATACAAATTCTACTTTTGAGAATTTACTATTGTAAAAAGAGACTTAAATCGTTTAATATATCAATATATTTATTAAACACTTCTAACTCTTCCGTGTTATTGCCGTATATTTGACCTTCAGTAAAATAAATATTAATGCAAGTATCAGTTTTCAGGAAAGAACATTTTAATGCCGCCCATAGGTTAAACAATCCTAATTGGTCGGAAGAGCAAAACCAAAAGGTTTTCGGAAAATGTAATAATCCGAATTTTCATGGACATAATTACGAGCTTATCGTTAAAGTAACAGGAGAAATTGATCCTGAAACGGGATATGTTATGGACATGAAAGTGTTGAGCGATTTGATTAAGGAAAGGGTATTGGACAGGTTTGACCACAAAAATTTAAATTTGGATACTACAGAATTCTCTGAGCTTAATCCCACTGCTGAGAACATTGCAGTCGTAATTTTTAATTTATTGAGGGATAAAATTGACCCCAATAAAGATTTAAAAATTAAGTTGTACGAAACGGAAAGAAATTATGTCGAATACCCCACAGAATAATAAAGATTTGGAAAATTATAATGAATTTGATGAATTAGGTGATGACCATGTAGCCTCAAATTTTGAAACTCCACTTAGAGCGGATGCCTTTGAAATGGATGATGAGTTGAAAATGGAAATGATTGCCAAGCATTTCAAGGAAATCATGCATATCCTTGGAATGGATTTGAGTGATGACAGCTTGAAAGGAACTCCTAATAGAGTGGCAAAAATGTATGTAAAAGAAGTTTTCAGTGGTTTAAATCCTAAAAATAAGCCGCATCCTAAGCTTTTTGAAAATAAGTACAAATACAGCCAAATGTTGGTAGAAAAGGATATTACCTTTTACTCTCATTGTGAGCATCACTTTGTGCCTATTTATGGAAAAGCTCATGTTGCCTACATTTCAAGTGGTAAAGTAATTGGATTATCTAAAATCAACAGAATTGTGCAATACTATTCTAAAAGACCACAAGTACAAGAAAGGTTGACCGTTCAAATTGCAGAGGAATTAAAAGAAGTGATGCAAACAGAAGATGTGGCGGTGGTAATGGATGCCAATCACATGTGTGTTTCCTCCCGTGGTGTTGGGGATACTAATAGCCGAACAGGAACATCATATTTTGGTGGAAAATTCAATGATGAAGCAACAAGAAGAGAGTTTTTGGATTATATTAATTCTCCTAATAATATTTAATTCATAATAACAAGAAACAAAATTCTAAAGCCAGTTGACCAAATCAACTGGCTTTTTTTGTCCATTTCTAAAACTTCAAATTGCTCTATTTAAACAGGAAATTCAATTAAACATTCAACGTCAACAATGGTTTCTTAAGCAGAATTTAAACAAATCATTATGTCATTTGAAAATAAAAATATATTAATTGTTGGTGCCAGTTCAGGAATTGGATTGAGCTTAGCTAAAAAATTACAGAATCAAGGTGCTAACTTAATCTTAGCCTCTCGAAACAAACCTGAATTAAAAGGTGATTTCCAATACATTAATTTGGATGTTTTGGATATGAAAGACGAACTTAAAGCTCTTCCTGATACACTTCATGGGCTAGCTTATTGTCCAGGAAGTATTAATCTAAAACCTTTTCAGAGCATTAAAGAGAATGACTATATATATGATTTCAGATTGAATACAGTAGGTGCTGCAATGGTCATTCAGCAATCATTAAAAGCATTGAAAAATGCCAAAGGAGCAAGTATTGTATTGTTTAGTACGGTTGCTGCAAATACAGGATTATCATTCCACGCTTCCATTGCCTCCGCAAAAGGTGCTCTACAAGGCTTTGGATTAAGTTTAGCTGCAGAATTAGCCTCTAAGCAAATTAGAGTCAATATGATAGCCCCAAGCTTAACTGACACCCCCTTGGCTGAAAACTTATTGTCATCTGATGAGAAAAAAGAAGCCTCAAACAAAAGACATCCTATTGGGAGATTTGGCAGAGCAGAAGACATTTCTAATGCGGCTAGTTTTTTATTGGACAGTGAAAACAGCTGGATTACAGGACAAATTCTTGGAGTAGATGGCGGAATGGAAAGAATTAGAAACATTTAAAAAACACTTAAGCATTTTTGATGTTAACTATTTAAATTTTTTAATAACACACAATTTTTAAAATTATGAGCAACGAATTAGAAACCATGAAAGATAATTTGGTAACGCACCATAGTGGAGCGCATGCAAAAATCTCTTTTGTTGAAGGAAAACCTATTGCAGTAGTAGAGGCTACAAGCACCTACATTCCCATAGAAGAATTCAAAAAGACTTTTGAGGAAATCGGGAAGTTAGTCGGGTCAAAAAAAACAACAAAATTGATTTTTGATAAAAGAAAATTAACAGTATTTCACCAGCCCTCTATGGAATGGTATTTCACAGATTGGAAAGAACAAATGTGGCATAAGGGGCTTAAGACCCACAGAAAAATATTGCCGAATAATAAAGTTTTTCAACAAAGCGTGAAAATCGGAAGAGAAAAAATTAAAGAAGAACATCCAAATTTAAAATTTAACGAAATGGATATCCAGTATAAAGAATCTATACAGGATGCCATTGATAATTAATAATTTTTATGGCAAAAAACACTGTAGAAGCCTTAAAGTTAGAGCTGGAGAAGTCCAATAATGAAATCAAGCTTTTAAAATCAAAATATGAAAGTCAAGTTGGGGAGCTCAGGAAAGAAGTGTCTTATTTAAAAGAACAATTAATGGCTCAACAGGATATGCTCAAAATGGCAGTGAATTATGCCGACAAATTAGGTAAAGAATTAAAAGGCTTAAAAAAGAGAATAGACTCAGGAAATTTTCAAAGCATACATTAGCGTTGCAATAATAGCGCTTTAAAAATGTTACCTTTTATTAAACAATTTTGATAAACGGTTGATTACTGTTGTATGAGTAGAATTCCAGAATCATATTACTTTTATAAAGACCAGTTAAGGAGAGTAAAAGAAGAAAAAGCAATACTCAAGAAAGAGTATGAATCCAAGATTAACGGTTTAAACGAAGAAATAACATACTTAAAAGAACAAATTCATGCTCAGCACATTATGATTGAGCAGTCTGTAGAATATGTATTGAAATTGGAAGAACAGATCAAAATCTTTGATTTAGAAATTTCAAGCAGTAAAAATAATTGATAATTTACGGTTTACTTAAGCATCTATTTTAAATATATAGGTGCTTTTTTTATCTGGATATAAACAAAAAGGCATCCAACAAATAGATGGATGCCTTCATAAAATAAAATACTTTTACAGATTTTAATTCATTGATTTCAAGTATTTATATAAATCGCTGTCAGTTGACAAAATAACCGTTGTTTCATCATTAAAGGTATTTTGAAAAGTTTCCATAGATTTTATGAAGGAATATAGTTCCCTAGATGCACTATTCTTATTGTAAGAATTAGCATAAATTGCCGCAGCCTCTGCATCAGCCTTACCTTTTATCTGTTCAGCTACTTTAAAAGCTTCCGATTGGATTCTCTTTAATTCTCTTTCCTTTTCACCATTAATTCTTGAAGCTTCCCCTTGTCCTTCAGAACGGAATTTATCCGCTATTCTGAAACGTTCGGATTTCATTCTTTCATAGACCTGTGTTCTCACTTCCTCTACATAATTGATCCTTTTAAAACGAAAATCCAATATCTCAACGCCCAGATCCTGGGTTTGAAGATTAGCCGATTTTTGAATGTATTCTTGGATACTATCCCGCCCTACATTGATTTCAACTAAGCTATCCTCAACAATTTCACTGATAGCTCCACTAGAAATTGGTGTTCTATTACTAGTTCTTACAGCTTCCTCTAAATAATTATTGGCAATAAAATCACGGGTTTCTCCATCCAAAATATCATCTAAACGAGACTGAGCACCACGCTCATTGGTCAAACGTTTATAAAATTGAAGTGGGTCTGTAATTTGCCAACGGGCATAAGTATCCACAAAAATAAACTTCTTATCTTTTGTAGGAACCTGATTAGGATCACCATCCCATTCTAAATATCTCTTATCAAAGAAATTGGCAGTCTGCACAAAAGGAATTTTAAAATGAATTCCTGCATCTTTTACAGCTTCACCCACAGGCTTACCGAATTGGGTGATGATCACCTGTTCGGATTCCCTTACGATATATGCACTCTGAGCAATTACTATTAAAGCAACTACTACTATGACTAATATGGTTATTAATGATTTTTTCATATCTAATATTTCAATATTTTAAAATGACTACTGATTAATCTTTTTACCTGATTGCGTAGCCATATTCAATAATGGCAATACATTTCCGCCTTCTTCATCAGTAATGATTTTATCACCTAATTTAGGTACTACTTCCTGCATGGTTTCTAAATAAATCCTTGTTTTAGTAACTCCAGGAGCTTTAATGTATTCTTTATACAATTCATTAAATCGCGCTACTTCACCTTCTGAATTATTAACACGCTCTGTAGCAAAACCTTCTGCTTTTTGAATAGTCTCCTCAGCCTGTCCCCTTGCCTTCGGAATTACTTTATTGTATTCCGACTTAGCTTGATTAATTAAAGTTTCTTTTTCCTGCTGTGCTTCGTTAACAGCATTAAAAGCACCTCTAACCGGCTCAGGTGGAGTTACATCCTGTAATACCACTTGCTCAATCCTTACACCCAATTCGTAGTCGTTGGAAATCTCTTGAATTAATACTTTCAATTTCCCGGCAATCTCTGCTCTACCTACAGTAAGCACTTCGTTAACAGTTCTATCCCCAACAATTTGTCTCATGCCGGATTCGGAAAGATCCCTCAAGGTTTCCTCAGGGTTTCTAACTTTAAACAAGAAGTTATATGGATTATCAATTCTGTATTGAACCACCCATTCTACATCGGCTAAGTTTAGGTCACCAGTCAACATTAAGGATTCCCCTTCTGCTCCACGCTTGGTAAAAGTTGATTGCACACCAGCACTGGTCGTTCTAAAACCAAATTCTTGTTTTTGCTGACGCTCAACAGGAACTTTAGTCACTGATTCCACAAAAGGAATTTTAAAGTTTAATCCTGATTCAAGGGTTCTATTGTAAGCTCCCATTCGAGTTACAACCCCAACTTCTTCTGCTCCTACTTGAAAGAAAGTACTGATAACAGCTGCCAAAACTACCACCACCACTACTATCAAGCGTATGTTTTTTACTATTTTTTGAAAGGACTCTTTTGCTTTGTCCCCATCAAATTCAAATTCTGCCATAAATATGCTTTTTATTGGTTAATTGTTTTTTACTATATAAACTCGTAATTATTAAATTCTCAATTCTCAATTCGTAATTCTTAATTCGTAATTATTCACCCCATTTCCATTCATTTCCTAACTCCAAGTCTTCTTTTAATCCTTGCTGAATTAGAAATTCTTTGGTTTGATCAAAATCAAGTTTCTTTGCCGGGATTTCTTCTAAGTTAGCTAATTCCCATAGGAACATGCCTGCGAAACGGACAGTGTTCTTAAGATGTTCCTCATTTACCAAATCAAAATTGTCTCCATTAGAATGGTAATAACTATAAACTTTCCTTTCTAGGTTTCCAACTAATCCTACTACAGGAATTCCCTCCATCATAAATGATTGGTGATCGCTGTGTAAGCCTGCTTTATTGGAATTTATATTTTCATAACTTGAATCAACTGCCTGGATTTTTGCACCAATTTCATCAAAAATCGGTGCCATATCAGCTCTTCCTGTAGCATTAAATCCTTTAGGGTTTCCGCTCATATCGATATTCATCATATAGGCAACATTTCCTAATTCGCCTTTATCTGCCAACAATTTCACCATTTCCTTTGAGCCCAATAAACCTTGCTCCTCTCCCATAAACATCACAAACTTTATATTTCTTTTAGCATTTAAATCAAGTGCTTTATAAGTTCTTGCAATATCCAAAATTGCTGCAATTCCAATTCCATTATCAATTGCGCCAGTTGAAAGATCCCAGCTATCTAAATGACCTCCAATGATAATATTTTCATCTGTTTTTTCTTTTGCTGGCAAAGTCGCAATCACATTTCTGGATTTAATCATTTCACTTGTATTACTCATCTGAATATGAGCAGAAATTTCTTCTCCATCTGCCAGCTGCTCTTTTAATTCCATTCCTTTTTCATAGCTTATACAAATGGCAGGGATATCAATCAAGCTACCAGTTACTGAAGCTGTACCAGTCAATAAAACTCCACCCGGAACTTGATTAACTATTATGAGCCCTTTAGCTCCATATTCAATTGCCAAAGCCGTTTTTTCGGAACGATGGATATTTTTCAATCCTTCAGGGCTGTCATCCAAAATCCCTATATAAACCAAGGCAATTTTACCTTTGACTTCATTCTTCAAACTATCAAAATCAGCTCTTAATCCATTATTCACATCAATTACTTCATTTTCCACATCAGCTGAAACTGGGGAATGCCCCAAGGAAACAACTTCTTCAACTTCTTCCTCATTGATTTCCAGTCGTACTGAATCACGAGCCCAGGCTTCCACCTCAAACTCATGATATTCCACATCTTCATAACCATAAGATTTGAATAACTCATAAGTATATTCTTCTGCCTCAGCACCATTCTCAGAACCAGTCAAACGATGACCTATTTCAGAAGTCATCTTTTCTAAGTTAGAATAGGCTTCACTATTGTTTTGAACTTCTTGATTTATTGCATTTAAAACATTTTGTTCTTCTTTTTTATTGGTGTCACATGAAATAAGAAGAAAAAGAGGTAGGCTAAAAACTAGTAGTTTAATGGTTTTCTGTGTATTTTTCATTGTTATTAAATTTGAAAATTGAAGTTAAGCAAATCTAAGCACAATATTAAAATTCCAATGCACCGTAAATAAAAAAGGCTGTGGAATCTCGCTTGAAAACAAAATGTACACATGAATATTGATTTTTGGATGAAAATGGCAATTGATTTAGCCAAGGAAAGTAAAACCCCTTTTGGTGCAGTATTAGTGGATCCTGAAGGGCAACATGTTAGTGGTTATAATACTACAATTTTAGATGGAGCTGTAGCACATGCTGAAATTAATGCTATAAATAAAATAAAGCAATTGGATTATGACAGAGCAGAGGAATTAACTTTAATCACTACTGTTGAACCTTGCCCTATGTGCATGTCGGCTATTATTTGGGCGGGTATTGGAGAAGTTATTTATGGTTGTGACATCCCTACCGCCTTGAATTATGTTAATCAGATTAATATCAGGGCAAAGGAAATTGCTGCTGAATCTTGGTATGCGCCTATAATAAAGGGTGGGGTTTTAGCGGAAGAATGTGAAGAATTGTTTAAATAAATAATGATTTAAGAAAGTTTTTGAAATCTATAAATTCTTCTAATTGGTGTTCTGGTACTTTAAAAAGTTGCATTTGTTCATAGTAATCATAAAAATCAGCTTCTGTAACTTTCTCGCCAAGTAAAAATTTCAAAAGATAACTTCTTTGGCATAATTTATACAGATTGGTTGGCATTTGAATACTACTAAAAATCATATTCCTTATATAATACGAAAGCCTGTTCAATTCAGACAATTGATCTAACCAAACAAACCCTCTCTTCACTAGTGCACTTTCTAATTCAGGGAGTATTTTTGAAAGTTCAATTTCATTCTGAATAAAATTTCTCTTGGGGATATCTGGAGAGATTTTTGACAAACTTTCCCAATAGCTTAAACTAAGCTTGCCACCATCTTGCTTATAAAAACTAAAAATTAGTTTTTCAATCCTATCAATTTTAATTGCCAATTGAATCTCCAACATTAAGCCATCTTCATAGGGTGTAGTATTTAACACTACTATTTTACTTCCGCCTTCAAATGATTGATGAAAAGCATTATGTCCCTCAATTTTAAAATATTGAAAGTCATTTAAAAAATTCTCGAAATTTTGAATGACTTCCTGTTGCATCATCATTTATTTAAAATTTTACCGAAAAAAGAAAGTGCTCTTTCCTCAGCATAAGTATGGGCTTTTCCTTTTTGCAAAAATCCAACGTGGCCACCATGCTCCGTCAATTCCAGTTCAATGTTATTATTCTGTTCAGCTACTGATTCCGGATAACAATCGCCCGTTAACATTGGGTCGTTTAACGAATTTAAAATTAAAGTGGGTACATTAATATTTTTTAAATGAGGATAGCACTGCACACTATCATAAAAATCCTGTGCATCTTTATAACCAAATATCTTTGCGCTATAATGTGTGTCAAATTCGTGGAAATCCGAAAAGCTTTTCCATGGCTTGATTTCAAATAGATCAGGATATTGTTGACTTTTCATTCTTAGTTTAATATCCAGTTTTCTCATAAAGCGATTCTGGTAAAATTTATTCTTCTTTAGCGCCAACATTCTGGAACTACTAGATAGATTACATGGAACACTAACAGCCATAGCTGCTTTTATTTCTGGGTATAAATTATCGCCATTTTCGCCTACATACTTTAAGGTAAGACTTCCTCCCATACTAAAGCCTATCAATACAATTTCTTGATAGCCTTCTTTTAAAGCTTTTTGTACTACCTCTTCAACATCTTGTGTAAATCCATGATGATAGAGAAATTCCCTTCGATTTATTTCGCCACTACAGCTCCTACAGTTCCAAGCCATTATATCCCAGCTATTTTGGCTGAATAATTTTGCGACACCTGTAATATAAGGTCTATCTGAACTCCCTTCCAATCCGTGTGAAGCTATTATAAGTCGGGTATTATTATTTTTCACCCAATCAATATCCAAAAAATCATTATCTCGGGTTCCTATTCTTTCCCTTTCGTATTTCACCCCTTCTACTTTCCGAAAGGCACTGGGAATAATGGTTTCCAAATGTTGATTAAACAAATAAAAGGGACGTTTATATAGATTATTTCTAATTACAGGCATTCTTAATTTTTTAAACAAAGCCGAAGATAATAAACACTTTCTTCCACTTTAATAAAAAGCACAAAAAAACCCGATTGTTTTAAACCGGGTTAATAAAATACTCTTACAAAGTTGGTAAATTAAGCAGTAGCTGTTTGCTTTGAGGTGCTCATTTCATATTCATACAACCATTCCTGTCCTTCTTCAACAGAATCAAATAATTTCATCTTTCTTCCTGTTGCCGCAATAATTGAATTTAATATTAAAGTTGACAGCTTACTTAATCCACAAACCACAGTGGCTTTAGATTTTGGGTTATTCTTTTTTACAGTTTCTTTAATTTTCGATAAAAGTTCTTTATTAAACCTAGCATTAGTAGCATTAACACAAGATAAAACAGATTTATCAGGAAATTCAGCCACTAATTTTTGAACTGCATCGAATGTTGGAATTGCTTCTCCTCCATTTGTATTTTCTATATCAGTATAAACCATTTTAACCCCTTTGTAATTAATAACCTTGCAATATGACATAATGAATTTATTTAATATTTTTTATCACTTATTTAATTTCTGCATAATTAAGTGATTTTTTTATTTATAAGGAAGCATTTCAGGTATAATGCCTTAAAATAATTTAATATTTTAGATAAACAGTTCAAAAACTACGATAAATTATAGTGATATAGTTAAATGTTGTTAATCTTCTAATTTCAAGAATAATGTTTTGGATTTAAATATAATAAGGATAGGGAATTACACTGTTATGGCAATATTATTCTTCTTTATAAGATATATACTTATTCCGAAACCTATAAAGGTTCATCTCTATTGCAAAGTTTACAAATAGGATTAAATACTAAATTAAGAAGTATAAATTTTAATTATGTTCGGTATGATTGCAAATCACTTCAGTGCTTGTATGACCACTTCCAAGGCAATTTGGGCAGTAGGTATATAATTCCTTATCGCCTTCACAAACAGGGCATTCATTAACGCCTTCTCCCTGACATTGATGACATGTTTTATAACTCCTATTTCCCATGGCGCCTAATTGGATAAGAACGCCATCTCCACTACAAGCTGTGCATCCTACTTTTCCTTTAGCCTCACAATAATCACACTTTTTAAGAAGTTGTTTTTCACCATCACAAGTAGCACAAGTTTCCAATCTGTAACCGCTCAAATCACAGTATTCGCAGGATAAACTTTTGTTTAGTTGTAATTCTAATAACTCTTGAAGTTTTTCGGCATTTTCGTAATAGGTTCCTGCCTTTCCCATTATTTCAAAGTATTTATCTAAAAAACTTTGGCTATTTTGATACTGCCCTATTTCATATAACGTCTTAGAAAATAAATAAGGCATTTCAGAAGGTAATTTGACACCTAATTTTAATATTTTGCGGAATTGAGTATTTGCACTTTCATAATCCCCTTTCTGCATTGCTGCTTGAGCATTTTCATAATGGAAATTAAGGGTTTCTTTCTGACCTTGGGCAAAGGAAGTTTCAAGATTGAACAGAAAAAAAGATATTAGAACTAGAAAGATATACTTCATTATAAAATCAACAATAAATTACTGGAATAGTAAATAATCTCTTACCGTAAACGCACAAAATTAATAAAGATTCCTGAAAAATTAGAAATATTATCCTCCTACTATTTCTTTTAAATTATTAATTAATCCTTCCCATACTTCATACTGTTCTTGTTCGTCCTCAAAATCGGAATAATCAACTATTTTCATATACATAGATTGGGTAAGCTCATTTTCATCTAAATGAATTTCTATAAAAGCAGGATCTTCTTCATCTCCCTCTTCTGGAAATTCAAATTTTACAAACTGATTTACCCGATGCCCTGCCATTATTGCAGGATGGTCCTCCTCATCGTAAATGAAATTATATTCTTTATCCTCATTTATGTTCACATCATCTGCAAACCACTGAGACAATCCACTAGCTGTGCTTATATAAGGATACAGCATCTTCTTTGAGGCATTAATTTCAAAATCCCCTGTAAATTTTTTCAATCCCATAATCTCTTCTTTTTAATGGTTGATAAGTTATGATTAAAAATGATATATCACAATAAATTCTTTTTCATTTTTTTTGGAATATCAAATCATAATTCATTATGTTTGCACTCCAATTTCGAGCAGGCAATTAAATCAAAAGGGTTTGAAGCTCAAAATAACAATGTAAATTTAATGGCGAGGTAGCTTGGTTATCCCATAGGGATCCCTTCGGGGGAGCGCAGGATTCATATCCGCTGGCTAGCGGACGGCAGTTTAAATCTGCTTCTCGCTTCTATTTGAGTAGAGTATTTGATTTAATGAAATTATTTGGCGAGGTAGCTCAGTTGGTTAGAGCGCAGGATTCATATCCGCTGGCTAGCGGACGGCAGTTTAAATCTGCTTCTCGCTTCTATTTGAGTAGAGTATTTGATTTAATGAAATTATTTGGCGAGGTAGCTCAGTTGGTTAGAGCGCAGGATTCATAACCCTGAGGTCGGCAGTTCAAATCTGCTCCTCGCTACTATTTAAAGGCAACTTCGGTTGCCTTTTTTGTTTCAACCAAAATATAAAAAATGTTTAAGGTATACGTACTTTATAGCCCCAACCATCACAAGATTTATGTCGGATATACTTCTGACCTACCAAATCGAATGGACAGCCATAATATTTATTCCAAAAAAGGTTATACCGCTAAATACAGACCTTGGGAAATTCTCTTCACCGAAGATTATGATATTAAAAAAGAGGCAATCATTAGGGAAAGACAACTCAAATCTGCCAAAGGAAGAGAATACATTTGGGAAATGGTATATGAAAAATACAAACTATAATTTATCTTCTAGCTCAGTTGGTTATCCCATAGGGATCCCTTCGGGGGAGCGCAGGATTCATATCCGCTGGCTAGCGGACGGCTTCCGCTGGTAAGCGGACAAGCAAATCTGCTCCTCGCTACTATTTAAAGGCAACTTCGGTTGCCTTTTTTGTTTCAACAAAATGATATAAAAAAAGGTGATGAATCAATAACCCATCACCTTTCATAAAAGATTAGCTAATTAATTACAATACTTTTTATAAAAATCACTTGCCGATTCATAACCGAGGTTTCTAGCCATTTGAAAATCATTACAAGCACCCGATTGCTTTAAATGAATTTTCAAAGCTCCTCTATAAAAAAAAGCTTCGGCATTATCCCTGTCATTATTTATAGCAATATTATAATATTCCATGGCATCTTCCACCTTTCCCGTTTTGTGGTATGCTCTTGCTAACAAAGTTGCAGACTGAGATGAGTTTGTATTAATTTTATATGCTTTTTCAAATTGATAAGCCGCATTTTCATAGTCTTTTTCCCTGTAAAAATGCTTTCCATAGCTTAAATAAGCGCCAATATTTCTAGGGTTAATTTCAATTACCCTCAGAAAATCATCTACTGCTTTGTCATATTGCCCAGTTTCTTCATAAGCCCTGCCACGATTATATATAGCCGTTTCATGTGCAGGTTTCATTTCCAAATGCTTATTATAAGCTGTAATCGCTTTTTTATACTCCCCTGAATTATAATATTGATTTGCTTTATCCAATTCATCTTTCTCCTCACAAGAAAACAAACAAATTGAAAACAAAAACAGAATAGATAAATACTTCATTATTTTGAATAATATAATTTAAAAATGCAAAATTAATTGAATTGTTACGGAAAACCTTAGTGTAGTAAGAATTATATTAGTTTCTCCCTTTAATTACTCAAATCAAAGTTTATTGGATATTTTAAATTCTTAAAGGAGGTTATTTCTAGTCCACCTGAGCCTACATATAACTTAGCGTTAATTTTAAGTGGTATTTTATTCTTATCAGCAGAAAACCAAGCTGAAATGGAATTCTCCCCATCAAAAATCTTTGTTTTTGGCATAATTGGTGTAACTTTATGAGCTCTGACTTCACCTATTGGTAAATCAAGTGTTTCATCCCCTAAATAAACAATCTCCAAATTATAAAATGTATCTTCAAAAAAAGCAGGCACCCTGATAGTATCATTTACCATTATGGTATCAAAATCAACAGCTCTAAAATATGCAAAACCACTGATCAAATCTCGGATTTGAGGTGGGAATTCATAATACATGGGTTCGCCATAAGTATCATCTTTTCTCCCCATACTTTTCACCTCTAGCATTTGGGAATTATGGTCGTAAGAAACGATTTCCTTCTTTCTATAATTCCCTTCTTTTATAAATCTATATGCTTGGTGAGGAACCAAAGAGGTAGTATCTATATATCCTCCCCAATGATCATCGATTTTAGCAACCCAATCAACCATTCCGGTGGTCTTTGCTTTAACATCAACTTTATAAGCAGCCCGATTATTAATTTTATACGGGTTTTTCTGTACTTTAATCTGACCTCTCCCTACAGTAATAAAACTGTAATGAATCTTATATTCAATTTCCTCTCCTGCTTCAAACGGAATATTTTCTATGACAGGAAAATCCTCTTTTGGGATTTCAGTATATAAATCTTCATAGTTACTCTGCCCATAAGCAGAATAAAACAACATAACCGAGAGGCATAATAATAACAACTTCTTCATAAATAGGCTACTTCTCAAATTAAATGCCAAATATTTTCCTAACGATTATACCGCAACATTATTCTCTCGAAGAGCTGCATTCAGTGAAGTCTTTTTATCAGTACTTTCTTTACGTTTACCTATAATTAATGCACATGGAACATTATATTCACCAGCAGGAAATTTTTTAGAAAATGAACCAGGGATAACCACTGATCTTTCTGGAACATAACCGATATGTTCTACTGGTTCATCGCCTGTAACATCAATGATTTTTGAACTTGCCGTTAAAGTTACATTAGCTCCTAAAACTGCTTCTTTACCAATTCTTACTCCTTCAACAATAATACAACGCGACCCTATAAACGCATTGTCTTCTACTATAACAGGAGCCGCTTGAACTGGTTCCAATACACCACCGATTCCTACTCCACCACTGAGGTGAACATTCTTACCAATCTGAGCACAGCTTCCAACTGTAGCCCAAGTATCGACCATAGTGCCGCTATCTACATAAGCTCCAATGTTGACATAAGAAGGCATCATCACAACCCCCTGATTTACGAAGGAACCATAACGGGCGATAGCATGTGGAACAACTCTAACACCTAATTTTTCATAGCCTTTTTTTAACTTAATTTTGTCATGGAATTCAAAAGGGCCAACATTTATAGATTGCATTTTTTGAAGAGGGAAGTATAAAATCACTGCCTTTTTTATCCACTCATTTACTTTCCAATTCCCTTCTCCATCAGGCTCAGCAACTCTAATTTTTCCATGGTCTAATTCTTCCACTACAGTCTTCACTGCAATCTGAGTATCTTTATCTTTTAACAATTCTCTATTGTCCCAAGCCTTTTCAATAAATTCTTTAAATTCCATTTTCTGTTTATATCTTTAATCTGTGGATAATAAAATAAAAATCTTAATCGCTTCGGTTCTTAAACCAGCAAATGACGTTCGTTCTTGTTATAAGATTGGACAATCATTAGCGCAAACAAATAAATATGAGGTAAATATCATAGGCTTTAATTCAAAAAAGAAAGTAGAAAGCAAAAATATTTTTCTCTATCCAATTTTCAATTTTAAAAGAAATGCCTTCAAACGGCTATTTGCACCACTTTCAATATTAAAAAAATACCTTCAATTAAAACCAGAACTAATTATAGTTAACACACCTGAATTACTGTGGGTTATATATATAATCAAAATTTTATTTGGCACAAAAATCATCTATGATATCCGTGAAAATTACAAGTTTAACATAAAGCAAAACCATATTTATAAAGGTATATTCCAGAAAATTGTATTTCGCTACGTTCAATTAATGGAAGCAATTTCAAAATATTTTGTAGATGGATATTTCCTCGCAGAAGAAATCTACGAAAAACAACTTAATTTCATCCATAAAAAGCCTTATATAAAGCTTTTGAACAAAACAACCCTACAAATAGAACAGAATGTGAACCCCATTGCTTTTTCTAAAAACCAAGCAATAAAATACATATATAGTGGTACAATTGGAAAAGAATACGGAACATTAGAAGCTATAGAATTCTGTGAAAACCTTTATAAATTAAACCAAAAAACAACTTTAACCATTATTGGCTATTCTGCTGACAATAAATATCTTAACTTGATTAATACAAGAATAAAAAACTTAAATTACATACAATTAATAACAGATCATCAACCAATACCACAGACAGAAATAATCAATAAAATAAAAGAATCAGACATTGCTTTACTTCCATATCAATTAAACCCTAATATTTCAGGACGCTTCCCAACCAAAATTTATGACTATTTAGCCTTAGGAATACCTATGATTATCCCTCCTCATGATAAATGGAAGAGCTTTATAGACCAATATCATGCAGGACTAAATGTAGATTTCACCAATCCTGACATAAAGAAATACGAGCATGATCTACTCTCACAAAGTTTTTATCATAGGTTTCCAAAAGATGAAATTCAGTGGAAGAGCCAAGAGCAACTCCTTTTAGATTTTATGAAAAATATCATGTCTAAATAATTTTTTAGGCAAAGCTTAACTTTAATAAAAAGATTGATTTAACCACAAATAAGGTAGTTTTAAATATTTGTTAAAATTATTTTTAGATTAAACTAATTTTATTTTACCTTGCGCTAAATTTTAACATAAATGAAGAAACTTAGTTTTGCTGAGGAGAATTATTTAAAAGCAGTTTACCATCTTTCAAATGCTGGCGAACAAGATGTATCCACCAATTCCATTGCAGAGGAAATGGATACAAAAGCTGCATCGGTTTCGGATATGCTACGTAGGCTTTCGGAAAAAGAAATGGTGGTATATAGAAAATATCAAGGAGTAAAAATTTCCGAAAAAGGAAAAACTGCAGCCTTACAGGTCATCCGAAAACATAGACTTTGGGAAGTTTTTTTAGTCGAAAAATTAAAGTTCAATTGGGATCAAGTTCATGAAATTGCAGAGCAATTAGAACACATAAAGTCTCCCCTACTCATCCAGAGATTGGACGATTTTTTAGGACATCCAAAGTTCGATCCGCATGGTGATCCCATTCCTGATGAAAATGGATTATTCAAAGAAAAGCCTCAAGTACCATTAGCCGAAGTTGAGCTTTCAGGAGACGGAATTGTAGTAGCAGTAAAAGATACGAACTCTATGTTTCTACAACATTTGGATCGTATTGGAATTTACCTTGGAGCCAAAACAAAAGTCATCGAAAAAGTTGAGTTTGACGGCTCGATGGAAATTCTGGTAGACGGTAAAAATAAATTATTCATTAGTAAAGAGGTAGCAGAAAATGTATTGGTCACACACTAAATTATTACTTATTATTTCCATACTTCTCCTAACTTTTTCATGTGCCCAAAAAGAAGAAGATGGGGGTCAACCCTACATAGTTTGCACCACCGGAATGATACAGGATGCAGTGCAAAATATAGTTGGGGATAAAGCAAAAATTGAAGCCTTAATGGGGCCAGGAGTTGACCCTCATTTATATAAGGCAACTCAAGGAGATTTGAAAAAATTACAACAAGCAGATATCATTGTTTACAACGGACTTTTTCTGGAAGGTAAGATGGGTGAAATTCTGCAAAAACTGAAAAGAAAAAAAACGGTGATAGCTATGGCGGAATTACTTCCTGAAAAAGCATATATCAATAACACTGAATTTCAAGGTGCTTATGATCCGCACATTTGGTTTGATGTAAAATTATGGAAGGAAGCTTCTTTATTATTAAGTTCTGAATTAATCAATACGGACAGTGCTAATCAATCTTACTACCAAAAAAACATCAATCAATATGCAAATCAACTGGACAGCCTTCATAAAGCCGTTCAATCTCAGATCAAATTGATACCTGAAGACAAAAGAGTGTTAGTCACAGCTCATGATGCTTTTGCCTACTTCGGCAGGGCTTATGGAATTGAAGTGAGGGGATTACAAGGCATCTCTACCCTATCGGAATTTGGTTTGCGAGATGTGAGTAATTTGGTGGATTTCATAGTTCAAAATGAAATCCCAGCTATTTACACTGAAACCTCCGTTTCTGAAAAAGCAATTAAAGCAGTATTGGAAGGGTGTAAAAGTAAAGGACATGACGTGGAAATTGGCGGAAGTTTATACTCTGATGCAATGGGTGAAGAAGGGACTTTTGAAGGTACTTATTTAGGCATGGTACATTCTAATGTTGAAAAAATAGTCAGTGGGTTATCACAAAAAACAAATGAAAGATGATTAGACAAGTTGATAATCCTATAATTGAAATACATGACCTTTCAGTAGCTTATGAGCGCAAACCTGTTCTATGGGATGTGGACTTAAGTTTACCAGAAGGGCAATTAATCGGCATAATCGGACCGAACGGTGCAGGAAAATCCACTTTACTAAAAGCAATAATGGGTTTGCTGCCACTCAATAGTGGTTACATTCAAATTAATGGCAAGCCCTTAGAAGAAATGCGACATAAAATCAGTTATGTGCCCCAAAGAGAAAGTGTGGACTGGGACTTCCCTACCTCGGTGTATGAGGTAGTGATGATGGGGAGATATGGTCAGCTGGGCTTATTCAAGAGACCCAAAAAAGCTGATAAAGAAATTGTGATGGACAGCCTTAGAAAAGTGGGCATGGATGATTATAAAGACCGTCAAATATCACAGCTTTCAGGAGGACAACAACAGAGAGTATTCCTGGCACGTGCCTTGGCTCAGCAAGCGGACATCTATTTTATGGACGAACCCTTTGCAGGTGTGGATGCTGCCACTGAAAAAGCTATTATCAAATTACTTGGCGAGATGTCGGCTCAAAATAAAACCGTTATAGTGGTGCATCATGATTTGCAATCCGTTGCCAAATATTTTGACTGGATCATTCTTTTAAATATGCGATTAGTGGCTTCCGGTCCTATAAATGAAGCTTTCACCCCAGAGCTTTTACAAGAGACTTATGGCGGTAAATTAACGCTATTGACAGAAATCAGTGATTTAATTCAGAAACATAGATTTCCAAACCGAGAATAATATGTGGGAAAATGCACTAAGCTTTTTTGATTTTGATGATGCCAATGTAATTTATGTTTCATTGGGGACTATCATTTTGGGAGCAGGTGCTGCCGTAGTGGGTGCTTTTACATTTTTCAGAAAAAAGGCATTAATAGGTGATGCCATTGCACACGCTATTTTACCAGGTGTTTGTCTGGCTTTTCTTTTGAGTGGTACAAAAAATTATTTTCTCCTGATAATTGGGGCCTTTTTGACGGGCTGGTTGTCTATCATAGCTGTTGATTATATAGTCAAAAAATCAAAAATCAAGGAAGATACCGCTATTGGATTAATTCTTTCGGTATTTTTTGGAGTAGGCATCATGTTGCTCACTTTTATTCAGCAATCCGGTAATTCAGCCCAAACAGGCTTAGATTCTTTCCTTTTTGGCAAAGCTGCAAGTATGTTGGCACAGGATGTGATCGTTTTTTCATCTATTAGCATACTCCTGATCATCATGATTCTACTTTTTTATAAAGAACTCAAATTGATCACATACGATAAAGATTTTGCACAATCAGTAGGCCTGCCCGTAAAATGGATAGAGTTTCTACTAAGTTCCCTTACAGTTTTGGCAGTGGTAACAGGTATCCAAGCAGTAGGAGTAGTTTTAATGGCGGCTTTATTGATAACACCAACTGCCGCAGCAAAATATTGGTCTGGGAGTTTATCCCTAATTTTAATATTAGCTGCAATAATCGGGGGTTTCTCTGGAGTTTCCGGAGCTTTCATAAGCTATATCGCCCCAAATATGCCAACCGGCCCATGGGTGGTGATGGTTTTATCAGTATTTGCTATAATATCGATCATGTTTGCCCCTCGAAAAGGGTATGTTTCAAGATTATGGCAACAATTGAAAAACAGAAGGCAAATTCAAGATGAAAATATTTTAAAAGCATTTCATCAGATTGCGGAATACGAAAATAATTTCGGGGAGGCCAAATCTCTGGAAAAATTGAGGGAAAAGCGGTATTACAGCATTAGATTGATGAAAAAAATCCTACAAAGATTAAAAAGGCACGGCTATCTAAAAAGAACTAAGGATGGTTATTTCCTTTCGGATTATGGGCGAAAAAAAGCCGCCAGATTGGTTAAATTACACCGATTATGGGAGTTATATCTTACGGAATACTTACGAATTGCGCCCGATCACGTGCATGAAGATGCCGATACAATAGAACACATCATTACACCTGAATTAGAGAAAAAATTAGAAGAAAAATTGGGATATCCTGAAGTAGACCCTCATAATTCAAAAATACCTTATGAATAAATATAAATTCATAAAACATATTACTTATTCATACGATTGTATAATAGAAATTAATTTAAAATATAAAATAAAATACCATGAGATTATTAAAATTAACACTCAGCATTTTAAGTATTAGTTTATTTATAGCATGCGGAGGAAATGAATCCAAAGAAGGATCCAATTCAGATGAAAAGACTATGACTTCCAAAGAAATCATGCAGCAACAAGCTAAGGAGAAAGAAAACGCTCCAAAAGAAGAAACAGCAAAAGAGGAAAAGAATGAATCTGATGTTGTTGAAATCACTATTGAGGGCAATGACCAAATGCAATTCAATTTGGATGAAATTAAAGTGAAAGCAGGAAGTACTGTAAAACTGACCTTAAAGCATGTTGGAGAAATGTCTGTTACCCAAATGGGTCATAATTGGGTGCTCTTGAAACAAGGGACTGACATAATGGAATTTGGTCAAAAAGCTGCAAATGCTAAAGAAAGAGGTTATATTCCTGAATCTGAAGAAGATAAAGTAATAGTATTTACCGACATTTTGGGAGGTGGAGAAGAAGACACCATTGAATTTGAAGCACCAGCAAAAGGTACTTACGATTTTATATGTTCATTTCCAGGTCACGTTTCCTTAATGAAAGGTAAATTTATAGTAGAATAAATCTTAGTTAGGCATCACCATTTTTTAGGTGGTGCCCTTTTGTATTAAATATCCATGTCCGATTTTTACATTATATTAACAGGCACCTTAGTAGCCATTTCCTGTGGAATTTTAGGTTGCTTTCTGGTTTTAAGAAAAATGGCAATGGTAGGTGATGCTATTTCCCATGCTATTCTTCCAGGTATAGTAATGGCTTTCTTATGGTCGGGCAGTAGGGATTCAGTCACCATGCTTTTGGGCGCAGGTACACTCGGAGTATTGACCACTATCATAATTGAATTTTTACATAAAAAAGGCAAGCTTCAGAC
>JBNJFX010000060.1:0-19969 GCA_051747245.1 Bacteroidota bacterium
TCCTTGTGAATTTTAATGTTTGAAATTATCTCACTTTAATTTATTAAAATTCCTTGGACTATTTTTACTCCTTTACAAACATAGAGCCTTTGGGGGAATTAAAGGGGGCTGTTAAAATCAAACTCATCAGTTGAGGCTTCATCAGGAACTTCCTTTTCTTCCTTTATCTCAACTTCTACGGTTCCTTTTTTAAACTGGGCTTCTTCCTGCTCCTTTATTCTTCTGGCTATTTCCTTATCGTATTCCGTTACCTTGAATTCTGTCCTTCGGTTGGTTTCGTGTTCTTCTTCAGTCTCTGCATCTTCAATTATCAACTGGCTTTCACCATAGCCTCTGGCTTTTATCCTAGAAGGATCAATACCTTGTGAAATAATATAAGCAACTGCTGATTCTGCCCTGCGCTTGGACAGCTCTTGGTTATAAGCCGCTTCTCCTCTGGAATCAGTATGTGAACTTAACTCAATCTTAATTGGCGGATTATCTTTTAAAATAGTAACTAATTTATCCAATTCCTTTGCAGCATCAGCACGAATATTAGCCGAGTCAAAATCATAATAGATATTCTCTAACTCAAATGCCTTATCCAAAATGATTTCTTCCAGCAAAATTTCTGTTTCAAATACTTTATTAGTGATCAAAGAATTGAGCTTACTTTTATCCAAGCTTTTTCCTTTAGTAGAAAATGTTTTTCGTGTGGTAAAATAATCCTCTTTTTCCGCGATGATGAAATAATCCTCTTCCTCAGAAACCCTGAAATTGAATTCGCCATCTTGACCGGTCAATATTTCACCTAACAAAATACTATCCTGTGAAAACATTCTCACATTAACGCCAGGTAAAATCACTTCCTCATCCTTAGAATTATGAGTGGTAGTCTCTCCTGCTAAATAATAATTGATAATTTTTAAATCCGGATTCTCATTTTTGAATGTATAAATATCATCCCTTCCTTCACCACCCGGACGGTCACTGGAAAAGAAACCTCTATCCGGAGAATACATAAAGACAGCAAAATCATCTTTATTGGAATTCATAGGCTTACCCAAATGAGATATAGTAATTTCCCCACCTTTACGTTCTGCCACAAAAATATCGAGTTTTCCTAGGCCTGGATGCCCATTGGATGAGAAATACAATTTACCATCTTGTGAGGTGGACGGAAACATTTCATCTTCCGGGGTATTGATTTTATCACCCAAATTCCTGACATTTCCCCATTGGCCACGACTATTAACAGTTGCGGAATATAAATCCACTCCTCCTATACCTCCTTCTCTAGTTGAGGAAAAATAAAGTGTACGGCCATCTTCACTAAAAGCCGGGGTTGAATTCCAGGCTTCAGGGTCATTAATCTTCATTAACTCTGGCTCAGACCATTTGCCATTTCTGTAACGAGTTATATATAAATTCACATCATTCAAGCCTTTTCGTTTTCCTGTATTGCCACGGGCAAATACCATCGTTCTTCCCCTAGGGTCTATGGCTACAGAACCTTCATTTGCGTCAGGCCAATTGATAATATCAGGTAATTTTTCTATACTGGATGTATCTACATTTGCCCCTCTTGATTTTACTTTATAGATATCGGAATAATTATCTCCCGTAGCTTTATAAACTCTGCCGTCATCATCCCGGGTAGAAGTAAAATACAATTCATCATCATGAAAAAATGGAGCATACTCTGATGCAGGTGTATTTATAGCCTCAAGATTTTTGACAGTATAAAAAGTTTGATCTTCGAGGATTTCATCAATATTATACAAATTGGTGAGTTGGAATTCAGCCAATCTTTTGATATCAGGATTATTGGCTTGGGGCAAATAGTTTTCCAATACTTCCTTTGCCTTTTTATAATCAGAATTAGCTTTCAAAGACAAGGCGTAATTGTAAAACACTTCATCTTCTCTATATCCAGAATCAATGGCTGCTTTATAATAGGGCACAGCAACTTCTAATCTGTTGGAAAGTCTATAGGATTCAGCCGTGTAAAATAATGCCTCGGCAGCATTATCATTTTTCTTCACTGCTTGTTCATAAAAGTTGATAGCAGAATTATATTCCCCTTTCTCAAATTTTTTTTCTGCTTTTTTATAGACAGAGCAAGCATTGAGAAAAAACAATAAGATAAATATGATATAAAATGAGTTTTTCAACGACTTAATCTTAAATATTAAATTAAAAACGACAAAATTAAGTTAATCATGCCTTTGCTTTAAAAAATCTCCCCATCCAACTTTCGCTTGCAGGTATTAACCATTTGGATTCAAAATCCCCTTTAGTGCTAACCATATTATTAAAAGTCATCAAATCAGCCGTAATCTCCTCTGACTCCACTTTTGATTTGATTGAGGGTAAATTCTCTAATCTGATTTCATCACCTTTCAAAAAAGCTATCTTACTCTTATCCAGCAAGTTGATTTTCAGCTCATTTTCTAAAGCTTTAATAAAATGAACCGATTTATCAATTGAGCAACCAGTAGCAGGCGCCCTGGTTTCATCAACTGCCAACACAATAAATTGATTGTATTTTATCTCAATAGATGCATTCAAAGCTTTATTGTGAGCAGTCCAAGATTCCACAAAAGCTTTGCCATTTTGTAAAACAAATTCTTTTTCCTCCTCACTAAAAGGTCTATCTGCCTGGTAAACCCACAACCTTGAGCTTTCATCTAATGCATTAAAATTAGTGTACATAATTATAGTTTTATAAATGAAGTGATTATCACTTTAAGTATTGACTTCAGAACTTTAAATATTTTTCAAGCTAAACGGAAGCTAAAGTTAATAAGTTCGCAGGATAATCTAGGAAAAATGGCAAATAGAATAAATAAAAAAATCCGAAGGTAATCTTTTATCAAAATAGCTTCGGATTCATTATAGATCAAAAATATTAAGAAACTATCAAGTCAACATTCCGCCATCTACTTGAATTACTTGACCAGTAATGTAGGAAGACATATCAGAACCTAAGAATACGCACAAATCCGCAACATCATCTGGGCTCCCTCCTCTTTTCAAAGGAATAGCATCTCTCCATCCTTGAACTGTTTTTTCGTCCAAAGCATCAGTCATTTCAGTTTCGATAAAGCCTGGAGCGATTGCATTTGAACGGATATTTCTTGAACCTAATTCTAAAGCAACAGATTTTGTAAATCCGATTATCCCTGCTTTTGAAGCGGAATAGTTTGCCTGGCCCGGGTTTCCTTTTATTCCTACTACAGAGGTCATATTAATAATAGAACCACTTTTCTGCTTCATAAAGGTACGGTTAGCCGCTTTTACAGTATTGAAGCAAGATTTCAGATTGATATTGATCACATCATCCCACATTTCTTCTGTCATGCGCATCAATAAATTATCTTTTGTGATTCCTGCATTATTCACCAAAACATCTAAGCTCCCGAAATCGGAAACTACTCCAGCGATTAATTCTTCAGCTGCTTTAAAATCTGAGGCATCAGAACGGTAACCTTTAACTTTTACGCCATAAGCATCTGATAATTCTTTTTCCAAAGCCTGTCCTTTTTCAACGCTTGATAAAAAAGTAAAAGCTACATTAGCACCTTGTTCAGCATATTTCTGAGCGATGGCTTTTCCTATTCCTTTTGAAGCACCCGTGATAAGTGCGGTTTTTCCTTCTAATAGTTTTGTCATAATGGGTTTATAGTTGATTGTAAAAAGCCTAAAATTACAAGGAATAAGCTAATTAAGAAAATGAAAGGAAAAATAAGCCATCAAACAATTAGAATTCCCTACATAGGGCGTGCTGAAAAACACATTCCCCTTAAAAATTGACTCGTAGCAAAAGTATATGTCAAAGACTATTACGCTCTTGACAACAAGTGCAAGGCTTTTCTTAAGATTTCCCCACTTATCCTTGCACTTCAAAAAATGCGAAATCGGATTTTTTGAGCTAGCCTCAGACACGCCACCTACTGCCCGGTCGAAGATTGAGGTATAAACATACATCTTCACTTCGACCGATTGTATCTGACGCGCCTGAGACTTTTTCAGCGAGCCCTACATAAACATTGCCACAGCTATATCTAAAATCTCAGTCGTTACAGATTCAGACCTAAGATTATACCAAAAGTGAACATTCTTAATTGTTCTTAGAAAGCTGTAAAACGTAAAAGCAATAATTAAAAAATAAAACCCCCACTTGAAAAAGAAAGATTTGGAGGATTTAATAAAGTTATCAATCTGAAGAAAAATATTTAAAATAATCAGCAGGTAAAATATGGCTATATATCGTTCTGCAGCATAATATTCCACTTTAAAAACCAACAGCATCAGAACAAAATAAATTAAAAATAACAAGGGAGATAAATAAAGGATATTTACTCTTTTGGCAACATAAATTCTGGAAGTATTGTAAAAGACCATGAAAAGCAAAATGGAAATACTTATCAGTCTTGAGAAAAAACCATCCAAGGCGTAAGGAAAAAACCAACTACTTAAGGCTTTCGAATAGGAAGCAAAATTATATTCTATCCGCTCCAATCTCCCTGATAAAATAGGTTGTATAAATCTATCCCATCTTCCTGAAAATCCTTCTTGAAAAACAAAAGCCCATCCAATAAAAATTAATGCTAAAAAGAGAAGTGAGGCAGAAATAGCATACTTACTTTTTGACATTAAAATAAGAAATCCCATAAGAGGGAAAATCAAAAATATAGCTGCAAAACGTATAAAAGGAAGTATACTGAGTAAAATAATGGCTGATACAATAAATTTGAGCTGATTAGTCTGATAAAATCTATCCAAGAAATAAAAAGAGAAAAGCATTATAGCTAGGAAAAGAGGCTCTGTCCAAAGAAAAGAGCTAATTAGAATATGCGGTGTTGCAAAAACAAGAATTAATAAAAACGAAAACCTTACTAAATCATCCTTGATTTTACGGGACAAATAAACGCCAATGCCTTGAATGCATAAATAACAGAAGAAATTTACCCAAACCATATTTTGCTCTCCAATAAAAGAGATTAATATGGGTAAAACTGGCGGCTTAATATTAAATCCTTTAACGAGGAAAAAACTTGTTGAATTGATCTCCTTAGCAATTTCAACATACAAATTAGAATCCTTTGTATATCCCAGCCCAAAGAAATTCACAACCCAAAATATAATTCCGGAAAGAAATAAGGTTAAAAAATAATCGCTATTCTTTTTATTAAAATACGAAAAGAAAATTTCAGTCATTAAAGAAAATGTTAGTACTCATGAAAATTATTCAATGATATGGAAATTTTGATTAAAGCAACAAAATTTTTTTCTAGCTCCATTTCCATTAAATTTGTCAGCAAATAAAAACGAATCCAAAATTTAATTAATAGATATTATGGCATCAAAATATGACATTATAATAGTGGGCTCTGGCCCGGGTGGTTATGTAGCCGCAATCCGTGCTTCTCAATTAGGCAAAAAAGTGGCTATAGTGGAGAAAGAAAGTTTAGGCGGAATTTGTTTGAACTGGGGATGTATCCCTACAAAAGCATTATTGAAAAGTGCCAATGTATTTGAATATATCAGCCATGCAGAAGATTACGGAATTACCGTAAAAGATGCCAAAGCTGATTTTTCAGGAATGGTAAAAAGAAGCCGTGGTGTTGCTGATGGCATGAGCAAAGGGGTTCAATTCTTGATGAAGAAAAACAAAATCGATGTAATTGACGGTTTTGGAAAATTGAAATCAGGAAAGAAGGTAGAAGTAGAAAATGACGGTAAGAAAACGGAATATTCTGCTGATAATATCATTCTAGCGACTGGAGGAAAAGCAAAAGAGTTACCAAATCTTCCGATTGACGGCAAAAAAATCATTGAATATAGAAAAGCCATGAGCTTAGAAAAACAACCAAAGAAAATGGTTGTAGTGGGCTCTGGTGCAATTGGTGTTGAGTTTGCGTATTTCTATAATGCAATCGGAACGGAAGTGACTGTCGTTGAATTTATGGACAGAATTGTGCCGGTTGAAGACGAGGAAGTTTCAAAAGCTTTAGCTAAAACTTACAAAAAAGCAGGCATCAATATCATGACCAGCTCTGAAGTAACTTCAGTTGATACCAAAGGAAGCGGTTGCAAAGTGACTGTTAAAACCAAAAAAGGCGAAGAGAAATTGGATTGTGATGTGGTACTTTCTGCGGTTGGTATTGACACAAATTTGAAAGGTATTGGCTTGGAAGATGTTGGCGTTTCTACTGACAAAGGAAAAGTATTGGTTGATGATTATTACAAAACCAATGTTGACGGTGTTTATGCAATTGGTGATATCGTTCACGGTCCTGCATTGGCTCACGTTGCTTCAGCCGAGGGAATTATTTGTGTAGAGAAAATTGCTGGTGAAAACCCAGAGCCATTGGATTACAAAAACATACCGGGTTGTACGTATTGCAGTCCTGAAATTGCATCCGTTGGCTATACTGAAAAACAAGCTAAAGAAGCGGGTTACGACTTGAAAATAGGTAAATTCCCATTCTCAGCTTCAGGAAAAGCAAGTGCAGCTGGAGCTAAAGATGGTTTTGTGAAATTAGTTTTTGATGCAAAATACGGTGAATTATTGGGTGCTCACATGATTGGCGCTAATGTAACTGAAATGATTGCTGAAATCGTAGCCGTTAGAAAATTAGAAACCACAGGACATGAATTGATTAAGACAGTTCATCCTCACCCAACCATGAGTGAAGCTATAATGGAAGCTGCAGCAGCTGCTTATGATGAGGTGATTCATATTTAAAGCCTGAGTCACAAGCGGACGCTTGCGACAGTATAAGTTATTTGCTGAAGTATTCTCGCCCCTGGTTGTGCCTGCCTGTGCAGACAAGTCCCCACAACCAGATGGAGAAGCAGATGCATCAGAATGTCTAACTTTCTGCCATACATTTGTGGAGACACAAATGTGGGCGAAGAAGTCACAAGCGGACGCTTGCGACAGTACAGTATATGCTAAAAACCTGTCAGGTTTTGAATTGAGGTTAAAATGGTTGGTGTGCCACCAACCATGGACCCTACCCCGGTCGGTGGCACACCGACCGGAAACCATGATTAAAAATTTAAGTAAACCTGACAAGTTTCTATTTGAAAAAAGCTGTTAGGCAGATTTAAATAATTGAATTTGTCTAACAGCTTTTTTTATTGGGCTAATATCATTTATTTAGCAAATACAATTTTAAAACTATAGCACCTGCAGTTAAAATATCGGAAGAGGTTCTTGTAAAGGAACTCAAAGCACAGAAATCCAGTGCTTTCGAATATCTGTATGATAATTACAGTGGAGCTATTTATGGTGTTATAGTCAGAATTGTTAAATCAGAGGAAGTGGCACAGGAAGTTTTGCATGATGTTTTCATGAAGGCTTGGAAAAACATTAATGCCTATAGTGCTGAAAAAGGTCGTTTATACACCTGGTTGGTGAATATAAGCAGAAATGCTTCCATCGATAAACTTAGATCCAAAGAAATAAAGAAAACAGGCAAAACCGATTCAGTCTCAGACAACGTACATACCATTGACAATGCAAATTCAACCGAGCAATCAATTGACGGCATAGGCTTAGAAAAAGTTTTAGATAAGCTTTCAGATGAACTTCGATTTGTAATTGATCAAATGTATTTTAAAGGCTATACGCAAACTGAAATATCCAAGGAATTTGATATCCCATTGGGAACGGTCAAAACCAGGGCTAGGACAGCTATGCGTACATTAAGAGAATTATTATTGTGAATAAGATAGAAGCATACATATCGTCAGGAGTAATCGAAGCTTTTGTTATGGGACAATTAAATGAGTCCGAAACAAAGGAGTTGCTTCAGTATGCAGAAGAGCATGAGGAAGTAAGAAAAGCCATTGATGAGGCTGAGGAAACCTTATTTGCATTAGGTCAAGAAGGAAGTATTGCGCCTCCCGAATCTTCCAAAAATGCACTTTTCAATGACTTGGGATTGGAGATGAATTCTAATGAAGATGATTCTGAAGAAGAACTTGTTCAAGAAGAAATTAAAAAGGAGACTAAATCCTTTTCTATTTACCCTTATTTATCAGTTGCAGCAAGTATTGTAGCCGTAATTGGAATAGCTTTTAGTGTCTATTTCTATAATCAATGGCAAGAAACTGAATCGAGGCTATCCGATATTGTTGCTCAAAATCAAAGTATGGCGCAGCAATACAATGTGGTGAAAAACCAGATGGAGCAATATGCGGATAATGTTGAAATCCTTAGACAGCCCGGAATCGAAACTGTTCCGATGAAAGGATTGGAAATAGCGCCTGAAGCCCAAGCTTTTGTGCATTGGAATAAAAAAACCAATGAGGTTTTCCTAAATGCTAAGAAAATGCCTGCCAATGAAATGGACAATCAATATCAATTGTGGGCAATAGTAGATGGAAATCCTGTGGACATGGGCGTTTTTGATGTGGCTGGAGATATGACAAGCTTACTCAAAATGAAAACTACTGGAAAAGCTTCTGCATTTGCCGTAACGCTAGAACCTAGAGGCGGCAGTAAAAATCCTACCATGGAGAAAATGTATGTAATCGGACAGATTTAATTACGAATTTGGGAATTAGTAATTACGAATTGGTGGTCTCATCAGACAGCATCATTCATTTTAAATTCTCTTGAAAGATAAATCTTTGCAATTACTCAGTTTCCAAATGAACAGAAATAAAGGTTAAAACTGTGCAAGACTTCTTCACCGCACATAAAAGATAATCAAGAAAAAGCTTATAGACAATTTGTGTTCATGAAATCGTTTTAAAGACAGACTTTCTTAGCTCACCCACTCCCCCGTTTGGGTGTTTTCACCCAAACTTTTCCATTGCACGCTATAATCACACAGAAACTTGAAGGTGAAAACACCTTCAAGAGGGAGTAGTTGGATGAGAGGTCGTGAGGGATTAAACTTTGTATAATAGTAGCTGAGGAGTTACAAATCTTTCTAATTATAAATTGAAGAAAGGCGGAAAATTAACAACAAACTACTTTCCAAAATTGAAATGCCCTAATTATTAATTATTAATTCGTAATTAATAATCACTTCTTACTAGCATTAAAAAGCTTTTGCTTTTCATCTTTGCTCAGGCTTTCGTAACCTTTTTCAGAAATCTTATCCAATATCCTATCAATTTCCTCTTGTTCTGTTGTTGATCCTTGAGAGGAATATTTACCACTACTTTTAGAAGCTCCTGCAGTCTGTTTCTTTTTATAGGTGACTTTGATTTTAGGCTTGGATTTAAAGATGCTTTGAATAAAACCTAATGTCATTTGGATCCACAAACCAAAATCAGTACCTGCCTGCAAGCCTCTAACATATAAAAAGCCAATTCCAGCTCCTCCTAAGTGAGCTAAATTTCCACCTGCGTTAGGCCCCGCTGAATTTAACAATGATAAAAGGATATAAACCGCAACTATATACTTTATTTTTACAGGTCCAATAAAAATTAAATGGAATCTGTGATCAGGAAGTAATGTTGCTGCTGCGGTAGCTACTGCGTAAACTGCGGCAGAAGCTCCTACCATACCGCTTGTGGTTCTTTCTGCTAAAAATGGAATTAAATTATAGGCTAATATAAATACTACAGCTCCTGCCAGAGCCCCTAAAACATATAAATTCACCAATTTAGCACTTCCAAGATATTGGGATATTAACATACCAAACCAGTACAATACTAGCATATTCAATAAAATATGGAAGAAGCCTGCATGGGAGAAAGCATAGGTAATAATAGTCCAAGGTCGGTAAATAAACCTTTCTAAATCTGGCGGAATGGTGAACTGTGCATCTACTATAGCATAAAGCCCTTCAACACCAGAAAATTTACCTATTAATGCTAATAAGCCCAAGCCTACAAAAACAACCGCATTGATAATGATCAATTGGTTTAATGCATTATTGGGCCTTTTAAAATTTTGTTTTAACTCATCGAAAAATCCTGCCATCTTCTTTAATAAAATCTTGTATTATTCTTCTGCCATATCTTTAACAGAATAAACGCAATCAACATTCCTCCTAAGTGGGCATAATGGGCCACATTATCTCCCGGAACATTCTGTATGCCTGCATATAACTCATATAATCCGTAGAAGGTTACAAGGTATTTTGCTTTGATTGGGATAGGTGGAAATAGTAAAAACAATTCCGTATTAGGAAACAAAAAGCCAAATGCAAATAAAATTCCGAATACTGCACCCGAAGCTCCAATAAGCGGGACATTCCCCTGAAACCTAACTACTTCTTTTACTCTTTGGATACTGCCATCAATAAATTCTTGTTTATTTGGATTATCACCGTAAGCATCAATAAAATCATACCAGTCTTTGTAAACATAGTTGGCATTTTCTTGAATAAAAGAAACAAACTCCTCATAATTAGGGTTTTCGATATATTGCTCAGCAGCACTTTCCAATTGCTGCATTTCCACAAAATTCACAGCACCATAAAGTATTCCAGCCCCAATTCCCGTAACCATGTAAAAAATAAAGAATCTTTTAGACCCCCAGAAACGCTCCAGCATTGGTCCAAATATGAATAAAGCAAACATATTACCTAACAAATGCCCAAAACCAGCATGCAAAAACATATAGGTAATAAACTGAAATGGCTGAAATGAATCTGCAAAAATATAGCGTAAGCCGAAGTATTGAGCCAACTCAAAATTCAAAAACGATGGAATGAGCAATAAAGCAATATTTATTAAAAGGAGGTTTTTAACAACCGGAGTAAGTCTTGCGAACATAAATTTCTAATATATGAATTCTTTAATTTATTATTGTAGCTTCTCACTAATTGAAGAAGCTTGCAATTTTATTAAGGTCAAAAATAATAAAAGTTGAGTTACCTGAAGGCGCATAATTAGGATTTTGACAAGCAAATAGTTTATCAATTAAAGCATTCATTTCCTCTCCATTCAATTTATGCCCTGCTCTGATGGCTGACCTTTTTGCCAAAGAACGGGCAATATTTTCATTTTTCGATACACTTAGTGCGTTTTTATTATGCTTAAACTGATCTATCAAGCCTTCAAAAACTGATTTTACTGAGGTATCTGTCAATTCTGTTGGTGCACCATTTATCACCACGGTGTCTTTTCCGAAAGAAGAAATTACAAAACCCAAAGCTTTCAATTCCTCCTCCATATCCATCACCAAAGCATAATCCGATGCTGATAATTGCACTTGCTCAGGAAAAAGAAATTGCTGAGAGCTTCCATCACTATTTTGCAAATGACGGTTGAATTTCTCAAATAAAATCCGCTCATGGGCTGCTTGTTGATCTACCAACATCAAACCAGATTTCACCTGAGTAGCAATATATTTCTGATGGATTTGAAATATGCTTGTTTTGGCTTCTACCCATTCATTTTGAGGGGAAGTACTTTTGTCTACTTCATTAATTGAGCTTCCAAAAGTCATCGATTGCTGACTTTCATCTGCAAAATCATCCTTATCTTCTTCTTTTGTTATTTTATCACTCAATTCCTGAAAATTAGATAAAATTTTATCCCACTCCCCATCATTATCTTTTGGCTGTTTAAATTTTTGATAATTGGTTGTTTTAGTAGAAAAATCATCAACCCTATTCCTTCTAGGGGCATTAAAACTGAAATTAACATCACTGTCAAAATCCAATGCAGGGGCTACATTATGCGCTCCTAATGCCTGACGAATGGCAGCTGCCAAAATTCCATAAACCATGCGCTCATCATCAAACTTAATTTCTGTTTTGGTAGGATGAACATTTACATCAATCCTCTTAGGATCAATTTCCAAGCATAACGCATAAAATGGATGTGCTTCCTTTGCTAACAATCCTTCGAATCCATTTACCACAGCATGATGCAAATAGCCGCTTTTGATGTAGCGATTATTGACAAAGAAAAACTGCTCCCCTCTGGTTTTTTTGGCAAACTCAGGCTTTCCTATATAACCATATATCTTTAACTGGTCTGTAGTTTCTTCACAAGCCACCAATTGCTCTTGATAATTTTTGCCAAATAAGCCAACAATTCGCTGGCTCAGTTTACCTGTATTCAATTGGTAAACATCCATATCATTCTGATGCAGACTAAAAGCCACTTGCGGATTTGCAAGAGCCACTCGGTGAAATTCATCAATGATATGACGCATTTCCACTGGGTTGGATTTCAGGAAATTACGCCTAGCCGGAACATTATAAAAAAGATTTTTTACTGAAATGGTAGTACCGCCAGTATGAGCAGTGTGGGTTTGATTTTTCACTTCCGAAGCTTCCACTTGAAGTAATACCCCGAGCTCTGCCTCAGCTGTTTTAGTTTTAAGCTCTACTTGGGAAACAGCCGCTATGGAAGCCATTGCTTCCCCTCTAAAGCCCATTGTTTTTAAAGCAAATAAATCGTCTGATTTTCTGATTTTAGAAGTAGCATGACGCTCAAAGCACATTCTGGCATCCGTCTCTGACATCCCAGCGCCATCATCAATTACCTGAATAAGTTGCTTACCGGCATCTTTCACCACTAATTTTATCTTACTGCTTCCGGCATCAATAGAGTTTTCAAGCAACTCCTTCACTACAGAAGCCGGTCTTTGGACTACCTCTCCTGCAGCAATTTGATTAGCAATTGCATCAGGCAATAACTGTATAATATCGGACATTTAATATTTTATATGGATTCTAAAATTCAAACACACAAAATTTGACTTTTGAAACTGAATTTGATATAGCTTCTAGTGTTTTTACCTCAAAGGCTTAATCTATTTTCTTCTCCTCAAGAATATGTATAATGGGATTAGGAGAAGCAAAGCAAAATAAACATTTGCTCCATACATCAAATAGCCTCCAATTGAAACCCCTACTATTACAATCATCAAAAATTGAAACAAATCAGCAGAGCGATTAGAACCTCTTCTTGCCCTATAAGCTTCCCTGATGCTTTCAGCTTTACCACCGTTTTGCTCATTTTTCAATTCCTTTCTTATCCTATTGGTTCTTTTTTCTAAATCTTCTTTAATAGGATCATAGTATCTAGGTTGTATTTCAAACCTTTGATGCCCTGGCAATCTAAATATGGATGGAAATTTCATAATCACTTATTTAAAATATTAGACGAATAAAAGAACGATGCTATCGTTATGTAAGTTTAAAAAGCAAACTGCTATTATGAATTCAATTTAATTCTACAAATTAGCGAACAATTAGCAATCTAAAGGAATTCATCTTTCTCAGAAACAAACTTAATGTTAATTTAGCTTTTATCATAAATTCAAAACTACCACATGTTCAAAAAAGTTTTATCCCTTTCAATTCTGTTGATTTTTTTAGTAAGCAGTTTACTATTAGCACAAGAAAATTCATATCCTAAATGGGTGGATAGTACTTACAAAGGAATGAGTCTGGAGGAAAGAATTGGGCAACTTTTCATGGTAGCGGCTTATTCAAATAAAAATGAACAACACACTAAAGATCTTTCTGTTCTGATAGAGAATTACCATATAGGGGGGCTGATATTTTTTCAAGGTGGCCCTGGCAGGGAAATCAATATGACCAATGAGCTTCAATCAAAATCTAAAATCCCATTATGGATTGGAATGGATGCAGAATGGGGATTAGGTATGCGATTGGACAGCACTATGAATTTCCCAAAGCAAATGACATTAGGCGCAATTCAGAATAATGATTTCATTTATGAAATGGGGGCAGAAATCGCCAGGCAAGCAAAATTAATTGGCGTTCATGTCAATTTTGCTCCGGTAGTGGATGTAAACAATAATATCAAAAACCCGGTAATTGGTAATCGCTCTTTCGGAGAAGATAAAGAAAATGTGGCTCAAAAAGGAGTTGCATACATGAAAGGCATGCAAGAAAATGGGCTTCTGGCTAATGCAAAACATTTTCCCGGACATGGTGATACGGATTCCGATTCGCATACGACATTACCTGTTATCAATCATAGTAAAGAAAGATTGGACGAAATTGAGCTTTATCCTTTCAAAAAACTGATTGAAAACGAAGTTAATAGCATGATGGTAGCGCATTTACACATTCCTGCTTATGATGACACTCCTAATAAAGCCACTACCCTCTCAAAAAATGTGGTGACCGATTTACTAAAAGAAGATTTAGGCTTTGATGGATTGATATTCACCGATGCATTAAATATGAAAGGTGTCAGTAATTTTTATGAACCCGGTGAAACAGATTTATTGGCATTTAAGGCAGGTAATGATGTTTTACTTTTCCCGATGGATGTCCCAAATGCCATTAAAATGATGAAAGATGCCATTAAAAAGAATGAAATATCTGAAGAAAGGCTAGAAGAAAGTGTTAAAAAAATTCTCCAGGCTAAATACAAATTAGGTTTGCATGAAGGATTTGAAAAATTGGAAACCGAAAATATTCATGAAAAGCTTAATTCTACAGAAGCTGAGAACCTCAATGAAAAGCTTTATGCAGAAGCGGCTACTTTGGTGAAAAATGAAAATAATTTACTTCCTATTCATATTTTGGACACCACTAATTTCGCATCACTTTCTTTGCGAGGTAATAAAAACAGCACTTTTCAGCAATATTTAAATAAATATGCGGATTTCACGCATTATCATCTTCCTAAAGAAAACATGGATTTAGGTGATTATAGTAAGCTTATGAATCAGCTAAGCCAATATGAAACGGTGGTTGTTGGTTTGCACGGAATGAACAATTCATCCGCCAAAAGATTTGGCTTAAAATCTGAGGATTTACTATTCCTGCAAAATCTGTCAGAGCAAGCAAATGTGGTATTAACTGTATTTGGAAATGCCTACAGCCTAAAATATTTGCAGTCATTTCAGCATGTATTAATGATGTATGAGGATAATGAAATCACACAAAAACTAGCTCCTCAGATGATTTTTGGGGCAAAATCCACCAAAGGAAAATTACCTGTATCGGTTGCTCCAGATATGAAAGTAGGAACAGGCATCAATACCAAAACACTCAATAGGTTTGGATATAGCAATCCATTGGATGTGGGCATGGATCCAAAAATATTGGCTGAAATTGATGAAATAGCAAAGGAAGCAATTGAAACAGAAGCCACACCGGGTGGTCAAATATTGGTTGCCAAAGATGGACAAATCGTATATGAAAAAAACTTTGGCTACCAGACTTATCACAAATATTCAAAGGTGGATGACGAAACAATTTATGATTTGGCTTCTATCACTAAAGTGGGGGCTACACTACAAAGCATCATGTTTTTATATGACAGAGGAATAATAGATTTAGATGAAAAAATAAGTCATTATTTACCTGAGCTTAAAAAAAGCAATAAGCAAAATATGACCTTGCGCAATATCTTAACCCATCAAGCAGGTTTGGTTCCGTATGTTCCTTTTTGGCGGCAAACCCATGATATGTTTGGCTTAAAAACCCCTCTATACCAAAACCATGAAGCTTCCCTTTATCCAAATCAATTGGCTTCAGGCCTTTATGGCCATCAAGTATTAGGAGATTCCATTTGGCAATGGGTAATTGATTCGGAGCTTCTTGAAAAGCCAAGATGGCAGAAAAATTATGACTATCGATATTCGGATATGGGCTATTATATCATGCAAAAAATCAGTGAGCGCATGACCAACATGAAGTATGAGGAGTTTTTAATTGAAAATTTTTATAGGCCAATGGGCATGAGTACCATGGGCTTTCTGCCTCTATGTCGATTTCCCGAAACACAGATTGCCCCAACTGAAAATGATTTATTATTTAGAAACGACCTCATCAAAGGCTGGGTTCATGACCAAGGTGCAGCCATGGTGGGCGGAGTTGCCGGACATGCCGGCTTATTCAGCAATGCCAAAGATTTGGCTATTTTGATGCAAATGAATTTGTGGGATGGCACTTATGGCGGTGTTCGTTACCTTAGCAAAGGAACAGTCCCTTATTTCACCAGAAAACAATTTGATGAAAATAGAAGAGGGTTGGGCTGGGACAAACCGGTAGAAGAAGAAGGACCTTCCCCAACCTCGCATTATGCCTCGCCTTTAACTTTTGGGCATACAGGGTTTACAGGAACAGCAGCCTGGGCAGACCCCGAATTTGGTTTGGTTTACATATTTCTTTCCAATAGAGTTTATCCTGATGCCAATAATAGAAAGCTCATCACATCCAATATCCGAACCCGAATAATGGACCTTATATATCAATCAATATTTGAATATGAATCTCAGCAAGAGGAATATGTAAACTAGATATAAATATAGAAAGCAAGAGATTCCAAGTTAATATTTTTAAACATAATAAGAGGGCATTACGTTTTAGCTTTCATCTTATAAATAAATAAAGCAGATTAAATGAATATAGGTATTGTTTGTTATCCTACCTTTGGAGGAAGCGGGGTTGTGGCTACTGAATTGGGAAAAGCCTTAGCCAAAAATGGTCATAACATCCATTTCATAACTTATTCCCAACCTACTCGACTTGATTTTTTTAATGAAAATCTATTTTATCATGAGGTAGATATTAGGACTTACCCCCTTTTTCAATATCCTCCTTACGAATTAGCATTGGCAAGTAAGATGGTGGATGTAGTGCAACATGAAAAACTGGATTTGCTTCATGTTCATTATGCAATTCCACATGCTTCGGCTGCTTTTATGGCAAAGCAAATTTTAAAAGAAAAAAACATCAATATCCCTGTTATTACAACACTTCACGGAACTGATATCACTTTGGTGGGAAAAGATCCTTCATACGAACCAGTTGTGACTTTCAGTATCAATAAATCAGATGGGGTTACAGCCGTATCGGACGATTTAAAAAAAGATACATTAGATCACTTTGACATCTACCAGCATATTGAAGTCATCCCTAATTTCATTGATTTAAGTAGGTTTAAAAGGCAGAAAAAAGATCATTTCAAAACCGCCATTTGCCCTAATGGAGAAAAGCTTTTGGTTCATACATCCAATTTCCGAAAGGTTAAGAGAGTAGAAGACGTTATTCATATTTTCAATAATGTTCGCAACATTATCCCTGCAAAACTACTACTGGTAGGCGATGGCCCTGAAAGAATCAAAATGGAGAAATTATGCCGAGAATTAGGCACATGTGAGGATATTCGATTTTTGGGAAAATTAGAAGCCGTAGAGGAAGTTTTATCTGTCAGTGACTTGTTTTTGATGCCTTCTGAGAAAGAAAGTTTCGGACTGGCTGCATTGGAAGCCATGTCTTGTGAAGTTCCTGTAATCTCTTCAAATGCCGGTGGTATCCCTGAATTAAATATTGATGGCGTGACGGGCTTTACTTGTAATATTGGGGATGTTAAAGACATGACTGAGAAAGCATTATATATTTTAGCTGATGAAAATCTGAATAAATTTAAAACGGCAGCCCTCGACAGAGCTAAGAAATTTGATATTTCCAACATCCTCCCTCTTTACGAAAATTTCTACAACAAAATCCTTAAAAAAGAATTAGCTGAAAGGTCATCATAATTAATTTTATTGAACAAATATTAGGCTTGATCGTTAAAATCCCATAGTTAATCGAAGAACAACTTTTTTTTAAAATTGTCACTTTTAACAGTTATGGATATAGCACAAGACAAAAAAATAAATAGTTCTGGGACAAAGAAATTATTTGAAAATTCTTTATTGGAAAAATTGACAAGAAGTCATTTTTCAGTCCCTTTAAGCATTTTAGCTATTGTTTCAATATTTCTTTCTTATTTAGCATTTACACGCTTCAATATTGAAACGATAACTTTTACCAGCTTATTTATTGTGGGTTTCTTTAGCTGGACTTTAGGGGAATACTTTATTCACCGTTTTGTTTTCCACATGGATAATGATCATAAATGGAAAAGATGGATTTCATACACTTTCCACGGAGTGCATCATGAATATCCAAAAGACAAAGACAGAATTGTGATGCCTCCGGCAGGAGCAATATTGATAAGCAGCATTATTTTTGGTGGATTTTGGCTGGTATTAGGGCAATATGCATTTGCTTTTGTACCCGGATTCCTTGTTGGATATCTTGTTTATGCTTTTGTACATTATGCAATTCATGCCTATCAGCCACCCAAAAATTTCTTGAGATGGTTGTGGATATACCACAGCATTCATCACTATAAACATCCAGACAAATATTTTGGGGTTTCATCTCCATTATGGGATTATATTTTCAATACTGTTCCAGAAAATAAAAAATAATGGCATCAGTTAGCATACTAGGTTGCGGTTGGTTAGGATTTCCTCTTGCAAAAAAATTAAAAAAACTAGGTTATGAAGTAAGAGGAAGTACAACCACTGCTTCTAAAATGCTGGAAATGAAAGAAGCCGGAATCAAGGCTTACAGCATACATTTACCTAATGATGATTTAAACTCGGAATTCTTTAAATCTGATTATTTGATTATCAACATTCCACCAAAAACCTCTAAAAAAGGGGTGAATCACCATATTGAAAGCTTAAAGCCAATACTAAAATATATCCCTTCAACTCAGAAAATAATTTATATTAGTGCCACCTCCGTTTATCCTAAAGTTGACCACCCTATAAATGAAGATCATGAATTGGACAAACAGTCAGAAAGAGCACAAGCATTAATTCAAGCAGAAGAATTATTGCATAAAACATTTGAAGAAAGATTAACGATTATCCGATTTGGAGGGCTATTAGGTTATGAAAGAATTCCAGGCAGATATTATTCAGGCAAAAAGTTAGCTCAGCACCATCAAAAAGTAAATTATATTCATAGAGATGATGCAATTGGAATTATCTCTGCAGTTTTAAAACAAGAAAAATGGGGATACCTTTTTAATGGAATCGCTCCCATTCATCCGACAAAAAAAGAAGTGTTCACAAAAAACTCGGAAGATTTTAAATTCGAGGCACCACAATTTGAAAATACAAAGCAAGAACTCACAAACAGAATTATTGAAAGCTATAAAATTGAACTAAATTTAGATTATTCATTCATTTACCCTGACCCCTTAGACTTTTTTTATACTAATTAAAGAAATGACTTTTTAAAGATTTTATTATTTAGTATCATTCGGAAGTATTTTCAAAAATTATGTGTACGCTAACATATTTACCACTTTCCGAAGATCAATACATACTAACTACTAATCGTGATGAAAGTCCGGAAAGAGGGCTAGCAGGATTTCCTGCCTATCATCATGTGGAAGGAAAAAATATTGTATTTCCTCAAGACCCTAAAGCCGGGGGAACTTGGGTTGCTACTTCCGATAATGGGATTAGTGTATGCCTATTGAACGGGGCTAATCAACCCCATGATTATAATCCTCCATACAGAATGAGCAGGGGAATGGTAGTGATGGAAGCCATTGAATGCATCAAGCCTGATGAATTCTTCAAAAACTATGATTTTACGGATATTGAGCCATTTACTATGGTAGTGCTTTTCCATGATCCTGAATTAAAAATCCTTGAGTTCAAATGGGATGGTAAAAATACATTCTTAGAAGAAAAAGACCCTAAAACGCCACATTTATGGGCTTCTGCACAACTTTACACCAAGGAATCTATTCAAAACAGACATGAATGGTTTCAAAAATGGTTGAAGGAAAATAAAGAATTTAAGGTTGAGGCTATTAGGGATTTTCACAAAAATGCAGGTTCCGGTGACTTGAAGAATGATATGGTAATGGACAGAGGAGAGGTCAAAACGGTAAGCATTACCAGTATTTGTTCTTTAAAAGGGGTTGTAAATATGGCTCACAATAATTTACTGGAAAACAGTCGACAAGAAATTAGTTTGTCACAACATGTAAATCAGGAATTTTCACATCATATTTTGTAATAAACTCTTACTTTCCTAGTATTTGATTTCAAATCTTGAAAAAGTAAACATTATTAAGTTTTCAAATATAAGTCAAAAGGTAAGATTTCGCTCTAAGAATTATACAACTTATTAGATTAAAACCGTATATAATAACAATTGAATATTATAAACAACAGAACAACCATTCATCACTTAAAATAAGTCTAACT
>JBNJFX010000061.1:0-19239 GCA_051747245.1 Bacteroidota bacterium
ACACCCTTGATTCAAATTTTTTATTGTTTTTTCTGTTGCTAACTTTCTTGATTTGAAGACAAGAGTAGGCTGGCGACCATTTGTTACAAAATAAATTTACTTTTTAATTTTTCTGGAAATAGCCGGGATGTCTGAAAAGTAATGTCATTCCAAATCCATTAAAAGCACTGTCATACTGAGCGGAGGATACCCTCAACCACTTACGAACATTTACCGGGAGATCCTTCGACTCCACTTGGTTCCGCTCTCCGAATGACTCGGAACACAGCAGGATGATATGATCGTTGATTTAGAGTAATCTCCCGATACCAGGTTCGCGCAGGCTATTAATTCCCCTCCCGGGAGGGGTACGGGTATCAAATCTGTGCTTTTCAGATTTGATGGAGTGGGTAGCTAAATATATTACACACCCCGCCTCGCAAGAGGGGAATTTCCAGTGCCCAACTTCACGATCTTATCCCATAAAAAAGCAGTGTCATACCGAGCGTTAGTCGAGATATCTATCCGAGCATCTAACCTCTATGTGAGCCTGATAGATTTCTCCGCGCGACTGCAAGGCAGTCTTGGTCGAAATGACGGAAAAAAGGAACGCCTACCGATCCGGTTGGAAGGCACTTCCAAGGCAAGTCTCTCCAACAAGTCTGACGAGGAGGAGTATCAAGTCCTGAAACAGGTTGTTTGGCCCTGAATGATTAACGCTGCTATTATAACGCTTGAGACTCCTCACTGCGCTCCCCGATCGACGGGGCACTGCGGAGTGACAAAAGGGTTTAGGGCTTTATCACATTCTACTGTCAATGGCGGCGAAGCTTATATTCACGTTGTTCGTGAGTACAACTTACTCACAACTATATATGATGTTTACGCTTTTCCGTCAATCCCCTAACCCCCTTCGCCAAGGGGGAATTTTGTAGTGCCAATTTCATGGTTTTACCCCTAGCCTAAGAATTGTGTACAAAGAACTGTAAGCTTACAGCATTACTGTTGTCAGTGTTGGCCAGTTTCTGCATCACCTCTACACCGAGATGCTTGATGTAGTACCTGACCTCTTCCAAGCATACAACCTTTTCTTTGTCGATGTTAAAACCAAGTACTGGCATACCGTTGCTATGGAAGGTCCACATCAGAGGCAACCCCACTATCGCAATCCTACAATTCCTACGGTATGCGATTGTTGTTCAATACGTTCAAGTAGTTTGTGAAGTCGTTCGGTTTTCTTTTCTTCTTGAATAGTACTTGTGGTATTTTTACTGCTCCGAAAATGCTTAGTATTAAATTTAATACCGATGATAAGCAAGTTTAGAGAAAGTATACATCAAGGCTCTAAACCAGTGATATTATGAGAGATAGGATTTCTCATTTATTTACCAGTATAAAAGATAGAAAATCAGATCTATGGAGTTACTCACCCCTTTCACATATCATTTATTTTTAACTATTTATTTTCAAGAAGGAACAATTTCATCTGAAAGAGCCTGAAAATTACTCTGGATATGCTCTATTTTTGATGATCCATAAACAACGTAATCCAAATCGAGATCCCTTACGAACTCAAGAGAATCAGTAATACTATCTACACCACCGCTTGATAGTATACTCATCCCCATTAGCTTATAAAATTTTTCTGAATTTATAAACATTTCTACTTGTTTTAGAGAAGGAAAGACGTTAAACCCTGTCTTATTAATATTGAAACAAATGATAAGATCCTTTTTTAAGTCAATTGGAAATTCTGTGAGGACTTCTTCCAAAAGTAATGGATTCAAGGTAATTAAACCCGGCTTATAACCTTTAGATTTAATAACTTTACAGTATTCAAGTAGCAGATCAGGGCGCTCCATACCTAAAACAAGATCTGTTATAATATTTTGCAGATATACATAGCTACCATCTGGTAATGCCTTCGGTATTTCCAAATCTGTAATGAATGAAATAAGATATTTCACATTTCTCGTAAATATAAAAAGAGGTGATTTATAAGATAAGGAGCTAATAGTTCCCTGCTTTAAAGCATATTTAAGCAGGTATAGCATACCCTTTTCATTTACCATCGTAGCAAACTTGTGGGGGTAGGGTACACTGTAATGAATCTCTTTGTTTTCTGGGAACGAATATTCATTAATTATATCGAATCCCCTTCTATTGGAATTCAACATAAAACCATCAAGCCCTAAATCAGTAGCCTCAATAATAAATTCATATATCGACTGATTAGTACTAAACTTTTGCTTAGTCCTATCCCCTTTTTCTAAGTCGTAATGATTAATTCCAAAAAACTGATTATCACCTAATATTTGCTTCATTAGTTCAAAACTTCTCGAATTAAATTTCTTGTCACCATTCCTTCCTGTACCGTCGTATTCATTTCCTGATTCCCTGTAAAATCCATCATCTGTTGGGTGAAATCCACACCTCGTAAATAGTAGGGCACTTTAGGGGCCAAATCCACAGCCGTTTTCTTCATTTGGAGATTATTGCCTTTATATAACTCTACCTTCTGTTGATCAATAATATATTTTCCATGGTTCGAATGTAGTTTTAAATTGAATACAGGCTTTCGATAAGATTTATCTACCCAGTTAAAACTACAATGATATTCTCTATTGCTTTCTTCCATCCTGAAACTAACAATATCATCAACATCTGAAATCTTCGACTGGATATTTCTCTCAGTCAACGTAGGCCCTTCCAAATTAAACAAATAAACAAGTAGATCAATGATATGAGATCCCATCTCATTTAGTACACCCGAATAGGCACCATTTCTCCAACCGGTAGGCTTTTCTTCAATGGTGTTGCTATAGTAGCTCCCTTCAACTTTGAAAACTGATGAAGTATCTATATTCTCCCGAACCCAATTAATTATAGGATTATACCTTAACACGTACCCAATTTTACAATTCTGTTTTTGACCATTTATCACAGAATAATCATCCGGATTACCGCCAAAAGGCTTTTCCACAAAAATATTTTCATCACCTCTATTCAGGCATTTTTCAATAGTCGGCAAATGATACATCGGCGGGGTACAAACCAGGGAATAATCAAAAGCACCATTTAGTTTCTCATCGCCATTGAGAATAGTTGCATTTACATTCTTTTTTGTAAAGAAATTAAGCTTTTTATTTGGATCAACTATAGTAAAAGACGCATTTCTAATGACTTTGTTCAAAATGGCGTAATGAGATAACCCCATCCGTCCAAACCCATAAATTAGTATGTCCATTCTACTTTTTTCTAATACCTAAAATTTCTTTTATAAGGTCACGCAAATATATTAAAGTATTCCAGAAGTTCCGTTTTATTATTCCCGGCCGATGCGCTATCCGATATAACCAACCTAACTTTAAATCCCACCAAATTTGAGGAACAGGTTTTCTTGTACCGGCATACCAATCAAATACCCCGCCTATTGACATGCTTAACTTAAAATCTATCTTTTCTTTATTCTCATTAATCCATTTTTCTTGCTTGGGACAAGTCATCCCAATTAGCAATATATCAGTACCAAATTTATTTATTTCCTTGGCTATTCTCTGATTGTCTTTGCCACTGAACTGTTTTTTAAAAGGTGGACTATGATATCCAACAGTAATATTAGGATATTCTCGGTTAACCCTTCTCTCTATTTTTTGTAAAGTGCTTGTCGCAGAACCAAGAAAAAAGACTCTTAAATGATTTTTATTAGCAAATTTGAGAGTCTTTTTCGTGATGTGAGGTCCTTGATTTTCAACAACAGTACCATTACCACTCAATATTGAAGCTAATCCAAAGTAAACTCCGTCTAAAACCAAAGTGGAATTCTTGAGAGCTTCTTCAAAGTCTTTATCATAAGTACTTATCCCATAAGAATTAGGCGATATCGTATTAACAATTGTTGGATTTTTATTATCACAAACTTGTTTTAAAAATTCTGAATAACTTTCATTTAATACTTTAAAACCAAGAACTGTTTTAAATTTTTGCAACTTTATCTAATTCTTTTTCCAAATTCCCTTTTTTAAAAACATCACAATTCCCACCAGGCGTACAATCTATTATCTCTCTGTTATCATTCTCATAAACTTTTTTGGCAATTTTATAGTAGTACTCACTTGATTCAAGATCCGGGGTTTCCCATTTACTCCCTTTAGGGAAGTAGTTTTCAACAAAATGATTCACATCTTTAGTTTTTACTTTCTGTGTTTCATTTACATTCCCTCTATAGTCGAAGCTATGATCCATACCTATTATTAATACCTTACTAAACCCCATATAATAAATTATTTGAAGAGCTGCATAGGTAACTGTCGCACTTGGTTTTAAAGACTTACTAATATCCTTACTAAAGCTTGGGCCTAAAAAGTTATCATAGATATAATAAACAGTTTCTGAATTAAAACTCTCACGCATTTCCCAATTTAAAAACTTAGGCATTTCAAGGCTCTCTATTTCATCTGAAAACTGTTCCAAAACAAGGTTATTAACACATACATGATAATCTGCTTGAAATCCCATTTTGTCAAACAGCAAGTAAATTCTATTCAAACCAAAAGTAACTTCATGTTCAATGAAGCTAAAATCAGTGTCTTTTAAACTTGGGCCATTACATAAAAGTATACATGTTTCCCCTTTATGAATATTGTTAAATTTTTCAATTCTGGAAGAATTCTTTTTCCCTTCTACAGTTATATTCCAAGAAATTCTATGGGGTATTTTTGTAATTCTCCGATAAATGCCCTTTAAAATTCTATTTAGCGTAATTTCTGAAAGTTTAAATCTTTTAAATTTCATTTTTTAATTAATTCCTAAATAAATTAATAAATCAGTGAAGGCTCTTATACCAGGTTCATATGTATATATTGAAGCTTGATAAGCATAAATAAAATAAGCATTGGTTAAGAGTATTATACCAGCAGCTAAAAAAGTAACTGAACTCCTTTTTATTTTATATAATCTAGTAATAGAATAAGGGAAAATTAACGGCAAAAAATAATATATATAAAATATTATTCTAGATGATATTTGGGTTTGATTATAATTCAACACTGTAAATACCAATAGAAAAAGATAGTAAAACAACAGTTTCTTAAACTTATTATCTTTCTTGATCAAAGAACTGTAAATACCAATCAAAGCAACAATTCCTCCAAAAACCAACACATATATAGGAGGAGGATCATATATTGTATGCGGTTCTCTTATAATACGATCTAACACTAATTTAATTACAGGGATGTTAATAAAATCGTAAAAAAACAAAATGATTGGTCTGTATATCATTGACAATATTCCCAAACCTGTTATGTAAAAAGAAATCTTTCCATACGATATTATCTTATTTAAGTGATTAACTATTATTATGGGTAAAAATAAAAGAGCGGAAGAATGGATAAAAACAGAAATTATATATAAGTATATATAGTTTCTGCCAAAAATTTCTTTATTTACTAAATAGTAAATCAAGAATGAACCTGCCATCATTTGTCTAATTATATTGTTTGACAGGCTAAACACTTGTGGCAAATAAAGAAAAATCACAAGTGCAATTATCACATATTTTATTTCTCCATTAACCTCATAAAATTTTACAATACTATAAGAAACTGGCAGATAAATTAGAACCGTTAATATTACCAAATATAATTCTTTATGACCTAACGTGATGTAGTACAACACATAAGTCATAGAGGTAAATAATGGTTCAGACGGAAATAAGAATATATATTGGGATATGCTAAAATCAGCCGCTAAATTATACCAAGAATAATAATTTACTAAATCTGATTCTGGATATACTGTACTGTTAAGAATAGCTATAAAAATAACAGATAGTATTACAAATAAATTTACAAAATACCTTCTTTGATAATTTTTAATTAAAATAAAAGAAAGTATTAACAGCGTGAGATAAGGACTTATTAAAAATAGAAACGCTGAAAATATACAAATCGGGATTTTACTATTCACCTGCCTCCCCTATTGGAATACTCGAATTAAAAATCGTCGAAGATGAATAAGCATATTCAAAGTATAAAAACAAAATCTTTGTAATTTATTCGAGGTAGCACTTTTAGCGTAATAATACCTAGTCTTCCAGTAGCTTGATGACCTAAAATCAAAAAAAACTTTTTTAAAATCTTTCAATCTAAGACTACCATGATCAAGTGAATATGTCATATTATCAAAACAGTAAACTATTAAATTGAAAGAAACGAGTAGATTATATCCCGCTTTTTTTGCTCTCAGGGGGAACTCAGTATCACCCCTGTGTTTTATATTTTCTTCATCAAATAAATCAACTTGATCAAACACATTAATTGGAATAAACAGACCTCTCCCTATAAGGGTAAAACTTTCAATAACCTTATTACTATTTATATTGTCTATATTTCTTCCTTTGAAAAAATATTTAGTATATGAAGTCCATTTATTGGTTTTCATACCAGCCCAACTGATAGTATTCCTATCATTATTAGAAACATTTACACTACCAATTAAATGCTTAGAATACTTTTTATTTAGATGGAATAAATTTTTGATATAATCATCATTGATTCGAATATCATCATTTAAAAGAAGTATACCTGTAATATTTAAGTTATTTCTTTTTCCCAACACATACTTTATACCAGCATTTACTGAGCCAGTCCAATATTTATCGCTGTTTACACTCAAATAGTGTATATCAATCTTTTTTCTCTGCTTTAAAATTTTTTTTGCACTATGTTTTTCACTGGCATCAACTACAATAACTTCAAAATCTTTGACAATTTGTTCTTCTAAATCAGCTAATAGGTTAGATAGATGAGAATTTCTATTGTATGTTGGTATAACAATTCTCAGTGTCTCTGGCATAGTTATTTTTTCTTTGCCAATTTAAGGGCATCATCAAAATTAATCTTTTCATAGATGTCTAGCTTACCGTCTATAGTGGCATCATATATTTTACGCCCATCTTTTTCATAAGAATATTTTGCAATAAGATATGATATTTCGGAACCTTCCAAATCTGCCAATTGCCAAGTTTGGCCTTTAAAATAATTCGGGTCAAAATGATTGGGATCATCCCCTTCCATAACTTGCTCTTCATGTGGATTGCCTTCTTGCTTAAAATTGTGATCAACACCAATAAGGAATACACGATTAAATCCCATGAAATAAGCAAGCTGCATAGCTACAAAAGTTACTGTCGAGCCCTCTCTGATACCCTCTGTAATATCCCTATAAAAAAGATTACTTGTTTTATCAGCTCCCAATAGATTCACATTCTCTTTTTGTCTTTTCTTCTTGTTTATAGAATCATAAGGGACAAATATTGGGCAGTCCAATTTTATAAACTCATTAAAGCTTTGTCTTACTACATGTTTATTCACAGAAACAAGGTAGGAAATATCAAAATCCTGTCTTTCTAACATCAGATGAATTTTGTTTAAACCAAATGTATAGTAATCATTAAGAACTTTTAGATTCATCTTATTTAAAGATGGACCATTCCCAATAATAAAACAATCCTCTCCTTGATTTACATTTTTAAATTTATTTAGCTTCTCTGACTCGTATTTTAACCAGCGTCGATAGTTTACTTCTGTTATTATTTTTTGTAGCAATACCTTTAACCTCATTTGTTTAAAATTCTCTTATTTATAATTTCATTTTCCTCTTTGTAAAAAGAAAAGAATATCAATCATGTATTAGATTTACATTTCGAGGGAATATTATGGTCAGTTTCTTTAGTACTGACAAAAAATATCAATCCATTTAATATTACTTCTATCGTACGCAACTACTCAAAAAAGGAAAAGAAATTCATTTTTGAACAATAAATGCTTAACTAAATAAGGGTAAAAAAACAATAGAAGCAGCTACGATAAGACTTACCTATTAAAAGCAAAGCATAATTAAATACCATTTTTAGGTAATTAATTTCCCGAGCCCCCTGACTTTTTCCTTCATATTATTCAACCTTCCATTACACGCATACATTCCCGAGATTATTTTATTAATATCCATAATCATATCCTCGTCAAAATATTCCTTATAGTTTCCAGTTTTACCCTTTCTAAAAAAAGACTTATCTGTATATTTTTCCCTTAAACTTTTTAAACTAGTTTCGTTTTTTATTTGTTCAGCTTTATCTAAATCAATTTTTATACCTAAAAAATCAGCTATCTTAATACATTCCTCTTCAAAATCTTGCTTTAAAAGCTCATAGGAAGATATATAAACATGCTGATTAGTTGAATATCTGCTCCATAAATTATTATAATCTCTTACTCTCATAGCAATCCTACGACCAATTGTCCAGTAAAAAACCTTAAAGTTAAATTTAAAATCCTTCTTATTTTTATGGTGATGAAAGGCAGAAACCACTACATCTTTTAGATCTCTAGTTATTCCAAGTACTCTGACATTGCTATTGTTTAATAAGATTTTAGCCTGTTCAATATTACCAAAGTGATTTTTACAAATGGCACTTTGTTCCTCAAAATCAACTTTGCTGATAATATCTTTCAAATGGTCTGGATGTATTGAAGAATTAACCCATTGAGAGTTTAAAAATTTCTGAGGCGGTGGCGGAAATCCAGTTATGATTTTCGTGATATTATAAAGCCATGTTGACCCACTCTTAAAAGAACCATTACAAACAACTAGCATAATTAATCTATCTATTTTGGAATTTTAAATAAATCCTCATACCTGACTCTTTTATAGATTTCTAGCTCCCCACCTTTTGTTGCATTATATATATTTACATTTTGATCTTCAGTTGCTTTTAAGGCCAATTGATGAGCGCTAATCATTTTTTTATTCAATAGTTCAGGTGATAAGCCTGGTGTCCCATAACTTCCGAAGAAATGATTTTTATCGAACCGATGTCCAATAGAATCTAACCCAATTTTATAAAAAATTTTTTGCAAAAAACTACTTTTAAAACCTAAATCAGCTCCAAGAATATATATATCATCAAAACCCATATAAACTGCTATTTGTAAGGCTACTATCATCGAAGTTCCATATTTGGTTACATATGAAGTGATATCATCTGACCACCAACTCACTGGAGGATTAAATGTGTCTGTATAGGGATTTTCACAGTTTAATCTGTATATATTACTTGTATCAGGGAAATATGAATCTAACTCATCCCAAATAAAACTAGTTACTCCCAACTCAATTGTATTAAGTATATCCTTCCTCCATTCTTTATCTTTTACATTTATCGAGGTACAAATAAAAAATGAAGGTCTCCATTCAGTATCTTCGTAAATATTTGCAATCCTATTCATTCCAAAAGAATATTCATCCTCTATTAAATCCAAGTTAGTTTCTTTTAAACTCGGACCATTTCCAACAATAAAGACCCGTTCACCAACAAACTTATTTTTAAATTTTTCTAAATTCATCTTCAACTAAGATTATCATTTTTAATTTGAACTATATCCTACAGATAAATACATTTTTTTAAAAAATCTTTTCAATCCAAACCTTTCTTTATAGGCTTCATAAACTTTAGGTGTAGACTTATATACTTTCCGTTCATATTCAAAATCACTTGCATTATTTACTTCCTCACCATAAATATCCTGAAGCTTATTAATACCACAAATATATTGGTTTCCATATGTTCTATTCTCTAAATCCCCAGTAGTTGTAATTAACAAAAATCCGTTATCAGCAAGTATTTCCTTACATTTTTTCACACAAGCCTTATGATCCTTATATGGCTGATGCTCAAAAGCTGATATAGAAATAATACCATCGAACTTTTTTTCAAATTTCTTATCTAAAAAGTTTTTAACTTCATCTACATAATCCCCACCTTCCCATTTCTTAAGATCCAATCCATAAATATCAATATCATATTTATCCTCTAAAAAACCATGTATTCCCCCAGGCCCACATCCGATATCTAGAAATCTACTATGCTTGCTTTCTTTAAAATTTCTTTCAAACTCTTTTGCAACAAAACTATAGTCCATGTAATAATTCCACCCAATTCTATTATTATCTAATAAAGAGAATTTTTCTATTTCGTTTATTAAATTCTCATCGTAATCTGTTTTAGCGGAAAGAAACCTAAGCATACAGTTCACCTATATTATTTAGTAAAGCTAATATCACCTAAAAATATCGCTTTATGAATTAAAGTTATGTTGTTTCTTGTTTCAAAATGCAAGAATGCTGAAAGATAAGTTATATATAATACCGTCGTTAATGTTGCAAAAACAGCTCCTAACAAACCTAGATAATTAATTAGAATAAAATTGAGTAAAATGTTACAAATTGCTCCTGTCATTGTTCTAAATAATAATAACTTTGTATGATTATGCACTATATACCACTTACCTGTAGCAGCCATCATTGACATAGGTAAAGAAGCTATTATCAAAATATTTATAATCTCAAATGTTTTCTCATATTCTATATCAATTACTAGCTCTAATAAAACACTACCAAATAAGTAATAAGAAAAAATGATTAGAAGACTCATTCCAATCATAAATCTATAAAACATTATAAACCTACCCTCTTGAATATCACCCTCCTTAACTAAGGCAGGAAATAATGATTTTGTAAAAATTGCCATACCAGTATAAAGCTTCATGATCAGTTTATATGCTAAACCATAAATACCAACAGCTTGATTCCCTAACATTAAACCAATCATAAACTGATCTATATTAGAAATAACAGAAAAAGAAAGTGAGTGGGGTATTAGAGGCCAACTATCAACTAATAAACTTTTAGCAGTTTTATACTCAAAACGCCAATTAAATAATGATCCAACTTTTTGATAATAGAATAAAACAAAACCAACACTTGTGAATATATATTGTAGAAGGTAGGCTACGGCAAAGTAAACTAAGTCAAACTGAAAAAATACTAGTGTTATTATTAAAATATTTGAAATAAAATAACTTCCAGATGTTACTATTGCTACATATTTACCTTGTACTCTACTTTCAAAATATCTTTCAATTACTTTAAAACTATTAAATAAACTACTAAATGATAATATGATAGCTACTGTTTGAATCCTTGCATCTTCAGTAATAGATAGAACAGTAACAATTACTATTAATATTGAAAAAGATGCCCCTATAAACCTAAGAATTAAACCAGTGCCAAGTATTATCTTATCTTTTTCTTTATATTTTACAAGTTCTCTTACTAAGATACTACTTAAACCTAATCCCGAGATAGTAGAAATTAACCCGATTATAGACTGAGAATAAATCAATACTCCATATTCTTCAGGTCCCAAATAGTTAGCTAAATAAAGAACAGCAACTACACCGATTAATGCTTTAAATACTTTATCCCCTAAAAGCCAAGAAGTATTAGCAAAGTATTTTTTAAAACCCTCTGTTTTGAAAAATTTAAACAGTTTATACACAAATTCTCTTTATAGAATGCAAAATTTGGTTCTGAAATGACTTAAGCTACTGAAGATACTCTATCAAATTATTTACTGCCATTATTCCCTGTCGTTCCACACTTTGATAAGTACGTGATCCTATATGAGGGGTAATCAAGACATCATCAAAATCTTTCAAAGGGTGATCTGATGGCATCGGCTCCTCATCCATAACATCAGTACAATATCCAGTCAATATTCCTTTTTGAAGTCCGTTCTCGATAGCATCAAACTCAATTAATTCAGCCCTGGCAGTATTTACAATCAATAAATCTTTAACCGACGCACTTTTGAGTAAGTCTAATGTTATTATTTTTTTTGTTTCATCATTAAGCGGCAAGTGCAGAGACAAAATATCGATATTGTCCAATAGATCTTCTAATGTTTCAGCAACCTTAATATCTAGTTCCTCTGCAAAATCATAATCCATAAACTTATCAAAAGCTTTTACATTCAACCCAAGTGCTTTTGTCACTTTAGCGGTTTCTTTTCCCACAGAACCTAAGCCTAATATACCAATCGTTTTACCTCGCAATTCATGACCGACATAGCGATCCCATTTGCCTTGCCTAGTAATATTATACTCCAAATGAACATTCCGATAAAAACTCAACGTTAAGGCTAATACATGCTCTGCAACAGATACTTGATTTACCCCAGGACAATTCGTCACCCTTACTCCATATTTCTCTGCAGCCTCTAAATCTATTTGATCAAGTCCTACACCATATTTTGAAATAATCTTTAATCTACTCTCAGCACCTTTTCTAATTACAGCTTCAGTATATTCGTCATCGCTACATATAACTCCATCATACTTATCAATAATTGGAAGCAATTCTTCTTCTTTTAACGGACCTCTTTCTTTATCAATATCGAAGCCTTGCTCCTCTAACAAATCATGATGTTTACCGGGTGTATCTTGAAAGGAGGTCGTAGTAAGTAGTATTTTCATTGTTTAAAATCTATTATTTTCTCTAAATCATTAAAATCTGAAAATCGTAAACCAGTATAGTCACTAAAAAGCTCTCTGTTTTCGTCGTAGCTACGCAAAGCAAAATGCGTGTTGGAAGCTTTAGCACCTTTAAGATCTGACTTTGAGTCTCCTAAAAATAGTGTTCGTTCTGGTTTTAGGTCATATTTGTCTAATAAATAATTAGACCATTCTGGTTTTTTAGTAGGAGAACCGCATAACTCCATAAAATAATTGCTCCACCCTCTTCGAGCCACAATTTGCTTTATTTCATTAGTTGGTGTACCGGTTATAACCCAATAATCAAGAGTATCTTTATATTTCTTCAAAAACTGTTCTGCCCCCGGTACCTGTGGTGCGTTTACCACCCCATCAACAACCAAATTGGAAAATTGATCAGCTAACTCTTGAACTTGATCTTCACCAATTTGCTCCCCTAAAAATTGATTATGATATATTTTAAATTTTTCAAATCTTGAAACACCACCATTAGCTCGATGATGATCCACAACTTTTGTTGCTATCTCTTCACCATATGGTAAATACAACTGGTAAAATGCTTCTGTTTTAACATGAACTGATTCAGCTAATACACCGTCAAAATCAAAAAAAATATTTCTAATATTCATTATTCGTTCTAAAACTTAGTTAACACTTATCATCCAATAATCTTTAGCAGCAGAAGGTTGAAGAAATTGTATTGGGTATTTTTTCTCTTCTACTTTTTGTATTTCATTGAATACTTCCAATTTCTTTTCTCCCTTCATTACAATCATCCTGTTTTTTGCATTGTTGATCACAGGCAGGGTTAACGTTATACGATAACTATTAAGTTTTTCTACCCAAACGCTTTTTACCCATTCTTCTTTTTCATGTATAACTTCTGAATCAGGAAAGATAGAGGCCGTATGACCATCAGTACCCATTCCTAACCACATCAAATCAAAACAAGGTAACCCTTCTGAAAATGCTACAATCCTTCTGATATATTCTTTATAATCATTAGCTGCTAAATCAGGAGAATTCTCCCCTTTAATTCTATAGGTTTTCGCCCCCGGCAGATAATCCAGTAATAATTTACTAGCATTGCCATAGTTACTGTCTTTAGAATCAGGAGAGACAGGCCGCTCATCTACCCAGAAAAAAGAAACTTTCTCCCACTCGACTTTTTCTATACATTTTTCTCGAATATATTGAAATATAGGAACAGGTGTTGATCCTCCAGATAAAGCAACATATGCTTTACCTTTTTTTTCTATTGCATTATTAATGATTGAAACAAATAAATTACCTACCCTTTTATTAAACCTTCTTTCATCTTCAAACTTTGAAATAGCTTCTTGTTTAATCATCTTTATTGAAAACTGCTTTAACACATCTTAATAAACCTTGCCCCATATCAATATGAGGATTAGCTACTAATTTTTTACTAACGCTGGGCTCAAAGGAATAGGGGGTATATTTATAATGGTTCTCATACCCATTGTCTTTTAACGTAATGTCAAGTTCCTGATTAAGTATTTCTTGTATCATAAGGAATAATTCTTTCCTCTGCATACGTTCTACACCAGTTAAAACAACCTGGCCATTTTCATATTTATTCGTCTCAATAACATCAACAGATAACTTTGCAGCATCATGCGCATGAATATACTCTCTAATCTCTTTACCATCTCCTTCATGATCTATTTTACCAGACTTAATAGCCTCTTCAACTAAATTGTAGATATAATTATTTTCATAACTTCTTTCCGAGTACACTGAACCATATCTTAAAATTGTATACGACAGATTGTGTTTTTTGTAATATTCTTCTACAACTTTTTCTGAAGAAAGCTTACTAATTCCATAAAAAGACCCCTTATTATTCATTGCATACGCACTACTAGCATAAACAAACCTCTCAATGTTATTTGAAACACAAGCGTCAAGTATATTTATATTGCCTAAAACGTTTAACTCTAAAGTACGGTAAGGATTTTGAACAGCTTCATCTAAGTTTGCAAATCCAGCCAAATTATAAACTATATCAACATCTTCAGTAATTGCCTCAGAAACCTGTTCTGGTTCCATAATGTCACACTCACTGAAATGGTATTTATTTATATCCGTCTCCAAGGAGTTTATATCACAAACCGTTGTTTTATACCCTCTACTAATTAGTTCTTCTACCAAATAACTACCAAGGAAACCAGCACCTCCAAAAACTAAAACATGTTTACTCATAGGGAATAGTCACTTTGAAACTTTGCCATTTCATCTCGAGCTTTATCACCAAGAAAGAAGAAGTCTAAACTAAAAGCTACAAAATTATACCCCTCCTCAATTCTTTTTTGCAATTCAGAGTAGTCTGATTCCACTACATGAAATCCAAGTGGTTTATTTAATTTTTTTGTCTTTTGTACCACTTTTTGCAGTGCTTCTTTTACGTCTTCCCTATGATATTCTCCCGGATATCCCATGGAAGCAGATAAATCATATGGTCCAACGATAGTTCCATCTATACCATCAGTGGTAAGTATATCTTCCAAATTATTAACTGCCTCAATGTGTTCAATTTGTGCTATGACTACTGATTCATTATTAGTCCACTCTTTATACCCTTCAAAATCAGTACCATACTTTTGCGCTCGGGAGAGACCCACGCCCCTTTTCCCAATTGGGGGATACTTAACGTAAGAAACCGCTTTCTCTGCTTCTTCTTTATTCTTTATCATGGGTACAATAACGCCATCTGCACCGGCATCCATCACTCTTTTAATAACCACTTCTTCATTCTTACTTACTCTAACTAGACCTTCCATTCCATTTCCTTGGATATGCCCCAATAAATTTTGAACACTTTCAATATTAATAGCACTATGTTCAATATCTAGTGTGATCCATTCAAAACCAGCAGATGATAATATCTCAATCACTGCAGGATGACTAATAGTAACCCATGTCCCAATAGTTAATTCATTTTTTCTAAGCTTGTTCTTTAAGTTTCCCATCTAAATTTAATAAAAGTTATTTGTTAAAAATTTTTGTACAATAATTCTGCCAATTTGAAATCCTCTGGCTCATCAATATCAATTGACTCCAATTGATTCACTGGATACATATAGGGATCTATTCCTATTCGTTTATTACCAGCATTATTAAAAGATTCCTTTGAAAAAATATAAAAGTTAGAATTTTCTTCGAACACAGGTGTCAAATCTTGTGTCCTAATTAGTTCACTTGGGTTGTGATTTATCGGCCTCCCATCTTTCCAATATAATCTTGTTTGCCATTCCGTAACAGAAAAAACCGAATCATTTTCATTCAAATTATCAAAGTAAAATGAAATGGCTTTATCTAACGTCTCTGTCTGTAACAAGGGATTAGTACTATGTGTCTGCAAAAAATGATTACCTTCAATTTGGGACAAATCGTATTCTATAATTTTATTCATGGAAACATGATCACCCTCTATCTCTTCAGGTCGGTCAATAATCACTACATTACAAAAATTCCTCTGTGCATCTTCCTTTATTTCTTTTGAATCGGTATTAATATATACTGTATCCACATAATTACTGTTACTTATTTTACCCATTATTGCATGATATAATGGAGCTCCTGCAAACTCTTTTAAATTCTTATTCGGCACCCGTTCTGAATGCCCTTTCATAGGAAGCAATACGTTAATTTTATTCATATAAACTCTATTAATTATTTGCTAATTTTTTAAAATCTCCTTCAACCATATCCTTTACTAAGTCATTAATTTGGTAGCTCGGCTCCCAATCTAATCTTTCTTTCGCTTTCTCTGCATTCCCCAATAAAATATCCACTTCCGTTGGCCGAAAATATTGTGGATCAACTTCAATTAGGGCTTCATCTGTTGAAAATTTCAAGTTTGAAGTTGAAAGGTTGGAAATCTTTTCAAACTGTTCTTCATCAATAGTATCTACAACACCTTTTTCGTTGACTCCTTCACCTTCCCAACGTAGTTCAATACCGAGATGACTAAAAGCCATTTCACAAAATTCACGTACCTTGGTTGTTTCTCCGGTTGCCAGTACAAAATCTTCTGGTTCTTCCTGCTGCAGCATCAGCCACATGCCGCGGACGTAATCTTTTGCATGTCCCCAGTCCCGCCTGGCGTCTAAGTTCCCCAAAAAAAGTTTCTCTTGCTGTCGGGTAGCAATACGTACCGCTGCCCGGGTGATTTTTCGAGTCACAAAGGTTTCTCCCCTCCGCGGAGACTCATGGTTAAATAAAATTCCGTTCACCGCAAACATATCATAAGCTTCGCGGTAGTTTTTGCATATCCAGTAAGCATACAATTTGGCAGCGGCATAAGGTGACCGAGGATAAAAAGGCGTATCTTCGTTTTGCGGCATTTCCTGCACCTTTCCGTACAATTCAGAGGTAGATGCCTGGTAAAATTTGGTTTTGCTTTCCATCCCCAGAATGCGAATAGCTTCTAACAAGCGAAGTACACCCACAGCGTCAACATCCGCAGTATATTCCGGTGATTCAAAAGATACCCCCACATGACTTTGAGCTGCCAAATTATAGACTTCATCAGGTTGGGTTTCCTGAACAATGCGTATAAGATTAGAAGAATCAGTCAAATCTCCGTAATGCAAATAAAACGGTAGACCTTCGTAGTGGGGATCGTGATAAAGGTGATCTACTCTATCAGTTTTAATAAGACTTGCGCGCCGTTTTATGCCGTGGACTTCATAGCCTTTATTCAACAGTAACTCTGCAAGATATGACCCATCCTGCCCAGTAATTCCAGTTATCAATGCTGTTTTTTGTTTTGATGCACTCACAATTTAGTATTGGTTTAAAAATTATTTTTCACTTCAATTTTGCTCTATAAAACCCACCCCGCCTCGTACCTCGGCATCCCTCCAAAGGAGGGGACTGATTTCATTGCCTTTTTCACGGTCTTTACCCCTCCTTACTCGTAGGTAGGGGTGGGGGTGGGTCAAGATTCAATGTCTACTTCTTTAATTTCATCTACATGCTCTAAAAACCATTCGTATGTAGCCTTAATCCCATCTTCCAATTCAATATTATACGTCCATCCAGCCTCAGTCATACGACTTACGTCCATAAGTTTTCGGGGCGTACCATCCGGCTTGGAATGGTCCCAATGTATATCACCTTTATGTCCGACGATATCCTGTACAAGCTGAGACAGATCTTTTATGGTAATGTCTTTGCCAGTACCAACATTATACAAATCATACTCCATCTCATTATTGAGTGCAAAAAAAACCGCGTCAGCTACATCATCCACATGCAAAAATTCACGCCGTGGTGAGCCGGTTCCCCAAAGTGGTACGGGCGCATGTCCGTCATGCTTTGCCTCATGAAACTTACGGATCATCGCCGGAAGCACGTGAGAGGTTTCCAGATCAAAGTTGTCATTGCGTCCGTACAGGTTTGTTGGCATCAGGGATACATAATCACGATCATACTGTCGCCGTAGGGCATCCACCATTTTTACCCCCGCAATCTTGGCAATGGCATACCACTGATTCGTGGGTTCCAGCGGACCGGTAAGCAACGAATCTTCACTCATCGGCTGGTCAGCATGCTTCGGATAAATACAAGAACTGCCCAAAAATATCAATTTTTCCACATCCTGCTGATGAGAAGCAGCAATGATATTATTTTGAATTTCCATATTCTCGTATAGAAATTGCCAAGGATACTCCTTGTTGGCCATAATGCCGCCTACCCGGGCTGCAGCGTCAATTACCACATCCGGTTGTTCTTTTTCAAAGAACTCCTGTACCTCTTGCTGATTTCGAAGATCAAGCTCAGAACTGATCCTGTAAACGAGATTACCATATCCCTCCTTTTCCAGCTTTCGCTTTACAGCCGAACCCACCATACCCCGGTGTCCGGCAATGTAAATTCTCGTCTCTTTATCAATCATTAATTATTTTTTTAGAATTAACACTACTTACTTAAATCTAATCCGTTCTTGTTCCCACCAACTACTAATAACCACCCATCCCAGGCTCACAATTCCACCCAGCATTCCGGAAACAATCAAAATCAACAGACCCGAAGTATTATCTTCCAGTGGTACACTCACCGGCTGAAGTACCGAAAGTATCGGCTCGTCTTCCTGAAGTTCCAGCTGTGCCTGCTCTCGCCGCTGGGTCAGGGAATTATAGATCTCAAAGCGCAAGTCATATTCCGACTGCAGTTCCTGCTCACGAGTTTGCGCCCGGGCGGTGGAAAGGTTTTGATTACTGTCGCGAAATTCCGCCAGCCGCTGCTGGATGGTTTCAAAGCGATCCCGGGCGCTTTCTGTCTGCTCTTCCACAAACCCCAGGTTCTGCCGCGCCTTCTGAGTGCGGTACTCCTTCACGTTCTCCTTCAGCAGATTAATCCCCGCCCGCCCGATTTCCGCCGCCGCTTGCGGGTCGGGAAACTCAGAGGTTAACGTTAAAATACCGGTTTCTTCATCTACCGAAATGGACAGACGATTTCTCAGTGTTTTCACCGTTTCCATCTGATCTTTATTCAGCTTAAGAACTGAATCACGGTCCACCTTCCCAGGCAGGGGCTGAAACTCCTGTTCTTCTGCCTTAAACAATCCGATTATCTTTCCCGGCAGGCCAATGGTGTATCCTTTAATAAATCCTACTAACGAAAAGGGAGAATGAATTTCATTAAAAAAATCATGTACCGTAGCCGTGGTGTCGTACTCCGAGAAATAAACCTCGGTATTCATCAGCTCCACCTGGTAGGGCAGGCTCTCCACGATATTCGGATACAGCTGCGGAGGGATGATACCACTTTCGGCTCCGCCACTACCTGCACCACTGATGCCCAGCATGCCCCCGTACTGCTGCAATAAGCCGCC
>JBNJFX010000062.1:0-19119 GCA_051747245.1 Bacteroidota bacterium
AGTTTGCCCAAGAAAAGAACCTCAGGCTCATAATTGCCCGTGGGATTATAAAATGAATGTTTAACCAAAACGGTCAATGCTATTTAGGGATCTTCAACATCCATCACCCAAATTTCTAACTTCTAACTTCAATCTTCTATCTTCTAACTTCTAACTTTCCCATTCATTTTTACTAAATTCAAGCGTTATTAAATTAGATATACAAAATCATGATAAGGAAACGATTTACGCAGCTTTTTAGCTTGCTTTTAATGATGATGTGCTTCTCACTTCAAGCACAAGAAAAACAGACTTTCAGTAACTTTCAGGAAGCTATGCAAGGATTACGTCCTTTGGGGGGTAATTCTGGGCCAAGTAATATCAATTGGATAAATGATGGACAAGCCTATTCATTTACGGAAAGTACCGATAATGGAGCTCAATTAATTAAATCATACAATCCTAAAACGGAAGAAGAAAAGTTAATTTTTTCCACTGAGGGAATGAAAGTTCCAGAAACAGAGGAGGCATTCCAATATGTATCTTTTCAGTGGTCAGATGATTCTAAATATTTATTATTCCAAACCAATTTCCGTCCTGTATGGAGAAGGTCTGGGATATCGGATTATTATTACTATTCTATAAAGGATAAAACCTTGGATTTAGTAGCGAAAGATGCCCAAACAGCCGAATTATCGCCTAATGGAAAGAAAGTTGGCTATGAAAGAGGCGGAAATCTTTTTGTTTTTGATTTGGCAGCTAAGCAAGAAACTCAATTAACAGATGATGCCGAAGATGGCTTTTACAATGGACGTTTTGGTTGGGCTTATGAAGAGGAATTCGGATTGGCTCAAGCTTGGGAATGGTCACATGATAGTGAATACATAGCTTTTTGGCAGTCAGACGAAAGGGAAGTGCCAATTTTCCAAATGACGGATTATCAAGGTACCCATAAAGAATATGTAGAATTGCCTTATCCACAAGTTGGCGACATTAATCCTACCGTAAAAATTGGAGTAATTAATGTTTCTGAAAAGTCTAAGGAATGGATGGATGTGCCATTGGAAGAAGGCTATATCCCAAGAATTTATTGGACTGCTGAGAAGGAAAAATTAGCAGTGATGCATCTTAACAGAGCCCAAACTAATATGAAACTCTATATGGCAGATGCCATTTCTGGTGAAGCCAAAATGATTCTTGAGGAAACTTCTGATGCTTGGATAGATGTATTTGATTTCTTTGCTGGTATTATGCATTATGCATTTTTCCCTAAAGATGCCAAGGAATTTTTCTGGATTACTGATAAAGATGGATATGCGCATTTATATAGATATAATTATGAAGGTAAATTACAAAACCAAGTAACCAAAGGAGATTGGGAAGTAGTTTATGTACATGCAGTAGATAGTAAAAAGAAGAAAATCTATTATAGCTCAACTGAAGATTCTCCTTTAGAGAGACAACTTTATGTAGTGAATTTCAATGGAAGAGGAAAGAAGAAAGTAACCGAAATGGAAGGTCGCCATAATATTGATATGGCTCCTGAGGCAACTTACTTTGTTGATCGATATTCTAATGTAAATACTCCAACTAAAATTGAATTGAGAGATGCTTCGGGTAAATTGGTGAAAATGCTTGAAGAAAATAAGGAGGTTAATGAAGCCTTAAAAAACATAGCTTTTGTAACACCTGAATTGAGTAGCTTTGAAAACAGTGAAGGAGATAAAATTGATATTTCCATTTATAAGCCGGTTGGATTTGATGCTTCTCAAAAATACCCAATGGTTTTAGATGTTTATGGAGGGCCAGGTGCACAGTCGGTTTATAACCAGTGGAGCGTAAGTGCTTTGCATCAATATTTGCTTCAAAATGGTTATGTAGTGATTCAAGTAAACAATAGAGGCGGAGGAGGATATGGCCGTGAGTTTGAAAAAATAGTTTATAAGAACTTAGGGCATGCCGAAGGAAAAGATTTTGCAGAAGCCGCAAAGTATATGATAGATCAAGGTTATGTTGATGCTGATAAAATAGCCATTAGAGGACATAGCTATGGAGGATATATGAGCAGCTTTTCTATCTTAAATCATCCTGATGTCTTTAAAGTGGCACTAGTTGGCGCTCCTGTAACCGATTGGAGATTATATGACAGTATTTATGCAGAACGTTATATGGGGCTGGAAGATGATAACGAGGAAGGTTATATCAATTCTTCCCCTACAACTTATGCAAAAAACCTAAAAGGGCATATGTTCATTGCCCATAGTACCATGGATGAAAATGTCCATGTTCAAAATACATTTCAATTGGTAAAAGGCTTAATTGACAATGGAAAAGATCATGATTTGAAGATTTTTCCTCCGGGTGCTCATGGAGTTGCTTATAATTTTCCTAGTTATTTGCTACTGATGAATAACTACATCAATTATTTAGACAGATATTTGAAGTAAAAAAGATCAAAAAAAGCCGTGATTTTCATCATGGCTTTTTTTTGCCGTGCTGTAAACATATTTAGTGAATCGAAAGAGAATCACTTTGCTTTTCCATAGGTAAGATAATGCAAACTTAAATCTGAATTTGACCAGAGCGGCATACGATATCTGTCAATGCATTTTTGTGAGAGGGGTGAAGATTGTATCTCTTCCTTTGTTTATATGAAATTTTACATAATTTAAATCCTATGAATGAGGAAATGTAATTTTTGAGAATCTAGAATTTAGGACCTAGATATAGGACTGTATTATTAAGACTCTGGTTTCCTTTGAATTTAGGGAAATTAGAGTCTTTTTTGATAGTTGTTATGTAAGGATAAAATCTATATATTTCACTAATAAGTATTTATGAGTTTTTATAAACTACCTTTGCGCTCCAATTGAGAAATTACCTTTATGAAGCGTATAAACGAGTACAAAAAAATATTTAATGTAGAAGGCCCTATCGATCTTAAGCAACTAAAATCAAGCTATAGGAATTTAGTTAAAGAATGGCATCCTGATAAATTTCAAGCAGGTGACCCAAAAGCTGAAGAAGCGGAAATAAAAAGTAAGCAGATCATTAACGGCTATCATTTTTTAATCAGCATAGCTCCGGAAACTAAAGAAGCGAACCTAGCTGAATATACTAAAACTACCACTGAATCAAATATTCTGGATTTTAGACATAAAGGCTTATTGCTGGAGGTTACATTTTTGGATGGAACGACCTATGAATACTTTGGGGTCAATAAAAATGTATATTCCAAACTGGTAAATTCTGATAAGCCTTATCGTTTTGCCAAAAGAAATATCTTTAACAACTTTCTTTATAGAAAATCTAAGAAGGCTATGGAAATGGCTTAATAAATAAAAATATTTGGATGCTTAAGAGAGGGAATCTAATTTACTTATATTGAGGAATTTATAATTCGTTATTGTAAAAATCAGATTTTCTTCTCTAACTCTTTTATTCTTTTTTCATGATCTGCATAGTTTTCAGCAGAAAAAGCCATAAACTCTGTGATGTCTGTTTCAAATTCTTTGAAGGCTTCACCCAGGCCTTTCACACCATCATTTAAAAATGAGATTTTTGCATCCATCTGATTTAGGCTTTTATTTATCTTCTTTTGAAATTCTTCATGCGTGCTCATCAATAATATTTTTTTATGTTAAAACGTCTCCATTTGAATTTGAGTTCTTCTCATTTAAAAATACTGAATTATTTAAAGATATAATAATTTTTTTGATAGGCTATTTGGGAAGAGAGTGACTTGTTCATCTAAATATTGTCAACTGTCAATTTATTTCTGTTTTTTCTTTGCGCCTTTCCCTCTTTGCGGTTAATTTTATTTTTATGAGCGTAACTATAAGAAGAGCAACCGAAAAAGATATTTCCAGAACTTTAGAGTTAATCCAAGAATTAGCAGTTTACGAACGTGAGCCTGATGCAGTAGTGGTAGATGAGCAGGAGTTGATAAAAGACGGCTTCGGTGAAAACCCTGCTTATGGATTATTTATTGCTGAAACTGAAAATGGAATTGTAGGGATAGCCTTATATTATTTCCGATATTCCACTTGGAATGGGAAAGTTTTGTATCTGGAAGATTTAATTGTAACTGAATCGGAAAGAGGTAAAGGCTATGGAAGAAAATTATTAAATGCTATTCTTCAGGAAGCTGATGAACAAAATTGCAGGCTATGCACCTGGCAAGTATTGGATTGGAATGAACCATCCATCGAATTCTATAAAAGCATAGGTGCTGATTTGGATGAAGGCTGGATCAACTGCACTGTAAAAAAAGATCAGTATAAAGGAATTTACCAGTAGGTAGTGATAACTTTTCCAAAGTTTAGAACTTTGGAAAAGTTAATAATATTCAAATATGTTCTTCATCCTTTCCAAAACTATCAGCTATTTATTGATGCCAGCTACTTTAATTGGATTAGCCTGGCTGGCATTTTTCATTTTTAGAAAATGGAAATTTCGAAAATACTTAGCAATATTAGGCTTTGCATTGTTTATTATCTTCACCAATGATTTTTTAGCCAATTCATTTTTAAAAGCTTGGCAAACTGAACCCGCTAATCTCGAAATAATCAAAAGCCAAAGGTACACTTATGGAGTATTACTTACGGGCATGACCAATACCCTTAAAGAACCCAAAGACCGTGTTTATTTCAATAAAAATGCTGATAGGCTTTTGCAGGCCATAATGCTCCATCAACAAGGGATAATTGATACTCTATATATTTCTGGAGGAGGAGCTACAGCTTTAAGAAAGGATTTGCAAGAAGCTAGGGTACTTTCAAACTATTTGGAATCTATTCAATTTCCAATGGAAAAGGTCATCATAGAGGATCAATCTAGAAATACAGTGGAAAGTGCTCGTTATGCTTCGGATTATATTAATTCACAAACTGAAATTTTATTAATCACCAGCGCTTCTCATATGCCGAGAGCAATAGGATGTTTTGAAAAGGAAAATTTTCATCTCAAATCTTATCCAACTGTATATAATACCAATGATGAGATGGTAAGTCCCGCAATGTTCTTACCTTCACAAGATGCATTAATGAAGTGGCATATTTTGTTTAAAGAATGGATGGGGTACAGCGCCTATTGGATTGCAGGTTATTTGTAAGTAAGGATTAAGCATTGAAAATTTAGAAATAGATAATTAAGCATATTATGAGTAAAAAAAATCTTGTCCTTTTACATGGAGCCTTAGGAAGTTCTAAATCATTTGATGCTCTAATCCCACATTTGCCAAAGGATTTTAATTTGATTGTGCCTGATTTCAAATGGCATGGTAGTAGGGCAGAAGCTGATTCTAGCTTCAATATGAATGATTTGGTAAATGATTTAGATGCTCTTTATCAAGAGTATAAAATTCAATCTGCAGATGTTTTTGGATTTAGTATGGGCGGATATGTGGCACTTACTTTGGCACAAAAGAAGCCTGAATATTTTGATAGTATCATGACTTTAGGCACAAAGCTGGACTGGAATCCACAACAAGCAGAAAAAGAAAGCAAAATGTTGAATCCTGAAAAGATCAAGGAAAAAGTCCCTCAATTTGCAAAACAATTGGAATCCTTGCATGGAGAAAATTGGAATCATCTTTGTGTGCAAACTGCGGAAATGATGATTGAGTTAGGCATAAACCCAATTTTAACTAAAGAGAATATTTCAACTATCGATTTACCTGTCCGCTTAGGATTGGGAGACAAGGATAATATGGTGAGTCTAGATGAAACGGTTGCTTTTTATAAAGCTTTTTCCAACGGGCAATTACAAGTTTTCCCAAATTGTCAACATCCTATTGAAAAGGTAAATTCCGAATTAGTATCAGGAGCAATAAAACATTTTATTCAAAATTAGAATAGAAACCACATTCCAAGAAATAAGCAAACAGGGTAGCCAAAAGATAGCTACCCCATTTATTAATTAATCAGTTAGAGCTAATTTCTTAAAAGTTGTTCCCTCGGCTAGGTAAATATTCTTTCCATCCTCAGTCACATAGTAATGAACATCTGGCATTGTTGGATTCGATTGCCCATTTGTTGTGGTTTGAATTTTACCACTGCCGTCAATTTTGAAATATCCTCTTGTTTTGGCATTATCAAAATCTACTGCTAATAATGATTTGTAAGCATCTGAATCATTGTATAAATATAAGTAATCACCTCTTACCATCTTATTTGAAGGGTTAAAAGGAACTTCGACTTTTCTATTCACTTCAAACGTTTTAGCATTCACAAATGCGACCATGGTACTACTACCAAAAGCGGAACCAAATCTTCCGAAAAGCTTGTCACCTACTGGTTCTAGTGAGTAAGTTAATGGCATAGGAGTTTTGATATTTACTTTTTCACCTGTATTGATATCAAATGAAGATAATGTCATGCCGATATCTTTCAAATGAACATGATAATCAGTTATATAAGAGCCAATAACGGAAGCTTTATTTTCTATTTCATAAAGCATTTTGCCACTTCCTGCATCCAAAGCTCTAATTTCGCCATTTTCAAAAAGCCTTCTGTTTGAGGTTTGAATGAATAGTTTGCTGTTTTTAAAGAAGAAATTGTTGACTGTTATTCTTTCAGGTTCCGAAACCCAAATTTCTTCCCCGGTTCTTATATTCAGTCTTTTGAAAGATACAGCTTGTTTGTCACCGCCATCATCAAAAATAGTAGAGTGAACAACAAATATATTATCATCAACAATAATATTATCATTTGCAGTTCTGTTCGAGGCATCCAGCTTAAAAGGTGTGAATTCTGAAACCAACCTTCTGTTTTCTTCTTTATCCAGTCGGTCCTCGCTCACAGTTTGCCATAAAACTTCTCCTGTTTTCTCGTCTAGGGCATAGGTCATTAAATCTGATAAAATTATGATGTCTTCATAGTAAATAGGGTAGGTCTGACCAGAAGATTTAAAAGTGGTTTCCCATAGTAGCTCACCATTTACTAAATCGATATAGTATAAAGGATTGTCTTGTATTCCTGATTCTGAAGCTACTATTGCTCTGCCCGCCATTCTACTTAACCCAGTAGAATTTTGCATCATATCCTCACCAATTTTCTTTGTTGTGGAAGCTCCCTGAGGCCCAAAAAATAATCCTTTATTTTTATCAAATAGAATATCGGATTCTTGGAAATTGCCAAACTCACCCTCTAAAACCCAGCTTATTTCACCTTTCTTTATGTCAAAAGAAGCTAGTTTATCATTATTTGAAAGTAATATTCGTTGTTCTTCTTCAATTAGAATGAAATTTTCATTTCCGCTATCAATAGCTTTAAGCACATCAAATTTACTATTATCATATTCCCAAATGACTTCACCAGTTCGGGCATTATGCATTACAAATTTATTATCTATTTCAAGAGCGAATCCACCCATCCAATTGAAATCAATCCCATTGATTTCTTTGTATTTTTTATCCGATCTGGAAATGCTCCATAACTCTTCTTGTGTTTCTATATCAAAGGCGTTAATTGATCTGTTTGCTAAGCCTCCTGATATGAATATAATTACACCTTGATCGTAATTGAAACGGTAAGCCGGAACAGCTTTTACATCACCAAATTCTTTGGCGGATTTGCTATAAATGATTTCACCACTTTCCATATTCAGTAAAGTAAACTTTCTGTCACTTACTGAACCTAGCACTTTTGAATCTTCTACTCCAAGAAACCGGTTGTCATGTTCACTAAAAAAAGCATTGCTGTTTTGCTTTCCTGGGAGCTCAGTTGTGTAAACTTCATTAAATGTGATGTTAGATGTAGCACAGGAGCTAGCAAAAATTGTCAAGGTAATTAAATAGATGTAATGGTTAAGGGTTAGTTTTTTCATAATTGGATTTGATTAAGTAAATTTTTATTATTTTTTAATAATACACAGTTTTTTTATTAGTTGGGTCATATTTATTAAAATAAATGTACAATCAATCAGTTATGGTATAGTTACCGATAATTCTGAACTAACAATATACTTAAGTGTGAATTGATTTTTTCCAAGCTATAAAACCCAAAACTATATTGTTTTTCTTTAAAATTCGAATTGTTATTTTTGAATTAGGAAAAGCTAAAACCTCCATTGCTTGAAATTAAATAAGATTAAATTTCAAGCGGTAGTTATTAGGATTAGCATCCTCGGTAATGAGGTGACTTTTTGATTTGGAGCCAATTATAAATAAAGCTAAAATTAATTATGGTAAGATTATCAGACTAATTTAGCATAGATAAATAATTGCTTAGGTATTTTAGAAAGTTTCGATTTGTATTTTTTTAATGAATTTTAAAAATGTCTAATCAAGAAAATATCCCCGGAATCCATAATTGGTGTGATAGGTGGTGTGAAAAATGCCCTTTCATAGCTCGTTGTGCAGTAGGTGAGCATGAAATTGAATTAATTGAACAAGAGCAAAAGGGAATAAAGCCTGATTTTTGGGAGGGAGTACAAGAGCAGTTCACCAAATCCATTGAATTAATAGATGAATTAGCCAAGGAAAAGGGCATAGATTTAAATGCTATACCAGATGAAGAATGGGACAGAATTAATCAAGAAAAGGAGGAGCAACGCTTGGAAGGTGAGAACCACCCAATATCCAAAATGGCAAGGCAATACCCAAAAGAATGCGAACGAATATTAGATTCGAAATTTATCCAGAGTAAATTGGATTCTGAGGTGGAGAAATTCGATTTAGGTCTGGAAAAAGAGGCGAATAATAATCTATATCAGTTCAAGGATGCTGTTGAAGTCATCAGATGGTATATGTTTTTTATTGCTGCTAAATGTCACAGATTGATGATGGAAAATATGGATACAGAATTTGAGGACACAGAATTTCCACCAGAAGAAAGAAGTTATAATGGCACAGCAAAAATCACCTTGATTTCAATTGAAAGATCCATTGCTGCTTGGGGTACATTGTTAAGGCTTTTCCCAGAGCATCAGGATGAAATGCTTCCTCTTTTAGCACTCTTACAGAAACTTCAGAAAATGGTAAATAGTGAATTTCCAGATGCTATGAAATTTATTCGTCCTGGTTTTGATGAGTAAGAATTCAAGTTGTAAAGCTGTACGAATTATAAAAAAAAGCCTGAAAGTATAAATCCACTTTCAGGCTTTTTTTAATGTATAGAAATGCTACTTATTTAAAAGTATCTTCCTTAATTTCAATATTGAATTCGGCAGATTGCAACTCAGTATTTAATGGTCGCCCTTGGAATTTTAAGTTTTTCTTAGGAACCATAATTCCTTCAACAGCTTCAAAGTTGCTATATTCTTCATAAACGGTCATTTCACCCTGAGGACCTTGCTGTGTTGCAGAAGTTTTAACTTTTAGTCCGCTTTCAGTATCAAAAAATGATTTTGATTCCTTTCCTGATGGTGTAGTTATTTTTACAACATAAGCAGGTTTTTCATTTACATTTTCTACACCTGTTAGCTCGGTAGTCATTTCCATTTCTTCATAGTGCAATTCAGGGTATATTTTAGCATTGGATTTTAAATTACCTTTAGCTTCATCAGGTAAAGGCACTTCTTGTCCTTGCTGCATTGCTTTAACCCCTTCATCATTGACCAATACTTTGCTCATCACCATAGCTCCCATTCCTACTTCTTGTAAGTAGTTTTGGTTGTCTTTAATCTCGGTGAAAGTAAGGGTTTGACCTTGCATGCTCATAGTATAAACAGTTTTCATTGATTCAACTGCTTCAATTTTATCTTTACCGCCTAAGGCTTCAAAATAGTTTTCGAAAACTTTTTCAACTGTTAAATCGGCCGGCATTGCAGCTTTATCATTTGGATCGTATTCATTTCCTTTTTTATCAAAATATTTTACCTCACCAAAGCGCTCTAATTTCTCAGCAATTTCTTCTCCTTTGCCAACTACTAAAATATTCGAATTTTCAGGCAAGATGTATTTTTGAGCTGCTGCTTTCACATCTTCTAAAGTAACGGTTTCCAAATTTTTCAAATAGTTTGCATAATAATCTTTAGGTAAATTATATCGAGCTGTGTTTATGGCAAATGAAGCCACAGTTTGAGGGCTTTCCAATGAACGGGCAAAACTTCCAGAAATAGAAGCTTTGGCAGCATCCAATTCATCTTGTGTTGCGCCTTCTTCGGTTATTTTCGTCAGTTCAGCCATAAATTCATTTACAGCACTATCGGTTACTTCATTTCTGACGCTTGCATTTGCATTGAAATTCCCCACTAATTTATCAGTGCTTAAAGAAGATCGGGCTCCATAAGTAAATGCATTGTATTCTCTCAGGTTTTGCATCAATCTAGAAGAGAAACCACCGCCTAATATTTGGTTAAGAACCCTGGCAGAAATTACATCCTCACTTCCAATTGGCAGGTTAACCGGATAAGCAACATTAACAACGGATTGAACGGAAGCTTCTCTATCCACTAAAGCAACATAAGTTTCTTCAGGAGGAGTAGGCATTTCATATTCAGCTGTAGGTACTTCACCTTTTTCCCAATCACTAAAATTCTTTTTGATTAATTTTTTAGCTTCTTTAGGAGTGATATCCCCAACAATTGCCAAGTAGCCAATATTAGGCTTGAAAAAAGAATTGTAATAATCTTTGATTTCGTCTAAACTTATATTTTCTACTGTTTCTTCAGTCTCAAATTCTCCATAAGGATGATTATCGCCATAAACTAATTTCTTTCTTACATTGGAAGCAATTGCATTTGGATCATCTTTAGAAGCAGCCAAGCCTGATAAAGTTTGCTTTTTCAATTTGTCTAACTCCTCCTCTGGAAATGAAGGATTGAATAAGATATCTTTCATCAGTTCCAGTAACTTATCCTGATGCTTCGTCAATGAAGTTGCGTACATACCAGAAGAAGAAGTGTTGATATTGGCGCCAATGAAATCAATATCCTCGTCTAATTCCGCCTTTGTACGGTTTTCGGTTCCTTTCATCAACATTTGGCCAGCCATGCTTACATAGCCGGCTTTGTCGCCTTCTAAAACAGGATCACGATCAAATGTTAAAGAAAAAGCTACTCTAGGTAATTTGTGATTCTCTACCACAAAAACTTTCAAACCATTTTTTAAAGTGAAAGTAGTAGGTTCTCCTATATTTATTTCCTTTGCCGGACTAGGTTCCGGGGCTTTTGTTCTATCAACCTGCGCATAAGTAACACTTGCAATCAGGGTGAGAACGAAACTTATATATATCTTTTTAATCATCTTTTTTCAATTATTAAGTGAAGGACTTATTGGTTTTGTTGAGATTTTGGTAAATAATATAATACCACTCGGTTTTCCTCAGTAAGATATTCATTTGCTACTCGCTTTATATCTTCTTTGGTCACTTTCATATATCGATCAATCTCTTTATTGATTAAGTTAGCATCACCATAATATACATGGTAATTGGCTAAGCTTTCAGCTATACCCGCCATTCGGCTGTTGCCTGAAATGAAGTCGTTTTCCTTTTGGTTTCTGATTTTCTGAAATTCTTTGTCAGAAATCAATTCCTTCTGAACTTTCTTGATTTCGGCATCCATAGCTTCTTCCAATTCCTTTATATCACCACCTACTGTTGGCAATCCGAAAAGTAAATACAAACCTGGATCTTCAGATGAAAAAGGGATTGCGGCAATTTGCAATGCTTTTTGCTGCTCATCTACCAATGATTTGTACATTCTAGCTGACTGACCTCCAGAAAGCGCAGTGCTCAACATTTCCAAAGCATAAGAATCTTCCGTTCCTTGTGCTGGCATGTGATAAGCTTGAATTACAGCAGGAAGCTGAATATTGTCGTAAACAGTGTCGCGAACTTCTTCAGTTTGCTTAGGTTCAACTATGTCCGGTCTTGGAATTTCTTTGCCACCTCTTGGGATCGGCCCGAAATAGTCCTCTACTAATTTTTTTGCTTCATCTATTTCGATATCGCCAGCAATAGATATTGTAGCATTTTCAGGAACATAGAAAGTCTCATAAAACTCTACGAATTCATCTAATGAAGCAGCATTTAAATGTTCTAATGAACCAATTGGTGTCCATCTGTAAGGGTGCTCAGTGTAAGCCCTTTTCATGATTTCCGGTAAAATAGTTCCATAAGGCTGGTTGTCATACCTTTGTCTTTTCTCTTCTTTTACCACTTCACGTTGAGTTTCTACTCCAATTTCTTGGATTTGAGCGTGCATCAATCTTTCCGATTCTAGCCATAAGCCTAATTTCAATTGGTTTGAAGGTAATACTTCATAATAATAAGTTCTGTCATTTGAGGTGTTGGCATTGTTCACACCCCCGGCATTCGTAATATATTTGTCAAACTGGCCCCTTTCAATATTTTTAGAGCCTTCAAATAATAAATGCTCAAAGAAATGGGCAAAACCTGTACGTTCAGGATTTTCATTTTTTGATCCTACATGGTACATTACGGAAACTACCACTATTGGGGTAGAATTATCTTGATGCAAAATAACATGCATTCCGTTATCTAAATCGAATTCAGTAAATTCGATCTCCTTTTTTTGTGCTATTGAGCCAAAAGACATCAATAAACACAAAGACCCGATTATAAGTCTTTTCATCATAAGTTGATTGTTTTAAATTGAACTATTTTTGTAAATTAAGTGCGAATATAATACAAATATTACATCTGTAAAGAAGGATTAAATTAAATTTTGAAGATGGTTTTTGGAGGGGATAAAAGGGGATATTTTGGTTTTTGTTATTAATATCCCTTGGATCTTAAAAGTGTGTGAATTTAGGGTTGATTTATTCTTAAAATCTGATAGCCAATCTAAGTATTGATGTTTATTGATGGGGATTAATGACCTCAAGCTCTTCAATGTTTTGAAAATCTTTTAAATTTCTTGTCATTAAGGTTAGCTGCTTGCTTAATGCAGTAGCTGCAATAATTGAATTGCATCTGGAAGTTTGATTTTATTAAATTTAAATAATTCAATTGTTTTAACTATTATTTCCTCTTCTAAATTAATTACTTTAGAAGATTCTATGAATTGTTTTAATATATTGATTTGATCTTCACTTCCGTTTGGCCAACCTAAGAGTTCCATCCGTGTGATTACTGAAATTTGTAGTGAAATATTATCTATTATTTTAGCATTTTCTTCAGGAAGCTTATTGCTCAAATAATCAATTACAACATTGGTATCCATTAAATATCCCTTTGCCATTTTTCTCTACTATTTTTTACATGCTTTTGAAAATCGTTTAGTTGATTATTGTTTATTTTCAATTTTCCCCTAAGAGTTGATGCACTATTTCCATCTTTTTTATTTTCCTTGTCAGCTGTTTTTTTATAAGAGATATCTTTATTTACCACTTCTTGTAGACCCAAATTATCTATCAATTCAATAAAAAATTGATATTTGTCATCTGGAATATTAAGTGTTATTTGTTTCATAATCAAATTGATTAGTCCTATACAAATATAAGGATTCTTGTAAGATTTTAGTTCATCTTGGAAATATATCAAAAAAGCCTCCAGAATTTCTTCCAAAGGCTTTTAGTTTAGAATTCAAGAATTAAGATTTAAGAATCAAGAAAATTTTCCAATCATCTGTAATGAATCTTAACCCTCAATTCCTAATTATTAATTCGTAATTCTTAATTATTCCCCTTTCCATTTATTCAAAATCTCTTTCGCATCTGGCCAGGTTAATCTCGGACCAAATTGTGTTACAATTTTAGAACTTGCCAATGAAGCCAATTTTCCTGCATCAGCATAACTGTGCCCATTTGTGATGGCATATAAAAATGCACCGGCAAACATATCACCTGCACCATTGGTATCCACTGCTTTTACCTGGTATGGCTCTATATCGATAAAGGTATCTCCATCATAAATAATTGCACCGTTTTTACCTTGGGTGATGGCAAATCTTTTGGCTACTTTCTTCAATTCTTCTCGAATAGTATCTGGATCATTTTCTCCAGTAAATAAAGCAGCTTCTTCTTCATTGCAGAATAATAAATCAACACTTGCGCCCACTACCGATTCCATTTGTTCTTTGAAATATTTCACCATTGCAGGATCAGAAAATGTAAGGGCTGTTTTTACGCCATTATCTTCTGCTATTTTTTTGGCTTTCTTCATGGCAGCGAGTCCACTTTCAGAAGTCACCAAGTAGCCTTCCAAATACAAATATTTAGAATCTTTAAGCGCATATTCATGAATTTCCTTTTCAGAAAAATCAGCTGTAATGCCCAAGAAAGTATTCATGGTTCGCTCTGCATCAGGTGTGGTCATCACCAATACTTTTCCAGTTGTACCAACAGGTGCACTTTCAGGAGTCAAAACGGTATCAATACCATTCCCCTTTAAATCATTTAAAAAGAAAATGCCTTCTAAATCATTGGCTACTTTGCAAGAATAAAATCCTTTGGCACCAAATTGACTTGCAGCAACCAAAGTGTTGGCAGCAGAGCCCCCGCCTTGCATATGTTCTTCTGTGATTTTCATGGAGTTGAGCAATTCTGCTTGGCGCTCTTCTTCCACTAAGGTCATCACACCTTTTTCTACTTTATTTTTAAGTACAAATTCTTCTGAAACTTCGGTGATAATGTCCACTAAGGCATTTCCTATTCCGTAGACATCATATTTTTTGTTGGACATAATAGTTAATTAGTAATTAATAATTAGGAATTAGTAAATCTGAGATCTCTCTCATTTAATAATAGAAACTTGTTAGGTTTAACTAACTTATTATACTGGTCGGTGTGCCACCGACCAGGGAAAATTGCTCCATGGTTGGTGGCACACCAACCATTCTAATCTCTAAAATCAAGGCAAAATTAAGGATTATTGCGGAAATTGTCGGCTAAATCTGGATAATCTGTTATGATGCCATCAACTCCTAATTTGAGCAATCTTGCAGCGTCTTTTTCTTCATTTACTGTCCAGGGGATAATCTTCACTCCTTTTTCATGAAGGCTAGTTACCATCTTTTTGTTTACCAATTGAAAATCAGGACTGTATATTTCAGGAGTAAACCCTAATTCTTCAAATTGCTTTTCCCAAGCACCACTTTTATCAACAAGAGCAGCTAATGGAACTTTAGGATAGGTTTTATGGAAGTATTTTAAAACGTCAAAATCAAAAGACTGTATGTTCCATTTTTCTTTTGGATAATTAACATCCAAAACATTATATGTTAAGTCGCTGAATTTTGCTATTTCCGGATGGAATTGCTTTTGGTTACCACCCTCATATTTGATTTCTACATTCATATATGGGAGTTCTTTACCCTCTTTTTCACAATATTCAATGGTTTTTTTGATGATGTCATAAAGCAATGGCTTTGGAGAGCTCACTTGTTTTTGATGTGGGAAATCAGGATTTCGAATACTTCCACAATCGCATTTTTCCAATTCCTCATAAGTCATTTTATAAATATTCCAATCTTTTTCTTCTGCTTTAGCAATTTGGTTTCCAGATGAATCCAAGCAAATTTTATGGTTGAGGTATGGCTCGTGAGAAACCACCACTTTTTCATCTTTGGTGATGACCACATCCATTTCTAAAGTAGTCATATTTTGGTCAATGGCATATTGAAATGCAGCCCAAGTATTTTCAGGGTAAGTACCTCTGGCTCCTCGGTGACCTTGCCAATCTATGTTTTCATAGGTTTCAAGGGTTTGGGTGCAGTTTATCATTAAAAATAAAATAGAAAGTGCAATTAGTAAGTTTCTCATTTGATTAAGGTTTAATACTACTAATTACAGCAATTTTATTTAGATATGAATTATGAGGGTATTAATTTTTACAGGCTTGGCTATTAAAGCTCAAAAACAACAAGACCCGGATTTTCATCATAGGTTATGGCATAAATTCTGTCCTCATCAACAGTAAAATGATGCATAGATTGATCAAGATTATATTTTGTTAACGGATTTCCTTTCAAATCAAATACAAATATTTGTTCACTCATTTTATCTTCTTGATTAATATCTATTGTTTGGAATGAATGACCTGAAAAAGCCGCATATATTTTATCCTTAAAGATGTGTGCATCTACATATTTGTAAATTACATCTTTTAATTCTAAAGCACACATGGGATAACCTGCAGAATAATCAACTGTAAATTCAGGTACATGATGTACTGGCCCTCTAACTGATGTAATTTTCCCAGTTCTTTTATCCAAAATCTCCAAAACATCCACATCCAAACAAGCTAAAGCAAAATGACTTTTAGATTCATTCGTTATTAATTTTCCTTGAAATAATGAGGAAATAACATTGGATGGAATATCTTCCTTTTTCAGCATATTTTGCCAATTATCAAAAGTATTGAGGATTTTTCCGTTAAAGTCAAATTCAACAAATTTCTCATCCCCTGAAGTTCTTTTTGATAAAAATGAATGAGTCGAACTTGGTACGATTGTACTTGCCAAATACATCTCATCATTTTTTGGTTTGATTTCTTCTATTGATGTAGAAATGGAATCTATAGCATTGTACTTTGCTAATGTTTTGGTCGATAAAGAATAACCCCAAAATTGATTTCCTGTTTCTGATTTAAACAAAATACTGGCATTGTTTAATTCATAGGGAGCAATACCTGCTTTACCCGTTTTTCTAATGTAATTATAATTGGATTTATCAATAATATGGAAAAGTGTATCACTTTGAGTTTCCGATACTACCAAATAATCATTTAATGCTAATACTAATTCTGGATATAGTAATTGAGGAATTTTTAATTTCTTACCAACAAGATTTTTTTCTTTTTCAAAATCATTATATTCTATCTTTTTTATAGAATAAAGACTAGACTCAGAATTGGAAAGAACCTCAGCGTCTTTACAAGAAAACAATAAGACAAAAAATAATAGACAGTGATATTTAAAGTTTTTTAAATTTATCAATTCAATTTAATTTTAGTTGAAATAAAAAACGGTTTGCTAAATATATTTTTTTAGCAAACCGAATAATGTATGAAAAAATATTATCCTTCTAAAGTTGGATCTTCTTCTTCATGACCTGTGCAAGTTGATGAACCTGATATCCAAGTGGATTTTTCAAAAGTCATTCCATTAGGATGTTCACAACTCCCACTAAGTCTTTGGCAACAAATACCATCATATCCAGAACTTGCATTAGAGTTGTTTCCGATAAAGAGCGTACTTCCAGCAATGACTAATACACCAAGTAATGTTTTGAATTGAATTTTCATAATACTTAAATTTTTGGTTAAACTAACTAATTAAGTTCAATGCTAAAAAAAAAGCTGAAATTTGCAAATAAATTATCTTTTAACTGATAAAATACTTAAAACTAATCAATATAAATTATAGTAAATAAATGCTTTCTTTCAATTAATTTTACTTTTTGACAAAAAAATAAATGCTCCAAAGAATCCGAAAGTATGTCTTATTTCTTCAATATGCCATAAAAGGCACAAATGAAGATTTGACTAACATAAAAATTAGTCGGGCTATTATTCTATTGTCAGTTCCCATGGTTTTGGAAATGGTGATGGAGTCACTTTTTGCAGTAGTGGATGTGTTTTTTGTGGCGCAAGTTAGCACCAATGCTGTGGCTACTGTTGGACTGACGGAATCCGTAATCACCATAGTTTATTCTTTGGGAATTGGCTTAAGCATGGCAGCAACAGCCATGGTTGCCAGAAGAATAGGAGAGAAAAAGAAAAAGGAAGCTTCCCACACAGCCGTTCAATCAATCATTTTAACGCTCACTATTTCTGTGATATTAGGTGTTGTAGGCTTTATATACGGTGAGGATGTTTTACGCTTAATGGGCGGTGAAGAAGATTTGATACAAGAGGGCAGATGGTACACAAAAATCTTATTTGCCAGCAATGGAACTATCATGTTGTTGTTCTTGATCAATGGAATATTCCGTGGAGCTGGAAATGCATCAATTGCCATGCGTGCTTTATGGATCAGTAATATTCTCAATATGCTGCTCGATCCGCTATTTATCTTTGGCTGGGGATCAATTCCCGCCATGGGCGTAACCGGTGCAGCAGTGGCAACAGCTATTGGTAGGAGTATTGGTGTTTTTTATCAATTGTACCATTTGTTAAAAGGAACTGGAGTTATTAGGGTTTCCTTTCAACATATTAAACTTGATTTTCCAATCATTACCCGTTTTATAAAAATTGCTTCAGGAGGTGTAGGTCAGTTTCTCATTGAATCAGCTAGTTGGATATTTTTGGTAAGAATTATATCAAACTTTGGTAGTGAGGTATTGGCGGGCTATACCATTGCACTAAGAATTATAATTTTCACTATTCTCCCTTCATTTGGAATTAGTAATGCCGCTGCTACATTAGTTGGGCAAAATTTGGGAGCTAAGCTTCCTGATAGAGCAGAGAAATCAGTTTGGTTAGCAGCACGCTATAATGTGGTTTTTCTGTTCTCTGTTTCCTTGATTTTCTATGCCTTTTCAAATGAAATTGTCGGGATTTTTACTGATGTGGAGGCAGTGAAAAATGAAGCGATTAAAGCAGTTCGCTATATATGTTTTGGCTATATTTTCTTTGCTTATGGAATGGTTTTGAGCCACGCTTTCAATGGGGCTGGGGATACCAAAACCCCAACTATCATCAATTTTGTGTGTTTCTGGCTTTTCCAAATTCCACTGGCTTATTTTATGGCAAATGATTTAGGCTTAGGTTCAGATGGCGTATATCTCGGAATCGTTTTTGCCTTTGCACTTTTAGCGATAATTTCAATTATCTGGTTCAAAAGAGGGAAATGGAAATTGACTGAGGTTTAAATTACCTGCCACAAATAGTGTTTAGATTTGCATTAACGGGATTAAAATTGTAGTTCTATCACCTTTCGGCATAGAATAATTGTTCGCTGCAAAACAATTGAAAATAAAACCCGAAAGTGGTGGTATTATTTACCACTAGCCGTAGGGAAGAGGATAAATTGAATATACAAATTAAAGCACGATGTTACCACAGAACGGACAAATTATTTACTCTTGGATGTGTTTTTATTTCTGTGGGCTTTTCATGCAAAAGGTTGAGTAAAAAAACCAAAGGGGCAAAAGTTGGAAACAGTTAATGCCATTCTTATATGATAAAAAGCCAATACCGTCCTAAATAAAAGAGAGGGGTTAAAGTTTTATCCCAAAATATTAATTTTGGGTTGACACAAAAACAAAATAACCCCTCATGAGCAATATTA
>JBNJFX010000063.1:0-18134 GCA_051747245.1 Bacteroidota bacterium
CAACTGCTCCCCAACAACTGGGAGAAATATAAAAACCACTAATAGCTAAAAAACAACTTCTATCCTAGGCTAACAGGTATGGTTTGCTCGGACGGATACTTTGTAAATGAGGCACACCATTGGAAATATAGCAGTGCAATTGATTATAGTGGAGGAAAGGGTGTTTTGGAGATTGATTTTGTAAATTAGTTGATATGGTTTTTGGAGATGGACACACGCGAAAACGCGTGCGCCAGCTGGGATGAATTTTTGAAGAAGTAGGTTGGCAGGCGTGGCACTCGTGCGCCAACGACTGGTTTCTTTAAGTCTCAAATCCCTTTTTAATTGTCCTCTTTCAAATTCCTTTTTAAATTGTTCGATAAGTTTTCTATGGAAATAGTTTCGAAATAATTGTTGATTAATTGATTCATCAAACTGGTATTATTAATTATATATTCTAACTTCTTATAATATTCAAGTTCATAAATACCCAAATATGCTGCATTATGATTATTAAATGCTTCCTTAGATTCTTTATGATACATCACGAAAAGTAATTCCATCAACTCAATACCTATTGAATCTATAAAAAGATACAATGACTTATTATCACTTAATTTATCTTCTAGAATTGTTAATTTATTATTAAACTGAATGATATGATTTAAAATATCAATATGGTATTCATTAGGATTGTTAATAATTTGATTTATTAATTGTGTGCTATCCGCCAAGCCATCACGCCTATTTATTGCTAAGAAAAGATTAAAAGTATTTTGACAATAAGAAATAAACTGTGCTTTGTTTCGTGATTTCAATTCAGTAAGATTTCTGTCAATTATTTTTTTTTCGAATAATATGACTTGTAAATCATTTGCTTTCAAGGAAGCTTCATTAATGTCTAAAAACTCTAATTTCTGCTGAATTAGATTTAAGATTAAAAGTGTAGCAGTTGCACATGTTAACCCTAATTGTATTGTAGTTGAGATTTTATCAAACTCTAATAGATTTTCTTCTGGTATATTAAAAAGCCATATAGTTGCTTCATTTGCTAGAAGTGCTTTATAAAAAACAAATGGAATTAAAATTAATAATATTGGCAATATCCAAAATAGTAATCGGGTATTCTTTCTAATTTGACTAAAATTTTTTTTCATAACATGTTTATATAAATAGAAAATGAAACTACTAAATTTTTATAACTTGGTATTACTCGTTAGAGAGCGAATATTGCGTATGTATGTCTATATAAGTAAAATCAAGCCAAAGTAGAAATTTCAGCCTAAAGTAGGCGAGAACATTATTTTAAAACTTCCTCCCCTCTCATCTGTGGCAGGACTTTTTGATTTTATTGATAAGGTGAGAAAAATCACGAATAAGCCAGTAGGCATCAAAATGGTAATAGGTCATACCGTAGAGATTGAAGACATAGCCAAAAAAATGAAAGATGAGCCTGGCAGAGGACCTGATTACATCGTAATTGATGGTGGTGACGGTGGCACAGGTGCTTCTCCTCACGTTTTGAGTTCTTATGCTGGTTTACCTATGAAGCAAGCATTGGCAGTAGCTGACTGGGCATTGAGGCATAATGGAGTTAGGGATAAAGTAGTGTTGTTTGCCAGTGGTAAAATTGCCACTACCATAGACATATCCGTTGCCATGGCATTAGGTGCAGATGCAGTTTATATTGCCAGAGGATTTATGCTTTCATTAGGTTGTATTCAAGCTTTGGAATGTCATACCAACTCCTGCCCTACAGGAATTGCCACTCAAAACAAGAAATTACAAAAAGCATTGGATATAGAATCAGCAGCCAAAAGAATAGCCACTTATGCCGATGCGCTCTATAAAGAAACCCAAATGTTAGCAGAATCATGTGGTTATGAAAGTCCTAATCAAATCACAGCTGATGATATTATGGTTGTTACCTCTCCCGGTCATTTAGATTACTTATCCGAATTACAAGGCATATCTGCCTTTGAAGCCAGCCAAGAAAGAAGATTGGCTAAAGAAAGAAATATGAGTGTGGGCGAAATGAAGATGAGGCGGGAGGAAGTTTAATTTAAGTCTTTTTATAAAGTTTATGATTTTTGATGTTAGGCTTAACTTGACACACGACACGCGTGCTTATACGATAGGATATTTACCTTTAATAATCAATTAGTTACTCAATTAAATTAATGGTATTTGTCAATTGGCGACACGTAAAGATAAAACTTAGATGGGCTTTTGTATGGTCTAATAAATGTCTCAGAAAAGAAATCTTCTTTATATTTAAAATGTTTATAATCCATCTTCTTTATAGATGAAATATAAAATTCATCATCAAGGTAAAATTCCTCTTCAAAAGTCTCCGTAAATGAGAATGTAATAAAATTCCTAAAAGTTATAGGAGATTCTTGTTCGTTAAAATCAGAAACATGTATTTCAGTCATTTTTTCATCACTACCATTTAGTTTTGTTTCTTCTACATTTCCATATTCTTCTATATTAAAAAATTGCTCAGGAACTATTAAAAATTTTGAAACTGTAATTGAAGATTTTGGAGGGATAAATGTAATTCTTTCTTGGCGACTAGTTCTAGATACACCGTTTGAAACGGAAGAAGAAACATCAATATTTGTATCGAATATATTTCTATTGTATACCGTGTTTCCGTAATAACTAACTTCACTAACTTCTTCATTAATCCAGTAATCGTATTTATTATCATTTTTGACAAAAGATGATTTTTTCCAATCAATATAAATTGGCTTGTCTGATTTATTAAACAATCTAAATGACATCAATCCATGGTTAGTCCAGTAATTATAATTTATTTCAACATTTGAATTTTCTGATATGTACCCATCCTTTGTTGTCTGAACATTTTTAGAATCAATATCTACCACTTGGAGATACACTTTACAACCTGAAAAAATTAAATCAAGAAAAATCACAAAATATCTCATAATATATTCTAATAGTAGAATAGCAATTTAAGACAATCCCTGTTTGAAACAAAATACAGGAATTAATTATTTAATATCTTCTCATCACCATTAATGTCTTTTTCATCGACTCAAGCAAGATTGCCCTCGGTGTCACACACATATTAACGGGTCTCTAGAAATAAATATCCTTCATCATATATTTCTTTAGTCTTGAGAAAGTAAATAAATTTATTTTTTAATCTTTATTTTAGTGAAATAGTAATTTGTGGAATTTTACTACTTTTAATTCAAAAAAATCTATTCATATGGATATTCTGTTTGTCTCAATCTATTCCTTTTATATATTACTATATATTAGTTACAGGTTTGTTTATACTAAAATTTGGCGTGTTGATATGTCAAATGGCAATATAGCCCTTGTAGTAGTAACATTCTTTTATTATATATTTGTAGCAACTACACTTGAATCTGCTTTTTATTATCTAAATGAACAAGATGCTAATAATTGGATTGTAGCCTTAATCATAACTGGTCTTTCTTGGTTAACTACTTGGATTTTTAAAGGTGAAAGAAAAAAAGAATGATCATATACCACAATCTATTTTAAAAAGACCAAACAGAAAATTTAGTGTACATCAGAAAAATATTATCGGATGTGATTCTTCAATCATAAGCCTAGATACACGCTTAAATCTCCAAAATAAAAAAAGAAGATTTTCCCCATGTATGCTCCTTTGTTATTTATCTTTCCGTGAATCAACAAAAATAATATTATGTATTCTATAAAAAGTAATGTTAACCTAGCCAGAAGTATTCAAATTGAAATGGCTAAAATAAATGAAACAAGTCTTCATACTTTCATTAATTATCTAAAACATTTCAAAAGCACAAATGATTTTATAGATGACACTAATGCAATAAATGCTATAGTGAAAATTTTTAATAGACATGAAATAGAATTCCTGTTCAAAATCAGCGAACTAATATGTTGCTATTTTATTTTTTCCTGTTGGTTTCAACAGGTGGGGACGACAAATATTCTCCAGCTGGGAAATATATAATTTGGATTACTTATCTTTCCCGCATTGCAATATCTCTTAATAAATACATTTTTTCTTTTATTTCAGGATAATACAGAAAATAAAGTGGGTCGATAGCGTTTCTAAGTTCTCCAATCAATGAAAATAAATGTAATTCTAATTTTTTCACCTGAGACTTCGGAAAATCTGTTAAATTTCCATTATTACATTCTGTATAGTTGTAAAGTAAATAGCTATTGTAGTTAAGATTTATTAAATCATTTAAGCTTATTTCTTCAACAATATTTTCTAAGCTCTCCACTCCGCAATTTTTTTCAAGGACTGCAAACTTTTCGATGTATGTCTCTAATACTTTACTGTATAATTCTGAGAAATTTTTCATAATTCTAATTTTTAGTTCTAAAACAAAAATATAAATCAAATGAGCGTGAATTCATCAATTACTAAAAAAAGTAGAGATTATTCGGTTTGTATCATTAAATTTTCTATTTTTTACCTTTAATAAATGTATTATTTGAGTTCAATAGGATTTGAAAAAAAATAATATCTTTTGAAGATGGTTTGAATGAAATGTGAATGCATTTGATAATGAGAAAATTAGCATTACTTGCTGTGTTTTTTTTTAGTTTTTCTATTGCTGAAGGTCAAAACTCTGGATGGGTAATGGATTTAGGTGATGGGGTTTACTATTGGAATAGCTGGAATAATAGTTCTGGCAGAAGCAATTCAACTGATCAGGAATATAGTGAGGCTCTTTATGATAAATACATGGCAGAAGGGAAGCTTGAGTTCGAAAGAATGGTGGCGGATGCTGAAGGATTAGAGAAGTTAATAAGAAATATTGCCTTTAAAAAAAAGGTTTTAGGTGATGAGTTTGTTTATAAAGCTTTAACTGAGATTGATTTTAAATTCATAGGTAGCAATGATTCTATAATGAAGTTTACATTGCAAGAAGATGGATTTAGGCATGTAATAAATATACTTGAGACTTATTATGCTGGAGAACAATTATTATTTGTAACGATTACGACTAGTAATTTTGATGTTTTCCATGGTAATTTTGAAAGAATGATTAGACAAAGTTCATCTAAGTACAATCCAACTGAATATGATCTTGATCCTATATATGTATATTATTCTAATGAAAGTGCCTCTAAAATAAGCGTGATAAAATTTAGCTATAAATCAGATTCATTTGCATTTATAAATAATGAGGATTATTCTACACTAGGGGTGATTTATAAATATTGATCAATTGATAAGAGGTTGACACGGGGCAAACAAACCCCGTTAGCGCACGCGTGTCGCGTGTGTCTAAGTAAGCCAAAAGCACGGTAAACCATTAATGCTTACAACATATATTTAATCAAACCTCCTCCCGCCTCATCTTCATTTCACCAACACTCATATTTCTTTCTTTAGCCAATCTTCTTTCTTGACTGGCTTCAAAGGCTGAAATTCCTTGCAATTCTGAAAGATAATCTAAATGACCAGGCGAGGTGACTACCATAATGTCATCCGCTGTGATTTGATTAGGGCTTTCATAGCCGCATGATTCTGCTAGCATCTGGGTTTCTTTATATAGTGCATCGGCATAAGTGGCTATTCTTTTGGCTGCGGATTCTATATCCAATGCCTTTTGCAATTTTTTGTTCTGAGTGGCAATTCCTGTAGGGCAGGAGTTGGTATGACATTCCAAAGCTTGAATACAACCTAAAGAAAGCATAAATCCTCTGGCAATATAAACGGCATCTGCACCTAATGCCATGGCAACGGATATGTCTATGGTAGTGGCAATTTTACCACTGGCAAAAAGTACTACTTTATCTCTTACGCCATTATGTCTTAAAGCCCAGTCGGCAACTGCTAATGCTTGTTTCATTGGCAATCCAGCATAAGAACTTAAAACGTGAGGAGAAGCACCTGTGCCACCGTCACCGCCATCAATTACGATGTAATCAGGTCCTCTTCCTGGCTCATCTTTCATTTTTTTGGCTATGTCTTCAATCTCTACGGTATGACCTATTACCATTTTGATGCCTACTGGCTTATTCGTGATTTTTCTTACCTTATCTATAAAATCAAAAAGTCCTGCTACATCAGAAAATTCTTTGTGTCTTGCTGGAGCATAAGCATCTTTACCCATCGGGATTTTTCTTATCTGGGCTATTTCGGCTGTGATTTTTTCTTTAAGTAACATACCCCCTTTACCTGGTTTGGCTCCTTGTGCCAATTTGATTTCAAACATTTTTACCTGAGGATGGTCAGCCATTTCTTTCAGTAAACTTTCATCCATATCACCATCTTCTGTTCTAATGCCATATTTGGCTGTGCCGATTTGAAAAACCAGATCAGCTCCACCATATTCATGGCAGGGAGCCAAAGCTCCTTCTCCAGTGTTATGTAGAATTCCCGCCATTTTAGCTCCTTTACTTAATGCGGCATGTGCATTATAAGAAAGTGCTCCATAAGACATGGCGCTGATGTGAACAAAATGGTTTAATGTATAAGTTTGAACGCCAGTATGCTCTCCTATAACTTTTTTATAGAAGTGCCCGGTTTCATCTCCAGTTTTGGATTTAGTGTTGGTAAAAGTAGCAGGCATAATAAGTGTAGTGCCGACTTTATCCATATCTATTTGGCTACCGAAACCTATTGTATTACTTACTCCTGCAGAAGTCGCATAAATCCAATTTCTTGTGATTCTATTAAAAGGTGTTTCTTCCTGATCGTTTGAGAATAAATATTGACGCAACAGTGGCCCCACTTTCACTAAGAATTTCCTTCCCCAAATAACAACTGGAAAAACCCGCTGAATAGGAGTGTCGGTCTGTCTTTTGTCGTAAATATATAATGTTATTAATCCAGTAATTAAGAGTGCTAAAATAAATTCACCACCTAAGGTGAGTGCTAATTGTACTGGACCAGTTTCTTGTAAATAATCGTACTGAAAGAAGTATCCATAAGCAGCCGTTAAAAGTATAGCGGAAATTAACCAACCACTTGTATAGCTATTAAATATTTTGGAAATATACTTTAAGCGGGGACCGGTTGTTCCGGATTGAATAAATTCACGTTCAGCCATAGCATGATTATTTTATATTTATTTGAAATATAATACAATCTTCATGCTTTAGCAATAGCTTATGTCGAATAAATGTAATTAATTATAAGGAGATCAACCTTTAATATCGATCACCCCATCTGCTTATTCCAAAATGCATCAATAAGCAATTGTGCTGTAGCAGGATTAGTGGCGATTCACCCACACCCCCGTTTGGGTGTTTTCACCCAAACTTTTTCATTTATTCGCTGAAATATCACCGAAACTTGAAGGTGAAAACACCTTCCAGAAGGAGTAGTTAGATGGGGAGCCGGTGTGATTAAATCTTATACATTAATAGCTAAGTAGTTATATTATTTGAATGTGTATATTAAATAATCATTATCCCATCTGCTTATTCCAAAAAGCGTCAATAAGCAATTGAGCCGTAGCAGGATTAGTGGCGATAGGTATGTTGTGAACATCACAAATCCTCATCAACATTTGTACGTCAGGCTCATGCGGATGCTTTCCTAATGGATCTCTAAAAAAGAGCACCATTTCCAATTTCTTTTCGGCTGATAATGCGGCAATTTGTGCATCTCCTCCTATTGGACCAGATAGTAATTTCTCAACTTTTAAGCCTGTATTTTCTACATATTTTCCCGTGGTTCCGGTTGCCACTAAAGAAATTTCCTTGAGTTTATCTTTATTTTTATTAAGAAAGGAAACCATCTCAGGTTTTTTTCCATCGTGGGCAATAATCGCTATTTTCATTTTTTAATTATTTTATATGAAGTCTAATAATTAATATCACAAATATTCATTGTTGGTACTGATTATCAATCCCGATAGCTATCGGGACAAATTTATCTCATGTAATTGCCAAATAGGCTCTATTTAAAATATTCCAAACCTAACTGATATCCTTTCAACCCTAATCCTGAAATCATGCCAACACATTTGGAGGAGATAATGCTTTTATGCCGAAATTCTTCTCTTTTATAAATATTGGAAATATGGATTTCCACCACAGGAACCGCTATGGTGCCAATTGCATCATGTATAGCAACAGAAGTGTGCGTATAAGCGGCTGCATTAAGTAAAACACCATCAAATTCACCGTCTGCCTTTTGAATTTTATCCACCAATTCACCTTCAATGTTGGATTGGAAATATTCTAATTGAAAATCTGGATTTTTATCTTTCAGTTTTTCAAAAAACTCTTGAAAGGATGATGCTCCATATATTTCTGGCTCTCTTTTGCCTAAAAGGTTTAAATTTGGACCATTAATAATAATGATTCTCTTTTTATCCATTACATTCGATTATGGCTTGGGACATATTTTTAACTGAATATAAAAATTATTTGCAATTGGAACGTTCGCTAGCGGAAAATACTGTGGCTGCTTATGTTCATGATGTGATAAAGCTAAAACAGTTTTTGGATATCTCCAATCGAAATGTTGATCCTTTGGAAGTTTCTTCCACTGATTTGCAAGATTTTCTGGAATATGTAAATGAATTGGGCATGACGGTGCATACTCAAGCTAGGGTGGTTTCGGGCATTAAAGGCTTTTATAAATATTTAGTTTTTGAAGATATTATTAAGGACAATCCTGCTGAATTATTGGAGGCACCAAAACTAGGTAGAAAATTACCCGATGTTTTGAGTTTTGAAGAAATTGAGAAGATAATATCGTCCATTGACCGTAGTACCGCCAATAGTCAACGAGATTTAACAATGCTGGAAGTTCTCTATTCATCAGGTTTACGAGTTACGGAATTGATCAATCTTAAAATTTCAAATACCTATTTTGATTTAGGTTTTTTAAGGATCATAGGAAAAGGGAGTAAAGAAAGATTAGTCCCTATGGGGAAATCGGCAGCCAAACAACTGAAGATTTATATTAATGAAGTGAGGGTTCATCAAAAGGCAAAGCCTGAAGCCAGAGATATTGTGTTTTTAAATCGTTTTGGTGGAGCTATTAGCCGAATTTCAGTTTTTACCATGATTAAAAAACAATGCATAATGGCTGGAATTAGAAAAAATGTAAGTCCCCACACTTTCCGTCATTCTTTTGCTACTCATTTGATTGAGGGCGGTGCAGATTTAAGGGCGGTACAAGAAATGCTGGGGCATGAATCCATCACTACTACTGAGATTTATACCCATTTGGATAGGGATTATTTAAGCCAGACTTTAAAAGAATTTCATCCTAGAGCATAATTTAAAATCGATTTATTAAAACATTTGTAAATAAATTCCGAAAAAGAAATAAGATACTTTACTTAAAATTGAAAACGATGAAATTTTATCATAACCCAAGATGCGGAAAAAGCAGAGAGGCATTGAAACTATTGCAAGAAAAAGGAATAGACCCGGAAATTATTGAATATTTGAAAAATATCCCTACTCATGCTGAATTAGAAGATGTGCTTCAGAAATTAGAAATGAAGGCAGAAGATTTATTGCGCAAAAATGAGAAGGTTTTCAAAGAAATGTACAAAGGCAAGGATTTTAATGATGCTAAGTGGATTGAAGCCATGATAGCAGAACCAAAATTAATTGAAAGACCTATCTTCATAAATGGCGATAAGGCAGTTGTAGGACGACCACCAGAGAAAGTTTTGGAATTGATTTAGTATAGATCCTAGAATCTAGATTCAATAATAAAGTCCTCGCAGTCTTTGAACTGAACTTTAATAGAGTTAACAGGATTTTTGCTACAGTAGAGAATAGTGGTAATCTTATTATTTTCTGCTAGAAAAAATCTGTGAGACTGTCCCCTTGAGGGGACTACAGGTGTGTCGGTTGGAAAGATTAAATTTGTTATATAGCAGAAAAAAAGAATCTAGATTCTAGTGTTACTTATTTCAATAAATCCTTAAACTCCTTTGCTACCTTATCAATTTTTGGTTTAGATACATTCACTATATAGCGGTCATTAGGATTTTTCTTTTCATAATCCTGATGATAATCCTCAGCTTCCCAAAACTTAGTAAAAGCCGTTAGTTCAGTTACGATTTTATCATCAAATTTTGAATCCAATTCATTCATTTTCTTTAAAGCTAAATTCTTTTCAGTTGAATTGCGATAGAAAATGGCAGAACGGTATTGCTTACCCACATCAGGCCCTTGTTTGTTGAGCTGAGTAGGATCGTGTGCTACAAAGAATATATCCAATAGTGTTTCATAATTTATAAGGGAAGAATCATACAGAACCATCACAGCTTCAGCATGATTGGTTCTTCCATAACTTACTTCCTTATAAGTGGGATTTTCCTTTTCTCCACCTGAATAGCCTGAGACTGCTTCTTTTACTCCTTTAATTTGTTCAAAAGAAGCTTCTACACACCAAAAACAGCCACCAGCAAAATAGGCAGTATCTATAGCCGCAGTATTTTGGATAGGTTGAGAATCGGTTGCACTTTCTTCAGCTTTTTTATTTTCTGCGGCACAAGCGAAGAATAGTATGCTTAGGATTACAATTGCGGTATTTCTTATCATGGTATTATCAAATTTTCACAAAGAACGACTTGATGGACTGTTTAGTTTTGAATTAAAGCCAATTTGTAGGCTAAAATCTATTTTATTTCTATGCTTCCTTCTTTTTCATAAGCCATTAACTCATTTCTTAACCATTCGGGAATTTCAATAGTGGTCTTATTCTTCGTGTCAAACATCACTTGGATGGAAGTTCCAACTGTATGAACTGTATTATCATCAGTGGTAATCATATATTCCAAAACAAAGCTTTTTTTGCCCATTTCTTTGGTGCGCACCCAACACTTTGTTTTCGGCATTCCTATTTTTAATTCTTGTAAATAACTACAATTAATATTGGCGAGCAAAAACATATCTTTATGCCAATCCCAGCTAGGAGATGCTTGTAGCATATATCTTCCTCGGGCAATTTCGAAATATTGAATATAAATGGAATTATTGACATGCGCCAAAGGATCTAGATCTGTCCAGCGCACTTGGATATCTTCAGAAAATTTAAAATTATTGGGGTCTACTGTTGGTTTCATTATCATTATTTACATGGAATCTAATAATTAATTACACAAAATTTTATTATTTGGTATTGAATATCAAATAGATGCAAGTTTGTCTCGTGTTATTGCCCAATAGGCTCTATTTAATTGAAAAGTGAAATTACGATTTAAAATTTAGAGGAGGGTGAAATTGAGTGGGAAATTGGAATTATAATTAAGGCAGGTCGAGAGCATAGTTATTAAGTTTAAAATGAAGTCCTATCGCTTGCCTCTGGCTAGTGATTTTTACTTGTGCCTCTGGCACGGAATGATAGTTTAAAGAATTACATAATCAAAGAAATAAAATTCGCCAGAGACGGCATTAGTTTCCACCAGCCGGAGGCAGGAATTTCTAAATTTGCCAGCAATAATAGCATGGTTTTTATTTTGAATGTGTATACCGGTTAAAGAAGGCTGTTAATGAAATAGCTTAATTGCCGTTGCAAAGTAGAATCTTGAACAAACCTCCTATCGCTAGCGTCTCTAGGCTGGCGATGGGGCTACTTGGTGCCTCTGGCACGGATAAGCAGCTTGCTTTAAACGGCAAAATCGGCATTTCATCGATAATATCCGCCAGAGGAATGCGGAAGAGATGGGCATGCATCACCCCGGTTCGAGTAACGGTCAGATGCGCAATGCGTCAGACCGTGGGCAAGATTCTCACCTATCGCCAGCATCTTGCTGGTGATTATTACTATGTGCCTCTGGCACGGAATAACTGCTTGCCTTAGGAGCAAAAATTGGCATTCTATAGCTAATATCCGCCAGAGGCGATAGTAATTTCCACCAGCCGAAGGCAGGCAGAAGAAATCTTTTTTATCTACATAGGATTTATAATTCCACCCACTTCCTCTCATCGGAAGACTGAATCGCTTTCTCAATAAACAACATTCCCCTAACTCCATCCTCAATACCAGCTTTCACAAAATCCTTTTTACTATTTTCATTTAAAATAGTGTCGAAAAAGCCTTCGTAAATTCTTTGGAAAGCTTCTGTGAAATACGGAGAATGCCCCGGGATATTCACTTCACTAGTTTCCCCAATTTCGTGATCTAGTCCTTTAATCGACTCTTCTCTAAAATCAGGATATTTTGTCGTGAGCAAATTCGGTTGATTATGATTCCATACTAATCCTGCTTTGCTTCCGTAAATATGAAGACTCAAATCCTGATCTTCGCCTGTGCAAATCTGGCTGGCAGATAAATAACCTTTGGCACCGCTTTCCATTTCTAATAAAACATTCGTATCATCATCGATTTTTCTCCCATCCACCAATATGGAAACATCTGCCATAAGCGATTTCACTTTTAATCCGCTTACAGATTCAAGCAAATTAAAAGCATGAGTACCAATATCGGCTATAGTGCCACCTTTTCCTGATTTTTCAGGATTTGTCCGCCAGCTGGCTTGTTTATGACCTTCTGCTTCGATTAACTGAGAAAGCCAACCCTGTGAATAATCAACTTTCACTTTTCTGATATCCCCTAAATGTCCGGAATCAATAAGCTCTTTCGCTTTTTCCAATAGTGGATATCCTCTATAGGTATAAGTCATGGCGAAATGTCCTTTTGCATTCTCTACAGCCTTTTGGAATTCCAAGGCTTCTGCATAATCAAAAGCAAGCGGTTTATCGCAAATCACATGAAAGCCTGCTTCTAAGGCTAATTTTGCAGGTTTAAAATGTAAATGATTGGGCGTTACAATGGCAACGAAATCCATTCTTTCATTTTCATTCAATTGAGCTTCCTTCTCAATCATTTCGGCATAGCTGCCATAAATTCTTCCTTCATCAAGACCAAGTTCTTTTCCTTTTTCCAAGGATTTTTCCTTGGAAGAACTGAATGCACCACAAACCAATTCCGACTTTCCGGATGCAGTTGCAGTAATTCTATGAATGTCGCCAATCATGGAGCCTGGCCCGCCTCCAATCATGCCCATTTTTAATGTCTTGCTCATATTATAATGGTTTACTTTTTTATCTTATTGTTGTTAGTCAAATTAATGCCTTGAAACTGGTCGGTGTGCCACCGACCAGGGTAGCGTTGTGCTACTGTCTTTCACATGGTCGTTGGCACACCGACCATTATGAATATTCGAAGCATTAATTTCCCTTTTATATAAACTTTCTTTTATTTAGTTTCTTATTGCTTGAAACTAAACAATAACTTACTTATTATTAAATTTGATATCGAAAATTTAGGGAATGAACAGAAGAGAAGCGATTAAAAAAACGGGTTTAGCATTAGGTTTTGCAGCTACTTCACCATTATTGATGCATATGATTCAATCATGTGATAGCAAGAAACCACTTGGCTGGAAACCTCAGTTTTTTAATGAGCAACAAGCTTTATTGGTAGCAGCTTTAACCAATCAGATTTTACCAAAAACAGATACGCCAGGAGCATTAGATGTTGGTGTGGATGTATTTGTTGATAAAATGGTTGGTGAAGTTTATAGCAAAAATGAACAAAAGCAGTTTTTAAAAGGTCTTGAAGAACTTGAAAGAAATAGTGAATCAAAAAGTGGTAAGTTGTTTACAGACCTTGAAAGTCAACAACAATATGATTTTTTATACGGATTGGAAAGTGAAATTCAACATTTGTCTTTCGATTCCACCCCTCAAAAAAAACCTTTCTTTTTAATGCTTAAGGAATTGGTACTTTTAGGCTATTTCACCTCAGAGGAAATTATGACCAAGCATTTAGATTATCAACCTGTGCCTGCACAATTGGTAGGCTGTGAACCCATGAAATCAAATCAAAAACTTAGAGTAGGAAATTATTTTTAAGAATGAGTAAGGAAAAAAATCAGTTTGATGCCATTGTTGTTGGGTCAGGAATTTCGGGCGGATGGGCAGCAAAAGAATTGTGTGAGAAAGGATTGAAAACTTTAGTGCTGGAGAAGGGAAGGAATGTGGAGCATATCAAAGATTATCCTACCATGAATAAAGCCCCTTGGGAATTTGAGCACAGGGGGAAAGAATCTCAGGAAGTGCAGGAAGAATATTATGTGCAAAGCAAAACTTATGCATTTGATGAAGGTTCTAAGCATTTCTGGGTAAATGATAAAGAAAATCCATATACCCATCCGGAAGATAAAGAATTCCGATGGTTAAGAGGAAATCAAGTGGGCGGCAGGTCTTTAACTTGGGGGCGGCAAAGTTATCGATTAGCCCCTATGGATTTTGAAGCCAATGCAAAAGATGGTATTGCAGTTGATTGGCCCATTCGTTATGAGGATTTAGCGCCTTGGTATGATAAAGTAGAGGAGTTTGTAGGCATTTCGGGTAGAAATGAAGGCTATGCACAATTGCCTGATGGTAAATTCCAGCCACCTATGGATATGTATTGTGTGGAAGAAAAAGTGAAAGGAGCCATTGAGAAAAATTGGGATGACCGATTTATGACCATTGGTAGAACAGCAAATCTGACCCAAAACAAGCATAATAGAACCAAATGTCAATACAGAAATCTTTGTAGTAGAGGATGTCCTTTTGGAGGATATTTCAGCAGTCAGGCTTCCACTTTGCCTGCAGCATCTGCAACTGGCAATATGACTTTAAGGCCCAATTCCATAGTGGAGCAGGTGATTTTGGACGAAAATACCAATAAGGCAAAAGGAGTACGAATTATTGATGCTGAAACCAATGAATACCATGAGTATTATGCAAAAGTCATTTTCTTATGTGCTTCTACTTTAGGTTCCACCTGGATTATGCTGAATTCTAAAAGTGACCGTTTCCCGGATGGATTGGGAAATACAAGCGGTTCTTTAGGTAAATATTTGATGGATCATCATTTTGAGGTCTATATCAAAGCTGAATTTGATGATTTTAATGATAAATATCATACCGGCTACAGACCAAATGGTATATACATTCCTCGCTTTCAAAATATTAAGTCACAACATCCTGATTTTATTAGAGGTTATGGTTTCCAAGGAGGAGGAAATAGAGTAGGCTGGGGCTACGGCAATAGGTTAGCTGGATTTGGGGCTGAATTTAAAGATGCTTTAATGAAACCCGGTCCTTGGGAAATGTCTTTTATGCCTTTTGGTGAAACTTTGCCTTATGAAGATAATCAAGTAACATTGAATGAAAATGTAAGAGATAAGTGGGGCTTACCAACTTTGCATATTGATTGTGAGTTTAAAGAAAATGAACATCAAATGCGTAAGGATATGGTGAAAACTGGCAAGGAAATGCTCGAAGTGGCTGGGGGTAAAAATATTGAAACCGTGAATTTGCCAGCTGTTCCTGGTTTTGGAATTCATGAAATGGGAACTGCCAGAATGGGTAGAGATTCTAAAACTTCCATGTTGAATAAGCATAACCAATTGCATGAAGTGCCAAATGTTTTTGTAACAGATGGAGCTGCCATGACTTCTTCTGCTTGTCAAAACCCAAGTTTAACGTATATGGCATTGACCGCAAGAGCAGTGGATTTTGCAGTTTCAGAACTCAAGAAAATGAATTTGTAAGATTGAATGGAAATCTCTTTAACTACACCGGCTTTACTGTTTCCAGCTATTTCTTTATTGTTGTTAGCTTATACTAATCGATTCTTAGCCTTAGCTAATTTGATTAGGAGTTTACATGCCCGCTATATGTCAGAAAAGGATGTAAAAATTAAAGCTCAGATTTCGAATTTGAAAAAGCGTGTCATTCTCATTCGCAATATGCAATTATTAGGGATTTCCTCTTTGTTCTTTTGCGTGGTAAGTATGTTCACCATTTATCAGGAATATCAAATGGCAGGAAGCATCATTTTCGGTTTTTCTTTAGTGCTATTAATGATTTCATTATTGCTTTCTATAATCGAAATCCAAATCAGCGTAAAAGCTTTAAATATCCAGATGGGGGATATTGAGAAGTAGGAATTTATTTAACTTAGGTAGTGTTTTTAATTTTTTGGAATTATTAAATTCAGTATATTTAGTAAAAGGTTATAAACGGAAACTAATAATTAATTTTACAAATATTTATTGTTTGGTACTGAATATCAAATAGATACAAGTTTCTCTCGTGTAATTGCCTAACCTGGTCTTAGCGTCTCGCTAAGACCTTATGATCAAAGGATTAATTATATTCATTATAACCCTTTTAAATCCGGGTTTGTAGTTAAACCTTCAGATTGGCTTTATAGTAATGCTAGAGACTATAAAGGAAATAAAGGATTGATTGAGATTTATTATCTAGATTAGATTGGAAACAAGAAGATGATCTTAGTGAGACGCTAAGACCAGTGCAGTTTGTTATAAAGTAGAAAAAAGAAAGGGGATAAAATTCAAGCAGCAACAATTTTAGTAATTTCGTTTCTGTGTGCAGCAAAATATAGGGCAGCCCGGATTTGTTCTAAACTTAGATATGGATAATCTTCTAGAATTTCCTTTTCACTCATTCCAGAAACAAACCAATTAAGTACATCACTTACAGTAATTCTTGTACCTTTTAAACATGCTTTTCCAAATCGGATATTTGGATCAATACTGATAAATTCTTGTATGTTTTCCATAATGATATTTTCAATACTTTTTAACGGTGATAACAATACCTAAGTTGAATTTATAAATATTTTATTGATTTTTCATAATATATCTCTGAGATGGTCATACACTAGTCTTAGCGTCTCGCTAAGATTTTATTAAAAAAATTCCATTATAAGTTTCTGTTAAATTATCAAATCAATTTACCCAGATTTGAGTTAACTATAATGTGCAAACTCAAGAAATAAAATATCCTAATACAGCCTTAGATCTAGCCCGAAAAACAGGAGATCCTTTAGCAGATAAAACTGTTAAGGATTTATTTGAAAGTGGATTTAATCCATTGTCTAATAAGGCTTACAATAAACTAATTTTCAATCATCAGCCTATTCCTGAAGAATTTCCTGAAAACTTAGAACAATATTTCACAGAGATTAAAAGCATTCAAATAGATGAAAAGCTAGCAGAAAAAGGTTCTGACTTTTATGTTGAACATGCTTCAGCCATTATGCTTTGTTTAGGAATGCTGTCATTACCTTATTGCTATGCCGCTGCAGAAGGAGCAAAAGTGCTAAGTTTTTCCAGAAGAATCTACGAACAGCCTGAGAAACGCTTAACAGAAACGGCAGAATTCGTATTTGATGTTTGCAGTCCTGAAGCTTTTACTCTACAAGGAAAAGGCTTTATCAGCATTGCTAAAGTTAGATTAATGCATGCTGCGATTCGCTATCATTTACTCAATAGTGATAAATGGAGTGATGAATTAAGTACTCCAGTTAATCAGGAAGATATGGCTGGCACCAATATGTCATTTTCATTAATAGCTATTCGTGGTTTGAGAAAATTGGGCTACACTATTTCAACCGAACAATCTCAAAACTATATCCGCTATTGGAATATAATAGGAGAGATGCTAGGAGTGCAAGAAGATTGGTTACCTGAAAGCAATCAAGATGCTTTTATCTTAGAACAAAAAATCAAAAGCCGCAATTTCCGTAAATCCAAAGAAGGGGAAATGCTAGCCGTTAATTTGCAAGGCTACATTAAAAAACAACCCTTACCATTTACTTTCCCTACTGAAACCATGATGGCATATCTCTTAGGGGAAGATATTTGCCAAATGATTGGATTGCCTTATGATAATCTGGAGGTAGATTTGATAAGCAATATTAAAAACCTTAATGCCATAAGAAATGTATTTCCTACCAACCACCAAAAAGAATTCAGAAAGCTGAAAATGCAGTTTGGTGAGCGTAATTCACAGAATGTTACTTTTAGGTTTTTGAATAGGTTGGATTCTTAAAATTTTCTAAAACTAAACCTGCAAGGTTTTCAAAATCTTGAAAGTTTATTATAGACAAAGCCAGCACTTTACCATAAAAACTAGTGCGAGCTTCCCAGCTCGTGCTATACTTTTGAAAGAACAATTTAATATTTCCAATTCCAGCCCCCATTCAAATTTTTTCTTTTATTTTTTTTGAAATTGTCCCAAAACCCATACTTTTGGATTTAAAATAAAAATAGTTAAGAACCAAAATATCCCCAGATATTAAACTTCAGCCAAAACCATACACTACCCAAACGCTAGCGCAAGCTTCCAGCTCTACCACCCGA
>JBNJFX010000064.1:0-17558 GCA_051747245.1 Bacteroidota bacterium
TTTATCTCGTGTTCTCTAACTGCTGGTGGAAAATAACTCCCCGAGGCCATTCGATTCCAAAGTTTGTACAGGTTACCCGACAAGTTTTCTTCGTATTGATTAATACTTACCTTGTCAACGCCTGCACCTCCTTTGTTCGACTTTACCTTCTTGTAAGCCTTCCACACCATTTCCTTACTGATAGGTAAGGGTTTTGTTTTCTCTTCAAAAATCTTCCTCATTAATGCGAGTTGTTAATAATTTGAAAACTGTATGATTGAATCCCTTTGCTCCGCCCCCATTACAGGAGTTTCTCCACTACTACGGATTCATCCGCCACCTCTTGCTGCTTTAGTAATCGCCTCGCTTTTACACTTGTGCTTTCCTTTTATCATCAACAAGAGGTTTCCCGTGTCCCGCAAATAAGCCCGGATAAAAGTCATGCCTCCTTAACAACGCCTGACATGCAACCAGTAAACAGGTTTCCGTTGCACTTGTCCCTAAGACCGCAAAATGTCCTGGTTTTGTCAGGTTGTACCGCTTTCTCGATGCTTCATCGGTAGGTTCGCTTTCGCTCATCTCATTTATCCACACATGATTCCTTCAACTCGAAACCTTTTCTTTCCTCGCTTCACACATGCCGATTGCTCTACATGCATTAGGAAAGTAGTTTGGAGCCGCTCCCTGCAGAGAGACTCCGGAGGGTCAACCGATCATGACCTGTCTGTGGTCGATTCCTCCATCTTATTTGCAGCTATGTAAAGAACGCTTGCCTTTACTCACGGCACACTCTGCGCCAGCATGGGGAATATCGGTGATGTCGAGTTTATTTTTAAACTTGACAACCCAGTTTTTAATATGAAATTTGATGGTAAGAGGTCAAATGATTATAAATTCTTCAAAATAATTAAGAAACTTTTATTTTTAATAAGCGTGGGAATATTGAATATATCGGATGTAAATTATCTATTAACCCATAGAAGTCACAGATAGCAATTCTATCACCTTTTTTTAAAGAATATTTGTTTTCACCTTTCATCTTTGAAATTTCACTAGCAGTTGCCCAATAGGCTGCTAAAGTCATAATTGATTTTATGTCTGAAATATGCATAGATACATCAACATTGTAATTTGATCCATCGAATTCCATCTCTGCAGAGTTAGAATAAGATAATGCTTCAGGAAATACTTGATTAAAATTAATAGTATTCCAAAGTCGCTTAAACTCCACTTTAATATCATTTAGGTCAGTCGTTATACCTATAGATGCTAAATCCTGTTGAATTTCTTGAGGTGCTGTTAACTCTTTTTTGTTTTCCTTTGAGCCACTCTTTTTAAATAATTTACTAAATATTTTCATTATATTATTCTTAGATGGATATTCTAATCATTTTAGAACTTATTAAATATAAACTCCTATTTGTTTCTGAGAAGTTTATTCATCAGATTTTCTCTCACCCAGATATATCATGACGATAGGATTATCTTCCTCATTAATGCGTTGATTAATGTATTTTGAAAATTTAATTTTAGCACCTTTAGGATACCTTAATGCAGTTGCACTTAATCCTCTCACGAGCGGACTTTTATTAAAAATGAAATTGGAACTTGCCATCATAAGGGATTTATCATTGAATAAACAATATTCTATAAAATCCCAAGATATTCTCACCCTTTTCCACTCTCTCATAATTTTTGAAAATTGACTTGATGCCAGAGAATAAATATCGGACGGTAACATCAATAATGGAAGTCCAATGAACTTCTTACTTGTATCATAGGGATGGTCAGCCCTACCAAGTTCATCATTATGAAAATAAGGAAAACTATTAACTCTAATTTTTAAAGTACCATTTTTAGAAACAATGTCACAAAATTGTTCAATGAAAGCGGGATGAAAAGTGTTTTCAATTTGATTTAACGTGATAAAAATATCACATTTCAAAACATTTTCAACAAAAGGGAGATGGTGTTCTAAAATTGGCTTAATGCTACTAGCTTTCTTGCCAAGGGAACCAGCTAACAAAATTAAAGTTGATGTAAGTACAAGATGTTCTACATTATTGTATTTTAACTTTTGTTCGATTAGTGGCTTAAAATGTAGTTCAAATATTGAAGAATCACAATAGTATAAATATTCTGCTGAGTGGTACATATCTTTAGGGGTTTTCATTCTTTGAAAAATTACTGTTATTAAGTCTTGTTTTGACTTATTTGAAATAGATGAGTCTTTAAAAAATAAATGCAAAGGACGTTCCAAAAATATACGTATCGAATCGTCAAAAAAGGCTTTCCATATACAATTTGAAAGTAAGTTTTTTAATTCAATGTTTTCAGAATCTGAAATAACTTCTAAAGCTTTTTTACATTTTATCCAATCTTTACTCACAAATTCCAAAAACACTGTTTCTCCTTTTTTTTGTATTTTCATTAAGACAGCATGCTGTTTATGTGAAGATGAAGATTTAATAAGTTGTTTCCATAATGATTTCAAAAGTAATTTTTCAAACATATTATGACCTCCAATTTGTTTTCACACACTAACTTTGCTTCGCTCACTAATCTTTAATACAGCGAATGCTAAATCCCATATTTTTCATACTACAAGCCCTCATTATATCGCCACCTTTATAGTTTTTATCCTTATTATATTTATCCCAAATAATTCCTCTTTCCCATGCAATATACGGACTTTCTTCTGTAGAAGTCCAGAAGGATGCAGAATTGCCTATATCATAAAAACCTCCCTTTATCCCTCTATAACCACTAGGTAATACATTAAATCCAGATTCATTAGAGCCATTTCTATTATAACTCCATCCGCTAGATGACTTAAGTTTGAGGCCTTCATCTGTTCCTCGTCTTTGTGGCTTTAGTGCTTCCATTTTTGACATTCCTATATGTACTTCTAACTCAATCCATTCTTCATCACTTGGAAGATGCCAGCCTGGCGGACAGATTTGAACCGCCACCTCCCAACTATATAAACACCCATATAATTGAAATTCTTGTAACTTTTTAGCTTCATTAATATTAATATATGTTCTATTAAATAATCCTTTCTTCCTTCCATAATAATTATAAACCCATATACCTCCATTTGATATTCCAGAATAAATACGTGGCATATAAGAAAGGTTTTCTGCCATCCATATCTGGTTGTTGATACGAACAGTTTTATATTCCTTCTTATCTCTATGATCTATATAGGTGGTTAAAAGTTCATTTTCCATATTTATTTCTTTTAATTACAAATTATGATTTGAATGTTAATATTCTGAAAGTATTTAACCTAAGGTTTAATCAATTTTGCGTATAAAAGGAAAACATAATTTCCGATCTAAGTCCATCAATATTTACATTCAAATCAGTTAAAAGTCGATGAAAATATGACGATTCCCTATTGATGATTGCAACAAATAAATGTTTTATTGTAATGTAATTATTTGCGAGACTTGTAGCATCGTCAAACATTTTTTTACAACTACTACTTCTGTGAAAAATCATATCCTTGGGCTTCCCATCGCCTTTTGGTATCATATCCCTGAGTTTTCGTCGTAATGTTAAAGTATCTAATTTAAACGAATAGAGAATTTTGTATAATTTCTCTTTTTCAATATTAAGTTGTTCATATTCTTGTTCGGAGTTCAATCTTATTTGATTTAGGATTTTTTCCATTGATAATATTCCAATCATAATATGATCTATTTCAATAAAAGTTGAATCTTTATTAGAAGCTTCATAACTACTAATTTCCCATGCTAAACGTGCACCAATAGAATATTGTAACATGATAAATTATTTTTGAGTAATGTTGATGATTACAGTACGATTTTTAAGTCTGTTTTCAGGACTATCATTCGGGTAAACCGAATTTAATGCACTCAAACTTCCAATCGATAAATCTTCTCTTGGGATTTTACTCTCTCCATTAATAATATCATATACAACTTTTGCCCTTGAAAGACTTAATTCTTCATTATTTTGAAAACGCTTATTATTTGTGACAGGGATGTCATCAGACGATCCAATTATTTTAACATTGATTTTTCCAGCAAAAGGTGAAAGTACTTTTGATAGCTGATGTATAGTTTCAATTTGATTAGATTTAATTCCAATACCCCCGGAAAATAAACCTTCATTAAAGTTAAGCGTGAGTTTCATCTTATTTTCATGAACAGATATTCCTCCAATGGACTTTATTTTATTGCTTAGGTCAAATATTTCCGAGTTTATGGTTTCTTTTGAGCTTATAATACTGTCAATTCGATTCGCAATTAAATCTTGGTTTTTTACAATTAATGCAAGTTCATTTTTGTTTTCCTTTTCAAAATTTTTATCTGAAATTAACAAGTATACAAAAAAAGATAGGAACAGAAGAATCAATAAAATCTGTGATAATTTAAAAACAAAGGTGAATCTGTTCGCATTGTAACTTCTTAATTTACTTAATCTATGTAATGCCGCTAAATAGTGTGGATTATCCGCTTCAACATTTAGACATTTTTTCCAAAGAAATTCAGCTTCTTTATATCTGCCTTGCTGAGCAGCAATTTTTGCCTGTAAATCGAAAATCCTGACTGATTCACCATTCGATTTAAGCAATTCCGATAGGTAGTCACTCGCAAGGTTAAGTTTACCTTTCGAAGCTGCTATAGTTGATAAGGAGAAGTAATAATCAAAAATTATCCGATCCAACTTGCTTGAAATATCATCGCTTAAAAATGATGTTTTTTCTTCCATGTTTAATAGTAAAGAAGTATTTTTCTTAAATTTTAATTGTTCCACCACCTAAACCTGGTGTTTTTTGTTGTGTTGAAGGCGACAATTCCCATAGTTTTCTAACTGCAGCTTTCAATCCATCAACATCGTTGTTTTGAATAGCCCTTTCACCTTGGCGTATAGCTTCTTCTGATTCACTTCTATTTTTTGATTCACTAATATCTTCCTTGGCATAATCAAAACACCCAACCCAGAAACCTGGTTGTTCTAGTAAAATTGACCAATAAAAACTATCCATTTGGTCAATTCTTTTTCTTAAAAGGTCAGAATCGTTTTCCGCAATCGCTTTCTGAATTTCCTTTTTATGTATCGGAAATTTTTGCTTATCAGTTGAAGTTCCATATTCATCACAAATGTCTTCAGCTTTTTTTATTACTTCAGCCGCCTCATTTACTAATGATGGCCATTCGAGCGCTTCCTCCGCATAGTCCAATATTGTTTTGAAATCAAGAATTCTGTTTTTAGCCTTTAAGCTTGAATCTGGATCAACTTGACCAGCAATAAGAAGATTTTCGATTTCCGTAATCATGTTTTCAGAAACAATTTGGTTTAATATAGTGGAAGCTTTTGAATCAGTTTCATTTGCTGCCTTTTCACTTAATTCCTCAAATTTTTGTTTATCATTTGAAAACTCCGATTTTAAATCGTCAATTTTACCCGGTTCGATGATTAAATTTGCAACGACTTCAAACTCTTCATCAATTATAGGAACATAAGCTTTTGTGATTACTAAACGAGAAGTATCAATTACCAAGGTAATTTCTATTTCACTATTAGCTGGAATATTTCTTCTAATCTTATCTGATTGTATAATTAATGAACCAATATGCCTATTGTGGTCAGCTTTAAGTTTATTTTCACCTTCCACGATTGGAATAACCAGATTGTCGCCTGACTGACCAGTACGAATTTCATTTACATTTTTATGAATGCTTTTATTTTTTGCTGGTAATGGAACTCCTTTAACCAATAAAAAGTCAGTTTCATTATTTGCCATTGCAATACCGAGTGAGTGTATTAGTGGAGCTTCCGCTGAGACTACACCCATTGTATAGGTTAATTTTCCGGGAACTGTTTTTTGTTTAATACCTGTTTGATCAAAAAGCTCAATCAGAAATTCATTTTTCTTGCCTTTTTCTGCCCACAACTGACTTATAAAGCCTCCTTCCGAATTTAATCCTACTTTACCACTTCTCCATTCTGGCCTTACTGTTTTATTAATAAATTCTATAGTGAAACCATCAAAACTTATATCCTTATCAGTGACAACTCTCCCTCCAACAGGAGGTTCAGAATCCGGTCCTACTGATTCATAATCTAATTCTAAAAGAAATTCATCTTTTTGCACCTTAGTATTTGGATTAAAGGGCATTCTTTGTGTACTTGCAAATATAGCTGCACCTTTTGCTACTACTGTTATAGGGTAAATACTTGATTCCAATGGAATTCCTAGACCTTCATTTGGATCGAGAAGCATATTACGGAGATAAGGTATTAATGATGTACCTCCAACCATAATCATTTTTTCAATATTTGATGTACCCAAGCGCTTTTCTAACAACACTTTTTTACAAATATTGATTGATTGAATGATATATGGTTTAGCTAAATTTTCAAAATCTCTACGGAATAACTCATATGTAAATTCAACGGCTTCGCCTTTTTCATTTTTGAATAAATTATCAATATAAATCTCAACAGATTCTTCAAGTGATAATCTAATTTTTGCTTTTTCAGCTTCTGCTTTTAGTTTTGCAAATGCACCCTTATATTTATTATTGTTTCTTGTAAAATTTTTAAGGTTATTTTCTTTTGCCGCAGCAGGTGCCAATAAACCATTCACAATTTCCCAATCTAAATTTTTACCTCCTAAGCCATTATCTCCGCCGTGATTAACTACTTCTATTTGTCCATCTTTAATTTGAATGATTGAAGCATCAAAAGTTCCACCTCCAAAATCATAAACCATCCAGAATTTGCTACTTGTTTCGCTTTGAAATCCATAAGCCATTGCAGCAGCAATTGGTTCTTGTAAAAGAGGATGATTAAGAAAACCGGCTAATTCTGCAGCCGTGTTAGTAGCCTGGCATTGCGGTAACTCAAAAGCTGCCGGAACTGTAATTACAACTGAAGTTACGTCTTCACCCAACTGTCGCCTTACATCTTCTTTGAGTGATTTTAATACTTCTGCTGATAATTCCTGAGGACTCATTTTTTTCTTATTTCTTTCAAAGGTGTACGAGGTTTCAGTACCCATTTGAAGTTTAAACTCACTAAAGGCGTTTTCTGGATCTTTTTCAAGATTTTCTTTAGCTCTTCGACCTACATGAATCCTTTCTTTTGAATCCATCCAAACTGCAGATGAAGTGAATTCGAGACCTTCATTGTTTTTAAACACTTCGGTATCAACACCATTTATCTTAGCAATAGTGCTACTGGTAGTGCCTAAGTCAATTCCAAAATCAATTGTTAAACTTTTCATATTTTATTTGTTTAATAGTTAATTCTTCAATTCTTCTTTAATAAATGTTGCTACAATAACCTCACCCATCAAAATTCTATCACCTTTAAAATAAATAGATGGTTTGATTGTCTCAAGAACATATTCTTTTTCAATTTTAGGTATTGGTTGATATGTTAAAACTTTAATTGATAGTCCAGCATCGAAGGGTTGTCCGTCATGATCTTGTATCTCAATGCCTTCATTTTCGAGGGTAATAAATACAGATTCAAGGTGCCGATAGGCCTTACTCATCTCATTAAGTGGTTCTCCGGTCTTAATATCTATCATCTTTTTTTTTAATCGCCACGCACCTACAGAAATTTCTGCTAAGAATTCTTTATTAGTTTCTTGTACTACAGGAGGAATATCAGACGGAGATTCTATTTTTGTAAGTTCATTGATTAATCCTTCTAATTGTTTTAATTCTTCCAACGACATATTCATTGGTAGTATTCTAAATTCTTTAGGATATTTAAATTGATTGATTCTTGTTAATATATTCATATAATTGAGATTTTTTAGTTTTGAACTGGCCTTTCGCCCCAAGTCCAACCCATTTTTAATTTTTCTTTAATTGTTGGGAATTCTTTATAGTATGAATATTTTTTAATTGTTTTATCTTTTTTATACGATATACCGACAATAAATCCTAATAAACTTGAAATAAGTAAAGAAATAAGCCCTGCTTTTTCTTGAATAATTGACGCTAAAATAATTCCCAATAAAAACCCCAAGAATAGTCCTACAGCACCCTTGCTTAATTTATTATGTTGTTTTTTACAATTAAGACATCTCGGAATAATAAATGTACTATAGTTCCACTTGGTATATATTGGGTTATAAGTGTAACCACCATCATAAGGCATTTCGTATTCAACCCCACCTAAATTAAATACTTCAACTTTTCTTATGTCTCCATGCATTGAAATTTTGATTTCTGATTTTTTGTCACTTTTATTTTTTTTACAAAAGAAGCACGTGTTATAAAGTTGATCAAATTCAACGTTCTTTTTAAAAATTTTATAATTCCTTTCAATTTTATTAGCCGCAAATTCCCCAATAACTATTCTACGTAATTCTTCAAAAATTGGCACAACACTTTCCGAGTCCTCATTCGCATTGGCGTATTCAATTGCTAATAAGGCAACTGTAAGAGCAACTTCATCATAGGCTCCTTCTTTTATTAAGTTATCTTTTGGAAATAAAGTGTGTAATATATTTAAGATTGGCATTGCTTGTTCAAGTAAACTTTTACAAGTTATAATTTCTTTTTTCTTATCAGAATAAGTTTCATGGGAATAAGATTTGCACATAATCTTTATCCTGCTTCTTAAAGGGTTTGCAACTTTTTTTAAAATTGTATCTACTACCTCTTCTCCAAAGCCCGAATTATTCATAATGCCTAATTGACGTGCAGCTTCTGATTTGTCACCAGCTTCTGCTGCTTTTAATGCTAAAATTGCATTGATTTGCAATATTGCAAAAGGTAATGATTCTCTTAATCTTTTAACAAAACCAGTTGTAAGCCGGGGATCATCCATTTGCCTAACTCTTGCTGTTAATCTGCTCCAGAATCCTTCATGTTCAAGTAAAAGTTTCCATCTTTTAAATGTATCTTCCCAGTACTTATCTCTTTTAGATATTTCTTCATCGGTTAAAGATTGGCCGTTAATTTCAATATCCAAAACTTGTAAATGTGATAGAACCGCAAGATTGTGTCTTGAAACATTAGATTCAGTGAGTGTAGCTTCATAGTTTATCCAAAGGCTTACAGCAGTTTTGATATCATTTTTTGACAATGCATCCAAAGCATGGTCTTTATTAGCACTATCTAAACTATGTGGCCAAAACCAAAAGAACTCGTCAATGATTCGCATTTCAGGATCCCTTAAACGATGGAGAGCTTGCCGAAGTTGATCATTATCAGGGAGGGGTACGATTGGAAATGGACTTTTATTATTTTTTAATTTACCTCCGTACTTCTCAAGCATCTGATTTTTTTGAATCTGAATTGCAATCTCACGAGTTGTGGCATTTATATTCAGACCAGAAATTCTGAAAGCATTGATACGATAAATATCAGGTGCTGCAGCCTGAATTAAAATTTCGCATCCTTCTTTTAATTGTTTTTCATTTGTCACCATTTTTAAAACATTAATTCGTTATCTTGAAATTCCTTTTCTCCACAGTTTAGCCAGATATTCATATTTTTCCTTGTATTCCGGCCATTTTAAAAACGCCTGCTCAAGCATATCGGCAGCTTCGTTTAGTTTATTAGAAAACTTACTTATTTCAATCGCTTGGTTGAACAACTCTGTTGCTTTTGTTTCATCCATAGGAGTATGTTCTCCTAAAGCCGATTTTGTAGCTTCTCCATTACTAGAATAATATTCCTGTTGCACTTTAGATTTTGATGGTTTCCAACGATTTAGATCTTTTAGTAATTCCATGGCATTACGATATCTCTTTAAAGGATCAATTTCCAAGGCTTTTATTGTGATTTTTTCAAGCAAGGTATTGACAGATAAGTTTAATCTACCAGGTGGAATTATTGGAGTCTTAAAATTGGCATATTCAAAAAATTCGGATTCAGCTATTTCGGCAAATGGGAGGCGATCAGTAAATAGTAAATAAAGAATACACCCAATTGCCCAAACATCACCTGAGCAAGAATCACTTTTATTGTTTTTGAAGACTTCAGGAGATTTAAAGATTTTTGTTCCTTTGGCGCTTGCCAGAAGTGTTAAAGGATTTACGTGCTTTGCTAAACCAAAATCTGATACTCTTGCCCTAATGCCATTTGCATCGTAACCTATTAGAATATTTTGTGGTTTTATGTCTCTGTGAATTATGGGTGGATCTTCGCTATGAGCAACTGATAAGCCTAAGCATATTTGCTTTATAATTTGCACAGTATCTTCAACAGGAATAATTCGGTTTCCATATGATTGCCAGAACTTATCAAGACTTCCTCCTGCAACATATTCCATTGTAAAATATCCGAAATCACTTTTCTTTGTTTTTGAAATATTTGCATCAAAAACCCTTACAATATTTGGATGGCCAATTTGGGATAGAAGCAACGCTTCACCAAGCATCGTTTCGATTTCGAAGGTTGTCATACCTAATGCTTTAAAAACTTTCATGGCTTGTCTGCCCAAAAACCTGTGCTTAACTCTATAAACCTCTGCAAAAGCTCCTTCCCCTAAAAATCTTTCGACTTCATAGGTTTCATTTACTTTTTGTCCTTCAGTTAAAATGGCCATACTTTTATCTGAATTATTGATTAGTAATAAATCTATATCCAAGTCCTCTGATATTCATAAGGAATACTGGGTTTTTATAATCCGGCTCAATCTTTTTTCTTAACGCTGCAACAATATGGTTTACATCGTTATTCGTATGAGAATAAATATCATCCCAAAGTGCTGATATTAACTCATCAAAAGTGCACATTACAGGAATATTATTGTTCTGTTTATTCTTTTGATCCATAAATCTTAATAATTTATGTTCCAACGGTGTTAAAGAGTTTACTATTTCTTGTTTCCCATCTCTGTTAATAATAAGTTTGGCTTGTATCCAATCATAAACAATTGTTGTTTGCCCCTTTCCAATGTCCTTGGTTGCAAGTGGGTCTTTGTAAGTTAATTCCCAGTAATTAACACTATTTTCATTATTTATTTCTCCAAGTATCATTATACAATCGTTGTCCTGGAGTTTAATTTCTCCAGTAATTTTTTGCATCGCATTGTTTCTTTTAAGAAAAGTTCCATTTTTACTTGCATTGTCGATTAACCATCCGGTACTATTTCGTATTTCAATAAAACAATGCATATGACGTGTGACTAAATTTTGAGGGTCTGGTTGTAATGAAATATCATTATTGTCTGGCAAACGTCCAATTAACAATTTCTCATTTGAAATTGTGAAATTAGTTTGATCTCCATTGAGAGATTTGAGTATTAAATATGGCACCAAAACTGAACTCTTCCGTTCTTTATTTTTTGTCGTATTCTTTTTCATGTTAATTTGTAATAGTATTGTTTGACAAAATTACTTTCTGCTTAATGGGAATACAATTGAAAAATAATGGAAAATGAATTGAAATACTCGATATTCCGAAATGGTTTATATCACATGTTTTTTTATTCATGGCTCTTATTTTTATCATTTGCTTGAGAAGTTGATTGCCAATATTCTTTAGTTTCAATATTCATTATGGTTAATTTTCCGGAAATATATACCCCGGTATCAAGCATCCATAAGTTACTGAATTTTTTCGGTATATTTTCTTTTATAAATTGAGTTGGCGTGTGTCCAACGAAAATTTCGCTAAACTCTGGAAATGTTTGATTGTATTGTTCGTACTCTATTGCTGTTAGTACTAAAGACCTATCCCAAATCAATAATTCTTTATTATCAAGTTGTAAATTAAACGGAATTCTGTGATTAAATCCGCCATGGACAAACAATCTGTTTTCATTATCAATATAATATAGTTTTGCCTTCTCAAAGAATGGAATATGTCTCACTTGAAACTCATGGTCACTTTTATATGCATTTAAAGTAGACTGTCCTCCTTGTGAAATCCATTCAATAGGTTGGTTGTTATTTAACAAGTATTGATAGCACCATTCATCATGATTACCAAGGATATGGATAAATTTTTTTATTTTCATTAAAGTTTCTATAACCTCTATTGGTTTTGGTCCACGGTCAACCAAATCACCAAGACTGATTAAAGTATCAGTATCGTAATTGAATTTCACCTTTCCGAACAATTCTATCATCTCATCATAATGACTGTGAATATCACCGATTACAAATTTTCTTTCTTTAGTCATGTCTTATCAGTTTGTCAGTCTTTTCCGCTTGTGCAATAACGGTTTGGCTATGTGTAGTGCGGGATTTCGAAGCACTTTCCTGTCAAACTGCACTGAGCCAATTCGTTTATTCATTATTTCATTTTTAACGTCAATCGTCAAAGACGAATTGGCAGTGTTGCAACGAAGGACTGCGGTTGAATTACCCACTGAACCCCGCATTTCATATAGGTTATTATGCACTGAGGGTTTTTTTATTTCCAGAATTGCCACCATTTTTTCTTAGATTCTTCATTATAAGATAGTTGTAATTTTTCTCCTTGGGAAATATTCTCGGCAAAATGACCAGGATAAAGATATAATGATTGACACTCTTTGCATACCCAACACATTGGTTTATCTTCTGAATTAGGAGGATTATTATAAACTATAACTGAAATGGAGAAAGCAATAATTGTTTTTGCGTTCTCATTTAAACTATCGGTTTTCATGTCAGCCATTTGTCGAGGTGTCATTTCAGAACCTTGTTCTGAAAGAATTGATTTTTCACATATATCACATTTATGATAATTTTCCATAATACAAGTTTTAACGTAGTAATTTTAAGCAAGACCAGTTTCCAATTTTTCCTTTTGACTAAGTAATTCAAGGGGCAAAATATACATTGGATTAAAATTTAAATATTCTTTATTTGGAAAAATTGTTAATTGGATCCAATATTTACTTCCATCCCAAAAAAACTGAATATGAATCCAATGACAACCCGGATTTTCTTTTTGCCCATAATTCATCATTTTGTCGAGGTAAGGTAGATAACCATCTGAATAGTATTGAACTTTTGCTTCTTTTATTGAGCATGGAAAAGTCGAAATAGAAATGAAAAGGTCATCAGAAAAGACAGCGATACTTTCTCTATTATTACTCGATATAGATATGTTCATTTTTTCTGATGCAATATTTGATAAGTTTTCCAATTCATTTTTGATAATTCGCTGCAAAATTTCACTAGTCCAATTTCTTTCAACATTGTTACTTAGAGTAGCCTGTACACGAGAAAAGTGGTCTGTAATCAGTTTATTTGGATTAAACTCTGTTTCGTATATTTCTTTTGAAACAGCGATGCTTTCACTTTTTTGTTCAACACCTTTCAGGTGTTTCTCATAAGCAAGCACTGAATTTTTTGCAAAAGTAGCTTGTTGCTTTAATGACCACCCATCAGGTATTCCATCAGGCCACAATGGGCCAAAAAGGTTAGAAGGAACTGAGGTATCGTCGGTCCAATTATCTGCAATTTCACTCTTTTTAAGGCATTCGTAATCCTTAAAAACTGAGTTTACAATTTTTACTGGAATTGGTGCACCTGAATCATTTTGAAATCCACATGCTGCAATACACATATTTGACGTTGCAGCTGCTAACTGGGCATTTTTAGATTTTATCAAATTTAAAGAATTATCGATACACATTATTGCCGCTTTAGCAAAATCAAAAGGTCCCATAGAACCGCTACCCTGTTTTTTATTGCTTAAAATTTCAATAAAGTTCCGTATGATTTGGATTTCAGAATCAATATCAATATTTTGGATTTTTGCGTTTGTAGCAGCATCCTCAACTTGAGTAATAATACGATTTATTGTTTCTAAATCTTTTTCAGAAAAATGTTTGGCGATAGCCAGAACAGCAATTTGTGCACGTCTAGCACATCTTGCAGCAAATGCAACCATAGCCCAATGTGGAAATGGTTGAAAATCAAAGCTCATTAAGGGTCTTGCACGTTTTTCGCTATTTTTATTTTGATTATTAACTTTTTCATCTTGAGTTTCCCTGTTTTTTTTTATTCCAATGATTTTTGATAGTAGTCCCATGTTTTATTTTTTTTAGTTAATGAATAAAAATATAAATTATTAATCCGAGTGTTTTTTTCTTCGCTTTGTGAATTACGGCCACTTGTAAGTTGTCGTTGCGGATTTCGAAGAACGTCAGTGTCCGACAGGACATGGCGGTCAAGAAAGGAGCAGAGACAACGCTCCGCACTGGGCCCCGCAATGCAATTTGCAATTATCGGTTGGATTTTCTTTATCACCTTACTTTTATTTAACGAAATACATGTTCTGACTTGTAAGCCTCCCTAAAAACTGATTATCGTGCCAGTTTGCTTTTTATACGTTTGTCCTATTTTTCTATCAATTTAATCTTTGTGTCAATTTGCTAATCTGTAAAATGCCGCGATGAATACTTAAAATTTTAAGTTTGGAGGAAGATTTCTCATAGGGGCAGCTGCCCATTCTACAAGAGCTCCTTCGAGTTTTACACGTTCCACCAGTGTAAATGTTCCGTTTTCCAAAGCCTTTTTTAAGGGATTCCCAGCCCTACTATCCCCGATCGCAGCAAGTGCTAAAGCAGCTTCGATACAGACCCAACCATCAGGTTTCACTAGTGCCGAGATCAATGGTTCAACCGCTGGTTCACCGATTTGCACAAGGGCTTTTGCAGAACTCAGACGTATATCTTCAATGGAATCATCCAATGCCTCTATTAACGGCTCGACCACTATTTTCCCGCCAATTGATTGTAAGGCTATCACAGCTTGCTTTCTCACAAGATGAGATTGATCCTTTAATGCGTTTTTAAGGGTTGCGAGTACTTGCGGATCTTTGAACTCACTAAGTGATGACACAGCACCTACTCGAATATCAGCGTCAGTATGCATAGCAGCTTTGATCAAACCGTTCATATCCTGCCTCTTCTTCAGCTTTTTTATATTGGGTTTCATAAAATCAAGTAGTCTCATGTTTTCTTTATATTTTAATTTTTAAAACCTTTTCTATTAACGAAAAGTTTTGGATTTTCTTTATCACTTAGCCTTTTATTAAATGACCATGCTCCAGCACCGATTTAGGTGGATAGGTAGAGCTAAGAAATAGGACAAAATATCGTAGTTTTTCCTTACTTAGCTATTAAATTTCCAAGTCTTGATATTACCTAATCCACCAGAAATTCCAAAACTACAACTAGAGCTAATTACTAATGCAGACACACCATTATGTTGACCTTCTATAGAACGGATGCATTTACCATTTTTTATATCCCATAATCGTAAGGCATCGTCCATGCTACCTGAAAGTGCAAATAAATTATTCCTGCTTAAGCTCACTGACATTACGGTTGCTGCATGACCTTCCAAAGAACGGATGCATTTACCAGTTTCTACCACGCACAACTTTAATAGATTGTCTTTATCTGCAAAAAGAGCCAGCTTACCGTCTTCGCTTAGCGATACTGCATGATCAAAATTTTGAAATCCATTTAAAGATTGAATACATTTAGCTGATTCTATGTTCCAGAATTTTAAGGTTTCGTCTTCACTGCCTGTAAGTGCAAATCTACCGTTTACACTAAGGTATATTCTTCTAATATTACCCTTATGGCCTCTCATAGTACGTTCACACTTTCCAGATTCAAGGTTCCACATTTTGAAAGTATTATCCATGCTTCCTGAAAAAGCATACTTCCCATCAGCACTTAATGCTACAGCTATTACCCAATCAGTATGACCAATCATAGAACTTACACACTCTCCAGTTTCGATTTCCCATAATTTTAGTGTATTGTCCGTACTACCTGAAAGAGCATGTTTATCATTAATGCTTATTGCCACAGAACCAATTGGTCCATCATGCCCAGCCAAGGAACGTATACATTTACCTGTTTTATTTTCCCAAACCAAAACTTCATTACTATCAGTTCCACTTGCAGAGAGAATCAAACTCCCATCCTTGCTTATGGTAACAACACTAGTTAATACAGGGAGTGTGAAAATGCATGTACCTAAATTTAGATTCCAAACCTTGTTTATATTACCCAAACTCGAAGATAACATGATGTTATCGTTCGCACATAATTTTAAAAGGCTAATATACTCAGTTTGCTCGTTAAATTCATTTATCTTTTTTAAATCAGAAGGAACTTTCCCTTCATGATATAACATATTAATATCATTACTTTTAGTATTGCCAAATATTTTTTCAAAGATTCTCATTATTATAATTTTAATTCAATTAATTCTTCGCCCAATCTTACCGATAACGGTTGGTGCATGTTGTAATGCAACATACATACTATTAGTCATTGATTTTGTAAATTATTAGTATTCAATTTTTTATCTTCAAATATTTGGTCTAATGGACTCTTGATATTTGCAAGAAATTTTTAACTCCGCTGCTTATAAATTTCAGCTCCTGCGCTCAGTTAATTTTTGGAATAAAAAGTTAAGAAATTTCCTCATAAATAAAAAGTTATCCATCCATCTTTTCTCTTAAAGAGTCTGGATGGATGGACAGTAAATCAGCTTACAAACCAATGATGTTTGTTCTCACCAATATTCTAACACTAAATTTACAACAGGTTTTCGGGGATAATTACTGGTTATTTGTGTTTCCATACCGTCATTTTAGCCACTTTCTCTCCCAGTTGGTATATTCTCCTACTCCCGGAAGAAAATGCGTAAAATGTAGCACAGTGAATACAACCAGGGCACATTTTATCTTATGGTAATACAGAAAAGAGGCAACTGCGATTGCAATTGCCCTTGTAAAATGTTGTAACTAGTCCCTAAATAGTTTCTGAACAAATAAAAATAACAATTTTACTTCAGAAAGATGTAGTTCCAGTATGGATACGTTGAATCCGCTATTCTTGCAGCAATCTGATGAATATTTTGGTGATGTTAACCCCCTATTTCGACGATTAACATCCGCCCTTTTTACCGCCTTCTTTCGAACCAGCGGGTTTATTTGTTCCTTTCCCTTTTCCTCCGCTGTGCCCATCTTTTGGTCCTTGGCCCTTTGGACCTTTTCCATCTTTATTTGGCATATGTAACACCTCCTTTCTTTGTAAATTTATACTGAAATATAAGTAAAAAAAATGAACAATGGTACAAAATTAAAAAAATATTAGAGCTGGCTCAAGACCAAATACAAATACGTCATTACAGCCACAGAACAGAAGAATTTTATATTAATTGGATAAAAGGCACATATTTTTTCACAATAAAAAGCATCCTATAGAAATGTATGAGAAAGAAATTGGTCAATTTATTACATCTGGGAAAAATGAAAAAGTTTCGGCATCAACTCAAAATCAGGCATTATGTGCAATTATCTTTTTATATAACAAATGTGTTGAATAAGAAGTTAGAAAACCAGTTGAAAAAATGATTTCTCAACATCCTATATTTGAATTACTATACCAACATTTTAGCCACTTTCTCTTTTAGCTGGTACTTTGCCTTACTTTAGATACAAAAGCCCTAAAATGCTATACAGCAAACACAAATACGAAGGATTAGGATAATCAATCTTCTCCGCACAGATATGAAAACAAAATCAGGGAGCACTTTTTAATAGAGAGGCTCCCTGTATTTTCCATTTTTTTCAGTGGTTTTTATTGTTCCACACTCATCACAGGGA
>JBNJFX010000065.1:0-16314 GCA_051747245.1 Bacteroidota bacterium
GAGTATGTGTTTTTCAGCAAGTGCAAGTTTTGCAGCAGGGGCAGTTTTGACTGCTGTAGGAGTTGCTTCCCTAAATAAAAGCAAGAAACCTTCTGAGACTCCATTTGCAAGTATCCCACTATTTTTTGGATTACAGCAATTTGCAGAAGGCTTTGTTTGGCTATCACTGACCAATCCTGATTATGCTTTTTTGGAGGGTATTTCTGCACATTCTTTTATTTTCTTTGCCCAAGTACTCTGGCCCTTCTGGGTGCCTTTTTCTATTTATAAATTTGAAAAACTGGAAGGAGTAAGAAGTATTATTGGCAAATCATTAATTGGAATAGGGGCACTTTTAGCTACTATAATGGCATATTATCTTTTTACAAATCATATAGAAGCTGAAATCCTTGGGCACCATATTTCATATAATCAAGAATACCTAAAGCAATTTCATTTAATTGGCGGGATTTTGTATTTGGCTGCAACGGCCATGCCTCACTTTATCTCTCCTAATAAAAAATTGTGGGTTTTAGGGGGTGCAACTCTTTTGGCCTATCTTTTTACTGAAATATTTTATTCGCAATATGTGGTATCTGTCTGGTGTTATTTCGCTGCAATTTTAAGTGCAATGGTGCTGTGGATTGTCATCACAAAAAGAAAAGATTCAAAGTAAGGATTCTTTTACAATGAAGTTTATGAGTAGCCGGAAAGTTTGATTTTATTATCTTATTCGAGACTGTGCTTATTGCTAGCAGAAGTTCTTCTTTGCTTGATGGTTTTAATTCCAAGAGCCATGAGTTGAATAATAATTATCAAAAAAGTTAGCGTTACAGTTATGCTTTTTATGATAGTAAAAATATTCGTGGAGGCCATTAAAGTTTCTGAAACCTGGGGGTAAGAATTCAGCATGCTAATGATCCCTATGTTCTCTAAATAATCTGTTATTCCTGCTATAATAGGCAACATATATAAATAGAAAAGAGCAGAATTAAATTTGTTTAATTTTTTCAAAAAGTAGGCAATCATCAGAACAAAACTGATTGTATAGAGAAATGGGTAAAACAAATCTAGTGGAAGCTGATAAAATAAATAAATATGACGTCCTTCTTTTCCTAAGTTCTCAAAAAGGGATAGTATATATGATGAATCGTAGCCCAAAGGCATCATATCCAATAAATTCATCCCATTTGAATAATCCATGGTTTTGGGGATGGTCACCAACAACATGGTGAAATATATAAGATTGCTTAGGATGAAAAACCATAGCACTTTTCGCCCTGATGAATGATTATCTATTAACCTCTTTATATTATTCATTTTTTGTATTTAATTTAATAACTCCTTTTAAGTAAAACCAAGCAAGCAAAAGCGAAATAATAGAACTTATCATCATAAATATCATTTTCGCTTCAAGCTCATTCAAATAGGGGTGATCAAGAATGATGACAAGCGGAATCCCGAATAAGCCTCGTACGATAAAAATGATAGAAATAATGATCAATATGGGTTTTAGTAATGGCAGTTTCTGAATGAAACCTGCACCAGAAAAAGCATATAATGACCAAATAGCCAAAATCAAAACTATGATACTTGTTGCTATTATTGGGTAATTTGAACCGTTTTCAGCCAATTGAGCCATACCTTCTCCAGCACCAAAAAATCGATACCAGTCAGGGCCGCCTAAAATTATGGCAATATGTAAAACTGAAGCTAAGGCGGTTCCTATTCCGGCAAGAGCTAAATAGTTATTCTTCATTTTATTTCTTTTCAATCCATAATTTTTTCCTGAGGAATTTAATATACATGAGTGAATATAGTAATATGCCCCTATAATTCAATGTTTATCAAACTATAGAAATTAGATGTTTAATTTCTTGATTAAACTTTTTAGTTGCCCCTTAAACTTATATGAATTATTTTCTTTTAATCGTTCTAAGTTTTGGAGTTTCCATTGAATCGAAGGAAATTTTTCAAAATCATAAATTGCCCAGTTGGGTTGAATATTTTGAAATGATACCAGAAACTCTTTGTCTTGAGCAGATAAACTTTGATGGATTCTATCTAACAGATTCTTTCTTGTTTTTTCAAAATCCTTATAATTAAATGGCTCATTGGTCATTCCTTCAAATTGAGTAGTCAATGTGGCTTTTTGATCAATAAAATTTGGATATAGCAATTCTTCAATTGGGCGATTACTACTTAATATAGCCAGAATTAAACCTTTTTTATGCGCATTATTTAATTCGGTTTTTTTCAAAAAATATTTTACATCAAAAAGATCTCTTGGATGCTGACGATCCAAAGCTGCTCATATTTTTCCACCGAATAGCTGACCTTCTTCAATTACGGGTACTTCACAAAATACTTCAAATTTTTCTTGAGCTTTATCGCATAAAGTAAGTTTTTTCGGTTCATTTAGAGCCCCTCTGTTAGTTTGATTAACCTCAATTTTTACTTGTGTTCCTTTGTGATCAATTAAGAGTTTTGAAGTGTCTGATTTGGTAGAAGTTTTTACTCTTGGCATGATAATATGAATTCTTTCTTCTATTTTTGAAAGACCAGTCAATATGTTTTCTAATGAAGAGTGTCGGTCTTCGATTGGAAGATAGGTAAGATCGATATCCACTGATAATCTAGGCATGTTGCGAACAAAAAGATTAATAGCTGTTCCACTATGTAACGCGAAACATTTTTCCTTACCTACTTCAGGCAGTACGTTTAATAACAATTCTACTTGTTTAAAGTAGTTTTCATTTGTCATAATTCTCAAGTTCTGTTGGTATAGTGATTTTATATTTACTATTATAAACCCCTTTTTTAGAAAGACTCCTTTTACCACTTCCTAGGTCTATATTTTCAATCTGTAAATGTTCAAACCAGGCATGCTTTGCTCTTTCTGCCAAATAAAGGAATAATCTTTTCACTTTTACAGAATTACATGCTTCAAGGAGTTCTTGGACTTTCACTGGTTGTAAATTGTTTAAACTCTCCATTAATTCATAACATTCTACTAAATTTTGATTTTCAGGTACTAGATATAGGCATTCCATCATTGCCCTTCCGGCACCTGAAATTTTTAGTTGAAAGTTGCCAGTATTTATTGTGGTTAATCCCAAGTTTGAGGGAAGAAAGGTAGTGCTGAAATAATTGACTCCGACTTCCCATTGATATTCATGGAACCATGCTGGTAATTTTTCATTTTTACCACCAAAGAGAATTACCGTTTTGGAATGAAGTTCTAGGTACTGTGCTTTTCCCTGAAGAGCCAAAGCAGATTTAGCTCCAATATGTATGCTCATGCCTTTTTGAAACTGCAATGCATGTAATGCACCAGTTATATTTAATTTTTCACCACTACGTTTCATTGCTCCCGAACCAATAGACTCTAACCAATTGCTCTTGCGATACCGCTTTTGTAGGTCTAGGCTGTAACCCTTTTCCGATAACCAAGAAGCTAATAGCACAACTCCAGTGGGCTGTAATTGTAATAGTTGGTTTATTTTAGATGTATTTTGAGTACTCATAGTACTAATATGATATTTAAAATAAACTATAGCAAATTATAGTTTAAATAAAAAATAATTATGGTACTTAAAGTACCTAAATAAGAGTTAAAATAAACTATTTGATATTATAATTTAAATATCTGAATTAAGACAGTATTTAATAGAAGTACTGTGTTATGGTTCAAATTCCCTTTAACATAAAAAAGTCAGGAAAAATCCTTAGGATCCTATTTACCATTAGGAAAAACTAGGTAAATAGAACTGATTTCCCCCGACTAAATTACTTTAAATAAAACCATAAAATATTTAAAGATTGATTTATTATTTATTTCTAATGCTGTCTGAAATTGGGTATATTTTATATGGTTTATTGAGTTTATTGTAATAATTAATTCTTCTAATCTTATTTGTTTGAGATAACTCGCCCGACATATCAATATGCTGTCCTTCTTGGAATTTCATTTTTTGCTCACCCTCTTTCTTGTAATAGCCATTTTTCATAACTGCAGTTCCATTTATCAGCTGTATATCCACATCCAAAGGTGTCATATTTCCATTTTTCACCTTCATTAATTTCCCTGCTTTGAAGAGGTAGCCATTTTCAATTTTATTGTAGTCAGCACTATCCATTAAGGTTATCTTTCCTGCCATATCCATATGTTCACCTTCTTGGAGCATTATTTTTGATTTATCTTTTTCCATATAATAGCCATCACTCATGATGATAGTTCCGTTACTAACTGTGGTGTCTTTTTCAAGTCGAGTTATATCCCCGTTTTTCACCATCATCATTTCACCCTCTTGAAGCATAAAACCATCAGGATGATTTAGATTTTCTGAATCTGAAAATTGCTTGTTGTTTTTCTGAATTTCTTTACTGTATGTGGATTCAGATTGTGCATAAACACCAAAAGTGATCATGACTGTTGCGATTGATAATAGGATTTTTTTCATCTTTTTGTTTTTTAAGGTTCGTTATATTGTGAATTGATTTTTATTTACATTTTGGCATATTTCTTTTGATATTCCATCGATTGATCAAGATGTTTTTGTAATTGAGGTAAAGTAGCTTTTGCCCAATTTTTAATATCATGATCATTACAATCTTTTGAAGCTTTTTCAAATACTTCAATGGCATTTTCATGTTGGCTAACCATATTGTTGGCATAAGCATTATCAAAATCATTTCCCGATTTTTCATTCAATTTCGTGTATGCATCAAGCGAATCGTCAGTAGGCGTGTTTGGAATGCTAATACTTTTACTTTTAGCAAGTACAATCAAATCCTGTTGCGATTCAGTATGAGCATCTTCCATCATTTTCCCTAATTTCTTTATATGTATAGTTCTTCCATTTTGCTGTGCCATTTGCCCTAACTGAATTTCTTTAAGGTTAATTTCAGCAGCATTCACTAGGAATTGAGCATCTTTTTCATGCTTGTTATTATCAAATTTTTCGTCATTGCTTTTTTCTGCAACTATTTTGCTGCCCTTTTGACTTTGGGCACTTTCGCATGAAACAAATAGAAATATAGAAGCAACTAAAGTTAGCTGAAGCATTGTTCTATTTATAAATTGGTTCTTTTTCATCTTTTTTTGTTAAAGGGTTGATTACTGATAGTTTGCTAATTAATTGGCATCGCATTATTTTCAATCCAATTTTCTTCAAAAGAAATTCTAAATATGAATTTCCTCTACTTTATTGGAGCGCCAATCATTTTCAAAGTATTTGGCATCTTCCTCATTGCGAATCTTAACTCCAATAATAATGTTACCTTTTCTGATTCCTCCTTCATATATATTGGAGCTTTCTTTAGAAAAGCCAGAATCTATCAGAGCCGCAATTATTCCGCCTGGAATTCCACTTGCCCCTGAACCTGTAATGAGAGAAGCTATAGGTCCGGCTAAAATGATCACATTTCCACGAACAACAACACTTCTTCCATTTGCTGAAATTACTCCTGCAATAACACTGTCAGTGATCCCAAAAGCAGAATCTTCCTCAATATTTTCAACAGTATAAGCTCCATATTCAGTGTGTTTGATATCACCTGAAAAATGTTTTTTTAGCGTTTGCCCGGACATCACTAGATTGATCTCATTTTTTAAATAAGCTTTATCAAGCAATGTCTTGTAAGCATTTTCTGTAGTCTCACGATCATGAAACATTCCGGTCAACATACTTTGGTCAGTTTGTATGTTCTCAGATTTTTGATTTCGATTTTCAGTCATTTCGATTTTCATTTACATTGTGCGTACTTAATTAAAAGATTGATATTTAATGATAAAGATCATGTTCTGTAGATAAAATATGTTACATAATCATTGAAATGCCTTGTATGATTCCCACATTTAGTATTTTGCGGTAAATACAAATCGGAAAATGATGTTTTTTGATGGTTCAGAGCTGAAGAATTTAGCAAGAAATGAATACTATTCTATATAATAAATCTACATTTTCCTGAATTTAGGATGGCCGAGCATGTAGCAATTAGTACACTGTCGTAAAGATTTAATGTAAATATTCATCTTTTGCTAACTAAGATTTATGATTGAATTTTATGTAGTTTTATTTTGATAATCTAAGCTCAATAATTCATTTTGTTTGCTGAAGTCCTGCAAATTAATTTTTGATTCTTTTCTTCGTATCTTAAAGAAATGTATAAAACTTTCGACTTTTGATTTAACCTCTTTAGTACGGTTTGATATAACATTGCCAATAGTAAACTGCAAAAGTGTGCCGATAAAATTTTTAATCGGATTAATTGATCTGCCTATTAAAAACTTATTGGAAATGACTGCAGCACCTAATCCAATAACAGTCCCAAGTAAATTGCTTTTTATTTCGGCTGAGGTTGAAATTTCTTTAATGGTGGTTTTTAACAGATTGAATGGTTTTAAACTTTCTTGAGTAGTTTGAAACTGTTCACGGAGTAGGTTTAATTCTTCCGTACGTTTTTCTTTTAACACACGAATTCTTTCATTTAAGGTATCTGTTTCATTTTTCATCTGTTTTAAATTATTGTTTTTGCTTGAGCAATCGTTTAATTAAAGAATTACTAATAGGGGATTTAATCCATTGGTTACGGAAGATGTGAACAGGAATAGCAAGAATGGCATAGAAACCACCCATTATGAAAAATCCATAGAACGATTCGCCCAATTGTTTGCCTATCCATAAAGACAAACCAATATTTAGAATTACGAGCGACAATGCAACTATTGTAAAAATTGCAAGACGAGAAACTAAGGATGAAGCCATATCAGCCGATTTATCAATTGCGGATAGTTTGAAATATTCGATTGATGTTTTGCTGTAGTCTTCAGCCTTCTTTAAAAGCGTTTCAATTGGTGTTGCATTGTCGTTCATAATCTAGTTTTTATTGGATATTAAATTGATTACTGAAAATTAATATCCTGAATGATCTACATCCGAAACTGCGTTTTTTACATCTTTTTTATAGGTCTCGAATTTAGCCTTGCCTTTTCCAGCCAACACTTGAGTATCTTTTTTAGTGGTTTCTATTTTTTTAGAAACCAGATCTGAAAATTCATCAAATTTTGTTTTTAGTTCATCTAAATAATCATCGCTTTTATCTCTGATTTGTTTGCGTGTTACTCGACCTTTTTCAGGTGCTAATAAAATACCGACTATCGTGCCAGCGGCTAGTCCTACTAATGTTCCAAATACTGCTTTACCTCTATTCATAATTGATTTTGTTTTATGCTCCAATAAGCTCACTTAAAAGAAAGCTAGTGAAGCGGATTAAATGGTTCTTACTTATTAAATTGATTTATCTCCTGAGAAGACCTTTACCATGAGAGAAACTAATGCTATTACTAGGAGTAGGTGAATAATGGCCCCTAAACTAAAGACGAAAAATCCAATTGCCCAACTAATTAACATTACTATAGCTACTATATAAAGAATATATTTCATTATGATTTATTTATCTAGCATATTTATTAATCTACTCCAATTGCTGCTTCAATATTGATTGATTCAGCAATTTCAGATAAGCTTTCATCTGCAGCTTTTTCTTCATTTAGCGTTGCTTCAAGTAGCGAAACTACTTCAATCAACCCTAATGTTTTTGCAAACTGGCGTAGTGTACCGTATGAGGCAATTTCATAATGCTCTACTTTTTGTCCGGCTGCAATAATTCCTGCATCACACATAGATCCTTCATCACATAAACCTAATATCTCTACTGTTTCTTTTATTAAGCCTTCCATTGCCTCGCATTTTTTGGCACTTGCTTTTACATCAATAGATTCAAAAATATCTTCCAATCTAGTAATATGGTTTTCGGTTTCTTCTAGGTGGTCTTTTAAAGCATCAATTAATTTCTGCGATGTTGCATTATCAATCATATTTGGAATTGCTTTGGTCAATGCCTTTTCAGCCCAATAAATGTCTTTTAGTTGTTCTTCAAATAAAGTCATGAGTTGAGATGCTTTCACGGGGGAGTATATTGTTTTTTGAGCTTCCATTTGAGTGATTTTAGATTGTGGTAACAGCAGATGTTTATGTCACTTCGCTATCAATACTCTAAAGTACTGTTGAGAAAGAAGTAAAGCCTTACAACTTTATGAAGAAATTTTATATGATTCCCACATTCGGTCTTGATGATGTAATCAGATGTGTTTGATGAGGGTAGGGGATGTTAATTTAAATTTGAAAAGCTTGAGCTGGATAGATGGTTTTCGGTCGGTGTGCCACCGACCGGGGCGGGTTCCATGGTTGGTGTGCCACAAACCTTTTAAATCTTGGTTAAAAAAACTAATATTGCCCTTGCCCTTGGTTGTGTCTCCACAGCCAGATTGTAGAATGATGCTAAGCTTTTCTCCATGCATTTGTGAAGACTTGTCTGCTCAGGCAGGCACAAAAACTGGCGGAAAATGATAAGAAGTATGCTTTAATTTAACGACATGAAGCTTGCATTGGCTAAATGCTTTTAAAATGGTGTTTTATCAGTCATTTTTTAAATAAATGTTAAAAGTAGTGAAATTGTTAAACTCGCTTTCCACTTCTATTTTCCCGCCTTGGTTTGTAACCATTTTGTTAATGATAAATAAACCTAATCCGGATCCTTCGATATGTGGTTTTAAGCGAGTGAATTTTGAAAATATTTCTTTTTCCTTTTCTGGTTCTATACCTATCCCATTATCCTTTACAGAAAGAAGCGTAAACTCTCCAGCTTCTTCTGTTTTAATGAATATTTCAGGTGTAATATCAGTTTTAGAAAACTTAATGGCGTTAAAAATTAAATTGTAGAGGATGCTCCTTAAGTTCTTTTTTGAAAATTGAATTTCCGAAACCATAATATTGGTGGTAATCTTTGCATGTGATTCATAGATTTGATTTTTCAATGTAAATTTTACATCCTCTAAAATTTGTTCAATATTGACTGTGTCAGCACTATCACTTACATCAGTTCCGATCTTAGAAATATAGGTAAGTTCCTTAATGATGTCTTTGAGAGAATGTGCTGATTTCTCAATATTATCTAAATAATCATAATTTTCATCTCTAACCTCTTCACTCAGTGAACGCTTCAATAAGTCAACCAAGGCTACAAGATTTCCGATAGGGCCATTAAAATCATGGGAAACGGAATAGATGAAAGTTTCGTGATCAGCATTAATTCTTTCAATATTTTGCTTGTCTCTAATTCTACCGGTGATATCAATAAAGGTAATCACTACTCCATTTGTAATGTTTTTTCTCTTGATAATGTAGGGGAGAATGTTCATCTGAAACCAACGGTTATCCGGTGTTTGGATTTCATCCTCAAAGTCTTTATTGGTCTCAATTACGTTCTTAATGATCCCAATAAAGCCTTCGATTTGTGCAAGAGCTGGTATTTCAAAAATAGAGTTTCCAATATCTTTATTCTCCAATTTAAAATGAGCATTTGCAGGTGGGCTAAATTTTCTTAGGATCAAGTTGGCATCAACAAACAATTGGGGTATAATCGTATTTCTAAAATAGTTTTCTAACTCTTCGTTTAGCTCAACTAACTTTTTTATTTTCTTTTCTTCAACTGCTACTTTCTCACTCATAATTATGTGTTTTACTGACTATTTCATAGTTAAATCCTTAAGTTGGATTCAGCTTATTAAATCATCAAAGTTAAAATTCTGTAAGGGCAATATCTTACACTACAATTTTTAAAAGTTATATTATTCACACTTTTGTTAGAAATAATGAAAATGATTAAGGAGGATGTAGAATTCTATTTCATTAAATGATTCCTATTTATACTTCTTCTGAAATGTATAGGTCAAGCGGAAATCTACAAAATCTGCGACCTGACGGTGGGCCAACATATTAATGCCAGTGCTGATATGGCGGTTTATACGGTATTTAATTCCCCAACGGTGGAAAAGGCGGTCGTAATAAGGGGTTTGGTCAAAAATGTAAACGCCAAGTCGTTGGCTAAACTGAAATCGCCCCAGTAAAAACTCATGCCCCAACATTAGCCCAGCTTTAACCGGGCTTACATTCAGCTCATCCTTACGAATATTATCTTTTAGTTTTTCATCTCGGTAGATTTCAGCGCCTAATGTAAGCATGCTCAATCTTCCTACCTGCTTTCCGGCTTGAAAGGCAAGTCCACCCATTAGAAATCTTTTGGGATTTCCGCTATGGTTTTGACCTACTTGCATAGTGCCTATTAATGTAAAATCGTAGCGGGCAGAATAGTTTTCCCAGAATTTCCCGTTATTTTTTATTTCGCTATGCCAGGGACGGGAATTAGGCTGGTAACTTAATGTAATGCCAGCTGTCGGCCAGTTTATGCCTTTGTTTGGTTGGCGCATGCCCCCATTAGAAATGTGCTGATAATTTATACTGGGATTTAACCACCACTGTTCCGATAACTGAAGCCATATACCTAAACCAAGTAACAAATGGAAACTCAATCGGGTGCTGTAAGATTGATTGCCAGGATTACTGATGCTATCATAAGGCATATTGAGGTAGGTAAGCCCTGCCGCTCCTTTTATGGAGAAAAGTAAACGATCACTAATCCGGTAAGTAGGTTCCAGAAAATATGCTGCGGTGCCACTCTTGCCCAGTAAGCCAACATCATAATCGTAGTATGCAAGCAATAGACCCTGACGAGGATAACAATGGCAAAGGGCAACCGAAGCAGAATCATTACGCTGCCAGCTCAGGACGCCTTCTAACCCTGTTGGCCTTGCGCCACTGGTATTTTGCACATCTACAGAATGTGGGAAAATAAAACCGTGCTGAATACCCAAGCCAATTGAGAAAAGCGGTTTCTGTCTGGCATAACTTTCTGTTGTTACTGTAGAATCGGTCTGGGCTAAAGAATAATGGGTAGCACATGTAGAGCAAATAAAAAGCCAAAACCAAAATCGAGTTGGTATCGGTCTTCCCAAAAAGGGATTACAATTGCTGATATAAAAGCGAATCTTAATGAGAAATAGTGCAATAGGCATTAGAACTTTAATCTGGAAATCCATAAACAGCCATCTTATAATCTTATCCTTAATATAGTTAATTAACATTAACTGATTCAACTATTTTCTATCATTCATAAGTTCAAATATAAAATTCATCAAAAGTGAAATGAGGAAAAATATTCTTCAAATAATTTTATGGGGCTTTCCTTTTATTTCTGAAGTTATTAATGACATTATACGCTATCCCTAGAATAATTACAATGCCTATGAGTATTGAAAGTAATTTTGCTATCCCGAAAAATACGACTAATCTAAATGCTGCAGTGGGATTACTGCTGTTGACCTTATTTATGTATTCTTGTACATTTTGTGAGTATTGAAGATATGTAAATAAACACAACAAACTTAGACCCAATATGAAGAAAATAGCCAAGACTACATTTGCTGTCCATTTCTTTAGTCTTTTATTTGGTTGCCGAATTAAAGCCATGTTTTTTTAATGAAAAAGCTGAATAAATTTACTTATTATGTTGAATTTCCCAATCACTCAGAAGCCTATTTGAGTGATAAAAAGCGCATTTTCTTAGGTAAATTTATGAGGTTTAATTTTATCCAATCCTATCCATTCATGCTCAATATTCCTCATCAATAATGCATTGTCAAATTTTACCGAACCCTCTGGAAATATGTCTTGATTCTGAAAAAAGCTTGATTGAACATCTTCAACTTCTAAAAGTGAAACTTTCCAATTATATGTCTTGAGTTCAAGTCCATCAAAACCTTTATTATTTTTCTTAAGAGAAAATCCTACACCACCGCTCTCAAAAAAGCGTGATGCACATTCCAAACTCTCGAAAACACTGTCGTTATTCCATTCTGCGGTTTCAACTGCTCGCACCGATAATACGGTATTATCATCACGGAACGAGATGTCATAATGTCCATCAGATTCTTTAACATTAAATTCTGCTAAGTGGTGGATGCCAGGAAAGATACTTCCTCCAGCAAGAGAGTTAATTTTAGATGAAGTATCACGTCTCGAAATATAAACCCCTTCTTTTGTTTCTCCATTTTCTATCCACTCTACAGCAATTCTGTGAGCTCCATTTTCAGAACTGATTCCTACTTGCTTAGGAAATCCTTTGGGTCGTATTTCTTTTAATCTGATTAAACAAATTCCAGCAATCCCTTTCCCATTGACAAGTTTTGGTTTGAAAGGTTCAGGTAAATAATCTAACAATACCTTCTTGTCAACCTGATAGTTGATTAAAATTCTACGTTCGATTACTCCTTTAATCTTCGGTATTCTCATTTGTAGGTATTTCGACTAACTTTTACATAAATGATGAACATCAATAATTTATGTTAATTTCATTTTAGTTAATACAGTCAATTTTCTTGCTTTCTAATTAGCTTTCGTAGTAAATAGCTATACGGAGAATTGCCCATAACGCCAAGCTAAAATCCGTAGGCTTGGCCTTTGTTAATATCTATAAATGTATCCTGATTCAAATGCCCTTAGCAAGTGGCTCATAAACCTATGGATTTTTAGCGCATGTTGGCAGTAGCCTTACATCTTAATCATTTTTTCTAAATCTTCCTTAGCAAATCTCAGCCCTGAGCTATTTGTTTGATAAATATCATAGGTTTGAATCCCATTGATTTTATCTTCCATCAATTCGTGTCCAAGTTTTACTGACAATTGATCAATTTGAGTTATTGGAATATGAAATCTAACTGTTTCGATGTTGGCAAGTTGTAGACCCTGCTTGAAATCTATTTCGACCTTTACAAAAAAATCAATTGTGTCCATTTTGAATTTCAATACTCCTTCTGAAAATGGTTCTGCCTTGAAAGTTTCAACCAGTTCATTTGTTATTTCAGTTCTTCTTTTCGGAAGATATTTCGTGTCGAGATAATAAAATAGGAACTCTATTAATCCTACAAAAAGGAGAATAGGTATTAGTCGTGATCCTTCCAAAAAAAGGATTGCAAATGCTACAATTACCAAGATTAGTAAATGGCCAATAAAAAACCGCTTAAAATAGGCTTCCATATTATCATTATTTACTGCCAACGATATGGCTATGATGAGTGGGGCTTAGAAAATACTAAGCTTGCCATCCGCACACAGCCACAGCAATTAATAAATTTACACATTGTGGCTGACTTTCCAAGTACCGCCAAACTTCCCTGACTGATGAAACCCCATTCATTCATAGCACATAATGTTACCCACTTTTTATTTATTCTTTGTTGGATTGATTTTAAGGTCTAATATTTCAATCACTTCACAATCTGCTGAGTATGTAGCTCCTTCTCTAAAATAGCCTTTCATTCCAATTTTTATTTTATCGTAGTGATGTGGTCTCATTTCATTGTTTATAATCCACATCCTTGCAATTCCTGAATTTGGAACCGGTCTGTCGTTGTTAAGTAAAACATTTCCATTAGAATCTTCAAACTCAGGCCAAATCATATACATTTTATTTTCTTCTTCGCCCTCAATAGAGAAATCTGAACGAATTCCTTGATAAGGCTCTACTGTTTTTCTTCCACCTTCTTCAGGACTTCTGAATTTATATTTTACTCGAAAGTCGGCTTGATGTTTTAGTCTATGTTCATAAGGCTCATGCATTACTCTAAATCTATTGTTCTGCCTTCAATGTAGTCGGTTAATTTTTTCAAGAAGTTTATGTCTTTTTGTTTAATAACGTCTTGGTAATTCACTTTTCCATGAACCACCTCATTTCTAATCTTTCTTATTTCATTCAGTCTTTCCAGTTCTTCCGAGTTGATTTTATTACTTCCATTTAAAAAGTTTATTGCATCCATTGGTCTTCGAGATTTCTCGTCAATCACAAATGCTAAAGCTGTTACAGTCTTTTCAAAATTTATCCACGCTTGCATGAATTGTCCTAAAATAGCGTTTTCGTCCTCGGATTTAGGTACAAGCTTGAATCCAAATAGGTTATCAAACAAAACATTAGCAATCTCAGAATATACTTGAACGTTATTTCGCTCAACAGTTAATCCATTCCCTTGATGATACAATTCATTTCTAAGTCTATGATACCATTCAATTTCGCCTAAATCAATTCCTTCTATCTTCTCAGCTGCAAATTCTTCTAGTCCGTCTAAGAGTTTGGGGAAACTTTCTGAAAGTTCAGCGTATTTTTTTCTGGGTAATTTGATGCCAGATATCCTTTCAGGTAATCCTAAAAATGTTTTTATCATCAGTTCCACCGAATTATCTATGCATATCATAGCAAGACGTCTATTCGTGTCCGAATCGTCTTTTAGGAGGCTAAGTCCATGTCTTAATATTTCTCCTGGGCCTGAAGCCCATGGTGGATTATTTTCCATTTTAATTGTGGGTAACGATTAATGTATGAATCGTAGCTTAGGTTCGTGCGTTTGCCTCGCGTGGCTATGATTTCATAGTGTTAGCGAGATTTACATTTAGCAAAATCAACTTCGTAAAAACCATCAGATTTAACTTTAATACCTTTTATTGTCGCAGGTTTCCAAGGTTTTAATTCTTTTACAAATTGAATTGCCATTTTCTGACATTGCTTGTCTGTATTGCCAAAAGGAAAAACACCAAAGTTAGATATTTCTCCATTTTCATCAACATCAAATGTCACTGTTACTCTGGTTGGCTTATAGTTCCATGATGTTACGTCAAACATTATTGAATCCATTTCGTCCTGCGGAAAAATCGAATCAGTTTCGCAATAAGTTAAGTTGGTTCGAAGTAGCTTTAGTTGTTCTGCTTCAGAAAGTAAAAGTTCAGAGTATTCATCCGTCCATATAAATTTCTCTCCATGCCAAATCTCTCGGTATAATTTATATTCATCAATTGATTCTATTGAACTTATCTGACTTCCAAGTTTTTTGAGTTTACGGATTAATCCTGCACTTCTCGAAAGTGGGCCGGTTCTCGTGCATAATCCGGTTGTTATTTCCTTTTTACCTAATAAGTTTCCATTATAGTCATAACTACCGAAAACAATATAGAGTGAATCTTTATCAAAGGAGTAGCCACAGGAACTACCATAAGGGTCTGTGATAACTGTAAGTCTATCATTACCTTCCCCTTTTATGGATTCTAACACTTCAAAAGTTGTTCGATGATATTTTTGTTCATATCTACTTGAGGATATTTTGAAGGATTCAACACTTACTGCCCTTCCTGTGAAAATAATTGCAGTTTCTTTTATTTCTGTTTCAAGTATTTCTGATACACATGAGCAACCCAATACTTGATATGTCCACAAGTTTGAAATGATAACTAAAAAAAGAATTCTACTTATTCGTTCCATTGTTCTCGCGATATGGCTACCAGCTGGCGGGCATTAAAACGTAATTCCTTGTCCGCAACCACCACATTAGCAGAAAGATAATAAAATTTCAATAAATTGAATAAAGCCCGCTTGCTGGTAGCTAATGTTGGGTGTTCGGCTTTATCTCTTTATGCTAGTTTTACAAAGTCGTCTTCTAATTTTACATGAAAGTTGATTTCAGCTTTCAATGCTTTGAAAACTTTCAAAATAGTATCAATAGTTGCACTGTTAGCGCTACTTTCTAATTTAGAGATTTGGGATTTTTGAACTCCGATAAGTTTACCTAATTGTTCCTGAGTCATCTTTCTTTCTTTTCTTGCAGACTTAATCATCTTGCCTAGCACTTCCATTTTCAATTCATACTCATAGGAATCTCTTTCAGGAGTTCCTACTTGACCGATATATCTGTCCTTCATCTCAGACAATGTTGTCTTTCTCATTTCCTTGGTAACCATATCATTTATTATTTTTTTTGTCTTCAAAGTATTTCATTCTGATAGCAACTGCTCTATCAATCTCTTTTTTAGGAACTTTATCGGTTTTCTTTATAAACCCATGCGTTGCCAAAACCAATGTCTCTTTGTTATCTTCCTTATCCCAAAACGCTAGTAAGCGAATTTGTACACCTAAATACTTGGTTCTAAATTCCCAAATGTCTTTTTCTAATTTTTTAAATAGACTAGGGTCTTTTGTTTGCTCTGCTAAATCAACATTGTAAAGTACTTTCTTGATAGATTTCTTATCAAGAGTGGCTACAAAGTCTTCTGCTTCATCAAGGAAAATAGTTTCAAAGTATTTCATTAATAACTGCTTGTTGTAACACTTCAAAAATAGAAAAAGTTTCTAAATATAGCAACTTTATGAAATACGGAAAGGAGATGTTTTATGTAGTAAGACTGACACCCAACGATTAATGTATGAATCGTAGCTTTGGTCTGTGCGTTTGCTTTGTGCGGCTATGATTTCATACATAATGTTGCCGTTTCGTAGTTTATTTTATATTAGCCTGTATAGTAAGTCAGGTTACATTAAAAGTTTTTCATAAGA
>JBNJFX010000066.1:0-15906 GCA_051747245.1 Bacteroidota bacterium
ATTTTGGGTTGATTAAAGCACGAGCTGGAAGTTCGCGCTAGCGTTCTGATAGGGTATGGTTTTGGCTGAAGTTTAATATCTGGGGATATTTTGGTTCTTTTACTCTGTTTATTTTAAATCCAAAAGTATGGATTTTGGGGCGATTTCAAAAATAATATTGGGGAAATTGAAGTCGAAGGTGGGGATTGAGAAGTAAAATTGACCTAATTGTAAAGCTAAACCAGTAAAAAAACTTTGTGATATTGTCAAAATGGGCACAAGACACAAGCGAAATGCTTGCGTCAGCCATGAAGCTCAACTTTTGGTCTGACGGTTGGAGCCGTCTGACCGTTAAATGAAGTGGCCATTTTTGTAAATCACATTAGTATCGGTCAGACGCTAGGAATCTCAGGTTATATTTTCAGTGAATAGGGCAGATTAATATTCCAAATCTTTTTTTTATAAGCGTCAGACCGAAATAAAAAACCCGCAAGGTTTTGAAAAGCTTGCGAGTTTCGATTTAAATTATAATGTGTCCAACATTTCCTCCACAGCATTGTAGACCAGTTCAATTTCCTCTTTTTTGATGATATATGGTGGTAAAATATAGATGACATTCCCTAATGGACGTAGCAGAATATCTCTTTCTAGAAAGAATGGATATAACTTATGGCGCACTTCATTTACATAGGATGTATCCGAATTTGTTTTTATTTCCAAGGCGAAAATAGTACCCAAAACTCTACTGTTCAATACTTTGGGATGTGACAAAATTCTATCATGAAAATCTTTTTGCCATTGGCTAATTTTCTCAATTTGAGATTGTGTGTTTTCTTCCACTAATAATTCAAAACTGGCAATGGAAGCCGCACATGCAATAGGATTAGCCGTGAAACTATGCCCGTGAAAGAAGGTTTTCATGATATCAGTACTTTTATAAGCACTCATAATTTCTTCGGTACAGGAGGTAACACCCAGTGCCATAGTACCACCCGTCAGTCCTTTAGACAGGCAAAATATATCCGGTTTATGCTCTAAATAATCAGAAGCAAAATATCTTCCTGTTCTGCCAAAACCAGTAAAAACTTCATCTGCAATGCAAATCACATTATTATCCTGTGCAATCTTGATGAGCTGGTCCAAAAAATCTGCATCATACATTTTCATGCCAGCAGAGCCCAGAACCAGAGGCTCAAATATAAAGGCGGCTACTGTTCCAGATTCAACCAGTTGGTAAAATTTCTGGATCAGTTCGTCTTCATTCCCTTTTTCCGGCATAGGCATGAATTCCACATCAAAAAGAAAGGGCGAAAATGGAGCAGAAAAAGGTCCTCTATCCCCTACTGACATAGCTCCAAAAGTATCACCATGATAAGCCCCATCAAAAGCTATTACTTTTTTTCTTTCTTCATTACCCTTATTGTACCAATATTGAAAGGCCATTTTTAAAGCCACTTCATTGGCTGTACTTCCATTATCGGAATAAAAAATTTTGGATTGATTATCAGGCAAGATTGACAATAGCTTCTCGGCCAACTCAATGGCTGGAGCATGTGTAAAGCCAGCAAAAATTACATGTTCTAAGTTTTGAGCTTGCTTTGCTACTGCCTCTGCAATTTTAGGATGGCTGTGCCCGTGCAAATTCACCCACCAACTAGATATAGCATCCATGATTTTGCGGCCATCCGAAGTGTGCAAATACATGCCTTCTGCCTTCTCCACCATAATATGCTCAAAGCCATTTACCAATTGCGTAAATGGATGCCATATACTCTCACTATCTCTTTCTAACCAGTTCATAAATTCTTTTTTAATTCAGCAGCGTAATTTCTTACTACTGCATGATTAATCTCCTTTTCATCCTTTATTCTTAACAAACATGTATAGCCACTATGTTTCAAAATAATTTCTTCGCTAGCAGGATTGGAAGGCCCATTAAAAACAATTCCTTTTACCTCCACTCCTCTTCTATTCAACTCATTAATAGTGAGTAAAGTATGATTAATACTTCCTAAATATAGGTTAGCGATTAAAATGACAGGAATGTTCCAATTCTGTGGGAAATCTATGACAAATTCTTGATCATTGATCGGCACTAAAACCCCTCCTGCACCTTCAATAACTAGATTTTCATTATCAGTTTTAGGAATATCAAAATCCTCCACCTCCAATTTTACATTGTCAATTTCAGCTGCATAATGCGGAGATGCTGGCGTATTAAGAACATATTTCTCAGGAATTAAATCCGATTTCAAGTTGCTCAATAAGCCTCCTACATAATCAGTATCCCTTGGATAACCTGCTTGAATTGGTTTCCAATAATCTGCCTCTAAAGCCTCACAAATAATAGCACAAAAAAGTGATTTTCCACTATCTGTGCCTATGGCGGTAATAAAATAATTCATTGAAAATACTGATTGATATGATGACACAAATTTGTTATTTCTTCTTTAGAATTGAAAGCATGTAGACATATCCTTACTCTTTCTTTTCCTTTTGGAACTGTCGGGCTCAAGATTGCTCTTATATCAAAGCCTTTATCATTTAAATACTCAGAAAAGTGCATCGCTTTTTCTGAACTACCTAAAATTATTCCTTGTACAGGATGATCGCTATCCAAATTATTGATATTCTTATCTAACAATCTTTTAAACAGGCTGACTTTCAACTTTAAATCATCCCATAATTGAGGATGATTTCCTCTATATTTCAAGGCATTTTGAATTAATTGAATACTTTGGTAAGGCAATGCAGTAGTATAAATAAACTGTCTGCTGTAGTTAATTAAATAATCCTTTAAAATCTTGCTGCCCACAACCGCTGCACCATGTGCTCCCACAGCTTTTCCAAAAGTATAAATCCTGGCGAAAATTTGATCTTGCAATCCTAAATGGCAACAAAGCCCAAAACCTGTTTTTCCATATAACCCAGTACTATGCGCTTCATCCACTATTACTGCAGCATTATATTGTACTGATAAATCCACGATTTCTTTTAAAGGTGCCTGATCACCATCCATGGAATAAACAGATTCCACTACAATAAATATATTCCCTGTATTAATTTTCTTTAGTTTCTTTTCTAAATCTTGAAGATCGTTATGTTTAAAATTAAAATAATTTGCTCTACTTAGCCGTACTCCTTCCTTAATACAGATATGAGAAAGTTCATCTAGCAAAATGGTATCTCCTTTTTGAGGCACAGAAGACAAAACACCTAAATTGGCCATATAGCCAGAATTAAAAATTAAGGCGGATTCAGAATTGAAAAATTCAGATAAAAACACTTCTGCTTTCTCATGATACTCTTTATTTCCGCTTAATAAACGTGAACCCGTAGCACCATTTTCAATAAATTCAATACTATCTTGATGAATCTTTTCAATCTTAGAAAGCCCTAGGTAGTCATTGGAACTGAAGTCTGAATTGACTGGAGAATTTTTCTTCAAACGTCTGTAACCACCCTTGATTTCTCGGTTTTTGAGTTGACTCAACAATTGTTTTTCGATATTCATCTTAATTTAAATAGGAATTATCGGCAAAAATATAACATTTATCGCCATATTCGTTATATGTAAACCAAACTCTAAATTTAATAAAGATGAAAAAGCTATTTACATTAACATTACTATTATTTTTTATTGGACTAAGTGCTGAAGCACAAATTTTCACTATTGGCCCGAAATTAGGTATCAGTAATACCTCTTTAAGCTTAAAGGATAATGCAGAAAAATATCAATCTGGTGAGTCAAAATACAGTTATCACGGAGGGGTATTTGCTAGAATTAAAATTACTGGTTTTTATATTCAGCCTGAAGCATATTTTAATTCAGTAAATGGTGAGTACACAGATGCAACCGATCCAAACGATGTCAAAACGCTTGAATTCAACCAAAATAAAATTGACATGCCAATATTATTTGGATGGAAAATGGGGCCATTACGAATCAATGCAGGTCCTGTAGCCAGCTTTAATCTGGATGATGAAGTGGATTTTGACAATTCAGTTTCAGAATATAAAGGAGCTGTATTTGCCTACCAAGCTGGTATTGGGGTAGATATCTCAAAACTTATTATTGATTTGAGATATGAAGGCAATTTAAGCAATCAAGCTGTTTTAGGGAATGATGAAGGTGGCGTTCGAGTAAATCAAGTTATGTTGAGTGTTGGACTAAAATTATTGTAATAAAAAAAAGAGGCTGTTTTAAAAACAGCCTCTTTTTATTCTTTTCACAAGAATGATTATATCCCCTCTTCAACTATCGGGATATCTGAATATCTTAATTCAAATTGATCGGTAAAAACCAAATGCCCTTTTTCCCCTCGGATATTCATAAGATGTAAGCTTTCATCGCTAACTTGATAATGGTGTTTTATATCAATCGCTTCTTCAAAACTAAATGTTTTATTGTCAAGCGCATTAAATTCATTATCCAATAAAGTTACATATATGTTTTTCTTATCCTCAGAAGAAGAAGTTACAATTATACCTGCCTCAGTTTGAAAAACACCATTATATTTTCCATTTACATTAATTTCTTTTATAAAATAATCGGAACTGTCAGGGTGGAACTTAACTGCCGTTAATTTGGTAGGCCTAACTGCCTCACCCAAAGCATCTCCTTGATAGAATGCTAATTGAAAATTACTATTTCTCAAGGAAGTCAACTCAATAGGCTGCTCCTGTGTATTAACTTCAATTTCATTTTTAATTTCCCCATTTTCATCAGAAACCATAATACGATTAATGAAATCTAAAGAATCCACATGGCTTTCATGTACCAAAAAGTTTAAGTCCCCTCCTCCAGCTACATTAATATCCTTAACCTTTTGCCATACTTTACTATTTTCATAAAAAGAAGGCACGGCATTATACCATTTGACATTATTTCCATCTTTGGCACCATAAAATGCTTGTGACACACTATCCGGGTCAAAATAAAAGCCACTAAAATACTCTAAATCATTCACGTTCTTTTTCGAATAATTCAGAAAGGCAATGTTTTTTGCCAACGAGTCATTTTCATACTCCGGCATCTTCCATTCGAATTCCACTCCCCTGTATGTTGGGGTTTCTTGTAGAAATGGTTCCTCCAGATGATCTAAAATCTGAGATCTTAATTTTTTGGCTGATTCACTTCTAATATCCAATAATTCCTCTTCCTCATTATTGAAATATGATTTGATGCCGTCCAAACCTCCGTAGTATTTTTGGTAGAACTCTTTGTTCTTATCCAGATTGCTATTGGGAATTTCAGAATTATATTTTTCCAAATCATTTTCAAGACTTACAGTTTGTTGAAACACTCGGTTAATTGTATATAATTTTACCTGAAAAGAAATATCCTCAGCTGTATCATAAACAGATAGACTTTTCTGTTCATTTATCAGGTCGAGTTTGTCATCCTTATATTGAAAAACATTGGCAACAGGAGAATTCAAATCATATCTTCTAATTTTATAGATTGATTTCTTTTCAATAGGATCTAGGTTAATGGTATCATTAGGAACCCAATTATCCATTTTGGCGAAACTTTCATCCAGTTTTTTTTCTATTTTCTCAATATCATTTCTTAAAAGGTTAATTTCCGTATCTATTACTTCTTTCACTTGATCCACCCAAGTGCCATAATCCCAAAGTCCGATATCATCTACCAAAAAATCGGTTTGAATCACGAGGCCATCTAGGCGATAGGTTTTTATTTGATTGATAGATATTTTCTGCTCCAGCTTAAAAGGAGGATATTTTGCAGCCTCCTCTTGGTATTTTTTGAAATAATAAAGGGTTGAATCATAGCTGCTTTTAACTAAATCAAACCTGGCTTCTAGGTCTTCATCAAATAATAAATAGACATCTTTCAAAGAGTTATAATCGCCATTTATCCTCACGAAATTCTTTGAAGCTAAATCGTAATGCTCTACCATTTTCATAAAATTAGTATGAATAGGAGGCATATAAGTCAAAAAAGAATCTGCTTCTATCAAGCCTTCTTCGAAGACCACTTTCACACTATCAAATTCTACTTTAGGCTTACCGTTTCTTCTAAATTCATTTGTGAAGTTAGGATAATACCATGCATTTCTTCTGGTTTCCCTATCATCTATTAAATCCCTAGAGCGACCAAAAAGTAATTGAGCCCTTTCAGCATTAGCAATCGCAGATTCATAATCAGAAATGGGATGTGCATTTTTATAGCGATCTTCAAATATCAATGCAAGTTGAATGTTTGTAGCAGGGTGATCATTGTTATTCTTAAAGAAATCATATAAAATAGGAAAAACTAAATCAGCACTGTCACCTAGAAAGTAAGGATTAATATCGTCCTCATAGTCTAAATCCAATTGAGCATAAGTAGCAATAGGCAAGACGAAGGAAAGCGTTAGTATGAATAATAATTTCTTCATTTTATTTAATCGTTTTGAGCCAATTGAATATCTAAAATCTTTAATTCTACCCTACGGTTTTTTCCTCTGTTTTCTTCAGAGTCATTCGGTACTACAGGTTTTGATTCCCCATATCCTTTAGAAATCAATCTATCTTCAGCAATATTATTACCTGTGATATAATCAATTACACTATTTGCTCTTTCTTGAGACAAGCGGATATTATAGGCAGCAGCTCCAACGTCATCCGTGTGGGCTGCAATTTCTATTTTCATGCTTGGATAAGACTTCATTAATTTAATTACCCTATCCAATTCCTCGAAACTACTTTCAAAAAGCGAAGAGGAGTTAGACTCAAAATAAATATCCTTTAAAGTAAGATTCGCATCTTTTGTTAAAGGTTGAAGTTTCAGTTCTACTCCTTTACTATCTTCCTCAATTTCCCCGGTTTCTTCATCCACAGTTTGTAATTTACCTTCTTCGGAAATACCAATTTCAGTTGAATTAAAGGCATATCCCCTATCACTTGAAGCCTCTACCATATAGCGGTCTCCCACCCTTAAATTGATAGTTTGGTTCCCGGAAATAACTATTTCCTCATTTCTGGTTTTATTCCTAATAATTAATTGAGAAGAAGAGACTGAGCCATCGCTTAATAAATCTTTAACATTAATTGGAACTCCTACTTTTTCAGGAACCAATTCTATATCCTCTTCATAAACCCTATAAAGAATCAATCCTGTTAAGTCAATAGAAAAGCTTTTGGATTTAAAGTTTTCACTTTCCACTTCAATGGTGTAGGCTTGACCAATAGGAAGATCAACTTGCGTTTTCCAATTTTCCCCATCCGACTCCACCACATCAACAGTTCGACCAATATCATTTTTTACGGTAATGGTAGCTTTTAAAGGATCATATAACTCAATATCATAAATATTTACATTTAAATGTGCAGTAGTAAATAAATCAATATTTTGTTCATACTCTTGATAACTTTCGATATCCCTTAGATCATAGTAATATAAAGCACTGCTGTAATCATCTTTTCTAACTTCTAGATTGTAGGCTCGACCGGCCGACAGAACTATAGAGTAATAACCATCAGAAGGGTTGTTGTCAAAGCTGGTAATCATTTCAGATGTATTGGCATCCGTTATTCTCATTTTGGCTGCTAAGCCTTCTTTACTATCCGCATCTCGGATTATCCCCTGAATAGTAATATTCTGAAACTGCCTATATTCTTGAGGGATTTCAACACTATAAATATCCTTCTTTTTAGAAAAATACATTAAGTCTCCCGAGGCAGAAATACAAGAAAACAAGTCATTATCCGTAGTATTAACATACTCTAAAGGAACAGGGGTTGTCCAGTCACCATCCGCATTGAGTTGGGTTTGGTATAAGTCAAATCCCCCCATACCATCTTCCCTAAGTGAAGCAAAGATCAAGGTTCGGTTATCGGCCATGATTTTGGGAGCTTTTTCACATCCTAAATTCACAGGATATGGCAAAGCAGAAGGCTCAGTCCATCCAGAATCTGTTTTTTGACTAGCATAAATTTCATAGCAAAATTCAGTTACTCCTTCAGGCGTATTTTTACTGTTTCTTGCAAAATAAAGTGTCTTTCCATCAGTTGTAATCGTTGGAAAACCATCAAAGCTTCTACTGTTAATTTCAGGCCCCATATTTTTGGGCTTAGTCCAAGTATCTCCTACTCTTTCGGAATAATAGATATCTTCAGAGCCTTGTCCGCCATCAAAAGAAGCATGGAAATAAATCCTATTTCCATCATAACTAAAATTAGGGCCGCTAATAACATCAGAAGAATCCCCCATATTATTAATACTATCTAAAGGAATTTCATTCGCCCATTCACCATCCTCAAAACGGGTAAGATACAATTTCCACAAGCCATCCTTATTAGACTCATAAATAAGTGTTCGACCATTTGCACTAATACTTGGGGCATATTCTGTATGTTGCTCCGTACTTATTTCGCTAACTATATTCTTGGGGTAAATTGAATCAAGAACCTGCTCTATGGAATCTTTTTCACTTTGCGCATAAGATGAATAAGCAATAAAACATATTACTATAGAAAAAAAGACTTTTATTGTTTTCTTCATATGTATCATTATTCTCCTATTATAGTAAATGCAGCCCAATAATAAGGCTGTGGAAACTCTTCTTTAATTTTCATTTGTGCTTTTCGGAAGGCAGTGAATTTATCATCGCCCTCAGTCCAATGCTTATAAAATTCTGTCATTAATAATTGGGTAGTATAATCATTGACAGTCCACAAACTCATGATCAAATTTTCAGCTCCGGCTACTAAAAATGCCCTTTGCAATCCGTAAACACCTTCTCCATTTTTCACCTCGCCCAAGCCGGTTTCACATGCTGATAACACCACTAATTCTGTTCCTTCCAAGTTTAAATTCATGGTTTCGTAGGCGGTTAACAAACCATCTTCAAAACTATTCTCATATGGTAAGCCACCTGCCAAGCCTATTGAAGCACCTGAAAGCAAAATTCCAGAACGCAATAATGGGTTTTCTTCATTCCCTTGGTTCTCAGCACCTGATATTTTCTTATCAGCATCATAAGTCTTAAAAAAACCATGAGTTGCAATATGTAAAATGTTTGGAGCTGTAAGGCTGTCAATTAAAATTTCATTTGCCTCAGTGTCCATGTATTTGGTCACTCTCCAATTACTAACTTTAGTCATGGAGTCAATGGCATTAATTTCCATCTTAGTGCCGGGTAGTGGAGGTATTCCACCACTAAAATTTCGCATTAAACCAGTATTTTCAGCCGTTAACATCATATCATCAGATGTCCTTCCCAATGAAAAATCAGGAGATCCGATCAAAACCAATGTAGGAAATTCTGTTTTGGAAATTGAATCCGGGCTTATATTGTCAGTGCCTGAGTTCAATTTATCGGATTCATTAGCCATTAATTCCTTATCTGTTTTTATTAAATCCCTGGCACTGGTGATGATCCTAATATTTTCTTTCTCAAGCAGATATTGATCTAAATTTTCACTGTATAAAGTATTGATGTTGATCTTATTATAAATACCATCCGGGCTTACATACAATTTATCTAAGCCTTCCGGAATATCTTTATCAACCCACTCCCACAAATTTTCATAAGATATCTTATCCATTAATTTATATTGGATAAGGTTTTGATAAGCATTAAAATATTTTTGCTCAATTCTTCGACCTTCTTGCAAAACAGCAATTTGAGGTTCATCCATAGTGTCGGTTAAGATTAAGCCTGCATAAATTATAGAATCATTTTTCAAGCTTTTCTTTACTCGAACTAGTTCTACTACACCAGTATTTTTTTCTAAGCTTTTCTGTAACATACGCCAATTGGTACTATCAGACCCAAATCCGGCATTAAAGAGATTCGACTTTACACTCAATTCTTTCTCCATCGAATTGATCGAGTTTTCAATCTCATCTAAATTGATATTTTGTTCATTTAACTCCTCCTTGGTGTATGAATAATATTGAATAGCCTTTTCCTTTTTATCCTGCCAAGAAGAAAATAGTTTTATTAATTCTTGATCACCACTATTCAAGATTTTATTTCTCATTTTGGCAGATGCATTCAGTAGCATAGCTTTTGTGGTCAATTGTAAATTGAATAAATCCTCTTTTAGCTTAGGAATAGTTTGGAAATTTTCAATTGCAAAATCTTTATAGGCTTCAAAAACAGGGTTCACCTTATGATAAAATGCAGATTTCTCACTTTCACTCATAGAAGGGAAATACTCTTTAAATAAGAATAAATAGCTATCTACTGATTCACTGAATAAGGCATAAGCAGAATCAATATCATTCTGGACTTGCTTTAAAATACCCCAACCATATAAAGTGAAAATGTAATCTGGATGATTTACTCCTAAAACCTCTTTTCTTAAATCCGTCACTTCCGAGAATAAGGAATCGGCTTTGTCAAATTCCTCTTGCTTTTGGTAAAGAACTGCTAAATTATACTGCGTACTTGCAAATACAGGATTATCAATACCATATACCTTTTCATCAATTACAAGAGATTTTTCATAATACTCTTCCGCTTTTTCATAATCTTCATTAGCAAGATATAATGAAGCCAGATTATGCAAAGTGGTGGCATATTTTGGATGATGCACTCCGTAAATAATGGAATCCATTTTCAGGGCTTCATTCAACAATGGCAAAGCCTTTTCAGTATTATCTTCACTTTGGTAAATAGAAGAAAGGTTTTCTATGGATGTTACATAGGAAGGATGCTGTTTTCCCAGCTTTTCAGTATAAATATCAATGGCATTTAACAGGTTATTTTTTGCTTCTTTTAAATTACCTGTATTCTGATAATAAAGTCCGAATCCGGATAAGGCATCAGCATAAGCAGCACTTTGGTTTCCATAAATTGATTTGGTTAAATCCAGTGTTTTTCTGAAGTACTGTTCTGCAACGGGATATTCCGCTTCTCCCATTTTAACCAAGGCTAGTTTAGAATATACATTTAAAAGTGCTGGATGGTTTTCTCCCAGACTGTTCACATAAGATTTTTCGGCAAGCCTATAAAGCGAATCAGCCTGACGGAAGCGAGACCTACTTTGTGCTACAGTTCCCAGATTTTCAAATACCTTGGCATTATTTTCATGATCACTATCATATATACTTCTAAAAATAAAGCCTGCATCCTTAAAATAAGATTCCGCTAAATCATAGTCGCTATTCTCTAAGCTTAATGAACCTAGGTTATTAAGCGTATTGGCATATTCAACTGTTTGTTTCCCTAAGGTTTCATCTATTAATTTTAAGTTTTTAGTGAAATAACTGGTGGCCTTTTCAATATTAGTCCTGTTTTGCTCCAATACTCCTAAGCTGTTTCTGGTTTGAATTTCAATTTCAGTTTTGAAATTATTCTCGCCTTCAAATTGTGACAAGGATTTATTTAAGTACAATTCTGCAGAATCAAAATTTGCAAGGTCAAGGTAAATATCTCCTGTGTTCTTATAGGCTAGTGCCTTTTCTTCCTTTTCGCCCGCTATGTTATTTAGAAAATCCTCTTCGATTGATAATAATAATTGAAGAGCTGAATCTAGTTTCCCCATTTGCTTATATACCAATGCTTTCTGTGAAAGAATCTTAACAGATTGCAAACTATCTTCTTGATTTTCAACAGCTAAAGAATCATTTGCCATGCTGTAAAGTGCCAGGGCAGTAGTATAATCACCCTTGTTAAAAGCAACAGCCGCACTGTTCAGTTGGCTTTGCAGATCATCACCACTAAGTGCTAGCAAGGATTCCCCCTTATTGCTTTGTCCTGTTTTTTGATACAGGACTCCTAGATTATTCTTTGTGCTGGCATATAAATCCCTTTCAGTATCATCATCACTTTCTAATTGTTTTTTTAATATTTCATAGAAGGAAATTGCTTTATCATTTTGATTACTTTCTTGATATATTAAAGCCCTTTGATAAGCAGAAATTTTCCATAAATCGGAATTTTGCAAGTCATTATCTTGGGTAATTCCTATAACCTTATCATAAAAATCTGCAGCTTGATCTAATTCACCCTTTTCTTGCAATAGGCTAGCTACATAATACAGAGAATTTAAATATTGAGACCCAGCTTGAGCTACAAATTGATTTAATAGTGGTAAAGCCTCTTGAAAATATTGCAGCGCATCATCTTTTTGATTTTGATAGCGCAAAGAAGCATAATCAAAAACTGCCAAAGCATGATTTAAAGAATTTTTATCTTCTTTATTTAATATTTCCATGTAATCCTTCGAGAAAGCCATAGCCTCCTCCATATTTCCTAATTGAAGATTTAATTGGGATATATAATTCAATAATTGGATATAAAATTGAGTTTGCTGATCAAAATTTACTTCCTTCATCAACTCAAATTCTTCATTTGCCAGTGATAGTCCTTCTTCAAAATCTTTTGTCTTAAAAGATAACTTAACACCTAAATGAAGAGTTAAAACATAAGCTTGATGCTTTTCACCATAAGTGTTCTCTGCTTGATCCAAAGCTTTTGTTAATAAGGATTCAGCAACTTCAATGTTGTTCTCTTTTTCTGCTGTTTGCAAAGCAGCAAAGGTCTCATTCCAAGAGTTTTGGGCTTTTAATGTAAAAATGACGCCAACAGATAGAAGAAATGTTATTAAGAATCTCGATTTAGGTATTTCCATACGTACGCAAGATGATAATTATGTGGGAATTTTGAAAAAATTTTATCGAAATACCTATTTTTAGGTATCTCTTATATTAGAAGTATTAAAGGTAAATCTTCCTTATATTTAGAATTCGTCTAAAACTTTAACTTAATATGCAGAATTTCAGACTCTTCACACTTTTTCTATTCCCTTTCATTTTAATATCAACAGAAATAAATGCCCAAAAGGAATTCAATCGTGCAGACAGCTTAAAAGGTGGGCTTACCAAAGAAAGAGTATGGTGGGATTTAAAATATTATCATCTTCAAACTCAAGTTAATCCTGAAGAGCAATACATATCGGGAAGTAATACTATACAATATGAGGTTTTAGAATCTAATCAAGTCATGCAAATCGATTTGCAAAAACCCATGAAGCTTGACAGCATTGTTCAAAATGGGAAGCAACTTGATTTTACTTCAGAATTTAACGCCCATTTTATTCAGTTGGAAGAGGAGCAAAAAGAAGGCACACTAAATGAATTAACAGTTTACTATTCAGGCAAACCAAGAACAGCAAAAAATGCTCCTTGGGATGGCGGCTTTACTTGGGAGAAAGATGAAAATGGCCAACATTTTATTGCTACTGCAAATCAAGGAATTGGTGCAAGTGTTTGGTGGCCCTGCAAGGAACATCCTGCAGATGAACCAGATAGTATGTTGATCAGTGTGAATGTTCCTAAACCTTTGGTGGATGTATCCAATGGGAGATTGCGTGAAGTAGAAGAAAATCAAAATAGCCGTACTTATCACTGGTTTGTGAGCAATCCTATCAATAATTATGGGGTGAATTTGAATATAGGAGATTATGTGAATTTCACTGAAAAATATGATGGAGAAAAAGGTGAGCTGGATTGCAGCTATTGGGTTTTGAGCTATAATTTGGAAAAAGCTAAAAAACAATTTCAGGAAGTGCCTCGTATGTTGGAGGCTTTTGAATATTGGTTTGGCCCTTACCCTTTTTATGAAGACAGTTACAAATTAGTAGAAGTCCCTTATTTAGGTATGGAACACCAAAGTTCGGTGACTTATGGAAATGATTTCAAAAATGGATATAAAGGCAAGGACTTAAGTAAAACAGGCTGGGGACTGAAATTTGATTTTATCATCATACACGAATCTGGTCATGAGTGGTTTGCCAATAATATCACTTATCAGGATGTAGCCGATATGTGGATTCATGAAGGTTTTACTCACTATTCAGAAAATCTATTCTTAGATTATCATTATGATTCACTTGCAGCCAATGCTTATGTGCAAGGCGTTCGCTCCTCCATTAAAAATAACAATCCTATTATTGGTGAATACGGAGTTTCTAATGAGGGCTCAAGCGATATGTATTATAAAGGTGGAAATATGTTGCATCTTATAAGACAGCTTTTCGATAATGATGAGAAATGGAGGCAAACATTGAGAGGCTTGAATAAAGAATTTTATCATAAAACCGTGACTACCGAACAAATAGAAAATTATATTTCAGAAGCTTATGGAAAGCCTTTGAATAAGGTTTTTGACCAATATCTTCGCACTACTCAAATCCCTACTTTCACTTACAGGGTTGTGGATAATCAACTACTCTACAAATGGGAAAACACCATAGATGGATTTGATATGCCTATAAGGGTATTTATAAATGGGGAAGCTGAATGGCTAAATCCTAATTCGAAAACTTTTAAAAATTTGGAAAACTTGCCAGAAAATGTAGATATTTTGGTTGACCCCAATTTTTATGTGGCAAAATTTAATTTGACGGAGTAAATCACATTAATCTCTCACTGGATTAAGATCAAAACCATAGAAAAGGAACAGATTTATAATTGAAACAATTGGAAAAAGCTAAGAGTTAGAAGCCAAAAGTGGTGGATCAATATAAATGATATTTGCTATTTAATTATCCAGATTACTACTTAGAAATCAGCGCTTCAATACGACTAAAAACCACCTAAAAATTAAACTAATAACTAAAAAAACATGACAAGTAAATTAATAATCATAATAGGAAGTATTTCAGGTGCAATATCCGTGATTTTGGGTGCATTTGGAGCTCATGCCTTAAAAGATAGCTTAACTGCTTCAGGCAGATTGGAAACTTATGAAACAGCGGTTAAATATCAGATGTACCACAGTTTGGCCATGATTCTCTTAGGCATATTGATGATTCATTTTCAGCATAGATTTTTAAATTACGCTTCCTATTCATTTTTAATAGGCATCATCATTTTCTCAGGAAGTTTATATGTTCTTTGTGCTACTGGAATTACAAAATTGGGTGCTATTACACCAATTGGAGGTGTATTTTTAATTGCTGCCTGGGTTCTTTTAGCCATTGGAATTTATAAAACCGCCTAATACTCTTAACGTATAGCTTAACATGGCTAATTCAGTAAAATGTAAAAACTGTGGAGAATGGAATACCATTGAAGGTTCGGGCAAGCAGAAATGTTCCAATTGTGGGGAAGTAATTCAAGATCCTACAAAAGAAAGGCTAGAGAAAATCAAAAAATACAAGCAAGAGCAACTTGACAAATGGATGTTTACCATTAAAGAAGATGATAATGCTTTTGTAAGATTTGCGAAGAAAACAGGAAATATCACTTATATAGTCATTATGTCTATTGTAGGTTTTTTCGCTTGGTTAGCTGCTGTATTACCACTTTAATAATGAATTTCAAGACTTTAAGACATCCATTAGTCCTTGTAAGCATCTTGCTATTCTTGGTTCACCAAATAATAGAAAAAGGATTTGATTATTCCGTTCCGATATTGCATGCTTATCTCGATGATTTAGTTTGTATGCCTATTATTTTAGGGTTAGGAACTCAGATTATTCAATGGATTCATCCAGTTAAAAGCTTATATTTTTTGGATAAAAATGCAATATTCATAACTGTTATATTTTACAGTATTTTGTTCGAAGCAATTTTGCCATCTGTAAACTCTTCTATTTACATTGCTGATTGGATTGATGTTGCTTTGTATGCCTTGGGTGGCTTTATGTTTTACAATTTGGTAAGCAAAAAAGTGAAGGAAGAATATTTGGCTGTTTTGAAGGAGTTGTAGTTTCTAATTTAGTTTTCTTCCTTTTCCTAACGGTCCAAGCGAGACGCTTGAACCAGTGATCGATATTTCTTATATATTTAAACAGTAGAAACCGATTAGCTTTATCATTACTTCTATCAAATTAAAAAGCAAAATTTATTCCGTGCGTCTTCCCCCTTCTATGTTGTAATCCTAGCAAATAGCACAAAAAATTCCAATAAAAGCGTTATTTTTATTGATACAGGTCTGAAGAGGACATAGCTCTGCTGGAGAG
>JBNJFX010000067.1:0-12359 GCA_051747245.1 Bacteroidota bacterium
AGGAGGTTTTCGATATACAAAATTTTGAAAACCCATTAAAAAACACCCCATACTGACTTTAATCAAGTTTTTTGGAAATTTGCGTGTCAAACTCAAGAAGGAAGTGATTTTGCAACAAGATTTCCATGGGGCTAAAGTGGTTTTGAATGATGTTTATTTTGTTCATAGGAGAAATAAACCCAACAGACCTATTATTGCTTATTATGAAATCCCCGTAGAAATCTCGGCTTTTGTGGATTTGAAGGACATGGTGGTCAGAAGTGATAATGATCAGAATATTACTATTCTTTTGCCCGATCCGAAACTGGATGTCCCAAATTTTAAATGGGATAAGGCTGAATTTGAAAGTTTAAGAGTATTGGATTTGGATGTTACGCTCTTTGAAAACAGAATGGAAGCTGCCATGAATGAAATTAAGGAAATAGAAGCGGAAAGAAAGGATAAAATTACCCAAGCGGCTTTGAATTCAGGTATTTTGGAGCTTACAAAACTGCAATTGTCTGAAGTTTTTGAAGCTATTTTTCTTCCACTTGATCAGGAGGTAAGCATAAGGTTTGCTGGAGATGAAAGTCCAGATGAATTTGAGAACTCGCTGATGACTTCAGGAGAGATTTTGAATGATTTGGAAAAAGAGTTATTGTCTTTTGATAAGCAAAAGGATATTGGGATGGAGTATTAAGGCTTTTATTTCGGCTAAGCCGAAAAGGTGATTCACGCAAAGGCGCAAAGGCGCAAAGACCTCGCAAAGAATAAAAAATGTAATGATTGAAACATCTACTTATTTCTAATAGATTTTCTGTTGTATTATAATATTTTCTAATAACGTTGCGTAAACTTTGCGTCTCAGCGTCTTTGCGAGATTTTTTAATGAGCGGCTATGCCGCTTGTAAGAGGTTTTTCTATTGGTATCTATAATCCATGTAGCAACATGTAATTTGAATTTTCGTATTGTTTTAAAAGACCATTATGGAAAATCATACAATAGATACCACACAAGACTTAGCGCAAATCCAATTCGAATTAATCAAAAAACGGAAAAGTCCGGTTGCTTTCTCGGATAAGGAAGTTACTAAAGATCAATTGGAGCAACTATTTGAAGCAGCACGTTGGGCGGCATCCTGTTTTAATGAGCAGCCTTGGCGATTTGTGGTGGCTACTAAAGATCAAGGTGATCATTATAAGAAAGTCTTGAATGGTATTAATCCACATAATCAAACTTGGGCACAAGATGCACCTGTTCTGATGTTGACCTTTGCCAAGAAAACCTTTGATAAGAATGGAAAACCCAATATGCACAGCTGGCATGACCTAGGCTTGGCAGTGGGCAATATGTCTGCTCAAGCAACAGCAATGGGTTTATATCTACATCAGATGGCAGGTATTGTGAGAGACAATATTCAGAGTGATTTTGACATATCTGAAGACTATGAGATCGTTTCTGGTATAGCTTTAGGATATAAGTTAAACATTGAAGATGTGCCAGAGGATTTAAAAGCCAGGGAAAACAAAGAGCGTACTAGAAAACCTCTAAAGGAATTTGTGTTTGATGAAGCTTGGGGTGATAGCAGTTTTTGAAAAAATCAACTAAAAAAAAGTAGCCAACCTGTCCCGTATTCATCGGGAAGGCTACTTACTTTAACCACTAAGTTGCACAGAGGCTTTCACTAAGGTTCACAAAGAAGGTTAGCCTATGTCAGACATTCAATTAAATTAGCCATATGCAGCAATCTTTTTTCTCTAGTCACACACAACAAGATTTACTGATAAAGTTAATCTATGTCGGACATTTTATTGTCGCAGTTAGAACTTCTAAGGTCCTTTCGATAGTCCAACTGATTAATGTCCGACATTTGCAATGTCTGACATAAGCACGGTATATTTTTTGCCAGTAAACATACGAGATTCACTAAGTTTTTCACTAAGTTCACAAATAAATGGTTAAACCTAATCAGGAATCATACATCTGAGAGGCAAAGAACATAAGTGAAAGTAATCAAAAAGATGCTCTAGATAGTCAGTTTTTAAAATACACTTTAAAAGTTGAGCCTTTTCCTAATTCGCTTTCTACTTTAATTTCACCACCAGCATTTTCAGTAATTTTTTTAACCAGATATAATCCTACACCCGTTCCTTCCACATGATTATGTATTCGTGTGAAAATATTAAATATCCCCTCTATTTTATCTGATTTCATTCCCAAGCCATTATCCTGAATTGATAATACGGTATAGTCTTTTTCTTTTTCGGTGCTTATGGTAATTTCAGGAACTCTGTCAGGGCTTCTATATTTGAGGGCATTGCTTAGCAAGTTGAGTAGGATATTTCTCAAATTTTTTCTGGAAAAGGAAATCGTAGGTTCCTTAAAATCACAGATTATGGTAGCTTCTGATTTATTTAACTCTTCCTGTAGACTGGTTTTTACTTCTTTAAATAATGCTTTGAGATTAACTCTTTCACATTCCCCTACTTCGCTTTCAATTTTAGTAATATCCGATAATTCACTGATAATCTGAGAGAGGTTATTAAAAGAATTTTGAATCACATTTACTATTTTTTTGTGATCTAGTGCACTAGATTTTTTTTCCCCCTTTAAATAGGGCAGCATAGCCTCTATATTTGCTAAAGGACCTTTTAAATTATGAGAAACTGAGTGGATAAAAGTGCTATGATCTTCATTAATACGTGATAGCCTATGCTGTGATCTTTTTAGTTCTGTTACATCATTGAAGGTAACAATAACACCGTCATGAGCATTTTCTTTCTCCTTGTAGTAAGGTGTGATCGCCATGTGGTACCATCGGTTATCAAGTGTCTGGATTTCTTTGTCAATACCATTAAAATTCTCAATAACAGTTTGTATGTCGTCAATAAGCGTAGGTATTTTCATTTTGGTAGAAATATCGCTTAAAGGTCTGCCAATATCACTGTTCTTTAGGTTTATTTGTTTGGTAGCAGGAGGAGTGAATTTACGTAATATCATATCACTATCAATATAAATCTGCCCGTTAATTGTGCCTTTAAAGAAATTATTTAGATCATCATTAAGCTCCGCTAATGCTTTTATTTTTAGCTGATGTTCATTGTTTACGGTCTGTAGTTCTTCATTCACAGATTGCAGTTCTTCATTTGTACTTTGCAATTCTTCATTGCTTGAAATTAGCTCTTCATTATATGAGCTGATATTGTCATTTGATTCATCTAATTCCTCATAACTTTTTTTCAGTTTTTCTTCAGTATAGGCAAGCTTCTGCTTTAAATCATTAATGTGTTGAAGGGAATGCTCGTCTATATCAAAAGTTTCACCGCTGTCGAGGGCATCTTTTTCCTTTTGCTTATGGTCACTATATAATACTAGGCAATTAACCGCTTCCTTGTCATCTGCCGTTTCGATTGGAATCACGACTAGGTCGATTACTTGTTTTTCCTCATTTCTGAGGTAGGCAACCTTATGCATGCTTCTTTTACTTTGATTTTCGATAGCTTTCCTAAGACATAAAGAAGTAGCCATAGAGAGTTGTTCGGGTAGCATTTCCAGTAAACTGAAATTGAAGTATTTGGGCAATAAATATTTCTCATAATTTCCGAAGGTTTCTAAAATAGAGAAATCCTCATCTACATAAATCCCTGCCTCGAATCCAAGGTTCTCCAGAATATCTTTGCTATGAATTTCAGATAGGCGCTTTACAGTAGTTTTCTTTTTTGGCTTAGACTTATTGTGGAGTGAAATACCAGGCAAATTTAAGCCGGGGGCGCTGTATGTTGTGTCTCTCACATACTTTGGAGTTTCTATGCTTTTATATATCTTCCATTTCTGGTCTACCGTGTCAAAGGATATTTTTAATTCCCTATATTTTCATTAGGCCCTAAAAATAGATACCCTTCCTCATTCAGACAGAAATGGAGAGAGGACAGGATTTTCTTCTGTAAAATGGGATTGATATAAATCAACAGATTGCGGCAGCTTATTAAGTCTATTTTTCCATAAGGTGGATGTCTTACAATATCATGATCAGCGAAAATGATCATTTTTCTGATAGTGTCGCTCACTCTATATTTTTCCTCTTCTGAGATAAAATATTTCTCGAGTAGTTCCTCGGACACATTATTTTCAATGGTGTGATCGTAAATGCCCTTTGAAGCATGGGCAAGAGCTTCTTTATCAATATCACTGGCAAAAATTTTAACTTCTAGGTCTTTATTTTGTCTTCTTAATTCCTCTTTTACTAAAATTGCCATTGAATATGCTTCTTCCCCAGTAGCACACCCTACTACCCAAATTTTAAGGGTATCCACCATGAGCTTATTTTCAACAATTTTAGGAATTACTTTATCTTTCAATTTTTCGAAAGCTTCCTTGTCTCTAAAAAACTTTGTGACACTGATAAGAAATTCTTTAGCTAAAATCTCAAGTTCCTCTGTGTTTTTATGAATGTAATCGATGTAGTCCTTAAGAGTGTTAATTTTGTTGGCAGTCATCCTGATGATGATTCGCCTGATAATAGTAGGACGCTTGTAATTGGTAAAGTCCAGTGGGGTATGTTCCTTTATTAACTCAAGGATTTCACTAAGCTGCTCTTCATTTCTTTCGTCAATTTCTTCTGAGAATTTAGCCTCGAGTTCCTCTCGCTCAAGGTAGGAGATTATTTCATTTGGAATCGAGCTAGGCTCAAGTATAGCATCGGTATATCCTGATTCAATTGCACTGCGTGGCATGTCGGGAAACTTAGCACTTGATGGCTCCTGTGCGATTACCATTCCGCCATTTTTTTTAATAGCGGCTATGCCTTTGGTGCCATCCTTGCCCATACCGGAAAGAATTACAGCTATACTTTTATCTCTTTGGTCTTCAGCAAGGGAATTTAAAAATATATCAATAGTTGTGTTTTGTTCAGATTGTCTTCCTGTTAAATATAAAGTTTTGTTCTGAATGGTCATGTTTTTCCCTTTAGGCAGTAAATACACCTGATTGGGCTTTACATACATTTCATTTTCCACTTCACAAATCTTCAATTTGCTATGTTTCTCCAATAACTCTGCCATAAAGCTTTTATGCTTAGGGGAAAGATGCTGTACTATTACATAAGATACATCGTCAAGAGGAGTGTAGTGTTGTCAAAAAAGGAATGAATGGCTTCCATTCCTCCGGATGAGGCACCAATTGTTATAATATAACGTTCTTTATTAATATCAGATGGAGTCATTTAGGTTGAATTCGATTGTGATTTTCTAGTTGAGTACTGAAAGCCTTTGATTTACATATTCGTACTAATGGATGACTTAAAGTAAATGTACAAAGTGTGGCAGATACATACTAATGCATTTTATACTTTTTTCTATATTTGAACTTTATGATTAATGTAATGATTTTTTTGAATTTCTTCTGCTTGGTTTTACCACAATCGTGCACTCACTAATGCACTAAAATATGCGATTTAAAAGAACAATACTGTTGAATTTAATTGTTTAACAATTTATGAGTTGGTTAATGCAAATTGTACTTGTATAAATGAGCAGATACTTCTCAGGGATATAGAACGACTTTTATGGAGCAGTTATAAAAGATTATGATATCTAAATAGGGCTTGCTTAAAAACAGGTTGTATAATAAAATTGAAATCTACACCTATTTTGACAGTGATTATTTATTGAGTAATAGTTTTCCAGCAATAGCAAGCCTTTTCAAGGTAAAAGTCCATATTTTAAGCAGGCCCTAAATAATCGAATAAATTCGGCTTCTCTTGTGATTAATAAAAAAGGCTGATAAGATAGGTCTAAACAAATATAAAGAGTCTTTTTTAAGGACTCAATTATGTTCAAAACCTCAAAATATAATATTTTAATTAAAATTCGGGGTTTTAGGGCTTAATCAAAAAAACAGAATGCCAAATTATATTTTGTAGTTTTATACCTTCCTTTTTCCTTGATGAAAAAGAAAGAACGCCATAGGCATCCCATTGGGAAAAATCAAGACAATCCGCCAGCTGGCGGACAACCCACATCCTCGTCTGGCTTGCCTGATCAAGCAGGCCCGCATTCCTGCCTGCGCAGGCAGGTTTGTCCTCCTACCCACACTCACAGATCAAAATTTTATTTGGATTAAGGTCTTTGTGGTATTTTTCATGAGCCCCCTAAATTCATGATATGACTAGTAAAGCCAGTCATCTTCTTTTGAACTAACCTTCAAATCGGGATTAAGCATTTATCTCTACGAATTCTTTCTTCGATTGAGTCTCTTGGGGTGAATCCTTAATTTTAAAACGTGCTGTAAAGGTTGAGCCTTTGCCCAACTCGCTTTCTACTGAAATATCACCTTCTGCATTATCTATTATTTTTTTCACTAAATACAAGCCCACGCCCGATCCTTCAACATGGTTGTGTCTTCTCTTAAAAATAGCAAAGATTTCATCGATTTTATCAGATTCCATTCCTAATCCATTATCCTGAACAGATAAAACAATGAAATTCTTTTCTTTCTTGGCGCTAATGTTAATTTCAGCTGTTCTTTCAGGAGACCTATATTTAATAGAATTGCTTATCAAATTGATAAGTATGCTTCTTAAATTTTTCTTGGAAAATGATAGGTGATTTTCCTTGAAATCACATATTATGTTTGCTTCTGATTTATTGAGTTCATCCTGAAGACTATCCTTCACTTCATTACATAATTCATGCAGGTTAACTGTTTCGCTATTTTCTAATTCATTTTCAATTTTAGCTATATTAGATAATTCATCAATTGTTTCAAACAAGGTTTTAATTGATAATTGAATCATATTTAATATTTTTTCAGTACCAATGCTGTCGGCTTTATTAGCATCATTTAAAAAAGATACGAGACCTTTTAGGCTGGATAATGGCCCTCTTAAATCATGAGAAACAGAATAGATAAAGGTGCTGTGATCTGCATTTAGGCGAGATAATTTGTTCTGTATTTTTTTTAATTCGGTTATTTCATTGAAAGTAACAATAACACCGTCATGGATATTTTCTTGTTCCTTAAAGTAAGGAGTGATTACCATTTGATACCAATCACCATTAACTGTTTGCACTTCTTTGTCAATTTCCTCAGCCGATTGAATCACATTTTTAATGTCCTCAATCAATGTGGGCAGTTTTATTTTAGTAGAAATATCGCTCAAAGGCCTGCCAACATCAGAATTCTTTAGATTAATCTGATTGGTAGTGGGCGGAGTAAATTTACGCAATATCAACTCTTTATCTATATAAAGCTGTCCATTAATGGTACCTTTAAAAAAGTTGTTTAAATCGTCATTTGCTTCTGCTAATTCCTTTATTTTTAACTGATATTCATTGTTTACAGTTTGTAATTCCTCATTTACAGATTGTAACTCCTCATTTGTGCTTTGCAATTCTTCATTGCTCGATATTAATTCTTCATTATATGAAGTGATGTTATCATTGGATTCATCTAATTCTTCATAACTTTTCTTTAGCTTTTCATTGGAAATGGCCAATTCATGCTTTAAATCATTAATGTGTTGAAGTGAATGTGAATCTAAATCAAAGAAATCATCATTGTGCGTGTTGTCTTCTGCAGCCTGATGATCGCTGTATAAGATCAGTGAAATCTCAGAATTATGATTTTCTTCATTGTTAATAGGGATTACCACTATGTCAATAAACTGTTTTTGATTGTTTTTCAAAAATTTCACCCCGGACATGCTGTTTTTCCCATGACTCCTATTGGCTTTTCTAAGGCAAACAGAAGTGGCAATTGAGAGCTCTTCCGGAAGCATTTCAAGTAAATTGAAATTGAAGAATTTGGGCGAAAGATATTTATCATAATTTCCAAAGGTTTCCAAAATGGAGAAATCAGAATCTACATAAATGCCAGCTTCAAATCCCAATTCTTCCAAGATGCCAAAATTATGAATCTCGGTAAGTTTACTTGGGGGATTATTTTTTTCAGATACAGAATGGCTTTTGAAAGAAATATTGGGCAGGGATAATCCTGGTGTAGAATAGGTAGTTTCTCTAATATGTTGAGGAGATTCGATGTTTTTGTAAATCTTCCATTTTTTATCAATAGTGGCAAAGGATTTCTTTAAGTCCCCTAAACTTTCACTTGGCCCTAAAAATAAATGCCCATCAGTATTAAGACAGAAATGTAGTGAAGAAAGAATTTTATTTTGCAATAAGGGATTGATATATATCAAAAGGTTTCGGCAACTAATTAAGTCTATTTTGCCATAAGGCGGCTGTTTTATAATGTCATGATCAGCAAAAATGATCATTTTTCTAATATTGTCCCTTACCCTAAATTTATGGTCTTCTTCAATAAAATATTTCTCAAGAAGTTCTTCTGAAACATCCTTTTTAATATTCGAATTGTAAATGCCTTTTGAAGCAACGGCCAAGGCTGCTTTGTCAATATCACTTGCAAATATTTTTACCTCCAGGTTTTTTTTCAGTTCTGTAAGATGTTCGTTTATTAAAATAGCTATAGAATAGGCTTCCTCTCCTGTGGCACATCCTACAACCCATACTTTTAAGCCATCTACCGTTAATTTGTTCTTGATGATTTCAGGAATTACCTTTTCTTTTAGGTTATTATAAGCTTCTTTGTCTCTAAAGAATTTGGTTACACTAATCAGGAATTCATTAGCCAGAACCTCAAGTTCATCTGTATTTTCATGAATATAATTAATGTAACTGTTTAAGGTACTGACATTGACATGAGTCATCCTACTCACTATTCGCCTGATAATAGTAGGTCGTTTATAATTGGTAAAATCTAATGGGGTATATTGCTTAACTAAATTAAGTATTTCAGTAAGCTGATCTTCATTGTTTTGAGTAACTTCTTCCGATAATTTGGCTTTAAGTTGCTCACGTTTTAAATAAGAAATTATTTCCTCAGGAATTAAATTTGGGGCGAGTATAGCATCAACATTTCCTGATTCAATTGCGCTTACAGGCATATCTTTAAATTTGGCACTTGATGGTTCTTGTACAATGACCATCCCTCCATTTCTTTTGATGGCAGCAGCACCTTTAGTTCCATCATGGCCCATTCCCGATAGTATTACCGCTATGCTTTTATCGGTTTGGTCTTCTGCCAGGGAACTAAAAAATATATCAATTGCTGTATTGGTTTGCTTGGGTTTGCTATCCGTTAAGTATAAAACTTTATCTTTAATGGTCATGTTTTTCCCTTTCGGCATTAGATATACCTGATTGGGTTTTACATACATTCCGTTCTCTACTACACAAATTTTTAATTTGCTGTGCTTTTCCAATAGCTCAGCCATAAAACTTTTATGATTTGGGGAAAGGTGTTGAATAATTACATAAGATACCCCATCGTCAGGGGTATTATCAAATAGTGAATGAATGGCTTCCATTCCTCCAGATGATGCTCCTATGGCTATAGTATAACAACTTTTATTTACATCAGATTCAGTCATATCTTTCGGGTTTACTTGTGATTTCCCTGAAGTAATTATCCTTATTGTATTATTTGAATAAGCTCCATTTGTAGTATTAACTACCCTTATAATGTTCCTTTATTTTTACATACTCATTATAGTGGTGAATTAATACAAAATATTAATAATGCATTCATTATAGAATGCTCTAAATGTAATGTAAGTATTTAAAAATATACTATGTTACATAATTCACAGGTTTGGTATTTTTTTTATGTATCAACTTGCCTTTCTAAAAGATAAACGAATTATATTTATCGATAAAAATGTATTTTTTATCGATTAAGCATTTTGTCACTTTATTTCAATTAGTAGAGTACTGAAGTTGAAAACAAATATTCTCTAATTATTATTTTATATGTATTTAAGCTATTAACAAAACCTAAATATTACTCGAATGAAAAATGATGATTACAGATGTATTTTCAATCTGAATTAGATGGAAAAATATAATAAATCCAATAATTAGGTTTGATTTTCAATTAAGGTTAACTGGAAAAGGATTTGAGAGTGAGTACTTCCCTTGTTTTTAATTTCCTTCTATTTAAAGCATTAGATCATAGAAAGCTATAATAACGTATAATTACAATTAACGTAAATGTTAGAAAAATTGTTATAATGGTAAATTATAAAGTGCCAGCACAAACGAAAATTGGTCATGTTCATTTAAAGGTTTCTGATCTGGATAAAGCCTTGGATTTTTATCATGGCTTATTGGGCTTCGAAATTATTCAAAAGATGGGTGATCAAGCAGCTTTTATTTCAGCTGGAGGTTATCATCATCATATCGGCTTAAATACTTGGCAAAGTAAAGGAGCAGAACCAGCTCCGGATTATGCACCCGGTTTGTTTCATACTGCCATTGTCTATCCCACTAGAAAATCCTTGGCAGAAATATTTGCTCGATTGAGAGAGGCTAAATATAGATTCACAGGGGCAGCCGATCATGGAGTATCTGAAGCTTTGTATTTAGATGATCCGGATGGAAATGGGGTAGAACTTTATTGGGACAGACCAAAGGAAGAATGGCCAAAGAATGCGAAAGGAGAAATAGAAATGTACACTCGTCCACTCAATATTGAAGATTTGCTGAGTGAATTGGGCAATAAACAGCAATAAAATTCTGATTAACAACAATTTAATATTAATGGCGTTTGTATTTATTACAAATGATGATATTGTTTTTCATTTTTTATTAAAATAAAAATACTATTTATGAAAACTATAGGAACAATTATTTTAGTTATTGGAATTGTTGGAACCATTATGTTTGGCTATCAGGTAATGCAGGACTCTGAAAGTTTCAGTGTTTTGGGAATGGATATAGCAGTTAGCTCAGCAGATTGGACTCCGCTAATCGTGAGTGTGGTAGTATTATTAGTTGGTGCTTTTTTGATGTCCAAGGGCAGGAAATAAAAATATAATAAAGGCATCTCTCTTTATTCAACTATTAGAATAACTATCTGCTTTCCTCTTTTAGGGTATAAAACTTTAATAACATGAGTTTCTGCACAAAGAATAAATAGGCGATTAGGGGTTTAAAATTATCGAGGTTAATCCTGGTGTATTCAATTCATAATCAGTTGTTTAAAATTGATAATCGTTATTTCCCCTTATTTTAATGTATTCTAAACCAGCATTATTACCGCTCCTAACTAAAGTGCTAGACAGCTTTAGTGTAAAATATCAATCTCATTTTAATGAGAGCCAACCTTTTTTAACTTTAGCGTAAAAATATTTCCTTATATACTTTTTTGAAATGGAATTTCCTTCTTACCTTTGTGTGCTCAAAATGGTGGTCGTAGTTCAGTTGGTTAGAACGCCTGATTGTGGTTCAGGAGGTCGTGGGTTCGAGTCCCATCTTCCACCCATCATACAATAGCTCAAGTCTTAAATGGTTTGGGCTATTTTTTTGCTTGAAATTTGCCTCTCAATTTATTCAAAAACCCTCATCCGCCTGCTGGCGGAAGCTCCCCTAAAACAGGTGAGCAGTGGGGCAGTGCAAAATAATACAGGCTGTACTAAGAGTTTAATTTTCTTTAGAAAAAGACGTGAGGATCAAATTAAAATAAGAAACTAGCTAGAAGCAGTGCCCCATTCCCCTCCTGACAAAAGGAGGGGTGTCCGCTGGCTAGCGGACGGGGTGGTTTTATACTATCAAAATTATATCACAACCTTTTTTAGTATTTCAAACCTTTTAACTAAATTCATTGAGGTGTCAACTAAAACCTGTTTACCCCATGAAAAACTATCAAATTCATAATAGACCTGAACTAAAAGCAAACAGAAAAGATCTTAGAAACAATAGTACATCTGCAGAAGCTTTTTTATGGAATTACTTAAAGGGCAAGCAATTAAAAGGTAGAAAATTCAGAAGACAATTTAGTGTAGGAAGCTATATATTAGATTTTTATTGCCCTGCTGAAAAACTTTGTATTGAATTGGACGGTGCCAACCATTTTACTTCAGCAGGTTACGAATATGACGAGGAAAGAACAGCTTATCTAAACAATTTCGGAATCAAAGTCATTAGATTTGAAAATAAAACAGTTTTTGATGCAACTGAAAATGTGTTGGAGACTATAATAGGTAGTTTTAAAGAGGTAGAAAAGTAATCTTCTATACACTTCATTCGCCAACTGGCTGAAGCTCCCCTAAAACCATTTTACCCCTCTGTCCTGCGGACATCTCCCCTAAAACAGGGGAGAAATAGGACAGTGCAAAATAATTCAGGTTGTCTGACAAGTTAAATTTTCTGCAAGAAAGGATGTGAAGAAAATAGAAATAGAAAACTGGCTAGAAGCAGTCACTCTGACTTGTCCTAGAATAGGTTTACACAAAAAAGTGTAAAAATGAGTAAAGAAAGTAAACTTAATTTAGGACGATGGATTGGAGATAAGCTGTATTTTT
>JBNJFX010000068.1:0-11799 GCA_051747245.1 Bacteroidota bacterium
GCTTATCTGTTATATTCAGTTTCTTAAATTACTTGCCTGAGTGGCGGAATTGGTAGACGCGCCGGATTCAAAATGTTCTCATTTTCGGCTTTAAAATTCTCCAAACGGCATATTTTGTGATTTGGACACTCGGTAGACACCCGATTTTTGTCCTTATATCGTAGTTCTGAAAATAGAAAAAGTTTCATTTTCAGAACCTCCCACCACAGTCTCCACATATTGGCCTTCCATTGCAACACTAATTAAACGGAGGCTACTTATGGACTTCTCAATTTATCCTTTCAAACGCTACGGAAAAATCCGACTCTACGTACGATTCGAAGATCACTATGACAATGAAATTACCCGCTCTACGGGCATCAGCTATTTACCCGATGCTACCGATACCGAGCGAAAACAGTCAAAGCAAGAGGCGACGAAAAAAGCTAAGCAAATTGTACAAGAATACTTTGAGGAACATCAGCTGGTTTATCAGGAACCGACCCAAAACCCCAGGCTGTCAAATTACCTTGAACAAGATTACTGGCCGTACGTCGAATCTAATTGTTCGGAAGGTACCTACGAAAGATATCAAACTAATCTAGGTCACTTTCTGCGTATTTGTAAAGATCGGCCGATGGATGCGTATAAGCGCATTGACATAGAGCGATTCAAGCAAAAGCGTCTTAGCGAAGTATCAAAAGAGACGATCAATGTAGATATCCGAGGCATCAAAGCGGCTTTTTCTTGGGCGTATAAATATAACCTCATTGATCGTCATCCGTTTAAAGGGCAGGACTTCCTATTTGAGGTCAATTCTAGGAAACGAGCATTTACCAAAAAAGAAGTTGATCGCCTTCTTGATTATACTGAAGGTGAAAATATTGGATTGGCAATACGTCTTGCCTATTATACGGGCATGCGAATTGGGGAGGTTTCAGGGCTAACCTGGAACTTTGTTCATCTTGGAGATAATCCCTTTTTGCACATTCCTAAAGAACTAGCAAAAAATAATAAGGCCCGTGACATACCTTTAGGTGAGAAAGCGCTAGAAATTGTACAAGCTCTAAAAAGGACATTAGAACAGAAAAAGCAGAAAAATCCTGCTGTGTATAAAAACCGTCCGCCAGAGGAGACCTATCTAATTCAAAAAAAACGAGGATGGGGGCAGTACTGCATACGCAGTATACAGGATAGGTTTAGTGATGTTAGGGATGAAGCTGGACTACCTGATGAGTTAACCTTTCATTGCTTGCGACATTCATTTGCAACACATATCCTTGCCAAGAACGCTAATCTATTTGGTGTGAGCAAGCTTTTAGGTCATTCGGATACGAAGATAACACAGGATTTTTATGACCATACCTCAGGGCTCAACTTTAGAGAAATCGCGGATATGATTTAAGCTGGTCCTAACTTTCTGTTAATCAACTCTTAATGCCTCTCTCAATTTAGTTTGATGGAGGCATTGTTATTTAGCCGATTTCTCATTGGGTTACTTATTAGACTCAGTAGTCATTTATTATTCGCACAGGTTTTAAGTTATCTTTATGTACATTCCTTTTTTTAAGAATTAAGGGGGTATTAATAATTTTTAATTATTCATTATGTGTAATAGTATACGATAGAGATATATTTAACGGGTACAATAATCAAGAGTATACATGGAAGCTATTATTCATAACCCCTTTCGTTTATTAGGAGTTTTATCCAATTGCAGTGAAAGAAAAATCCAAAAGAATAAAGCAAAACTTAAAGCTTATTTAGATGTTGGGAAACAAGCAAAGCTTGATAGCGAATTCCAATGTTTAGGAGAGATCGATAGAACTGAAGAAAAAGTTAATTCTGCTGTATCGGCTCTTGAGATAAATAAAAATAAGCTATTACACTCTTTGTTTTGGTTTTTAGATGTCAACCATCTGGATGAGCCAGCTTTTAATCATTTGAGGGAGGGAAATGTTTCGAAAGCATTACAGATTTGGTCTAAAGCAACAGGTTCTTCCCAAATAAATGCAAAGAATTATTCTTCATATAATAACTTAGGTACCTTAAAAATAATTACATCTGTTAATAATGGTTCAGTTAATACTACCAGTCTATATGAAGGGATCAGTCATAAAATAGAGCTTATAGAATCTGATGCACTATTTGAATTCGCTAAAGGGGTGACGGATGAGACGTATAAACCAAACTCTGTTAATATTGCTGAACGCTTTGTAGATAAAGTTGTTGATCAACTTACTGTTTATCAAAGAGATTCAAGTGATTTCAATTCGAAATCTTTAATGGCTCTTTTTTCGGACGGTAATCAAAAGGTGCAAGAAGTTGTCCGTAATAAATTTACAAAAGAGCCTCTCCACGAGATTGAATCAAATATTGAATCTTATAAAAAAGCTCGCAGGAATAACCCGGACAAAGGATATAAGTTGGGTAAGGACTTATATTCTGATTCTATTAAGTCTCTCCATGAGCTCAAAAAATTCATGGATACAGGAAATGTAAAATACCAGGTTATTGCTGATAAGCTTGCTAATGAGGTAATGCAGTGTGGTATTGATTTTTTTCAAGAGAAACAAAATGATAGTGGAATAAACCCAGGTAAAAAAGGGCAAGAGTTAGTAAAAATTGCTGAAACAATAGCTGTTGGTAAACAGGCGAAACAACGAGTTGAAGAAAATAAAAAGGGTTTAACCGAATGGATTGAGAGGAAGCCTCAAAGGGAAAAGGAACAAAAAGTTAAGAAAGAACTGGATATCATTTTTGATGCATTGGATGCCTTTCAAACCAAGTCTATATCTATAAAAAATGCTTGGTCTTTTGCCAAAAAGTGCCGTCCTGAATTGCAAACAATAAAGCATCATTTAGGTAGTAATGATGACTTATATATGAATATAAGTAATACAGTTGTTAATAACTCCATGGCAATGGCAGTACAAAAGGTAAATAGAATTCAGGAAAATTTTGAAACCCGGGCAATGTACAACAGAGAAGAAGCGGTTCAAGAAATAAGGGAAGTTTTTAAAGAAGCATATAACCTTATGAAATATCTGGAAAAATTTGATATGAATAGTGATCTAAGATCACGATATCGAGAAAATAAAAATACAATATCAGATTTAAAGGGACAGGTTTCAGGAGGTAGTGGTTTTGCAGACTTTATATCTGGAATCCTAAAGTGGGGCTTTTATGGGTTGATCTTTTTTTTTATAACTCAAACTTGTAATTAGATCTAAAATAAAATGAAAAAAGTTGTTTTTTTAACAGTAATATTTCTATTCATTACAAGTATTTCTTTTGGGCAAACCGATTCAGTTTCTGTTGATAAACTGGAACAGTTACAAAAGAACTATTCTGATATCAAGGATGATGTAGATGAAATTAAGTCATTAATTAAAAGAGTAGATGAGGCAAGAAGTGAAAACAAAACTGCAGTTGATAGCATCTATTCAAATTTAGACCGCCACAGTAATGTCATTTCACAACTAACTAAGCGAATAAGTAATCTTAGTAGTGAAGATGAACAATTAAGAGGAGAAATAGCCTTAGCAAATAGTAATATTGATGATTTATCAACACTTATTGATTCAGTATCCGCTAATACGAGTGAAAATACTAATATTATTGAAAGGGAAACAAATACTTTAGACTCTGAACTTAATGAGATTAGAGAATCATCCAATCAGAAAATTGCTTCTTTGGGTACAGAATTGAGTAATAAATCTATTTATTTGATTAGTGGTTTATTACTAACAATTATTTTGTGTGTCGGAGCTTATCTTCTACTAAGAAAACGTATAAGCAGTAATATTTCAGAGTTGGATAAACAACTAATAGAAACAAAGCAATCCTTAGAAAAGGAAGGTATCAAACTTGATAATAAATTAGTGGAAGTACTCAATAAGCAATTGAAATTGATGGATCAAGAAAAACCAAGTGCCGATTCTAATGGTGATGAAGAGGACCATTCTCTTGCCTTGAAGGTTGCAGATGAAATATCAAGAATGAAAATGAATTTGAACCATATGGATCCTGATACAAAGGGTATTAAAAGATTAGATAGGGCTGTAAGAGCTATAGTTAACAATTTTAATGCCAAGGGGTATGAGATACCAAAGCTTTTAAATAAAGATTATAATACCGAAATGAATATGGTAGCTACTATGGAACCTGATGACAGTTTGGATGAGGGTGAACAAATTATCAAAAGAATAATAAAACCTCAGGTAAACTATAATGGTGAAATGATTCAAGCTGCTGAAGTTGTCGTTGCAATTGGAGAATAAAAGGATGAAATATTTTTTATATGTCTACAAAAATTAATTATGGAATCGATCTCGGTACTACGAACTCTGCAATAGCCCGAATGGAAAAGGGTAAGGCAGTAATCCAAAAAACCGACACACTTAAGGATACAATGCCTTCGTGTGTAGCTTTTAATCGCAAAGGCAAGGTTATGGTTGGGGACAAGGCTTTTAATCAGTTTGCAGTGGATAAGCGATATGCCTTAACAAAAGATGGTTACAGTGAGAATTCTTTTGTTGAGTTTAAAAGAACAATGGGTACTGATTCGACTTTCTATGCTTCTAATATGGATAAAAAGCTTTCATCAGAGGAGTTATCTGCAGAGGTTTTGAAAAAGTTGAGGTCATTTGTTTCCAATGATGACTTGCAGTCTATTGTGATTACTGTACCAGCACGTTTTACCATTAATCAGAAAGATGCAACTCGTCGATCTGCAGATTTAGCGGGATTCAAACATTGTGAATTGTTACAAGAACCAATCGCGGCTTCTTTAGCTTATGGTATTGATGCTGAAGAAAAAGATGGATATTGGATTGTTTTTGATTTTGGTGGAGGGACTTTTGATGTCGTTTTGATGAAGGTTGAAGATGGGATAATGAAGGTTGTTGATACAGGGGGTAATAATCATTTAGGAGGTAAAAATATTGATTCCGCTATTATCGAAGAAATAATCATCCCTTATTTAAAAGATAGTTATGAAATTAGTTCATTATTGAATGGGGATAAAAAAGAGGAATTCAAAGAAATGTGGAAAGCTAAAGCAGAGGAAGCAAAGATACAGCTTTCCTTTGATGACAGTTATATGTTAATGACTGATTTAGGAGAGGATTATGGAACTGATGATAATGGTGAAACTCTTGAGTTAGATCTAACTATTAATCAAGAAAATATTAAGAACGTTGCCGGACCAATTTTTCAAAGAACAATAGACCTTACTAAAGAGTTATTAAAACGGAACAACTTAAAGGCCGATAATCTTGATGAACTGATTTTGATCGGGGGATCGACTCTTTCACCAATATTGAGGGATATGGTTACTGATCAAATAAAGTCTCCAAATACGGATATTGATCCAATTACAGCTGTAGCTAAAGGTGCTGCTTTATATGCTTCTACAATAGATGTATCAGAAGAGGTTAAAGAGTTAAATAGAGATAAAACAAAAATTCAGTTAGATGTAAGACACGAATCTTCAACCGTTGAAAAAGAAGAATTTGTAACAATAAAAACATTACCAGAAAAAACAGATGGGAAAATACCAGATCCATTATATGTAGAAGTAACCAGGGGGGATAAGGCTTGGTCTTCTGGTAAGTTTCCAATTGATAAGAATGGAGATGTTATTGACGTGCAATTAGAGGCTGGGAAAACAAATTCATTTAGTATAAACGTATTTGATGATGAGGGAAAAGGTTTGCCAAATGAACCGAAAGAATTTACAATAATTCAAGGTTCTAAAATTGGGAGTGCTACTTTACCATTAAACATTGGAATTGCGATTAATCACCGTGAAACCAAAAAGACAGTTTTTTCATCTATAGAGGGATTGGAAAAAAATCAATCTTTACCTGCTGTTGGAGTTCAAAATGGCTTGAAAACTCAACAAGAAATTAGGCCTGGTAATGAAAACGATTATTTGAAAATACCAATTTATCAAGGTGATGAGGATGCAGAAGGTTCAAGGCCTATTTATAATGAATATGTATATGATGTAGTCATTTCGGGAGAAGATATACCATCACTTTTACCCAAAAAAAGTGATGTGGATTTAACTGTAAAGGTTGATCGATCTGAAGAAATATCACTTGAAGCTTATTTCCCCTACTTAGACTATTCAACTACTATTGATGTGCCAACTGACCAAGTACAGAATGAAATTGAAAAGGATTGGTTAGCTAACGAGCTATCAAAAGCAAAGGGTAGTTTAAAGAGCTTAAAAGAAAGTGACTACCATCAAAAAGAAGATGAAATAGCTAAAATAGGCGAGGAGATCCAGTACCTTGAAAAAAGATTTAATCAAAGAGGAGATAATGTAGATACAAAAAAAGAGATTCTTAATGGTCTTCGTAAACAGTTCAAGAAGATTGATCGTTTGAATGAATCTACAGAATGGCCGGAGTTAGAGTCCAAATTAAAGGAAGCTTTTTCCAGATTAGAGGAGGCAAACAAGGATTTAGGAGATGAAAAGTCTAATCAATTAGTCAATGATCTTAGGAAAAAAGTTGATCAGGTAATAAGGGAGCAAGATATAAAAACTGGAAATGCCTTATTGCAAGATATAGAAAACGCTTTTGTTCAACTCACTCTTATTTATCAGTTAATAAATTTTGTCAAGTATCATGATCAGAACTTTAATTCTTTCCATTGGAAAGACAAAAACCAAGCTCGCCAACTGTTAAATAAAGGGAAGCAATTGATTGCTCAGAATCCAACACAAGAGACGTTACACCCAATAGTTATTGAACTTATTCAACTCTTGCCAGAGCAAGAGCAACCTGAAGGAGATAAGTCCTTATTAACTGGATAGATTATAATGGAAAAAGAGCAAAACCATATTTTTGGAAAAAAAGACCAAATCGACCAAAAGTATTCTGTACAATTCTTTATTAAAAAGGGATCCCATGCTGAAACTTACCGGGTAAAGGATAAAGATGGGACAACTTTTTTTCTAAAGCTTTTTAACTATGCTAAACTCCACAAAGGACAATTTGATAGTGAAAATCGAATTACTGAGATTGAATTTTTAAAGAATATCCAGCACCCTAACATTGTTTCTTATCATGATAACGGGGAAGTGATAACTGGTAAACAAAAATTTGGGTATTTAATTCTCGATTTTATTAGTGGAGAGACTCTTGCCCAAAGAATGCAACGCGAAAACAATTTTAGTGTATATAAAGCCCAAAATATTATTTCAGGTGTATTAAAAGGGTTAAGCTATCTACACAATTTAGAAGATCCTATTATTCACAATGAGATTACAAATCAAAATGTAATGTTGGATCTATCCAGAAAAAATGGGGTCCCGGCTATCATTGATTTTGGATATGCAAGATCTTTTACACAATCTGCTAAAGCTTTTAACAAGCAGGGTCTAAACCCATTTTATTTAGCACCTGAATGTTTTAATAGTATTTTCTCTCCGCAAAGTGATCTATTTTCAGTTGGAGCTTTATTTTACCATATGCTTACAGGTTTGCCTCCATGGCATACTCAGATCTCTGATTATAAGACTTCGAGAGAAAATATAGAGGAAATAATTCTAAAGGAAAGAGAAAAACCATTGAGTTTTACTACTTTATCGGGTCAAACTGTCAATGGTATCGGGGAGGATATAAAAGATATTATTCAAAAAGCTTTATCAGCTAATGTTGATCAGAGGTTTAGTACTGCAAAAGAATTTATTGGTGCGCTAAAAGGCGATTTGGATGTTGGCGAATTAAAGGCAAAAAAATCTGATACAGGACAAAGAAAAGTATTTTCCAAGAAAGAGTTCTCTGCTAATGAATCTGGAGAAGGCTTTGATAAGATTGCAGGGATGGAGAGCCTAAAAGAAACAATTTATAATGATGTAATTAGAGCATTAGAGGAGAAAGAGTTATATGAAGAATATGGCTTAACTATTCCCAATGGGATGTTACTTTATGGCCCTCCTGGTTGTGGCAAAACTTTCTTTGCTCAACAGCTTGCAGAAGAGGTGGGATTTCATTTCGCAAGTATTAAACCCTCTGATTTAGCAAGTATTTATGTTCATGGAGCCCAGGAAAAAATAGGTGAGCTATTTAATCAAGCCCGTGAAAATGCTCCTGCTATTATATTTTTTGATGAGTTAGATGCCCTTGTACCAAGTAGGGATGGCAATTTAAATCATAGCTATTCTGAGGGCGTCAATGAGTTTTTAGCTCAAATGACAAATTGTTCTAAAGATGGAATATTTGTTATTGGAGCGACCAATAGGCCAGACAAAATTGACCCAGCCATTTTAAGGACTGGTCGTATTGATAAAATGTTTAATATTCCACCACCTGATTTTGATGCTCGAAAAGCACTTTTTAAGCTATACTTAGAGGAACGCCCCGTAGAATTGGGCATTGATTATGAAAAATTGGCAGAGCTTACAGAAAATTATGTTTCCAGTGATATAGAATTTTTAGTTAATGAAGCCGCCCGGAAAGCCTTACAGAATAAAGGGAAAATCACTCAAGAAATTATTGAAGTCACAATTAAAGATAACAGCCCTTCAATTAATACAACTGAACTAAAAAAATATGAGGCTATTGGTAGTAAAATGAAAGGGGGCCAGTTAAAAGGTAAGGACAGCTCTACAATTGGATTTTAACACTTTAATAATCTTATATCATTCATTATGAAAGAACAATCATTTGATGTTTTACTTTTAAAAACTGCTTTTTCCTGCATGGCTTGTGATGGCCATATTGACGATAGAGAATTAGGTCTCATTTTAGAATTAGATGAAGAGAAAAAGGTATTTGGAGAGATAGATGTACAAAAAGAGTTAAATAAATTTATCTCTCAAATAAATGATGATTTTGAAGTATTTCTTAGATCTTATTTAGCTAATCTTAAAAAGTTAAGTTTTTCAGATAAAGAACAAATTGCACTACTTAGAACGGCAGTAGATGTTATTAGGTCAGATAATGAACTTGATTATAAAGAAATTAAATTTTTTAAAATTATAAGGAGTAAGCTTTCAGTTTCAGATGAACAAATTTTATCTGAACTGTCAGGAATTGAAGAATTTTTAGAAAAAGATATAATTACTGATTCTTATATAGATAGACTTAAAGAAGATTATTTTAGTCAAACTGAAGTTCCAGAATTCAAAAAGATTAGTTCTTTCAAAGAAGATAATTAAGGGGTTAGGTAGGTTTGATATAGGGATATGAGTATGAAGAAAAAAGTTTCAATAGGTGTTGCTATTACCCTTGCAATAGTTGTCGGTATTATTAACTATTTGCATAAAGGGAAGGTTGATAATGCCAAATCGAATATTGAAAGAATAAATGAAGAGAGGAAAACACAGTTTCTTTCTGAGAAAGATTCAATTTCAGATAAATTTAGCAAAGAGTATCCTGATTTTTTCAATTTGTTTGAAGATTATTTTTCCACAGAAAAAGCAGAAATAGTTATAGATACTACGATAAGTACTTTTGTTTTCTCTACTGAACTTGATATTAAAGAGTACGAATCTGATTATTTGAATTGTGTTTTTGAAAGGTCTGTAAATGAAGTCAGTAAGATAAAAGCCAAAAGAAATTTGAAAAATGAGTTCCGAAATCTCAGAAATAAATATGGGTCTGATGTAAACCTATGGAAAGAAAGAATAAATAACTCAAAATTATTTAATACTCCCTCAGGTAGTCCTGAATGCGGAAAATTTTTCACCTCAAATTATAAGTATTCTATTAATAGAACAGCTTTAAAAGAATTTGAAGAGTTAGTAGTTGAATATCAAAATCACAAAGCTGAGAATGAACAGATAAGTTATCAAAATAAGTCTAATTATGAATCAAGTTTATCTACCGCAAGAAGGAAGTTAAACTATAAAGGTGAAAACTTTTTTGATAAACAGGTAAATCAAGACAAGCTTTTAACTACCGAAGAACGTTTTTATAGTTACACAGGTGATATTTTAGGGCAGCTTGAATATTCGTTTACAACAAAGGTATATAAGAAAGACAAGTTATATGACTTATTAGAAAGGTCATTAAAAGAACAGTATAAAGATAATTCTTTATACACAGGGGCTAAGCCTTATGCTTCTTGTTATGGGACTTTCAATTCTTGTTCTGGATATAGTTGTTCAGAAATTGAAGTTCAAGCCAGTCATAATTCTGATGTAATAGTAACTATCAAAAAAAATGGAAATGTAGTAAGACATGCTTATATACAAGCGGGAGACGAATATAGTTTTGAGCTTTCCAATGGTACATATCAACCATTCTTTTATTATGGAAACGGTTGGAATCCAGATAAGGACATTGAAGGTTCAGATTGTAGGCGTTTAGAAGGAGGATTTGTATCTGATGAACATATTGGAAAAGATTCTCCGCAACGGATATACCAGCAAATTCTTACTTATGAACTGATCGAGCAGATAGGAGGGAACTTTCAAACAAGACCAAGTTCTAAAGGAGAGGCATTTTAAGCTTATTAATAGAACTGAAAACCATAGTTTATAGCTTTTATTTCTTTTTCCTTTAGGTTAATTTATGTGCGAACACACATAATTAGCTATGGCGGATCTAACTAATAAACAACAGCAGTTTTACAATACTTTGATCGGGTATGTCCGCAAGCACTTTCATTGGCCTACTTATAAGGAGCTTGCCGACCGGCTTGGTTTTAGCTCAGAAAATAGTGTAACGCAGTATTATAATGCCCTTGTAGGTAAACAATTTCTTAGAAAGGATAGGCAGGGCAATTATACCTTTACCAATCCGGCTGATGTTTGGATGGCAGGGGATGAAGATAGATTGACTCGATCAATACCTATCTTGGGAGAGATTACAGCGGGTACAATGGAAGAGGCCATAGAAGCTGATTTAGGAGAAATTACCATTGGTGATTTCTTTCCGAATGCCTCGAATGTATTTGGACTTCGCGTAAGGGGCGATAGCATGAAAGATTTAGGTATCTCTACAGGGGACAAAGTCATTCTGTCAAAAACAGAACTCCGAGATGGAGATGTCGGGGCGGTTATGTATAATGGAGAAACAACTTTAAAGCGAGCTCATGTCAGAAAGAGTGGCGTTCGCCTGGAACCGGCCAATCCTGACCATGACGATATCATCATTGAACCGGGAGAATTTGAAGAGGTTCGGGTGTTGGGTAAGTACTTGGGACATATCAGTGAAGATGGACTGGTGAAAGCTTCTTACAATTAGTCCAAGAGCATTCCTGCTTCTTCATAGACCAAATACCAACCTACTTTTTTCGTGTCAAAGACAATATCCAGATAGCGGTCGTCTTTGGTTTGCAGTGTGATATGGATTTGCTTGTGGCCGTGGCCAACTGGTTCTTCGTGGCACTTACGAATATTTTGCACGCGGTGGACCTGTCCGTTTTGGCGCTTGATGCGAATCGGTTGCAGGCGTTTGGTAATGCCATTTTCTTTGTCGGCAAAGGAAGCCACCGTCGTAATAACAATGAGTGGCTCAGGCTCTTTTTCGCTATGTTGGTTACTGCCACTCATCGACCTCTTCAATTAGCTCAGGACCATTATTTCTGGTGGAATTCACTTTTTGCGATACAGGAAACCGTCGGATTCCATCATCCGGATAGGGCTCAAAGATCCCTCCATCATAATAGGCCTTGGTATTGTGATTGTTCGGATCCAACCAAAAGTCAAAGTCTTCTTTGGTCAAGATTACCGGCATGCGGTGTTTGTCATGGATTTGACCAACCGTATCATTACTATCGGTCGTAATAATGGTATAGGAGGGGATTTTCTTAGCCCCATCGGGAGATTCCCACTCATAGTATAGTCCCGCCAGT
>JBNJFX010000069.1:0-11266 GCA_051747245.1 Bacteroidota bacterium
AAAAAAGGCAAGCTTCAGACAGATGCTTCCATAGGCGTGACCTTCACTTGGTTATTTGCCATTGGCGTAATACTCATCTCAGCTTATGCAGGCCAAGTTGATTTAGATCAAGAATGTGTGCTTTACGGTGAAATAGCTTATGTTCCTTTAGATACTATCATATTATCATCAGGAACCGATATTGGTCCTAAAGCCCTTTATTTGATTGGTAGCGTTTTAGTTTTTGTGATTTTATTTGTGACGATAGGATTTAAACAACTGAAAATTACTTCTTTTGATCCTGAATATGCCGTAGCCCTAGGCATTTCAGCCACTCTATGGAATTACCTGTTAATGGCATTTGTATCTTTTACCACCGTGGCATCTTTCGAATCCGTTGGAGCTATTTTGGTAGTAGCTTTTTTAATTGCCCCAGCAGCAACCGCTTATCTAATCAGTAAAAAGCTCAAAACCATGATTTTACTAACATGTCTGATTGGATTTATATGCGCTATTTTAGGTTATTATTTAGCTGCAGCTCTAAATGCATCAATAGCCGGTGCTATGGCTACAGTTTGTGGATTAATATTTGCTTTAGTTTTTGCATACGTAAGAATTATGAGTAAAAAAGTCACAAAGATTACAAACTTTGAATCTGCAAAGGCTTAAATTTGTTATATCTAGAAATATAGGAATAATATGAAAACCATTTTAGTAAGCATAGGGATTATATCAATATTCGCATTGTTTTCTTTTATCTCCAAACCGGAGAAAACTGCACAGAAAGAAATTAACTGGCTGACTATTACAGAAGCCTATAAAAAAAACCAAGAGGAACCCAGAAAAATATTTGTGGATGTTTACACCAACTGGTGTGGATGGTGCAAAAAAATGGACAAAGAGACCTTTTCAGACCCAGAGGTAGTCGATATTGTAAATGAAAAATTTTATGCGGTAAAACTTAATGCTGAAAATACTGACCCCATTACTATGGCAGGAGATACCACTACTGCACAAATGATTGCTAGATCAATGGGGGTTACAGGCTACCCTACTGTAGTTTATATCAAAGAAGATTTCAAAACCATTCAACCAGTTCCTGGCTACCAGAATGCTAAGAAATTTAAGAATACTTTGGAGAAGATATTGGAGTGGGAATAAGCCCCTTAATCCCCAAAGGGGAAATTTTGGTCAGCATAGTTGAATTAATAAATAAGACATTGTGGAAATAGTGTATAAAAATCAATCTATATACTAGATATAAAATACTCTATACTATTTACTTATACATACTTTCCATTCAACTTTAAATTATACTTCAATTTAATTTCAAAGCCCAAGTAGATTCAATTCAAATTTCCAAAGCCAACTCAGTGGCTTGTTTAATCGCTTTTTTGGCATCTAGCTCTGCTGCTTCGAATGCTCCACCAATTAAATGTGTTTTAATTCCTTTTTCTGTTAGTTCATTAAACAGACTCTTTTCTGGTAACTGACCAGCACAAAGGATGATATTATCAACTTCCAGTAATTCTTGTTTACCATCTTTGGTGATGTAAAGTCCCTTATCATCAATTCTATCATATTGAATATTGGTTACCATTTTCACCTGACGGTTCCTTAAGGAATTTCTATGTACCCAGCCAGTGGTTTTGCCTAGCTTTGCTCCCATCTTGCCTTCAGAGCGCTGTAGCATGATTATTTCTCTAGGTGCATCAATTTTAATCGGCTTTCCTTCAACTCCTCCCCTTTTTTCGAAATCCATATCAACTCCCCATTCTTTAAAAAAGGCTTGTAGATCATCATGATCTTCTTCCTCAGGATGAGTGAGATATTCCGCCACATCAAAACCAATCCCGCCAGCACCTACTATGACTACTTTTTTACCAACAGCTTTATGAGCTTTCAGAACATCTATATAGGAAAGTACTTTTTCATTTTCCTGTCCAGGGATTTTCGGGTTTCTTGGATTTACCCCAGTTGCAACCACTACTTCATCAAATTCTTTTAATTCTTCAGCAGAAACTTTTTTACCTAGCTGTAATTTGACTCCCGTTAATTCTATTTGCTTTTTGAAATATCTTAGCGTTTCATAAAACTCCTCTTTACCCGGTATTTGCTTTGCCATATTAAATTGACCGCCAATTTCTTGAGCCGCATCAAATAAAGTGACATTATGACCTCTTTTAGCTGCTTCAGTACTGAATGCTAAACCTGCAGGTCCAGCTCCAACTACTGCAAGATTTTTAGCTTGTTTCAATGGTTGTGCCACTAATTCAGTTTCATGGCAAGCTTTTGGGTTCACCAGACAACTACTTGTGATGTTCTTAAATACATGATCAAGACATGCTTGATTACAAGCTATACAAGTATTGATCTCATCTTCCTTACCCTGCTCTGATTTATTGATGATTTCTGGATCTGCCAAGAATGGACGCGCCATAGAAACCATATCTGCCTGACCTGATGACAATATCTCTTCAGCAGTTTCAGGCATATTGATTCTGTTGGTTGTAATTAAAGGGATTTTCACTTCCTGTTTCATTCTTTCCGTCACCCATGTAAAAGCTGCTCTTGGCACGCTCGTCACAATTGTGGGTACTCTAGCTTCATGCCATCCTATTCCTGTATTGATGATGCTTACACCTGCTTTTTCCAATTCCTTAGCTAATTGAACCACTTCTTCCCAAGTACTTCCATTGGGAATTAAATCAAGCATGGATAAGCGGAAAATGATTATAAAATCTTTCCCGACTGCTTCTCTCACTGCTTTGGCTATCTCAATCGGAAATTTAATTCTGTTTTCATAGCTTCCTCCCCATTTGTCAGTTCTTTTATTGGTATGCTTTACAATAAATTGATTGATCAAATAACCTTCCGAGCCCATAATTTCTACTCCATCATAACCTGCTTCTTTGGCTAATTGCGCTGATTTAGCATAATCTTGAATAGTGGATTTAATCCTTCTGCCCGACATCTTCCAGGGTTTAAAGGGATTAATTGGAGCTTTTATGGCTGAAGGCGCTAAACTGAATGGGTGATAGCCATATCGACCAGCATGCAAAATCTGCATACATATTTTGCCACCCGCTTCATGTACTGCATCTGTAATGATTTTATGCTTTTTAGCATGACTTTTTTTGGTCATTCGTATGGAAAAAGGTTTTAACCAACCTTGCCAATTTGGAGAAACTCCGCCTGTGACTATTAAGCCCGCTCCTCCTCTGGCTCTTTCAGCATAAAAAGTCGCCATTTTCTCAAAGCCATTTTTAGCTTCTTCTAGTCCAGTGTGCATAGAACCCATTAAAACTCTGTTTTTCAATTGAGTAAAGCCTAAGTCTAAAGGTTCAAATAAGTGCGGATAAGTTGAATGTGCCATAGTTAAATTTAGTATGCATGCAGAACAAATAGCAATTTATATAATCTTTTTTAAAAGCCTTAAAATATCGTGATTTTATCTGTATTTTCGTCACAAAATTGAAAGAATATGCAAGTAATCACCAATCATAAGGTTATTAGAAATAATTTTGAAAAGGCAGTAGAAAAGGTAAATGAAGCAGATTTAGTCATGATTCCTGCTGGTTTCAATAATCATATCCTATGGAATATAGGTCATGCAGTTGTTACACAGAATGTTTTGCTTTATGGAATGTCAGGTTTGGATTTCACACTTCCTATTGATTTTATTAAGCGATATAAAAAAGGAAGCTTTCCATCTGAAATTGAAAATCCTAAAACCGAATTAGAGAACATTTTTGAATTAGGCAAAATTGCTGATGAGCAATTAAGCTATGATATTAGAGAAATGAGATTCGGAGATTACCAAAAGTATGAAACTAGCTTTGGCATAACTTTAAATAGCTTTAATGATGCTTTGCAGTTTAATAATATCCATGAAGCGGTGCATTTAGGGTATGTGATGGCATTAAAAAGAGCTTTGGGGTACTGATTTTAACCACAAAGTTCACGATGATTTTCACAAAGTTGCACCAAGAAAATTTTTAATCACAATTCTTCCCAATCCTTTTCAACATCATAATAAGTTTCGCCATTGGCTATACTGATAGGTGAGACAATATTATTATGATATAACTGTCCAGTGCCCAAGCCTTGAGGCATTTTTACTTTTAAATAGGAAGCTAACTGGCAAATGGCATTTAAGCCGATATTAGATTCTAGCATACTGGTCATCCACCAGCCAATATTCATTGATTCGGCAATCTTAATCCATTCCAAAGTAGATTGGATTCCGCCAATTAAACTCGGTTTTAAAATAATGTATTGGGGTTGGATTTGCTTTAATAGCTTTACTTTATCCTCATAAGCATTAACTCCTATCAGCTCCTCATCTAAAGCAATGGGTAATGGAGTTGCAGTGCATAGTTTTGTCATTTCTTCTATCTGACCTGCTTTTATGGGCTGTTCTATGGAATGTAAATCCATTTCTGCCAATTGAGTTAGTTTACTCATGGCTTCATCAGGTGAAAAAGCCCCATTGGCATCCACTCTTAAGATGATTTCGTTTTGGCTATATTTTTCCCGAATCGATTTTAAAAGTTTCAATTCAGTTTCAAAATCAATGGCTCCAATCTTCATTTTAATACAATCGAATCCAGCATCTAGTTTGTCCTGAATCTGCTTCTGCATAAACTCTTCACTACCCATCCATATTAATCCATTGATCGGAATTCTTTCTTTACCTTGATAAAAAGGGGTATCAAAAATTAGTTTCTCACCACCATGCATGGCATCCAATAATCCAGTTTCAACAGCAAACCGAATGGAAGGAAAGCCATCAGGAGAAATATCTTGAGCAATTTTAAAAGCTTCTTCCATAGATTTCGGAACTTGCATGCCTATTAGTTGCTCGCAAACCTTTTCCAATTCTATTTCCATTTGATCTAAAGGCTCTAAGCTCAGACCTTTTAATGGTCCCGCCTCTCCTATTCCAATTAATTTATTTTCTGAAAACAACTTCAAGTACCATGTGTCTTTTTCTTTTAAAGAACCACGAGAAGTACCTGCTTCAAATTTAAATTGGAGGGTGTGATGTTGGATGGAAGCGGTTGTGATTTGCATATTGAATTAATTTTTATGCTAATTTAAAAAGCATTTCTCTGTCATTTTAACTGAATTTGAAAAATATGCCCACTATCTTTGTGGATAATTTTACATTTGCAATCCTGTCAGGTTTCTAAAACCTGACAGGTTTTTTGCAAGATACTAGCTAAAATGAATTTATTAGAAAAAGCATCTCAAATCGACTTAAAAAAATATCAATACGAACTTCCCGAGGAAAGAATTGCAAAATTTCCATTAGAAAAAAGAGACCATTCTCAATTATTGGTTTACCAGCAAGGAGATGTTCAGCATCAGCATTTTTATAATATAAAATCACATTTGCCTGAAAATAGCAGTCTGATTTTCAATAATACTAAAGTAATCCCTGCTCGAATTCATTTTCAAAAGCAAAGTGGGGCTAAAATTGAGATATTTTTGCTGTCTCCATTGCATCCAACTCCTGAAGTGGCGCAAGCTATGCTGGTGAAGGATAAATGCGTTTGGCATTGCATGGTAGGCAATCGTAAAAGGTGGAAAACCCAAGACCAGTTGGAAAGGTTTTTTGAGACGGATTATGGAAAAATTAAAGTAACTGCCACTTATGCAGATTATGAGCAAAATCATATCCAATTTGAATGGGATAATGAAGCAGTTCCATTTGTGGAAATAGTGGAATTGATGGGAACAACTCCTCTTCCTCCCTATTTAAATCGCTCAACTACTGAAGAGGATAAGCCGCGCTATCAAACTGTTTACTCTAAAAATGAAGGGGCTGTTGCGGCTCCTACTGCAGGTTTACATTTTACTGATACTATTTTAAAAGACATTCAAAAATCTCATCCCATTCATGAACTTACTTTGCATGTTGGGGCAGGAACTTTTCAGCCCATAAAGGCAGAAAATGTATTGGAGCATGATATGCATTGTGAGCAAATTCAAATTGAAACATCCACAATTAAGTTTTTAGCTCAAAGCGATAATCCAATCACAACTGTGGGCACTACATCAGTTAGAAGTTTGGAAAGCGCTTATTGGTTTGGGGTTCAATTAATTAATAAGGAAGCCAAAACCTTTCATATCAAAAAACTTTATCCTTATGAAAAGGGATTTGAAAATTTACCTAGCAGAAAAGAAAGTTTCCAAGCCATTTTGGATTTCATGGAAACAGAGAATCTAGACAGTTTACATGGCGATACTGAAATCTTTATTTTTCCGGGCTATGAATTTCAGGTGGTCAATGGATTAATCACCAATTTCCATCAACCGGAATCCACTTTGATTTTACTAATTGCAGCATTTATAGGAGATGACTGGCAAAAAGTTTATGATGAAGCCTTAAAAAACGACTATAGATTTCTGTCTTATGGAGATTCTTCCTTATTATTACCTTAAATCATTATATTCGGTTTATGGAATCTTTTAAAAATGGGCTTAAAGAGTTTTGGGTAAAATTTAATGAGCTATTAAATGTAGTGATATTTGATATCAAAGGGAGTGATTTCACATTGCTCACACTTCTATTTATTATCATATCTAGTATCCTATTAGTCTTTATATCAAAAAGACTAAGCAAGTTATTAGTTAGAAGAGTATTAAATAAATACATAAAAGACTCTGGGGTTTCAGATTCTATCGGTACCATTTTTAGGTATTCGGTAATTGTGATTGGTTTTATCACCATTTTTCAATCTGCAGGATTTGACTTAAGCACCTTGGGATTACTAGCTGGTGCGTTAGGTGTGGGTATTGGATTTGGTTTGCAGAACGTCACCAATAACTTTATTTCAGGAATTATCATTCTTTTTGAGCGCCCAATTAAAGTTGGAGATAGAATTGAAGTAGGCGATATTAATGGAGATGTTTATTCTATTTCCATGAGATCCACTACCATCATCACTAATGATAATATTTCGGTGATTGTCCCGAATTCAGAATTTATTAATAGTCAGGTTATCAATTGGAGCCATAATGACCGAAGGGTTCGCTTTAAATTTCCATTAGGGGTTTCTTATAATGAAGATCCAGAAAGAGTACGAAACCTAGTTTTAGAAGTATTACATGATCATTCAGGTGTTTTGGATGAGCCTAAACCGGACTTATGGTTTGAAGGTTATGGAGATTCTTCATTAGATTTCAATTTAGCGGTGTGGACATCCGATTATATACAGAGACCAGGGGTTTTTAAAAGCGAATTATACTATGCTATTTTCAAGAAATTCGGAGAGCACAATATCGAAATCCCATTCCCACAAAGAGATTTACATTTGAAATCAGGGTGGGAAAAGAAAATTGAAAACTGACAATTTTAAGCTTTAGCTTAAAACAATTAACAATCCATAGGTTAATATAGTATAAGTATAGGTTAATTTGAGCATATTAATAACCTAATAAAGTCCTCATAATTGATAGTTGAAAGTGATACACAATTTTTAGAATATAATACCATACCTTATCATGGATAAATATTTCATCATAGACTTTGACAGTACGCTTACCCGAGTAGAAGCCATGGATTTATTGGCTTCTATTTCCCTTCAAGGCTTACCCCAAAAGGCTGCTGCAGAAGCACGTATTAAGGAATTAACCGACTTGGGAATGAATGGAGAAATATCTTTTCGTGATTCCCTAAAGGAAAGATTATTGTTATTGGAGGCAAACGAGTCTCACATCCCTCCTTTAATTGAATTATTAAAAAAACAAGTTTCTACTTCCTTTCAAAGAAATAAAGAATTTTTCCAAAAATATGCAGATTCCATCTTTGTAATCTCTAACGGATTCAAAGAATACATCACACCTATAGTAACAGAATTGGGTATCAAAGAAGATCATATTTATGCTAATGAGTTACTTTTTGATGATAATGGCAAAGTGATTGGATTTAGTGAAGACAATCCATTGTCAAGAGATGGAGGTAAAGCAGAAGTTATACGTAAATTAGATTTAGATGGCGATATTTACGTGATTGGAGACGGGCATAATGATTATGAAATTAAAGCTGCCGGCTTAGCCAATAAATTTTATGCCTTTACAGAAAATGTAAGCCGTGAGAAGGTAATGGAGAAAGCAGATCACATTGCTCCATCATTAGAAGAAGTACTATTTGAAAATAAAATTATGTCAGCATTTTCATATCCTAAGAACAGAATAAAGGTTTTGCTATTGGAAAATGTTCATCCAATAGGCGTAAATCTTCTAGAAAAAGAAGGTTTTACGGTAGAAGAATATCCAGCTGGGTTAGATGAGGAAGAATTGGCTGAGAAAATCAAAGGCGTTTCTATTTTAGGAATCAGATCCAAAACGCAAGTAACTTCAAAAGTCCTAGAAAATGCTGATCGATTAATGGCTATCGGTGCTTTTTGCATAGGCACTAATCAAATTGATTTGGAAGCAGCACAGGAAAGAGGAGTTGCAGTATTTAATGCGCCTTTTAGCAATACGCGTTCAGTAGTGGAATTAGCCATAGGTGAAATCATAATGCTGACCAGAAATATCTTTGATAAAGCCGTACTCATGCATCAGGGTAAATGGGATAAATCTGCAAGCGGAAGTAAAGAAATCAGAGGTAAAAAGCTTGGTATCATTGGTTATGGCAATATTGGAGCTCAGCTTTCGGTAGTTGCAGAAAGCATAGGACTAGATGTCTATTATTATGATTTGGAGGAAAAGCTTGCATTAGGAAATGCCACTAAAGTAGATAGCCTGAAAGAACTTTTACAAACAGCAGATATCATCAGTTTACATGTTGATGGAAGACCCGAAAACAAAAATGTAATTGGAGAAGCTGAGTTTAAATTGATGAAGGATAAGGTAATCTTTATTAACTTAAGTCGTGGTCATGTGGTGGATATCCCAGCACTAAAATCCAATATAAAATCAGGCAAAATAAAAGGCTGTGCAGTTGATGTTTTTCCGACAGAGCCTAAAAGCAATAAAGACCCATTTGAATCTGAATTGAAAGGAATGCCTAATACTATTCTATCTCCCCATATTGGAGGTAGCACGGAGGAAGCCCAAGAAAATATTGGGAATTTCGTTCCGAACCGAATCATGGAATATATCAATACGGGAACCACCACGAATAGTGTAAATTTCCCTAATTTGACTTTACCTAGGTTACAAAATGCTCATAGATTAATCCATATTCATAAAAATGTTCCTGGCATCATTGCTAAAATCAACCAGTTGTTTGCCAAACATGAAATTAATATTGCCGGTCAATACCTAAAAACGAATGAAAAAATTGGCTATGTAATTACAGATATCGATAAAGCTTATTCAAAGGATTTGATCAAAGAATTAAGGGCAATTGAGCATACGATTAAGTTTAGGGTTCTTTATTAAGAGCCCCTTAACCCGCCAGTTGGTGGGAAATTAGGTCATTGCCGAAGGTCAGGCCGGAAGTGGAATTGAAATAGAAATAAGGTTGAAATATGTAGATATAAGTGGTGAGGTCATGGAATCCTAGGTCAGACGATAGTGAGACCGGCTTACTTCCTTCATTCTAGATTATAGTTAAAGATCAAACTTTTTATAATCTCATCAGTATAATTCCTAAAACTTTTACCATGAAAAAGCTTATCGGAATCATCAACCTCCTCTCAGTCATTGCTATTGTTTATTGGAATTATTATGTGAATACCGGAGCCATTAACGGTAATAAAATGGGACAATTGAGTAACGAAATCAATAGCCACTTCACTCCTGCTGGATATGCTTTTTCAATTTGGGGAATCATTTATTTGGGATTGTTTATCAATGCCATTTGGTATTTAATTCAAGCATTCAAAAATAAGTATCAAGAAACTTTAGCCCAACAAGGCATTTGGCTTACTGTTGCAAATATAGCTTCCGGCTTTTGGCTTTGGTTCTGGCTTAATGAGCAATTTCTAATTTCAGTATTTTGTATGCTAGCCATTTTAATTGCTCTTATGATTGCAATTGTAAGATTAAAAATGGAAAAATGGGACGCTCCAAAGGAGATCATAGGCTTTGTATGGTGGCCAATATGCCTATATAGCGGATGGATAACAGTAGCAACTGTAACCAATATTGCAGCATTTCTAAAAACTGAAAATTTCAGTTTGTTCTTTTCTGAAGAAATCTGGACGATCATCATGATCTTGATTACCACTGTTCTATTTCTGTATTTCCTTTACACTCGTTATATGCGTGAATTTAATGCGGTTGCCGTTTGGGCGTTAATTGCTATAGCAGTTCGGCATTGGGAAGATATTCCATCTATTGCCACTACTGCAATACTTTGTGCTGCTCTCCTATTGATTTTATCTCTTATTCAAGGATATAAATATAGGAAGGGTAATCCTTTTGTACCACGATTTATGAAGTGATAAATAAATAAGTGTTTATTAAATGCTTTTAGAAATCACTTTGGTAATACTTTGAAAAATTATAAGTTTCACAACATAATCTCCCCAGGATTTCAGATTGATCCGGTAATTTATTTATTGAACACAAAAAAAGGCTGCCATTTCTGACAGCCTTGTAGCCCGTAGGGGAATCGAACCCCTGTTTCCAGGATGAAAACCTGATATCCTAACCCCTAGATGAACGGGCCATCATAAATTTTTATCTGATAAAAACTCGCGTAAAAATGGTTAATCTCATAAAAATCAATAACTTAACAACGACTTTATTAAGTACTTTAAAGTAGCCCGTAGGGGAATCGAACCCCTGTTTCCAGGATGAAAACCTGACGTCCTAACCCCTAGACGAACGGGCCATTTGCAAATGGAGATGCAAATATAGAAGGCTGTTTTTTAATTACAAACCCCAACCCCAAAAAAAAAGAAAATAATTTTCAAAGCTAAACCTTTAAGCCTCTAACTTGATAATGCTGACAACTAGGTTTATATTTACGGCTTCATTTAACTTAACTAAAATAAATTATATCAACATGTCAAACGTAAAAGTTGGAATTAACGGATTCGGGCGTATTGGAAGATTAACTTTCAGAGCCCTACTGCAAAAAAATAATGTTGAAGTTGTAGGTATCAATGACCTTACTGATACTAAAACTTTAGCGCACTTATTAAAGTATGATTCAGTTCATGGAAAGTTCCCTGGCGAAGTTTCTTATGATGCTAACTCTTTAATTGTTAACGGCAAGAGTATCTCAGTTTCTGCTGAAAGAGATCCAGCTAACCTTCCTTGGGGAAAAATGGGTGTGGAAATTGTTTTGGAATCCACAGGTCTTTTTGTGGATGAAGAA
>JBNJFX010000070.1:0-10040 GCA_051747245.1 Bacteroidota bacterium
TTCATTCATGACATCGGCATAACTGTTTGGAAATACTTCTCTTTTATAAATGCTTTTTAATGAATCAATGGTACAAACTAAAGAATCGATTGAGTTCTTAGTGCTATCAACAGGAATATCCTGTCTAATTAAAATTCCGTAATTATCCGTATTTTTTTCTTCTGACCATACCCTTGGTTCTTGACCTCTTAATTCTCGAATTGCATTTGTCATTTCTTTCAACGACATTACTTTAAGTTCCTCCAAAGAATAATTAATTAATAAGGAATCCTTCAAATTCTTAGCTCCATCATAATCCTGTGAAAAAACCGAAAAAACATTTAATTTCAGCAGAATCATAAATAAAATAATTTTCTTCAAACTACTCATTTTCATTTTCTAAATAGTTAACCACCTTACTTTTAGGTATTTCAAAATGCATATAATCTAATACTGAATGCCAGGTTCCTCCCCACTCAATATCCTCTTGATATAATAATTCTTGAATTAAATCTAAGGGTAAATCACAAAAACTTGTTTCAAATAATTGGGAAGACTTATAAAACCAACATTAATCACTTGAGTGTGAAAAATACATTCTTCGAATTACATTTAATTAAAAAATGACAAAGTCAGACGGAGCTTATACTGCTTAGTCATTTTTAGAGTTTTCCAAAGATTCAATAAGTCTTAATCGCTCCATTTCTAAAGAACTTAATTCAATATGAATTGTATTCTGATTAGCATTTCCAGTAACTTCATTATACCATTTATACTTTGCGAAAAATCCCCTTAAATCATCACTATTAAAAATATATCCATATTTTGCAAAAAGTGAGTTCCTTACAATTTTTAATTTCTTTTTTGAAAGATTTTCTAATTCCTTCTTTGGAGCTTCATAAACGATGTAATCTGTATGCCAGTCCATGTTAAAGCTTCTTTGGAATAAAGGCAAATTTTGATTTCTTGACCTATTGTATTCCATGTTTAAAGAATCTGGTAAAATATTAAATTTAATATTTTCAAATGAAGGAAATTCATTTAAACTATAATTGAATGAATTATCCAAATCCTCCTTTTCTAGGAAATAAAATCCATCGTCAATAGTGATGACTTCGGAAAAATCAATTTTATCAGTAATTGCATATTTATTTTGGTCAAAATTGTAGATGTAAATTTTAGAAGGTTCATTGTAAGCTAAGTATTGCCCTGTATAAAGAGTATTTAAACTACTTGAAAAAAACCATCCGTCCTCAGAGGCAGCTTCATAAATTAATTCGAATTTCTTCCAATTATTTAATGGCATTTTAAAAATATCATTTGGATATATTGAAAACCTTTCAGAAATAAACTCACTTTCAAAGTAAAGCATATCGTCAAATACAAATTTTGGTCTCCCATTAACTGGAAATATATAAAATTTAGAGTTCTTTTCATTTAAATTTACTAAACCAATTTGTTCTAAATAATTATCCTTATACTTTACTGTAAAGATTATATAGCCTTTATAAAGGATGTAATCATAAATACTGTAAACTTCAAAACTTAGAACTTCGTCCCCATGCAGCTTTAAGCTAAATTTTTGCATATTGTCTTGCAATTGTCTTGCATAGACTTGTATGGAATCATTCTCAAAATACAGGGTTACATTATCCTCTATTGGACTCTTATTATACTCCTGTTTAATACCATCCGTATTAATTGAATAAAAGTTTTTATCAGCAGAGCCTAATACTGCAGCATTTTCGGTTAACCCTTTTAAATACAAATCTTTAACATGGTGAAAATCTTGTGCCCAGGATTTGTTTAAACAGTTAAAAACGCTTAAAATTAAAGCAATACAAATTTTAATTTTTATAAACATACCATTCATATTTATCTACCCTTTTTAATTCCCACATTGGTTTAATTTCTTTATTTTGCCCACCTGCTACAGAGCAATTGGCGGGAACGGGGGTTGTAGATGGTAAAATGTTTTTCTAATAATTTTTTACAAATTTCTTATCAAGAACCTTCTCAATAATTAGAGAGTCTTTCATAACCTTTTCCAATATTAAAATCTTTCGTTCAATTTTATATGATTTTAAACTTGAATTAAGAAATTCTAAATCAGAAAGGCTAGGTAAGTTACCTATTGTATCTCCTTCGTAAGTTTTAATCTCTGAAATATTATTAAATACCTGTAAACGCTTTAAATAAAGTTCTTTGTTAAATCCTCGCTCCTCAATTAAACCTGATAATTTATTATCTTTAAATAAACTTACTACTATAAATTTATTACATGATCCATCGGGTTCGCAGAATAAATTGTTGGAGACAAACAAATTTGAGCTTTCTTCAATTTTTTTCAAATCGTAATAGTATGGGAAAATAGAGTGAAATTGCCAAGTAGTACCCGATTTTTTATATAAACATATTAAAGACAATTTTTCCCAGCTTTTAGCTTCTCTACTTTTATATGGTATATGTATTAAACAGTTATCATCAAAATAGAAAGTTTTATATTTATCTAACTCAAGATTTTCAATAAATGATTTAGGGAACATGTAATTTCCTGATTCTAGAATGGTTTCACGAACCTCCTTCAAGTCTATTTTATCATTTGTTTCCTGTGCATATCCATGAATTGAGATTAGGAAAAATAAATAAATGATATTAGTCTTTTGCTTCAAAATCTTCATATAAAATGCTATTTGCGTCTTCAGTGATTATTAAAAATTTTGAATCTGCTTCTATTATTACAATTTCAGAATTTTTTACAAATTTATTTTCATTACTCTTTCTGGCCCTTAGTATATTATCTATATCTTCTTCAAATTTTAAATCAATTTCATGGGAAGTCCATGTTTCATTTATTTTATTAATTCCACAAGATTTAGGGTTTCCCCAATGATCTAAGTTTCTTAAAACATTATAATTATTGTTCCATCTATAAATATTCGTTTGAATGATGGAACCACTTCTCATAACAGAATAATTTTTCAATGTATTATATAAATACTTATAAAGTATCTTATCCAGGTCACCTTTGGTATCTTTATATCTATCCTGCCCTTCGTGCCATCTGTACCCTGCCCAATGAGATAAATGTGAAATCACAGTCACGGATTCATGATTCCAATTATCTGAGTAGTCTGACTTATCTTCATTTAAAATATAATCTGGATAATCACCAGCTCCGCCATCATTTACTGCTTCATATTGCGCATTAATTATATCTTGAGAATAATCTGACTTCTCCGCTAATTCAATAAAGAAGCTTAACAATCGATTATCATTTGCAATATAATCTGCAGCTAGGTAGTTAGGAGGTGAATCTTTTAACCAGGTACCTGTCTTATTTAATACCCAAAACTTTCCATCAACTATCTTAATTCCAACATTAGCAAAAATTTGATCATAATCGATGTACTCATTCTCTATTAAGTTTTTTATAACTTTCATTAAGTCTCCAGTTACTGCGAAACCTTTTCCCCAAGTAAAATGCTCATTATCATATGTATTTATTGCACTATAGGAACCTTCGTTATTCAATTCATTAAAAATCTCTTTTTTTACAATTTTCTCAAAATCGGTTCCAGAAAATGTAGGGGAACCCAAATCAGTTCCAAAATAAACATCTCCTTCACCGTACTCTTTCAATGTATTGTTTCCATATATACTTTTATTTGTTCTATCATTAATTTTATTTAAATTTTCTTCTATACCAGATAAAACATCATCTGAGATTGGTGAGGAAGAAAGATCTATATCATCCATCCAGTCAAATGAATCACTATTATCGAGTTGTGGGAATAGTATATTTAGAAAACGTAGCCATTTTTCTGCTTCTAAATTATCATACTTTCTACATATTTGAATTATTAAAGACGGTTCAGTTTTGCCTTCCTCTAGTAGTCCAATAATCCAATAATCTTTTTTTTCATTGGAATCCACATATAAGTGTTTTCGATTTTCGATTAATGCTAAATCTGACATTTTATTTACTACGACCTTTGTGAAAATATTTTTCATAGATGTAGCTGAAGCATTTCCATAAATAGCGACATTATATTCGACTTCATTATAAATTGCCTTAATAATATAAACCTTATTTTTCTGTGCTATTATATTAGAAATTCTCTTTCCATTTCCAGTTTCTCTTATAGCCTCAATTATATCTTTTAAAACATCTGGGCTTTTTCTCATCCTTATTTCCCAATTTTCAATCCAACTTATATCTTCTTCATTTAATCCTTCTATTTCTGATTTTTCAAATTCTATTTGGATGTTTGCTGTTTCGCCATTATTAATTCCACTAACTATGGAGTTAAAATAGTTTAAATTACTTGAGTTATTATTTGAATATACTTTATCAAATAAAGTAATAAATTTATCATCTAAATTATCTGATATATGCGCACTCTCCTCATCATCCTCAAACCACCCAATCATGCTCTCAGGATCATGTACCAAATCCCATTGGTGTTTGTAGAGATCGGTGCCATCGGGGCGGTAGTCCATCAGGTTGTCGGTGCTGTTTTGGCTGGCTATAAAGCCTTCTTCGCTGAAGGTGTGCCTTAACCTAAAGGCTCCGTGAGCAAGTTCATGGGCTATGGTTTTGTTTATATTATCCACATTGTCCTTGAAAATATAACCAAACTGCCGTTTGAAAGGCATGATGCCCGCTTTGTCCGAATAATCGCCTTCTATTACAAAGAGGTAATAGGCATCCTTATCGAAATCCACACTGCGTTTAAATTTTCTGTTGAACTTTCGCATGTTCTGTGGAAAGCTTGCGAACATGCCGCTTTCCCCTTCGTCCAGGGTTTCCAACTCTTCTTCCGAGACTTCATAGGGTTCTGCCGCACTCACTTCCCATTCCGCCACGGCCTGACCGTATATGCTGTTGAGTTTACCCTGTAAAGTGGACGGTTCCGGTACATTGGCATCATTTACCGGTACCAGCACTACATTTTTCCTTATCGGTTCATATTCTTTTACTTTAAGCTTGCCAACAGGAACTTCCTCTTCTACCGTCTCTCCTTCTTCATTGGTTGATTCTTGAAGGACATAGGCTATTATCTCTTCTTCCTCCAATGCGGTTTGTACAATTACTTGTTTCTCGTTGTCTGCCGAACCCGGCCCCGTACCCAAATTGCCGGACATATTTTTAAACCGTATCGCTTCGGGAAATTCATCCCCTCCCGTTTCCCGTGCCATGACGGCATCTGTGGTGCCCTTTTTCAATGACTTCCAGGCCAGCCAATATTCTTCCCCATTGAGCTGTGTTTGCTCATAACTTCCTGCAAGTGTTTCATACTGCTTAAAATCAAATCCGTATAATTGGTCAGGGTGAGCTTTAAAATCTACCAAATAATCTATTTCAGAATCCTGTGGCAATACATCCGGATCAGATGGGTTTGGATTATGAGGCCCGCTCACTTCCCCTCCTTCATCCACTATAAAGGTATTCCCTTCATCATCCTCTATCACGATATCCCCGTCCTCGTTTTCATCTGCCGTTTCAGGGTCTATGTCCGTTTCATTGCCTTCGGAATCTATTACGGTGATGGTGCCATCGTCCTCATCTACTATCACATCGGCTATCTCGCCCTCTATGTTGATGTCCGTTTCGGGAAGCTCTTCAAAGCTGTCTTCTTCCCCTTCTGGCTGGCTGCCCGTTCCTTATAAAAGAAAAACCCGCAAGGTTTTGAAAACCTTGCGGGTTTAGCGGGCAATTCTCTAATAAGTGTCATTTACCAATTGATAATCAGGATTTTGGATTAGCCACTCTCTGAGCGTTACCAAAGCAGTTTCATAATCATCCACTTCAAGCTCACCATATTCATCTGTGGGCAGCGGAAAGTTCTCAATAGCGGGTGCAACATATTCCATGATGCGGTAGCCACAAAGGATGTTCGTATTGCTATCTGGGTTGGCAGAGCTACAATTGGCTTCATCACTGAAAATCAGTTCTTCCATAAAATCAAAGATTGCTTTTGAACGGCTATAAACCAACACAGGCACTATATCATAGACAAATGCATCATTGATTTGAGCATTCTGTATTTTATTGAGCACTGCAGTTGTAGCTTGCTCATCTCCTCTTCTGGCTAAGGCTAAATTTAAATTAAAGCTATCCCAGCCATCTGTTACTTGAAGCTGGACTTGTTTTAAGCGTTCAACAGCCGCTTCATTAGGCATATAACCGACCAAGCGTGCATATTGAGCCAAGTGAGGCATATCTGCTTTAAGCCCTTTGATGATCCTCAATTGTTGGTTATTAGTGAAATCAGTATTCTTAAAACCAGTTAGTGCGTTGATGGCTTTCACCATGATACCTGCATCCTTATCATCTAGTGCTTTAATTTGCTGGTTAATGGCTTGTTGCCTTATCTCAATGCTGGATGCCTTTTGGCCTATTCGCTTGCTGATGTTATAGACTCTTGTTCGCACCAGTACTGTTGAGTCATTTTGATAGCTTAGCAAAGCTTTTAACAAAGTATCATAATCATCACTGGCACTTAATATGCTCTGAGGCACAGGTTGATAGTTGCCTTTTTTTACAGCTTGTATGTAGTTGCTTAGCTGATCGGTGGGAATTTGACCATTAACAAGGATGACATTGATAAGAAAGAAGAAAATAAGAAATACACGTTTTTTCATTAGTAACTAATAGGATTTGAATGACAAATGAGGTGATGGACTGGAATAAATTGAAATTCTAAAATTAAAATATTATTGATCAGACCCCTGCTTCTTAAGCTTCTTGTAAATCCTTAAATACTGTTCCTCAATGCAGTCATCACAGCGATCAGACCATCTACGTTGAAGCTTTTGTTCCAATGGAATTGAATCAAGTAAAGTAAATCGATCTTGATATATACCTTTGGATTCTCGTGCCTTATATTCCATCAGCGCATTTCCTTCAACTTTGTAATATTCTCTTAGGGTCTCAATCACACGCACATCTGTCTTACCTAAATCTTGTTCACGGTGCCATTGAGGGTTTAGAAACTGATAAAAAAACTTCTTATGAAGCACTACTTCACCATTCAGGAAAAACAATTCGCTAATACTAATTCCATCTCCGGTAATATGAAAAGTATGTGATCTTGTCCTCCAATTAATATAAACTAATTCACCATTTCCGTTATGGTAAAAACACGCAGTATCATATCTTATAGCATCTTCATTAGATATTTCCTTATTTGCATATTCAAATGATTCAAATTTATCTAAATTTTCTAAAACATGCTTTTTCAAACTATCAACTTGTTCAACTGTTTGTGCATTTACTTGAATAAATCCAAAAAAACCAATAAGTATAAGTATTTTTTTCATTCTATTTATTTGTTAACGCTTTAATAAATGATGATTTTAAACCAATATGCATGCCATCATACTTATCGCTGTACGAACCTCCCCATTCACCCTTTTCTGATGTTTCTCTGTACCTTGCGGACACTGTCTTATGAGCTTTATGAAAGGATTTAATTAACTCTATGGGAAGTTCTCCAAACCCATTTTCGAGCAAAATATTGAAAAAATCTAATCGTCCGGCCTCATTTTCGAAGTATCCAGTGAATTGACTCAGTCCATTGAAACCAGCATTTTTTACCATGTCCACAAAAGCTGCCTTCTCTGTTACCACTTTATCCCAGTTGTTTATAGAGTATTTAGTTACTATATTTCCAGTTGTAATAGAATTCAAGTAATCTATCATGTCATCAATTGCTTTTTTGGCATCTGTTTCAAAGATAACACGATTTTTGTGAGCCATCAAAACTGCTATTAGACCTTCCTTATCTTCTTGTAAACCTTCAATCTCAATATCTTGATCTTTCAAATTTGCTAACATTTGAAACTCTTCTGTTTTAGAATTTACGTCCTCATAATCAGCTATAATATCTTCTAAGTCATACTTTTTTGTCTTTTGTCCATGGATTTTCATCATAAATAGCTCTTGTGCACTTACAACTTCTTCATCAGTTTTTGGTTTAGTCAAATCTAATCCTGTAATGTATTCTATAAATGTAATGTAAGCCTTGTTTGAAGATTTTATCTGAGGATTAAATGCTGGTCGAATATCAATTGCTGCTCCCAATGAGTGATTACTAGGGTTACAGTTACATTTGTTAGCTTGGTATCGAATCTGTGCTTGACCTAAAATAGTTCTTTTAGGAAAAGCATTAAATTGAGATTTAATCTCATTATACTTTTCATCTGAATAATCATTCTGTAAATTTTCCTCCGTAAGTTCCAGCACCTCTTTAAATGGTGTTATTATCTTATTTATTGTAATTCCTAAAAATGTTATGCTATTTTCATTTAATCCATTCTCCTCCATCCACGTAAGTGGTTCATTTTCTCCCTTAAAATAGCCGTCATTTCTAAAATCACTAACAAACCCTAGATAATCTTCTGCTACATCATCAGACATTGTTTCTTCATAATCAGGAATTAAATCTAGCTCTTCTTGGGATAAAGGTTTCATTAAAACAGACTTATGAACCCAGAAACCCTCAACAGCTTTAGTGGTCTCATCGGATTTAATCCTGTAATAATCCCCGCATATCTCATAGGCCGTGACCTCGTCATTTTTATTAAATGTTTTCGATGTTTCTACATTTGAAAATGGTAAAGAAAGGGCTTTATAATTTTTCACCATAATAAATTCCTTTTCTTCGGAAAGGCTTTCAACCTTATTTAAGTATTCATCAGAATTGGTTATAAATAAATCCTGTTCATCTTCTTTTTTAATTAGGTGTGCCACTTCATTTCCATTTCCGTCATTAACTACAGCTTTTAAAGCAGTTTGAGTTCCTAATATTGCTTTTTCCGTAGGAGAGATGAAGCCATAAGGTGCTTCATTCTTTCTTAGCCAAGCATCATCGTGTGAAATAAAATAGTTGAAATTAGATTCATCATTTAAGTTTATATAGATCCCTTTAATATAATCTTCAAAATCTTCAGCATCTTCCTCCAAAACTATAAAACTATAAATTGGAACAGCTTCCTCATCAACATCATAATCACCGAAGTCATATCTAACATATTCATTTTCTATTCCTTCATATATTGAAAGTTCAGTTTTCTTGTAAACATTAGAATAAAAATCAATATCTACATCTTCTGTTAAGGTGGTTTCAAAATATAAATCTGTTAAGGTGATATTTGAATTTTGTAATTCAAAATCAAACATAACTTCACAATCAACCATTTGACCTGACCATGTACTATTTATTAAACCAGCATTTTCATTATTCTTTTCATAGATCTGATTTAATAAATCTCTTATGTATTGCTCACAGTACATATCCATTTCACCCTCCTCATCATCTTCCAACCAACCAATCATACTCTCAGGGTCATGCACCAAATCCCATTGGTGTTTGTAGAGGTCGGTGCCATCAGGGCGGTAGTCCATCAGGTTGTCGGTGCTGTTTTGACTGGCTATAAAGCCTTCCTCGCTGAAGGTGTGCCTTAACCTAAAGGCCCCGTGGGCAAGTTCGTGGGCTATGGTTTTGTTGATGTTATCTACATTGTCCTTGAAGATGTAGCCAAACTGCCGTTTGAAAGGCATAATGCCCGCTTTATCCGAATAATCACCGTCAATTACAAAGAGGTAATAGGCATCTTTATCGAAATTCTCATCACTGCGCTTAAAGTCCCTGTTGAACTGGCGCATGTTCTGTGGAAAGCTTGCAAACATGCCGCTTTCCCCTTCGTCCAGGGTTTCCAACTCTTCTTCCGAAACCTCATAAGGTTCTGCCTCACTCACATCCCATTCCACCACTGCGGGTCCATAAATTCCGTTAAGTTCATCCTGCAACAAGGAAGGGGTTGGGACCTGTGCATCATTGACTTGTACCAGTACTATTTTATTCCTTATCTGTTCGTACTGCTTAACCTTCAGCTTGCCGACCGGTATGCTCTCTTCCTCTGTCTCGCCCTCTTCATTGGTGATTTCCTGTAATACATAGGCGGTGATTTCCTCCTCTTCTGTTGTGGTTTGTAGCGTGACCGTCTTTTCTGTCTGGGATTCGGTTGGACTGCTTGCCAAATTAGAGGACAGG
>JBNJFX010000071.1:0-9576 GCA_051747245.1 Bacteroidota bacterium
CGCGCTCATGAAGCGCAAGCCTCAGCTGAGAAAGTGGGTGGCATGTTTTGACTTGGTGGAGGAGAAGTAGAGTTTTTTGCAGACTCAATTGCCGAATTCAATATGGGCAATTATGATGCTCTCTTCCTGTCTTTTGGTATCCTATAAAAAGTTATTGCTCCTTATTGGTTTTTTATAAAGCTTATATTGATGTCGATAACCTTCAGGTTTTTTTCATGAGTTTTAATTTCCTGTATATGTGCTTCCATATTGTAACCGCTGTAAAAGCCACGCAAAATTTTTCTGCAAACTGCTTGACCTGTAATTTCTCCTATTTGTCTTCCTTCGAACAAAACAGGAATTTCGATACTCTGCAAATTGGCCTCAATAGCTTCTAAATTATCTAATTGGAGAATTAACCCGTCGCCAATTTTTAGACTTGAATTTGCTCGAGTGAATAGCTTATATTGTAATGGTTTCCTTGGCGAGTAGGGTTTCTCAAGTAATTCTCTTATCTGTGAAATCTCTCTACCCTTATCTTCTTTCAATTTCTTTGCAGAAGTAATATCAAATCTGATTAAGCACTTCCCATTTGATATTGACTCAATTTCCGCATCTACCCTGTCTCCTCGAGATATGTGCCTGAAAATTGTTTTCATGAACCTACCAGATACTTTTCCTACTTTGCCTTCTCCTGAACGAGTCCCTGGTCTATAAAGGTTAATTAGGGTTTTGTTTTCTGGAAACCAGATTAATAGATAATCGCCAATTTTACATTCATTTAGCTCCGCTTTGTTGACATTGTTAAGCTGGTAAAAATATTTCGACTTACTTTTAGGAGTAAATATTTTGCTAAGTATGCCCATTTTTATTGGAATTTTGAACTGAATATTTGTTTGACCTGGCTATTTGTAGGGATTATTTTAGTTTTTAATCTTCCTCTTTTAGTATTTAAATTATTGGCCTAGACCCCTGGACTAGGTAGTCCGAAGAACCTGGATAAATAGTGAGAGGTGCACTGACGGACTAAAGGTCCGTCAGTCGGCTGCTCGATTGGCTTGCGTAATTATTTCTCCTATTTCCTTAAAATTAGATTCAATACGCTCTACATCAGATAAAATCACACTCACAATGTCTTTAATTTTCAATTTAGTCCCAAGTTTAACTGATTTGTAAAAGAACGTTTCTCCATATTTATTAAATCCCTTTTCTGGCTTTGGATAGACTTTCGCATTTGGGAATGTTTTAGAGAAATCAAACCATAAATTATTATCAAGTTCATTCTTAATCTTTTTTGCGATTTTTCCAGTTGTATCTTCGATAACCATTCTATAATGTTCTCCCTGTATTTGAATTCCTAATGCAATATTTGGTGCAATCAAATACTTCAAATCCATCAACCCTAAACTTCGTGTCATACCATATCCCATAAAAATAATCGGTATTTCATTGTTCCAATTCAAGGGTAAACTAAAGTCAGTCAAATTCTTTCCAAGCTCTTTCAACTTTTTATAAACTTCAAATGCTATTAGTTCATATTTCTTTTTCAAGTAGAAATCATGTAGTCGAATATCAATAAGCTCTCGATATAATTGATTTGAGCTAATTGAATGAAAATCAAACAGCTCTTCATCGCTAATCTCACAATGTTCATTAATTTCTATCAAACCACCTATAAACTCACAATAATCATTAATTATTTGTCTATGATATTCATTACTTATTTTCACAGACAATTTTTGTAACATAACTTGCAAATCAGAATAACTCAGATAATGCCATGTTGCTCCATTAATCTGTAACCTGTCTTGAGACTGAAAAAACAGAGGCTCTGATAAAGAAAGTAATATGTAGTTTTTCCAAGTTGTATGCTTTTCTGAATATTTTACTAATTGTCCGATATATGGAACACTTTTAACCTTATTCTCAATTAAAACCTCTTGTCCATTAGAATAATTAAATGAGATATCTATATTTCCTTTTTCCCTAAATATTTCTGTTATACTTAAATCACGAGGCTGTCCATTTAAATATTTAGAAAAGAGTCCTCCAAATTCGGATGGGTAGTTATGACCAATCCAATATAAAAAGTTGCTATGAAATAATTCTTTCGAACTTAACGATAAATTGAAAAGTGGAGATTTTTTGAGTTTTTCTATTGTTTCTTTCATTTAGTAGTGTTCTTTTTTTATGCAAGCCAACCTATAGCTGTATAAATCGTTGGGGACGCTGGAGATGCGGCCTTATTCTCCGTTACTAGCCGTTGTGAAATCTTATTCCTTTAACCCAACTACCTCAATACAAAAGGTTTAAATAGCCTGCTGTGTTTAGTTATTCTTTGTCCTTCAATACACTCCGTATTTTTTTTCCAATTTCTGTTATGATACCTATTGGCTCTCCACCATGTACTCTATAATTATTAGCATGTTGCCAATCATCATCATAATTCAAAGTAATTTCGTCAGTATATATATCATAAAGACCTGTCCCCTCGTACTCAACTAATTCTGTTGGATTTAATTCAGTCCTATCATTTTCAATAAATTTTTTTAAGTCACCGATATATATTCTTTCAATTATTTTTGAAGCCCTCAAAAAATCAGGATAATCTATTTCGCCTTTAATAAAACCTGCAAAAAGCATTGATATGTATTGAGAATTTTCATAATCATCGCATTTATCAATTATATATAGCAATTTTTCGCCTACCTTCATTCTATACTTTTTTGATGAGTCTATTTTATCAATCATCTCTATTCTGTCCTTTTGGCTAATAAATTCCTGCTCTGACAAAAATGAAATAACTTTTTTAAGGAATAATAAATCAGTAATTCTAATAGCACTTTTGCTTAAGCCAACAATTGTATTAACAATCGGTATTTCTTTCATAAATCCATCCTCTAACAAACTATCTGTTATAGTCTCAGCAAATCCAGTTGAAATATTATGAAGATTGCTATCTTTCAAGGTTTCCTCAAAAGAATTTGACATCTTTATTATCTCTTCCATTTTATTTAGAATTAAATATTTTTTGTGCTTTGGACTTTGATAATAATTAAACACAACGTTGATGATATGGTGTCGTGCGGGATTGCGAGGCGATTTCCTATCAGTTTACATCGGCATTTTTTTACGAGCCACAAACGCTCGAAAACCTCTGCAACCCTCATGCGATTTACCATGTGTTCGCGTTTCGTTATTAATTTATTCCCTCAAAATGTTTTTTTAAACCTTCCGAAAAATTATCACTTGAACTTGCGCCCACAACCGTTTCAACTAAATGATTCCAATAGGATTCATCAAGTTTATCTTTTAATCTTTGGAAGATTAAATTAGCTAAAGATTCTTCGAAATCATTCCATTTTTTATTAAACACAATTTCAGTTCGTGCAGAGTTTAGGTCTAAATCATTATTACCTGTAACGTCAACTACAATTAGCATTGGTAAAGGCCATTTCAATACTGCTTTTCGTCGATTAAAATAGTTATCAGGAAATATGCCTGCAGGGAAACTTATTCCATGAATAGATATTCTTGACTGAGAACGAATAATTTCATCTGATGAATTTCGTGTATCTATTCCAGAGTCAATATCAACTTCAATGATAGAACCAATCTTTTCAATTTTGTTTTCCTTTAATTCAATTTTATTTTCAAGGTTATATTCCTCGTTTTCTATTGTCACAGTCCTGTACATACCATCAATTAAGGTAGTTGGGAGCCCTTTATCTTCTAATATTCCGATTATAGCTTCTCCTTTTAATCCTTTTTCCTCTGAATCAAGTGAAATTTTAACTTCGTTTATGTATTCTGATGATTTCCATTGGTAATTTTTAAGTTCCTCTGCGGACATTTGAGAAAAGGAGTCTTTATTTAAAATCAAAATATTTTCTTCTTTGTCCTCTTTATCTGTGTGAACTTTTATCTCTAGCGGAGGATTAGGGATTGATTGTTTAACATACTCCATAAAACGTGTTTTAGACATTTCTTCCCAAGGATTTTCTTTCTTGCGAAGCAGGAGTCGAGTTGAAGTTCCATGTTTTTTACGTGTCCCTTTTTTTAATGTAAATATGCTATCATAACCTTCAATTAAAATTAGAAATGGACTATCTAATTCTCCATCATCTAATAATTTCCTTGTTTCAACCTCGATAGTATCTGAAACCATAAAACATGATAAAATTCCTATCCCAAATCTTGAAATGGGCACATGTTTAATGTTAGTTTTTGCTTTCAAGTCATAAAAATCTCTTGACTTATAGTAGGATGAACCCACTTTTGAATAATAATTATCAATAATTCTTTGATTCATTCCTATGCCATTATCTTCAACTTCCAAACAGCTTTGCCCATCTTCAGTATAATATCTGACATCTATTTTGGGAGAGTATTCAAACCCTAATTCATTGCATAATGCCTCTGCAACTAAACATGCATCAATCGAATTCTGAATGAGTTCACGCATTGCTGCTTTTGTATCATCATATAACTTAGTTCCCATTAATAAATCAATCACTTGATTTTTACTAAGTTCAAATGATGTATCCTTGTAAATATAAAGAGGTTCGTTTGTTAAAATATTTTTTTCGGGAACAATACGACTTCTGTCAACTTTTGCAGGTAATTGAAAACGAATAAATTGCATTTCTTCAGACCTACTACTATCTTCCAATCGCGAAAGTACATTTGAGCAATTTTTTAATTCATTATCAATGTAATCGCAAAAATCCTTTATACTTTTCTCTATTGCAGGATGTTTACATTTAGCATGAAATGTGATGTAGTCATTTTTTATCCTCCAAGACTGAATGTTACGGTGTTTTTGCCATTCTGAAAGAGATACGGGATTTCTAACTGCTAAATGAGAAAACAGAACTCGAGGTGTTCTTTTAGCATCAAAATCCATTAAATCAGCTAACCTTATTATAACTCCAATAAAAGGTAGACACACAAACGAATTCTCATCGCATAAAACATTTACCTCAAAATCCAACAAAGATAATGCGTCACATCCGTGACTGTAGCATAATTGAGCTAATTCATTTGTTAAATCAGTATCTTTATATCGTATTTTTTCTGCCCAATCAAAAGCAATGAATTCTCTAGCTCTTTGTTCATGTGTTTCCCTTATATATTCAGAGATGATATAGCTTTCGATTAATTCGGCTTTAGAATAAAGCTCTTTTTCTCTCAATTGCTTTATTTCAGAAATCTTGCTTGGAAAAGTATCTCTAAACCTTTTAAATTTATCATGCTCATTTTGTTCAGTCGATGTTGGTTTTTCTCCAGCCCAACCCTTTTTCCAAGCCCTAATGTCAGACTCCAACGGAGCCATACCTATGTCATGTAAAAACGCAACGAGTGATAGCATCATTAATTCGGGAACTGATAGTTTTTGTAAAGTCTCGTCTGGTATAATTCTATCCATTAATTGATAAACTCGAAATAGATGAGTTTCGTCGTGTAGTGTGTATTCTGGAAGATACTTTATTATAACTTTAGACTTATTACAAGCATATTCAACAACTTCATTTACAAGTTTCACAACTGAAGATTCTGTTAAATCTGTTTCCTTTTGAGCTTTTGATTTTAATAGCTCGTAAATTTTACATTTTTCAAGCTCGTTTTGATAAATCTCTTCCATATTCTCAGGTTAATCTATTTAAGCAGGGTAATTCATTATAATGAACGCCAACGTTGTGGCGATGAAGCGAAGGCCTTACTTGCAAATACCAATTAAACTTCATGGAGCCAAAACTTTGTTTTACAAATATACATCTTTACCCGTCAAAACGAAGTTTTGGCGGGGTTGAATTAAAACCCCAACCCACCGAAACGCACTGGCCGCCTTTGCTTTATTCGCCGCTGTTATACACTGGTCTTTTGAAACCTTTAAATCAATCATCAAGTTATGTTATTAATCTACTTATTTGCAATTAAAATTCATCCTTATTTGAAAGTCCTTTGAAAATAGGAATTGATATCCCAAGTCCAATTATTGTTGCCAAAACATCTAAATAATCAAATGTTCTACTTGTCCAAATTTGTTCTGTTTCATATACTAAAACACCTACTGTAACAAATATCATTGTCTTAATCTGTCCTTTTTTAACCCAATATGCTGCAAATAAACAAGCTCCAATTGTATAAAATAGATTTGGAGCAAATCCTTGAAATCCATAATCGTTTATATTGTTTTCAACAATCAATGGTCGGTAAATAATCTTAACTAGAAATCCAAGTAAGCCAGCTAATAAACTACAAATTATTAGTATGTCTTTTTTCTTATATTTTAGGGTCATAATATTTGATTAAAAACTTTCTATTTTAAAATAGATATAGGTGGTTATGCTCACACTAGTGTATAACATGAAATTTAAACGACATAACTCCTTTTATGCACCCGCTCATTGAGTTTATCCGCACTATGAGTTCGTTTATTCTTACTGTATGTGATGTGTTTTCGGGTCATGCCTCTAAAACTACTAAATTTTTCACGCAAAACAGTGCAGCTGGCGGAAAATTGTTGTGCGATGTAGGAGAAAAGCGGTGTGCGTTAGTTTAATGCGTTGCTTTTAGCTGTTTTTTGTTTGTTGCTCGTGACATGCTCGTTGAAAGCTAAGTTGTTAGGTGGTGTTTGTTGAGGCTGGTGAAATAGGGTTTGTTGCACGGGGTATTGCGCGGTTGTTGATGGTTTGTTGATGGTTTGTTGCCCGCTCATTGCTCGTTGATTTATAGTAAATTAAACTATGAGGTGCCCTTATACAATTTGCCCTTTTATTGCCGGGCTATTGGTGGCACGGGCAATGATTATTGAGCGTAATTGGGCGGCTTTTGTAAAACGAGTGGGAAATTTCTAACAACTGCCAGATTTTCCGGAATGCTCCAGCTAATTCCAAAAGATTCCAGTAGAAGTTAGAAACTCCAAGTCTCATGCAGGGGGGTGATTGGGGGAAATTCTTTATTTAAAAAAACGTGGACAGCCCCCGGTCTTAAGTTCCTTTTATTAATCTTACGGAATACCCATTTAGCTTGTAATTAACTCCTTTCCATATATTGGAGTCAAAATCATACAAGTAAAGAAAACCTGATTTATCAGTACTGTAGTTAGAAGCAGTCCATAAAACACTAAAGGATCCAATCCCGGAATAATCTTCTGCTAAATAGCGATGTCCATTTGGGATAGCTGTAAAGCCACTACTATTGTCCGTATCAAAATCGTCTACCCAATGGGATGTGCCAACTTCTTTTAGGTGCTTAGAAGCAATAGAATCTCCACCAAGGTATTCGATAAGTTCAAGCCAATCAGCAATGCCGGGCACACGCCAGCCTTTAGGTGCAAGTTGTTGGGTATCTGCTACAGCATACCAATTGTAAAGCCTGCCATAGGTCGCGATTGTATCTAAATCTTGTGTGTTGTTGTAGTTGCAATAGGCTCCTGTTGTTAAAGTACCCCATTCATCATTATCGATTATATTAGGAATTTCAACACCATTTCGGTAATGGGTTACTCTTAAGTTTTCTGCCATCCAAGTCTGCTCACCTATTACAATGGTTTTGTAAATGTTTCCATCAATATCAGTCATCGTTCCATACTTTTTGTCAGGATTGAAAACAGCAGTTGTTCTTCCATTGAGTGGATTGCTTGGGTTTGATAACTCTTCGGGTTCACAGGAGGTTAGGATGGTTGCTATAAATGCTGTTAATAAGAAGTATAAGGTGTTTTGTTCTTTCATATTAAGTATTTATTGAGGCTTTATTACCTATATCATTTTTTTTTCATTTTTTTCATGGCGGGTTAGGCTTACTTGCAATTTGAGATTATACGGTATAACTCCTTTTTTGCAACCGCTTAGGAAGATTATCTGCACCATGAGTTAGTTTATTTCCACTGTAGCTTTTGAATTACAGGATTATGGCTCTAATATACAAATTTTTCACTTAAAAACCGTGAGGTGTGTGGAAAAAAGTTTCTTAGGGTTAGATGTTTCTGAAATTAAAGATTGAAATATCGTTTGTTGTCCTCTGTGGTGTTAGGTTTATAGGCAATTACTGCAATGTTTCGCCATAATAAGAAAAAAACGTCCCGATAATAGCTTGTCAGGACGTCTAAGGTTTAGGTTGCTAGTATCCTTGCTAAAAGTTGATGTACTGCTCAACCATGATGTCAATATCTTTGCTTACGATATCGATGTAGGGTTTCATGGCTTTGTAATCGGAGTGGCCTGTGATTTTCATTACTGCATGAGGCGGCATGCCATTCTTTAATGCGTTGCATATAAAGGTTCTTCTTCCGGTATGCGTTCCCATCAAGCTGTATTTGGGGTAGGTATTTTCATTTCGCACGTTGCCAATGAAATCTACCAGGGTAATAGGCGTATCGATTTCGGCCAGCTCACATAACTCCTTTAAGTAGTCATTCATGCGCTGGTTGGAAATAACCGGAAGTGCCTTCCCTTGTTTTAATGGAATCTTCTCGTACTGCCCGAGTAGCTTTAGCGCTTTGTCGTTTAGCTTGAAAGTGAGTCTTTCATGCGTTTTTTTGGTTATGATAGATAGCTTGCCATCATTGATGTCGCATTTCCTTAGGGCGTATACATCTGAATACCTTAAGGAGGTGTAGCAGCAGAATAGAAAAACATCGCGTACCCTCTCCAGGTATTGTTTGCTGTCAGGTATTTCAAGGCCTCTTACCTTGTTGAGTTCCTCTTGCGTAAGGTAAATAACTTGCTTTTGGGCCTCCTTGAGCTTGGGATTAAAGCTTTTGAAAGCTTTGTTAGTAGGGTACTCTTTGTCCACGGTCCAGTTTAAAAACCATTTCACAAAACCCAGCTGCTTTTTGATTGTGCTGTTTTTCATGTCCGCAACTTGCCGAAAGTAGGCAACCAGGTCGGTGAGCTTTTTTTCGTCAAGTTTTTTGAGGTCTAGTTTGTCGTCAAACCTGAGCAGGTGCTTTTTTAAACTGCTGAACTTTGTATGCGTCGCTTTTGTCCAGTCGTTAAGTCTGCCGCGTTCTGCTACAAAGGTGTCGTACAGCTCATAGAAAGAGGGTGGCTTCTTCTCCTCCTTGGGTACGTTGGCTGCTGCTGCTGCTTTTGGTGAGAACTTGTTGGTGAAGTCCTCTTTAAGTTTTTCCAATGAGATGACTTCTCCGGTAAGCTGATGATTTAGCATTACCGTGTCGAGAAACTTTTTCTGTTCTGCCAACCGTGCGTTGATGATGTTGTACGGAATTTTCTTCTTGTTGTAGAAGCCTTTTTTGACAATTTCTGCGTTTTCGTCCCACGATTTCATGTCTACCCTGAATCCGGGGTTCAAATAGATGCGTTGCGAGTTGTGCGTAACGCTGATGCGAATGGGGACATTGTCCTCGACAAGCTTTCCATTCTTTTTCCTTTTTTCTAGTGAAAAATTGTATTTCATTTTTTGAGTGTGAAAGTAAAATTACACTCAAAACTACACTCATTTTTCCATATATCAAAATAAATCTTGCTAAATCCTGTTTTCTGTAAAACTTGCTACAAGCGGCATGTGGGCTGTAAAATTAAATTTTATTAAATTATAATAAACCATAGGTTCGAATCCCCCTCTCTCCGC
>JBNJFX010000072.1:0-8810 GCA_051747245.1 Bacteroidota bacterium
TCGAATACAGTAGTTTGTGCTGAAACGCCTAAAACAAAGGTAATCAGCGTTGTAAAAAGTAATAGTTTTTTCATAATGTTAAAAATTTAAGTTAAAAGTTTTTTTGCTTATAAAGTATTTTTCAATTAAAGATATTTTCAAATATAACACAATTTTAGAAATCAAAAGAGTGATCTAACTATTAGACAAATTTAGATTAAATTCGTTTAACAAACAGGTAAATAATTTTACAAAATTTTTACTTATATTTGGTAGCAAATAAAATCAACCCTTATGGAAAACTCTAATCAAAATTTTGAAATATGTAAGAAAGTTTGCAGGGCCATTCGTGAGAAAAGAATGATTAAAGGATTTTCGCAGGAGTATATGGCCATTCAATTGGATGTGACTCAAAAAACCTACGGTAAACTAGAAAACTGTAACAGTCCTTTGAGCATTCAACGGCTTCTTCAAATCGCTGAAATATTGGAAATTGATTTAAGATCGGTTTTTAGTTTTTTCAATAGAAAACCAATAAGAGCTAAAGGCGAGCCAGAGTTTATGACAGAAGGATATTTGCCCGGAAAGATTATTTACAGGTTAGAGAAAGAGAATGCGTATTTGAGAACTTTGGTGTTGAAGAATTCTGTAGACGTTTTCTAGCAGATGTTTTCAGAGATATAACGTGCCCGGAATTAGTGTCACAATATGACCGATATATCTGTGTAACAGCCCCGAAATAAGTCTGACATAATTATAGATAGAGATTAGTAATTATGCAAACAGATATGGAAAAGCGAAAATTTAGTAATGAAGACAAGCTTCAAATCATAAATCTAAAAAAGGCTGCCTCTTTAAGAAACAGCCTCTTTGTGCACAGTGTAAATATTTGGTAGATATCACAACATGTTATTTATCAATTGTTTTTTCAATAGTTTTTGGGTTGAAATAAAGTCCATTTAACATCCATTCTTTTTCATATTTAAAAATCATAGCACCAATTCTAGCTTCTTTTTGGATGCATAACGTATCATGCTTATTTAAATGCTCTACTAAGATATTAGGAGTTCTATTAATGTATTCAATCATTGTTTCATGTAGGTTTGTTCTGTTCAATCCTGATCTCTGGCTTAAGAATTCATTATAGTACTCTATGAAATCAGCTTTGACTATTTCAAACTTCGAGTTTTCATCGTAGTGCCATAACTTTACTTGTAAAGGAAAGCAAACCATTTCGTTTAGAATCAATGTATCTTTATTTAGAGTGGCTTTTCTGAATTTGCTCCAAAAATCGTTAAATGATTTGTTATTACATTTGTTTAAAATTGTAGTATCATCAATACTACGAAGTTTTAGTTCTTGATTATCAAGACTCCCTTGAAATTCCAAATTATAAATATTAATAAATATAATTGGAAATATCAAAATGAAAATATTACTTAGTTTATTCATATATACTTGTTTTATTAATACCAACGTAAACCCAGTAAATTCGCAGAATCAAAACCTAGTGTATTAACCGCATGGGATTGATTCCCCCCTAAAATGATTATGTCATCACCATCTTGACCAACCACGAAGCCAACATGGCCTCCACCACCTTCTCTTGAAAATATTGCTACTTGCCCAAACTTAGGGTTTTCTATTGGTGCTTCAGCACCCCAATTTAACCAGTTTTTAGCCCAGCCATCCCCAGTACCTTCAATACCTACATCATCAAACACTTTGTTGGCAAAGCCTGAACACCATGGATCATCTGAACTTAGGTTTATTGGTTCTTGAAATAAGTTATATATTCTTGAGCTATGATGCGCTTCATTTAGGCCTTGATAACTATAAGCATTGTCCATAAAGGAAACAGAATTCGATTTAAGGCTACCAAAACTAACCGAATATTGCATTTTTGAATAATCAACTCTTGGTGTTATATAATTTAAATTTCTCAAGCTTGATCTTGCAATTTGATTTTGGAATGTCAAGCGCCCACTTAGTTTTAGCCTTGGCCTCCTCCCAGACCACAAATTCCCACCATAATTTTTTGCTCGAATACCCCCTGATATTCCTCCAATAAAACCACCTGTTAAGGCCTGGTTGGCTCCAATCGAGAAACCTTTACCCAGGGCGGATCCGAATTTATCGCCGTCAATTAGGCTGTTACCCAATCCAGTAACAAATCCATTTGAGAATCCACCTGCCGCTCCTGCTGCTGCTCCGGGTAAAACTCCGCCTACTGAGAGCCCGCTTCCCGCTAACATGCTAAAACTACCGGCACCTGCGGCTAAGCTTCCTGCAGCCGCTCCTAAGCCTGCGCCAAGGGCTCCTGCGCCAGCTCCAACACCGAAATGACCTAATCCTTTCCAGCTGAATTCGGCACCATTTGCCATCCAGTTAGATATACCACCAATGGCGGCACCTATAATTAGGTGGGCAAACTCTCCATCAGGGTCTGTATATTTTAGAGGGTTATTCATAGCGTAACTATACCGGTTAAAATTCTGGGTGTAATCAGGAGCCTGAACAAGAGGATCCGGGCTGAAGAACCTGGCTAATGCCGGATCGTAAAGCCTTGCATTCATGTTTATCACACCATACTTATCAAGGTGTTCGTGACCTGTAAAACCTCTTTTAAATCTGAAGGTATTAGGTATGTTACTCAGACTCCAGTCAGAAGGGTTTCTTCTTTTACCCCATGGATCGAAGCTTAAATGCTCTATTACACTACCATCCTTATCTGTAATTGTTTCATAAGATCCGAGATAATCTTTATGAATGTACTCAGGAGTTATTTCTTCATGCTTTGAACTGCGGCCAACAAATATTGCAAATACTCCTTCACTGGCACCTACATAGTTATAAGATTTTGTACTCCCGTCATTGTGAATGGTTTTTTCGAAATCACCCCCTGCATAGATGGTTTTCTTATCATGAACTCCCATGATACTTTCACTCATCACTTTTCGCTTGTTATCAGGGCCATACTCGAAAGATAGTACATCCCATTTGGGGTCTACTCCTTTTCCTGAAGAAGTGGATGGTATATTGACTCTCTTAACTTTATTGAAAGGGGTGTATTTTATACTCTGCTTGAATCCTTCATATTCAGGCAGAGGCTCAGTTATTTTAGTAACTGCATTATTATTGTCACTATAATAGTATCTACCCTGCGAATTGGTCACATCAGATTTTGCTTCGATATTGCCATTATTTTTATAGTGCAATTCATATCCTGTTCCATTTTTGATTCGCCAACTAGTGAGTCTTTCCTTAAGAGTCTTATCGTAACTAAATGTCTCTTCCTTATTTATCAGGTTATTCGATCTTGAACTGAGATTTCCTGTTTTGATATCAAAATTGTATTTCAGATTTTGTATAACAGTGTTGTTACTGTTAACGGATATGATATCGGTTGGGAAGCCGAAATCATCATACAATTTAGTAGTATTTACTCCATTTCCGAGGTTATATTCAGTAAGCTGTCCTTTCTGGTTCCTATCAACAGCTTCCCAATAAATAGTTTGGTTTCTCACATCTTTGACTGATTTAAGAAATCCATTCTGATAGTTTCTGGTTATTGTAAAGGAATTCGGATAAGTATATTTACTTATTCTGCCTTGTTCGTCGTAGTCATAAGAATGAGCGTAATCATAACCATCTATAACTTCCTTTTTCTCTTTAATTCTGTGAAGATCATCATAATAATAATAATACTCTGTGCCATTGGAGCTGATTTTCGACTGTAACTTACCAAACGCTTCATTATTTTCCGGTGAGGGATTTGGATCTGTGTAATAGTTGTAGTTTATGACATTGCCATCTGTTAATGACGTTTTTAATTCGATGCGGCCAAACTTATCATATTTCATCTCAAACGTGTTATTGTTGGCGTCGGTCTTTTTAATAAGCTCTCCAAACGGATTATGAATAGATACTGAAGTGCCTGCATTCGGGTCATTCAATTCTTTACGGTTCCCTTGCGGATTATATTTTAGTTTTATTGTACCACTTGGTGACTGAATCTCTTTTGGTTGACCTGAACTGTAATACAAATAATTTATAGTACCTGTTGGATCTGATATTTGTTTAATTTCTCCAAGGGCATTCTTCTTTTTAGTAATAGTTACTTCCTTAAAATAGTCTGTTGTCTGGGTTTCTCTACCGCTATAAGAAATGATTTTTTCTTGAATGGGACTACTAACTACCTCCAATCTACCAAGTTTGTCATAACCATACTTTGTTATATACGAATATGACTGATTTGAAAAGTATGATGGTGTTTCTTCGGTTAGTCTATTATAATTATCATAAAATAAATCCTGGTAAATCTTTTCACCATTAAAACCAGTTTCTACTATTCTTAATTTCCTATCAAATTTATCAAAAAACGTTTGGGATTGAACTTTAATGTATTGAGTACCGTCATCTTTTGTATACGATACCTTATCGGTTACGCAATATGCTGATTTATGATGATTGGGCTCGTGCTGCATACCATCACTCCACTCCACTATTGAATATTCAGAGTGCTGGTCCGGATAATTAGTTTTTTCAAGGTTACCGAATTCATCATATTCAAATAGTTTAGTAAATCCTGCAGCATCAGTACTGGATCTTTTTCTGCCTAACTTAAGGTCATAGGAATAGGTGCTTGCATATTCTACACCATCAAGTATTTTCCATTGTTTGGTTAGGAAACGGCCATTATAATAATCTTCAGTTTTGTATTCATATTTCGTTACGCGGTCATCAACCTGTGGTGTAAAGTTTGGAGCCTTCGCTGTTTTCTTGAGCACATTTCCATAATTATCGTATTTATTGTAGACTGTTTTAGTAGCATACTCAGAACTTCCATTAGGAATAGTTGTTACACTTTTTAGTGCAGGCCATGGCTCATTACCACCCTCATCGGATTCATTTACGTCATAATAGTCATAGGTTTTTTCAAGGATATGAGAATTATCTATATCTCCATCAACTGTTTTCGTCTGTGTTGAGCTGGTAACTCTGCCAACAAGCCAGTTATCCTCATCTTTATCATTATATAGTTTTTCTATCTTGGTTTCATATTTAAAATCAGATGGGTTTTCTGATTTATCAGTATATGTATAGGTTTCGAGTACGTTTCCATATATATCAATATCATTTAGATTTTGTACTGTTTTTGTTGTTTTAATAAAATTACCATCTAAATCTCGCTGAGTATTGATGCTTTCAGTCACCACAGGTAAATAAACAAAACTATTATCTTGTATGGTATTTTTAATATTCAAAGTGTTACTTGACCTTGACAATAAACCTTTTTCTGATTTACTATTTTTATTGAGACTACTAGTTTCTATGGTTTTCGGATAGGGATGAAAGTATTTTCCATTCTGTTCAAATACATCATAATCTGTGACAGTAACAGTGTTGGCTTGGTGATTGTATTTTTTTGTTTTCTGAAAGCCTATTATACCCTTACCTTTAGCATGAACTTGAAGGCCGCTATAATGATACTCAGTTGATGGGAACTCTCCCCCTTCATCATTGGCTGTTATATGTTCAGTTGTAACAAATAATGTGGAAGGGTATTTTATTATTGGATAAGTGGTTTGTGAATATAATTCATTACGGAAGACATTTGTCTTAATATCATTTTTTACCCCTTGTCCATTTATTATTGTAGAAATAACATCAGTTCCAAGTTCATTATCAGAAATAACATATACATCTCTTTTTATTTCTGAAGGCTGCCTACTTTCTTTAATAGATTTTAACCCAAGTATTTTTTTCATCTGAGTTAAACTTACAATTAGATCTTTTTCGCCGTTGCCACTAATATCGCCAATTCTATATAAATCCAAAGTAAAATTATCAACGTCTTGTCCAGCATAGAAAGATCTCGTTTTAAGGTTTGTTTCGAAGCCACTCTTTACATTTGGCAACTTAAAATGCTTTCTGTACGATACAGTTATTTCATCATTTGAATTTTTCACATATGATGCCGTTAATAAATCGCAGTACCCATCATTGTTTAAGTCAGTAGTTATGTTATAATGATTGAAAAACCCTGTGGGGAGTCCAAATACTTCTTCATGTGTATGGAATCCCGCTCCAAAAGAATAATATATGTATGATTGTTGATTTGATATACTGCCTTTTGTTAATAAAAGATCATCTTTGCCATCACCGTTAAAATCCCCAACATTCAGACCTAATAGATTTGTGAAATTCAGGTTCAGCGCCGAAAAAGTTAATGAACTAAATTCATAGTTATCTCCATTTTTTACAATTTCATATATGGTTGTATTAGTGTTATCAATGGTTACTATTTCCGATTTTCCATTTCCTTTTGAATCCATTACTCTAAACACACAATTTTCAAGGTCTATTTGACCTGTAATTGATACTGGATTTTGTAGAACGTTGTTAAGGTTTTGTTTTCCAAAATAAATGCTTATAGTATTATTGTCATCATAAATTAGTAAGTCATTTAAGTTATCATGATTGAAGTCGCCTGCTAAAAGGTGTGTATAATCAAGATTTTCAATTGTTCCAACGGTATTAAATGATGTATTATTATTTATTGTATTAAAGGTGATGATCTCCACACTGCTTTCATCTTGTGAAGGAATTATTAGCTCACCTATTCCATCACCATTTAAATCCGCAGTAAAAGAATTCACATTAATTATTCCGTTAAGTTCATCCTCTATTGCATTAAGATCTTTTCCCATTCTAAGTTGAATGGTTTCATCTCCAAATAATAGCTCTTTGTCATCGTTTTCAATTATATCATCTATACCATCTCCATTATAATCACCAATGACCATTGCTTTTTTTGCAGGTGGTGGGACATTAAATTCTTCAAAATTAGTACTATAGTTATAGGTTGTATTGTTTTCATTTCCAATATTAAAATCCCATTCGAATAAGGTTGGCGGCAAAACAGAATTTGGGGTTACGAGTTGTACTTTTTCTAAATAAGGTTTAGAAAGGATACCTCCGTCCTTGTAGGAAATAGTATATGTTTTTAATAATGTCTTTGAAGCGCTTCCAATGCTAAAAACTTTTATATAATCTAATTTCTGTGATATTTCATATTTGTAAACTTCCGAGCCATGATGAAAATATGACGTTTTTCTATTATCGTATCCTAAATCAGAATATTCAAACTCAATTTTATAGCTTGGGTTTGACCCATTATAACTTGTATATTCAATACTTTCAATCCTTATCTCACCTGAAAATTCACTAGCACCATCCAAAGGACGTTCATAATCATATTCTATAGTATTTCCATTTCTGTCTTTGGTTTCATGAAGATGATATCTGATGGCATTATTGGTGCCAACTCCTGATACCTGTAAGGAATTGGCAATAGTCCCATAAGTTTTTATAATACCGTCTTTTTCATAAACAGTAAAGTTCGTATGATTCTGATCCTTCTTGTAAGTATTATTACTTATAATTTTTGATATAGCATCATTTTCAATTCTATATTCTTTAACTCCATTGCTTAAGTCTTCAACTTCTATTAGAGTTTTACCATCAAGAGTGAATTGATCATCTGAGAAGCTGATTACATTTGGTTCGCCACCTGTGTAGTAAGGTGTTTCAATAGAACGGGCTATATAGGACCAGCCGGATATTGTCCATCCTTTACCCATTATTCCATCCCCACTCTGGCTATTATATACTAAGGCAAGGTCAGGAGTCATTCCTGCTCTTCCTTCTGGTAAATCAATGGGGATAGTATATGTTGTTGCTCCTAAAGGTGACACACTCAAATTGCCATTAATGGTTCCAACGTCAGAGTCAGTTTTGGTATTCTGTGCTTTTGAATATATTCCAGCAAATAATATTGCAATAAGTATAATTAGTTTTTTCATGATATTGGTTTTATAGATAAATAATTCGGGTTATGATTTGATAATTTTGTAGAAATACGTCTTTGGTTCAATTTTAAGGTCTAATAAATATGTGCCGTTTTTAAACGGACTTAGGTCTATAATAAACGATTTTTCAGTTTGGCCTTCGAGTATTTTTTTCCCTCTTAATGTATGTACTTTATAGAAGCCAGAGGAAAATTGTTTTTTAGTTACCTCAATCTTAAGCTTTCCTTTGGTAGGGTTTGGGTAGATTTTAATTTCACCATCAGTTAGTGAAGTAGAAAAAGAGTCTTCTGTTACTTTTTTGCCTGGAAATACCTCTTTATCAGGTGAAGATTTTAGCCTGACGATTTCTCGTAATATACGATTACCGGCAGCATCATAATAGATTTCTACGTCTTGTGCGTTAGAATTATTGATAGAAAATCCTATGATAATTAGGATAAAAAAAGTTGTTAATTTATTCATGATAATTAGTTTTAGTTAGTCCTACAAAACTCTAAAAATTAATGAAAATAGTCTGGGATATTAATTCTGATTTAAAGTAAAATATTTCCTATTTTAGGCCTAAAAAGTCTATTTATGCAAATTAAGGATTAAAAATTTAAGTTAAAAGTACTTTTTTGTGTTAATTAAGTTTCTTCATTTGGCTGAATAAAATCCAACCAAAGATAAGAAACATATCGATGTTTTCAAAAAAGATTCTATTTCTAAGACAAATTTTACAGGATTTAGTTTAAAAAACAGGGTTTGTTTTTATCCTGAACTGCTCAGATAGATAGATAGCTGCACAACAGTTTAGTTTATGAAATAATTCAGGTTCATAAAATTGTTGCCTGCTATTGCAATATCACATAATTTGTCGCATAAAAATATGAGGCTGGTCTGAAAAGGATTTTGCCGCTTATAATTAAGAGTATACTGCTAAATGTATTATTCACGCCAAGGCTGCAGAGAGAAGAT
>JBNJFX010000073.1:0-8708 GCA_051747245.1 Bacteroidota bacterium
CAGGGTCATAGGTTCCCTTGGGGTCGTTCTTATGCCTTTTAACCGGTTTTCTACTACTGTTTTCTTTCTTCTTTGCCATGCCGTGCTATTTTACCTCTGAATATACGATAGTATGTAACATTTTTCAATTAAAAGCAAACTAGGCTGTTTTTCATGTTAATGCACACCTGTCAATTATTTACTATTCATATTCATTTTAAATAACTGCACTTTATTTAATTTTTATTTAATTTGTTTGCGGATATGGAAAGTGTTTTGTTAATTTGTAAAAGAATCAAGCAACAACTAATAGATATTATCATGAAAACTCAAATCTTATCAATCGAGCACATTAGCGAGACAGAACATTCAGACGAAACTAATATTTTAACTCTTTCACAAGCTCCTACCTTTCATGAGGAAAAGGAATTGTTTGGAGATAATGAACCTATAGTTTTAGAATTTTAAGAAACGATAACAATCATGAAAACACTAAGCGATTTAATCAACAAAAGAAGCCAGCACGGTGACCGATTTTACCACGAAGACAGGGTAATAGAATTTCACGCAAAGACTCCTTCATCTTTTGCCCACTACAAGTTATTTCCTACAAATGACTACGGAACCACTTCAAGCAAGAAGAAAGCTATTCAGTATTTAGAGACTGGTAGTATTGTTTAATAAATATGCCCGGGGCGTTTGCTTCGGGCTTGACCTTTTTGATCATGACACGAGAAGAATACAATAGCAATATTTATAAAGCTGAATTTGGAGTATCCCCCGATAATTTAAACCCTGCCTTAATTCTTTCGGGAGTTAGTACCGAGTTATTAACTCAAGTAATAAAAGGCGAAATTGATTTAAACGAAATCGCTAAACGTGAGATGGAGAATAGAGGCTTTGATGAGAATGGTAAATGGGTTGGGTTTGGTATTGAAATTAAATAATGACGTATGAGCTGCAATTGTAAAAATATAGAGCCCCAATCCACGGAATGTCATGCCCAGATGCTTACCGTAAATATACCCTCTCATATGGGTAAATACGAAATAGCCAGAGAGAAAAAAGGTCTTAGCAAATTTGTGTCAATCGACCCCTGTATTCTTAAAGAGATTGAATATTTATGGTCCATGGGAGTGGTTTCCTATGGTAGTTGCTGCGGGCACAATGTTAAAGAGCCTTTTGTAAACGTATCCCAGGATAGCATTCCATTAATGAAGCGCCTGGGGTATGTAGAAAATCATTCGGATAAAAACCGGAAGGATACTTTTAGACTAAAGTCAGTATAATTCAAATTAGATAGAATCAAAAAACCTATAAACACTATGGAAACAATCAAAGAAAAGTCCAGGAAGAACTTAGAGCGTAATATGAATTACATTGACGCTCAGATTAAATACCTTGAGTTAAATGAGGATTCTAACGAGTCTAATTTTATTTGCGTGTCAAGAAACCATCTTCAAACGGCCCAAATGTCACTTTCTGGGAAGGTTAGTTTAATTTCCTGTTTACACCCGATGCAGTTTAGTCAATTAATGGCTGAGGCTATTTGCCAGGAGCTAAATGAAAAGGGTTACCAGGTTACAGTAATTAGCCCTTTGGAGTATTACGAAAAAAGACGTATAGAGCTCAAAAAACAAATCAATAACATTTAACACTTATCAACAATGGAAAAGAAATCTATAACCCGATTAAGTAAATTAACTTCATTACTGACTAAATTTTTATTGTCATTGATGTTATTGGTAATTTTGACAACGATTGTATATGGGCCTACGGCCAATCAGCAACTGTTTAATAAACTTACGTTTTTTTTAAAAAGCCATTGCACTATTGAGCCTTCTTATGATTATACTGTCGGACTATTTATTACGCCTGCGATTAAATGACCTTAAGGAGGATATCAAAGCAATGCCATATTATATGACCGATGAGACTCCAGACTTAAGATGTCATTCTGATAGAAATAATAAACAAACTCCGAATCCTACATTTTTACCAGTTGCCATGAGTATACATAGGCCAGGACTATCCTACATGAGCACTCATGAGCGTATTTCTGTCGAAATTGAACTTACAGGACTTGGAGACACATCTAAGATATCAGATGAAGATATTTTCAAGTCAATACATAAGGCTACTAACAATCTGTATTATCCAATTAAACAAAATTAAAAATACAAACTATGGAATTTATTTTATTCATACTCAAATGGGGCCTAGGGTTGTTTTTCGGCCTAATCTTATTCTTTATCATGTGCTGGCTTGCCGGATATGCTTTCCACAAAGGGACTGAAGCCTATTACGAGGAGCTAATTAATAAAGGGAAGTTTCCGGCAAAATTATGGGAGGAGCAAAAAAAGAACAGTAAAAACAATTAGGACCATGATACTACTAAAAATCACCGCAGCAATCGCCTTAGTTTTTATTCTTGCAGGATTCTTCGGCGTAGTTCTATCAATTATAATAGGTAAAAAATAACTCAGTCATGTTAGAAGATAAAAAAACAATAGGAGTGATTTTTGACTCCGAAACTTTAGAGCATATTAATTTGATATCCCTTTTAAATAACAACGGTAACCGATCAAAGCTTATACGTAAAATAGTTTCTGATTACTTACAAAAGGAGTCGGTTAGTGTGGATATGGCCTGTCAATTGCTCCGTCAAAGAATTGATAACCGGTGGGAGTCAATAAAGTATATCACTCCTAAAAAGGACCATGCCTATGAGAGAAAGTTGTTTCTCAATTACTGGAAATCCCGTTTTAATAAAATGGGTGTGGGTCATGAGATAATTAAAAGGGTAATAGGAGAGGTTCAGGAATGACAAAAGTAATCGGTATACCAGGCGGATTGTTGACCTTAAACGAGTCTAAGGTTAAGTGCCCTTATTGTAATCGCAAAATACCATTTGAGGAAATAGAAAGCAAGTTCATAAATCATGAGAAGCATTATATAAGTATTAAATGCAAGTGCAATAGGTTTGTTAGTATTACTTCTAATATTAAAGGTGATTTTGTATTAATATCATGAAAAACAAAACTTAATAAAATGATAGAAATTAAAGAAACGACACAAAAGGAAAAAGCGAAACATAGCAATATGGCTTATGTGATAGACTTAGGGTATACAAAACAATGGTTTACTGAAAAAGCACTGGTTGAGCTTTTGGACAAACTGCACAAAGTTGTAAATGAAAATGGTTTATTACAGCGTGTTGAAGAGTCGGTTTGCGACCATGACTGGAAACCATGTGAACATAAAGCGGTTTGGGAATTTGATAAATGCACCAAGTGTGGTAAAATTAGATAGCAAACTGCTCTTCCAACGAATGGTTGTATGTGTTCGGTTTTGCCTTGCACATACACCGATTCAAAGCACAAAAGTCGATTGGCAAAACTGACATATACAACGTGTTATACACTGGCGTTTAACCACTTACCATCATTTGAAACACGGACGTAATAATTATTTTTTATGGGAGGGAAAATATTCTTAATTTATTTTAGTTCTACTATTGTATATACGAAATAAATAGTTATATTTGTATATACAAAAACGATAAATACTTAAAGATATGGACACAACATCAAGACCAATTGGACAATTAAAAAGCAAAGTAACAGTTTATTGCACAGTTTGCGGACAAAGCCACAAAAGAACATTAAATGCTAATGTTTACGAAAACACACCAGAGGCAATTGAGAAAGTAAAAGCTGAATTGACAGCAAAAGCCAAAAAAGAATATACTTGTAGAATTTGCAAAACAATAACTAAAGACCTTGAAAATGCAAAGTAAAAGTAAAAGATTAGAAATATTAGAAGCCTCCTCAATAAAAAAAGAGGCTTCTTTAAATGCAAAGTTTGAAACACACTTTGCAAGTGTAAAACAAGCGAACGGACAACCATTAAACGACAAGAGAAACGGACAAGCTACGCTTAACAAATGGGAACGCCAAAACGAAGCTATAAGAAACCAAAAAGAAAGCATTAAGAAAACTAAAAATGCAATTGAAAAAGAAAAGGATAAAATTGCGGGGGTTGAGTATGCTAAAGAAACATTGCCAGCTTGCATATTAGAATTGGTAGAGAAAGGCGAATTGGTACAATGGCGTAAGCACCCAAATACATTTTTTGTTAAAGGCGTTGATAAAGCTCGAATTTGTTGGGATAATAAAAAGAGGCTGATATTTACACGCTATAAAGATTCAATAACAGATAAAGACGTTTGGAAAATATTTGCAACTACATTTAATACTCTTTTAAAACAAATACAGTATGAACAAAAAGGAACTTCTTAATCCACAAATGATAAGAATGCCTAAAAGTATGAAGGTTGCAATACAAAAAAGTGCCAACAAACACAATGAAGGCAATTTTAACCGTGAAGTACGAGACTTAATCCAAATCGGTTTGAAAAACCGAAAGAGCGAGGGCAAAAAATAATTATGGTAAATATACACAGGCGTTTGATTGAAACACGAACCTTTCTTACGCTTGTGTATAACGCTCAGGCTGTATAACGAGAGCAATGTTTTTTACACATTGCGGAAAGTCATTCATTTGATGCTTTCGTTATACAGCTTGTTAGAGATTGTGCCGCAAGTTTAATTTTAAATGAATTACAATGATACGAAAAGAATTAATTGATTTTCTAAATTGGTATGATTCAGCACATGAATCTATCTGGATATTAGAAAATGAAGCCTTAGTTGATGAATATTTAAAATCAATTAATGAAGCATCGAATGAAAGCCTGAGCGTTAGAGATAATGAAGAATCAAAGGAATTATGCGGACATTCCTCAATACATTTTCATGGTTCTAAGGAAGTTTATTATTGTGACCAATGTAGAAAAACGTACATTATTAAGCATAATGGTTGATTCTGTCCGCTTGCGGCATTATCTCTAACTACTATATATAAAATGACCTATATAAATAGCTGAAAATGAACAGACAATTAAAAGACAGCTTTAGCAAATTAGAGAAATCACTAAATCTAAATAATTACGCACAGAGAACAATAGAAATTTACATTCATTATATAAAGGAATTTGTTTTATGTGTAAATAAACCTCCTTCACTTATAATGCCAAGAGATATCGAATTATACATAAGAAATTACAATTACAGTTCGATATCTCAACAAAATCAAATATATAGTGCATTAAAGGCTTTTGGTAAACACAAGCAAAACCCTATATCAATAGATAAATGTGTACCAGAAAGGCCCCGCAAAGAAAAACACTTACCTAAAATTATTGATAAGGAGTTTTTGATAAATAGAATATCAGGGATAACAAATTTAAAACATAGGGCTATTTTATCTCTTGGTTATTCAGTGGGTCTTAGAGTTTCGGAAGTATGCAATTTGAAAATTAAAGATATTGATTCTAAACGGATGGTTATTAGAATAGTTCAATCTAAAGGAAATAAAGATAGAATTGTACCTCTTTCGAATAATATGCTCAAACTCCTACGGGATTACTTCGTACAGTATAAACCTTCCATATACCTTTTTAATGGTCAAAATTCGCTTAAGTATTCCCATGCTTCTTGTAATAAACTTGTAAAAAAATACATAGGTAAAGAATATCACTTTCACCTATTAAGGCACTCTACTTTTACTTACCTTACCGATAAAGGTATAGATATTAGAGTAATTCAAAAATTAGCAGGTCACTCAAGTATTAAAACAACTCAAATTTACACCCAGGTAAGCACTAATACATTAAACAATATACCTCTAAATATTTAACCATGAAAAACACAGTTCTATCTATATCCTACGATTACGAAACCATAGTTTTTACATTGTGGAGCAAAAAAGGAGTGTTTATCTTTGCTGATTATTTCCACATGCCCCCCAGAACTAGGAAGCTTAAAATACCTGAGGAAGAGAATAGGCAATATTATGCCGATAAGGTTTCGAAGTTGATAATCGAGTTACTACGTGATAATGATATCGGGTTTTGTCTATCGGAAATGTCCATTATTAAAACAGACCATAAAAAAACTATAATGATAGGGGTAGTTTCCGGTGCTATCCACGGTATTTTAAGATTAGCAGGAGTAAGGGTTGAATATATGGATGGTACATTCCTATTGCGAGCAAAGGAAAAGTATGACGGAGATATTCAAAGAGTAATATCATCAAATAAATTGGAAGGATTTGGAGGTTCTCATAAAAATATGGAAATGCTTAAAAAGTCTATAGCTGGTTTTTTTTCCTCTTCCTACGACAATCAATCTTTACAAAATTACAAAAATATATAAATTGAATTGATTGGTGATAATTAATGTCTTACATTTGCAGTGATTCTATCTTTTATACTGCGCTCCCACCTGGCATTAGTTGTTGCTTACTTCCTGCCTAGAGCGCAGTTTTTTTATTGGTTTCTTTTTGGTTTTTTGAAAAATAAACAATACATTTGCATAGCAACAACTTCAAAATAATATGATAGAACTAAGCAACAAATGCCCAGAATGCGGAGAATACGGTACCATGGAATTAGTTTGGTCAGATACCAAGGTTAATGGATTCGACCAGTATACCGGATGGGACATTGAACCGGCAGAGATTAAAGAGAAATGTACTGAGTGTGGGTTTACCCAAATTAAGGATTATGAGTAATTACCCAGAATTAAAAAAAGGATTACTAACTTTCCGGGAGCTGTTTATAAGAGGTATTCTTCATAAGTCTGTGGTAAACGGGAGTGCTCAGTTTCTTTATGAAATGAGAAATAAGCAATCATGGACTGAACAGGAGGCTCTTAAAGTTTATGGAATAATCAGACCATACAGGACACAGCTTTTAAGTCTTGGGTTTAATATTTCAGTAATACCAATGATAAAAAAACCTAAGGCTTTTAGTCAGGTGAAAAATAGCTCCAGGTTAATAAAAGAAAGGTTAATCGGCTATGATAAAGAAGGCTTTGTTATTTATTTCCCTTATGACAAACTTATTTTTAGGGCAATTCAGTACATTCCAGAGTCCCGCTACAACAAAGATAAAGGTTATTGGCAGGCTCCACTATCACAATTAACAGCGGTTAAAAAGTTTGCTGAAACTTATAACTTCAAGTACACTGATAAGGGCCGGGCGATGGTTAATAATATCAGTGAAAACCTAGAAGCCAGTTATAGGTTTGATAACATAGAACTAGATTTACCCATGAAGCTCAAGCCTTACCCGTTCCAATATTCAGGAATAGACTATTCTATAAAAAACAAATCTGTAATTATTGCCGATGAAATGGGACTAGGAAAAACACCGGAGGCCATAGGAACTATTTTAGGTACTGATTCTTTCCCGTGCATCGTTATTTGTCCAAAGTCACTGCGTTTGAACTGGCAGAACGAATGGCATAAGTTCTCAGATAAAAAGGCCATTATTCTAACCAAAGAAAATGTAAAGCAATTTGGCCGATATTTTGAGCATGGATTGGCACACGTGGCCATTACTAACTATGAAGGTGCCAGGACTATTTTTACTAGAGAAATTAATGAGACCAGAATAAAGACCGGACCAAATGCCGGTAAAATTATGCAGAGGGTTAAAATGCATGGGTATGAAAAGATATTCAAATCTGTTATTTTAGATGAGGCTCATGAGGTTCGCAATAATAAAACAATACGATTTAAGACAATAAAACCCTTAATGAATGGACCTGAAATAAGACTAGCCCTGACCGGTTCCCCGATAGTTAAGAGCACCTCTGATTTAGCGAGTATTTTAGAGTTAATAGGTAGGATCGAGGATTTCGGAGGCCGATATAAATTCATTCGAAAATACAACAAATTCAAAAAAAACGATTACTATAAAAAGGAAATGCCCACTAACCTAAAAGAGTTGAATATTAAACTTCGTTCCTTATGTTTTATCCGCCGGGAAAAACACCAGGTTGCAAAAGATCTCCCTGATAAGATAAGGCAAATAATAAAGGTAGATATTGATAATAGGAGGGATTATGATAAGGCCGTAAACACTTTCAGGTCATGGATGCAGGAAAACAATTACACTCCTGACAGGATTAATAGCGCAATGAGGGCTGAAATACTTGTTAAGATAGGATTACTTAAACAAATTTCAGCTAAGGGAAAACTAGGGGCCTTTTCTGAGTTTTTAGATGAGGTTTATAATTCAGGAGAAAAAGTAGTCGTTTTCTGCTGGTATAAAAATACGGCAAACTTCATAAAAGATAATTTTAAGGATGTTCTATTAATTACCGGGGACGTTTCAGATGATGAGGTGGAGCGCAATAAAAAACTATTCCAAGACGAAAAATCCAAATACCGAATCATAGTAGTGACATACCGCCGGGGTGGGGTAGGGCATACATTAACGGCAGCATCAAAAGTTGCCTTTATAGAGCTGGGATGGACTTATAAAGACCAAAGCCAGGCAGAGGATAGATTACACCGAATAGGGGCTAAGAATACGGTTAATGCTTATTATTTTATTGGAGAAAATACCATAGATGAAGATATCTACGAAATAATAGAACAACGCCGGCAAATGGAGAAGGACGCTACCGGAGGGACTACAGAAATAGAAACGAAAATAGGAAAACGCATAGCAAACAAAATACTAGAAAATGACAATAATTGAGTTTAAAAACAGCTTAATAGAGAAGTATTGCAAGGCCCATAATATAAGAAGTGAAAAGGAATTAAACCATTCTCTTTTTTATCAATGGGTATTAAAAAGGCTTCATAAAATAGAA
>JBNJFX010000074.1:0-8303 GCA_051747245.1 Bacteroidota bacterium
CAATCCCACAGGTCACTGCTGCTCCGGAGCTTTCAGAGACACAATTAAAAAAGGCTTTTTAAAAAGAGATGAACTGGCAGGAACCGATGATAAAAACCTTGACTCTGTTAAAGTTGATTTAAAAGACCTTGATAAAAAAATTGCAGATTTTTCCAAAGGAATAAAACACGATTGTAATTGCTGATTTATATATCAGAGCTAAATTATCGAAGTAATTAATCCGGAAGATGGTTTTTAATCTTTCGGGTTTTTTTAAATGTTTATCTAAAATCCCGGGGACAGAATGTTATTTAAATAACATGCAATTATTACTTTAACATTCTTCCGGAATTAAAAGAATCGTTCTTTGTATGACTGTCAAGTTTACTCCTGACTCTTTTAGAAAAAAGATGAGTCAAGAGTGACCCTTTTTTTATTTTAAAAGTCAGTAGGAAATGTTTTTTTAAAACTGCCGGATATTACACAGTTTCGGTAAACGGAATATCAGAGTTAAGAAAAGCCGTTATCTGCCTGACAACCATTTCAGGATCAGCGTCTTTTCTACGAAGTTTACATTCCCAAACTATCATAACTCTCCAGGATTTTTCCATCAGCGACTTGATATTTCGTCTATCCCTAGCTATATTAGTCTCGAATTTAGCAAGCCAGAAATCTTTCCTGGACTTTGGGGTGGTTGTCTGCCTGCATCCATGCCTGTGCCAGAAACATCCATTAACAAAAATCACAGCCCTGTATTTTGGCAGAACAATATCCGGCTTACCAGGTAGATCTTTTCTGTGCAGACGATATCTATAGCCTTTAGCCCAGATCCATTTTCTGACAAGAATCTCTGGTTTTGTATTCTTACAACTTATTTTCGACATATTAAAACTTCGTTGCACAGGGGAGTGTACATCCATTATGAAGTTTAAACCTCTTTTGAGTCCAGGATGCATGATATGCTTGAGTTACAATTGATATCAGGTTGCCCTTGGCGAGCATAGTATGAAGAAAATCTGGCCACCACATCTTTCACAAAAGAAGGGGAAATCTGAATATCAGGAGTCTTAAATTTTTCATGAAACTCTTCATTGCTCATTGTTGTAAGCTTTCTGAAATTGATAAACCCACCCTGAAAAAAATCTGTTTTGGGCAACCAATGGTAATATTCAGTATAATTATTACTGAACACAGGCTTAAGTAGCTTTTCCCATTTTTTCTTACTAGCATCTCCCAGAGCAGATTTAACTACTGAGTCTTCATCCTCAATTTCAGAAATTAGAATACGATCCGTCTTATACCCACCTCGGTTACGTATTACGAGATCACATGCCGGATTCATAACAACATAAAAATTGTCATTCTTATCTTTAACTAGACTCCCTGTGCGTATGTCCTCAGTAAGCGGTGGGAAGAGATACATCTCTTCAGGAAAACTCTGATCACCATCATCATCAAGAAGCTGAAGCAGATGATTCAGAGTGTGACGAAGAAGAGCTTTTTCAGTTTTTACAGAATCTTTTTTCCCATACTCCACCCATTTATTTTTAAGCTTCTTCTCGATAAAACTTTTCTTGAACACTTCGGTCAGAGTTTCCTCTATAACACCTGTTCCCCCCATTATCTTGGTAATTCCAGTATCATGAATTTCCATGAAACGATCCATCAGATCAGAATAACCAGAACCTTCTTCGCCTTTTTTAAATACTCCGATATATGTCAGCTCTGTATCCAGATCACCAGGTTTTCCGGTCAGCACTGCAACAGGTATTCGGTAATGAGAGTCCTCTATTTGCTTAATCACTTCATTACCTTCATTTTTCAGTCCGGAAAGATTCAGATCTATTATTGCCCCGTCTATTGACTTATCCATTTTTGATTCAAACTCTTCAAAACTTTCACATTCAACAAGATTAATACTACAATTTTTTTCATCCATATATCTGTCAATGGTAGATTTGCAGTTTTCAAGATCTTCTTTGTTATCCTCAACAATCATAAGCCTGAATTCATTCATATTCTTTCCTCTGTTTTCGGTTGCAGCCTGAACCATGCTCCTTCTTCATATTCAAAAGCCTTGAGTTCAAGATCATTCCTGGTTGAAGCTTCACCTGCGATAGCCAGCCCCAGCCCTGTTCCTGAAGGTTTAGTAGAAAACTGAGGTTCAAAAATAACCTCACTTTCTATCAGATGAGGTTCAACACCTGGCCCGCTATCCCGGTAGTCAATATAAAGCAGGCTTCCTTCTTCTGCCTCAATATCTATTATGATTTTCCGGTCAGAAACTTTTTTCTCGTTCATCCAGTAAATACTGTTGTCAATGAGATTAGTGAATATTACATAAATATCCTGCTTAAACGATGGAAGGCTGAAATCATCAGATCCGGTCACTTTTATCTCTATCTCATTACTCTTTAAATCCTCTTCAAAAACTTCAAAGGAATCAGTAATCATTTTCTTAAGGAGCTCTGGTTTTCTATCTGTTCGTTTACCAGCCGCAAGAGGATCCAGTCTGCTGAAAAGCTTTACAAAAAACTCCGCATTATTTCCAAGCCCCTCTGCAATTGGCATAATCTTATCGATTTTAGCAATGTCCTGAGTTTTCTTTAAAGAATCATACCAGTAGCGGATATTAGGTATCTGGTTTCTGAAATAACTCAGCGGACGTCTGCCTTCATGCAGAATAACGTTTATTATTTTTCCGAGAGTTGCCTGCCCCTGATAAACGGCCACTGTCTGACGGATATCATCTGCAACTTTACTCCTGTCCTCAGCATCTTTACTGATAAGTTCTACAATATTAGAGACAGCCTCTTTGCCAACACCTGAATTAAGAAGAGATGAACGCACTTTCTTTTCTAATTCATCAGATGAAAACAGTTTCCTGATCTTACCATCTATATTTCTGTCTGAGCGACCAAGCCCCGCTTTATATCGATAAGAGAATCTTCTTACTTCAAGCTCACTTATTATACGTTTTGTCATCCCTTTAAGTGAATTATAAGCTGAATTTTCTCTGAGCCCATCCCTGGCACTTTTTTCTATCAGCCCAGACTCTTCTTCTGATTCAATAAGTACATATCCAATAGCCAGATCACTACCTATAAATCTGGAAGGATTCTGAACTCTTCGCTTATTCAATTCTACCCAGTCAAATGCAGCATCCCCGAGAGGTCTGATGCGGAAACCATGACGATAAACACCTATACCATTGTATTCATTAAGTAACTGCCTGGCTTGGAGTTTCCCAACATAATTACCTGTTTCATCTCTGAGACCTCTGCTTATCAAAGCATCAATCGAGTCCTTATCACGATCATAAACTCTGATATCAAAAAAAAGCTCACCACAAGCGGTTGGTTTTCCATTATCAAAATCAATTTTTTCATCAGTTGCATTCCGGACTTTCTGTGTTGAGTATGTAAGAACACCCTTTCCGTCAGCACCTATCTTACCGGCAATACGATAATCAAAAAGCTCAAATAATGGGTAAGGCTCTATATTTTCCTCAGCATCATCAACTTCTGAAAAACCTAATACTGAAAAAGAAATACAGAAACTGTCGTCTTCCGTTTCATTCCCTATTGCGGTATTAACAGGAGAATTAAGTTTTTTCAGTTCAAACCTGAGCTTATCAAACTGTTTCTGAGTCCACTCGTTCAGAAAACCACTGCCTCCGGTAATAGAGAGTCTGGTTCCTGACGGCTCACTTGCCTGGATAGTTTCAATGAGGATATCCACATCATCAAGGTATTCTGCATCCTCAAAAGCGCCCCACTCTATAAAGACAGTAGTTTTCTCTCCATCAGGTGTAATTGTTTCAAGCATCAAATCTGATCCGAGTATAGAAGCGGCATAACGCCCAACGCCCTTTCTACCCTGCATGACCCTACCTAATGGACTTCTACGGCGGTTAAGCTTGTCTCGAGTTGAGGGTACCATCCACTTATTTATGACAGTATCCCGGGACATTCCATGACCATGATCTTCAATTACTATTGTGTAGCCACTGATATCCGGGTCTGCCCTGAACTCAATCTTAACATCAGGCGAATCAGCATCATATGCATTTTTTACCAGCTCCACGACAGCAGCGTAGGAATCCTGGATAAGATCCCTTCCGATTGTGAGAATATGACGCCCGGCCGGCCTTACCTTATAGGTTTCTTGTTCTCTCAAAACCAGACCTCCTTAAGTTTTTCAGCAATTTTACGTGATAGAAGAACAGGTACAGCATTACCGATCTGTCGGAAAGCAGGGCTGCGTGCAGATAAAGATTTACTGCTCTCAAAAAAATAATCATCAGGGAATGTCTGCAGACGCGCAGCTTCCCTCGGGGTAATTGATCGATTCTGATTTACATCAGGATGTATGTAATAATGTCCATCTTTTGCAATATGAGCCACAACGGTATGGGAGCACGGGAGATCAGATGCAACGACTTTAAACCTGTCAAGAAAAGAATTACGATGACGGTGAGTCTTTAGTCTGTCAGGAAGAGCATTATAATCTAGCCGAGCTTTTTTTCTGTTCCACAGCTTCACAGCGATTCTGTAGATTTCAAGATCCTGTTCATTGTTAGGTCTGGACTGATGTTGTGTAACGGGAATGTCTTCATTGCGTATACCGGCATCTCTCTGCCAGTCTCCATTATATGGAACAGTACAACATGGCCCCATAGAGCCGTCACCGGCACTGATTGACGGAAGGTCACAGAAAATCTCATCGACATTAACTTTTGGGCTCCACTTCAGCGGTTCCGGGTAAAATCCGGTTGCCCTGCCTCTTCTTCCCACTAGAATAATCCTCTTCCTGCTCTGGAGGACTCCATAATCCTCAGCAGATAAGGTCATGTACTCGCTTTCATATCCGCATTCTTTAAAAAGTTCCCTCATGGCAGAAAAATAAAGATTGCCATCCTCATCCTTTGCAGAAAGAAGGCCTGTTACATTTTCAAAAACAAAATATGCAGGCTTGTATCGTTTAAGAAATTCAGCATAATATTTATACAGGTAGTTACGTTTATCACCAATCATTCTCTTCCGGTCTCGAGATCTTCCGATTATTGAATAAGCTTGGCATGGAGGTCCACCGACAATTAGATCAAGCTTTCGTTTTCCAAGCAGTTGATCAACCTTTTTGAAAATTTCTTTAAGTGTAGTAGGACCTATTTCAGTATTTATTACTGACCTGATGATTTCATCAGGGATCTTTTCATATAATTCATATCTGTTGATTTTTCTTTTCAGATAGTCTGTATATATGTCTGTATTTCCAAAATCTTTAAGCCAGTGAAAAGCCATACGAGTACGAAGAGTAAAACAAGCAGCTTTATCAGACTCAACATGTGCAACAGGCTTAAATCCAGTCTGTATAAAACCTTCAGACAACCCACCTCCTCCAGTAAAAAGATCAAGAAAGTTCAGTTTTCGTTTCATGAAATAATCCCACAATGAAAATTATCTAATTTCAAGGGGCAAAAAGATATTTTTTTAAGGTACATATAAATAATCATTTCCTTTATTAAAAGTTAAAATTCTCCCCTGAATTATTTAAAGCACTTAACATTAATAGCTGTATTACCGATAAACTCTTATTTGTCAACCCAGTTAACCTTAATTGTTAACAGCTTCAAAACAGTACCAATATCTTAACTTATCGTATGATTATGATCAGAATAAATAATATTAATACTTAAATACAATTTTAATAAAGATAGAGAAAAATAATTTTTATCTTTATGAAAACTTTTTGAAAAGTCATTAAATTCATAGATATAATGCACTTGGATAAAAATAACTGATATGCCAAAAATAAAAAATCAAAAGGATCAGAATGCTTTTATTAGTTTCAAATCAGAAAAAATTTCAGTAAGCTTACTTCAGGAAAAATTTATCCAATAATATTTGATATTTCCTTTTCTATCTTTATTTTTTTTAAATATTATGAGTTAATTTATTTTATACCTTTGCTTTAAATTGGGTCTTCTTGACAAAAATCGTTCAACTTCAAAACAAGACCAAGTCTCTATATCTATACAACGATTATTGGAAATACCATCAAGGCGATCAAATAGTGTGGAATCAATATAGCAATTGCATATTAATCCGTATCCATCAGCACCATATTGATCTATGACATCAGATATAGATCCTACATTAGATGTATTAATTGAGTTTTCTCTTTTCGAGAGCTTACATTGAAAAATATATTTCCTTGGCTTTTCACCAGAAATAGACCTAGTATAAACTAATATATCTCTACCACCATCTCTAGATCTGGATTTACCCATCTTTCGAATAGTGTTTCTATCAAATTTAGAGCTATGGTAAATAATGTCGTAGCAAAGCTGCTCGAATATTTCGTCATCAAAATCACTCCAATCTATGCAAATTTGAGATTCTATTACTAGTTCGTCTTCGATAGAAGATAATAAGTGCATTGCTGCGTTTAAAAATTTTTTTGATTCATTATTACTCATCATAGAAATGTCGAAAAGAACTATCTGGACAGAAGAAATAGATACAACACAAAAATCTGAAAATTCCGATATAAATATTTTAAACAAACTTGGATTTCTTATTATTTCGGGATACTTATTATACAAATCGTTTATCTCAGGTGAATGTTGAAAAAAGTAGCCATCTAAACTTAATTTTTGTATATATTTATCTTTTGAGCTAGAAAAATCCTCATGACAGGCAACAGCTTGTAACAACTGCCCCATTGGAATTTCTATAACTCCTACCTCAGATATCGCAACTGTTTTATGGTCAATCAGCAGCAGGTGAGATGGCAATAATGATATTTTCTCTTCGTAACCATGATCTCCAAAAACCTCTTCTAAGCTAATCGAATCAGGAACGATCCAAGAGTTAATTGAAAAAAGAACCTTATTATTTAAATTATTGTACTTAGATCCTACAAAATAACCATAATTTCTCTCTGGAAAAGAAAACAATTGGTCGCTAATAATTTCATATTCCAATTCATAGTAAGCACCATTTATAAGATTCATCAGATAATCATCTATAACAGCTGGTTGTTTAAAATTGAGTTCTGTTATTCTCTCTTCATACTCATTTATTTTATTTCTATAATTATAATACTCATTTTCCAATTCTTGATTCTGCGGAGATTGAAAAGACCATATTAAAGTCTTTATCAAAGTTGACAACTCTGTATTATTAAACTTTTCAATCTCAAATTGATAAACAGGATAGTGTTTTATATCCCATATTTTGTGCAAATTCTTAACTAAGAATTTATTAGACAAGGATTCAATTACAAATGAAGCATCGAGATAATCCCAGATAATATCGATATATGAGTTGGTAACATTAATAGATGGAAGTGGAACCTGTATTGTTACTAAGTCGCAATCTAGCAACTCCTTTAGTTCAACTAAAGGAATAACTTGTAATTTTTTGTCATCCAATTTTATAACCAAGGATCACCCCAATACTCTGTGAACGCCGTGCTTAACCGTATCGGTAATACAAGCAACAGCCCTTAAAAATTTATAAATTCAACAACAACTATTGAAAATAGTTTGTCTATAGACGAGTTCACAGATCAAGTACTTGATTAACATCGGTCTATTAATTTCTAGTAAATTAAAGGACTATTCTTCATTTCTGGCTCTTCTTTATCAACTGATAATATTTATTATTCAGTTATATCCAAAAAATTTTAAATCATAATATATCATATTTTTGATTAATCACTCATATTACAATTAATATCTAAAATATTTAATCACTTATACTCTACTATAAAAACTACTACTTTTTTTATTTTAAACATATCAGCAGCAACAAAATATTCAATAATATTTTTAAAAATTTTAAAGCAAATTATATTAATAATAATAACACTCATTCAAATTCTCAAAATATTCAAATTAATAAATACATAAATTTTATTATGAATAATCTAGAATAATTAATTCAAATTACAATCCAATTGAAATCAATTTAAACTTTAGTTAAAAAAACTCTAAAAAATATTTCTATAATTTTTTAAAAAAAAATATTTAAATCTAAGTCAAATTTTAAACATTAACCTGCTCAAGCAAAAAATCAATATCCCGAACCTCAACACCAAGCTCTTCAGCAGTTTTAAGCTTAGACCCGGCATTTTCTCCGGCAATAAGGTAATCTGTATTTTTACTTACGCTTTTGGCGGCTTTTCCTCCGGCATCTTTGATAATCTTTTCAACATCAGATCTTGAATAGCCTTCAATTTTTCCTGTTACTACAAATGTTTTGCCGGATATAGATGTTGCTTGAGTTGTTTTGCTGAACTGAGGGTTGGTAAGTTTT
>JBNJFX010000075.1:0-7964 GCA_051747245.1 Bacteroidota bacterium
GGTTTTGGTTGTTTTTGTGGTAGTCCAAAAACACAAACCCATTCCGCCTCTTACCTCCTCTATTTAAGGTCCATTGCGAACGTAGTGAAGCAATCTGGATTTTATTACCCGGACACCAATGATTCCAAATACAACCTTTTGCATTTTTCGGGATGCGCGGAAATTACGCGAATTGAAAATTCGCTATTTCCGGCATTCGATTCTTGTTCCGGGCACAGAAAACATTTCTGGTTAACTAATTAGTTGGAAGTGTTTCTCCTTTGTAATTGCGCATTAAATATTTACGACAACCTCACCACTTTCATCAATAACGAGTTGCTCGTTATCAAAAGTTTCGACCAGAGAAAACCCATTATAGAAGGATTCTACCATAAGATACCTTTCATCATACAGCGGATTGCCTTTCTTATCAATATGAAACCAGCCCTTTTTGTCTTTAGCGGTTGCAAATGACTTATGGAATACACCAAGATTAAAAAACAACTTTCCATTTAAATCATCTCCCGATTTGTTGATATGCTTGCATTTACCGTTTTTCAGCTTCACAACCGCAAAGCCATCTTTAAAATCACCTGCATATCTGTAAGTATCCAAATACAATTTTTCCCCATTCGCATCAATATGAAAATATTGATCGTCTAAATTACGGACGGTACAAACATTTTCCTGATAATTCCCTACCCAGGCATACACTTCATTGTAGCATTTCTCACCTTTGATATCCACATGAAACCAAAGCCCATCGAAGATGACTGCTGCTTTTGAATAGTAATATCCAAATACCCTATCGTATCTCTCTTTATACAGAGGGGTGCCATTTACATCAATATGATACCAGCCTGTATCATCGCATACAGGAGCAAGCCCTTCCGAGTGAAACTTTAACACTTCTTTGAAGAACTTATTAAAAATTCTTTGCCCCTTGTACAGAAAGAATGTGCCGCACTCTGAAACCTTTATATCTTTAAAGTTCATTTTTTCGCTATCATTAAGTATTGCAGGTTATTAACTTTTTTGATCTCATTGCATTTAAATCCTGAAGAGGCAAAGAGCCATTTATAATCAGAGAAGCTTCTTTCAAATCCCCCCGTCAAAGCATGCATATTCAAAGACAAAGTTGCTGCACCATCATCCATCTTATCAGTTAAATTTTCTACTACATAAAGAACACCATTCCTCGGTAAAGATTTAAAAGCATTCCCAAGGATTAACAGCGATTTCTCGTCACTCCAGTCATGCAAAACTCGACTCATAACAATGGCATCTGCAACTACAGGAATAGATTTAAAGAAGTTTCCTTTCAAGGTTTCAATATCTCCCGGGTACAAATCAATTACGTCCGGTCTATCAAACAAATAGCACTTTACGCCAGAATTATGTTTCTTTATAGCAGTCATTAATGCACCAAATCCACCGCCAACATCCACAATGGAATGATGCACCGAAAAATCATGCACGTTACAAATATTTTCATAATCATCACGCGCATATTCATGCATTGCTTTGTGATAATTTAATAATCTCTCTCTATCATCTGAAATATAATCAAAGAATGATTTTCCAAATAACTGATTAAAAGCCGGTTTACCTGACCTTAATGAGTAATCTATGTTTTGCCAGGCAGTTAAATGCTCCGCTCCCCAATTTAAACATGCATATTTTAAGGAGTAAGGATGTGATTCGGTCAGAAGTTCACCCTTAATGGTCAACTTCAACAATCCACCATCTGAATCAATCAACTTTTGTTGTAGAAGCACTAATACCAGATCCTTTAGCACACACAAATCAAACTCCTCATCTTCGGCCAGGGCATTAATGGACACAGATGCATTGCCTATAGCATCAAATATATTATGTTTACATGCAGCATAGACGGCCAGGTAGTTCCAGTATTCTGTAAATAGTCCTTTTAGTTCATTAGATTGTTTTCTCATATTTCAAGTACTTTGCCATCAGCAGATGTATGTTATCCGTAGAAACCCCACATGAAAGAAGATAGTTGGTAATACCGCCCTCCTTTTCTATCAAGTTCCAATAAATGTCAAATTTTTCTTTTGTCGTATCCATTTCACTAGCCAAATAATCGCTAAGCATGACAGAATAAGGGGTATTGAATAAAGAATTAATTAAAAAAACAATAAAGCCTGTCCTATCTTTTCCTGCGAAACAATGAATCGCCATGGCACCTTTGGTCTGGCAAAGGATATCAAATATCAGTTTAATTTGATTTTTACACGCTTTGACAAAAAAACGGTACGCAATTTCTGTATCTGTGCCATAGTGCTCTGTTTTCTTAAACCATTCTGGTTGATTCCATGGATCAAATTGAGCTTTTATATATTTAAAATTGGAAATAAAACCATCCTCATACGGACTTTCCTCTATTTCTCTTTCTGCTCTTAAATCTATTATTGTTTCTATATTTTTCTCCTTTAAGAAAGGGATCAAGAAGCCCTCATTCTGATATCGTGTCAGGGATGAAGTTCTAAACACCAAGCCTTCAGGAGCACACTTATTAAATTGAGCGATATCTCTAAAATTCCACATAAAGTCACGCTCATAGATGAACTCAAGCAAATTTCTGATTTCTGGAATCTTTGCATAACCTAATTTTTCAACCGATCTGTAAAAGAAATTCAACAATTGACGCTTCTTTGCATTTGCTTGTGGCAAATAACAGCTGCCTGCTAAATTATAGAATTCTTCTTGTTCCTTTTTATCGACAATGATATTTGCCGTTAGATTCTTGGGAAGAAAATAGTATTTAGAATTCCCTTCAGCAAGATATCTAAGTTGAGTGGCGATATGTAGCGCGATATTATAAAAAAAGTGAAATTGATATCCATCACCACGGCTATGCATTTTGGAACAACTTTCAAATTCATAAATAAATTTTTGCACCAAATGCCCAACCGCTATTGGCCTTTTGCCATTTTTCTTTTTCTTAGTAAAGTCAGTTAAAACTTCAAATGCCAAACCTGTATTATCATAAAGTATTGTATCGTCAATATCTTCTGTCCTGATTTCAGAGCCTAAATAATTTCTTTGAAGCTCAATGAGACTATTATGAACGGCAATTTCCAGTTTAGGAGATTCTCTAAAATATATCACTACCTTGTTCCTTAGCTCAATATGGAGTATATCCAGAACACCAAAGTTGCAAAAACTCTCTTTTAAAGCAGAACTTAACTTTAATGCATCGAAAGTAGTATTGGTAACTATAGCAATATCTATATCTGAATTTTGAGAAGCTTGCTTTCCTGCAAACGAGCCATAAAGGATGACAATATCAATGCCTTTTATTGTTTTAGCAGTTTCTGTAAATTGGTTTATTATTTTGTATTGGATCATAGAATTGGATCATTACTTTTTATAACTGCACCTAAAAATATACTACCGGCTTCTGTAGAAATCTTTAAGGAATTTTCTTTCTCATCACACAAGCCTGACACAATGTCTTTTGCTTGTAATTAATAATCAAGTCATTATAAACATCGCTATCCAACACCTCTGCAAGAGTCCTGTCTTGATAGTTTCCGAAGTCTCCCAAAGAATCCCTTTCTCGATCGGGAGCACAGCAGGGAGATATTTTACCAGTTGCAGAAACCCATAACTCCTTGCCTAAAAAGGGACACACATAACTCTCGGGAATTAAAGTAGTTTCCCTTTCATTTAAATAGCCAATTTGTTCCAGTAAAATCTTATCTCCGTCAGGCTTTCGATATGTTTCTGCTACCCTTAAAGCCTCATCAACTATGGCATTCCATTCTGCGATTGTTTTCTTATCTCTTTTAAAAGAGAGGTCTCTGATTTCTGGGAAATGTGTCCATAAATGATGTCCCTTTATCCGGTCAACCCCCATATCTACGCCAAACTTTATTATTTCAGGCAATTGATGCATGTTATTTCGCATAAACGTTAATTGCAGTGTCAATCTGCTGTAAAATCCTGACCTCTTATGATGTAAATTTCTATGCCCGATAAAGTTTTTCAGATTAGATACATGCTCTTCAAATGATAGCCCCTGCATGATGTTTTCTGCGATATCTTTTGTAACTCCATTTAGCGATATTTTTATATCACTTGTTACCGGAACAATTAGTTCTGCCCACTCTTTCACACCTCTTCCAGGGAATGTCCCGTTGGTGGTAAGGTTTATTTTAATATCATATTTCCTGGCGAGATGAAAAAACTTGTCAATGTCTTTATACAACAGCGGTTCTCCCATTGTCGAAGGAATTATCTCTTCCACACCAAGTTCATACGCTTCCTGAAATATTTGATCGAGCCAGGCGGATGACATTCTTCTGGTTTTCATCCCGGTAGAAACATACAATTCATCTTTAATATTGCTATATCTACTGTGTTCCTCACACATGATACATTTAAGATTGCAATCTTCCGGATTAGTATCTAATGTTATTCTGTATAGTTTTTGCATTCTTTGATTCCAGTAAAATATTGTACTTACGATTTAGCTCCTGACAATGCTCAATGATATTCGGGATATCTCCATTCTCTGAATACAAATACCCTTTACGCCCTAGTAACTGCATTTTTTCAGGATGATTGACAGCAAATTGGATAGCTTCTCTCAAAGAATCGACGTCGCGATGTTTAAAGAGTAATCCGTTTACATCATGTTGCACATATTCCTTCATCCCTCCAAAGTCAGCAGTGATTACAGGGATGTGACATGCCTGAGCCTCATGTATAACTAATGGCGAATTTTCACCCCATATCGATGGCACTACAATTGCGTGAACCTTGCTGAATACATCTTTTGCTAAATTATGGTTGATATATTCGCCACAAAACTCCACCGGATTCGAATATTCGGCTGCAAGATTTTTTAAAGCCTTGGTACTTTGACCCAGTTCTCTCCCAAATATCTTGAGTTTCGCCTTTCCTTTTAATCCTTTAAATGCTTCAATTAATAAATTCACCCCTTTGGCAGCAATATGGGTTCCAATATATCCAAAAGTAAAAGTATCAGATTTGCAATGAGATTCAGGCTTTAAGCAATGAGTAGGAAAGCCGTAGTCTAAGTAAAATATCTTTTCCCCGGGCACATTATAATCATCTACAAAACGATTCATTAGATACCTGGAAGGAGCATGAAACAAATCAACGTTTTCAACAATCTCCTTTGTAATTTTCATTCGTTGATTTATCCATTCTTCCCAATAATTGCTATCCTTATTATCATTTATGCCGGATTGATACATCTTGTAGCAAGCATTTGCACATTTAGCATCCTCTTGTTGGTCACAGAGCTTATGTAAATCCACACCATCAAAATTTCTTTGCAAAAATTGTCCTCTTGGACACATCAACCAAAAATCATGTAGTGTAAACAAAACAGGAATGTTCTGCTTATTCAATTCATCAACGATCCCGGTCGACAAGTGATTTAAATGACCAATATGAGCTACATCAGGACTCATTTCTTGAAGAAGCTCTGCAAACTTATTATTGACGGAGGCATGGTTGTATCCATCCTTCCCCCTGGCCATATTAACAAAAACAAAATCAGCGTCATCTCCTGACTCTTTTCTGAAATTAAAGTCAGGCATATATTCATTTTCTTCTCTTGTAAAAACAGTAATCTTATTTGTCTTCTTTAGCTCATCCACGATAGATTGACTATAGACCTCTGAACCCGCATTGTAATAGGGTGGGTATCCATGTATTATTTTTAATATATGCATAAAACAATAGTAAAATGGAATGCTCTACATCAATAGAGCATTCCTAATAAAATTAATTCCTCTTCCCCTTTTGATTAGGATTAAGCTGTGTTCCTCTGTTACCTTGATTCTTATCATGTACTTTATTCGTTCCGCTTGTCCCTTCATTTGGGTTCTTTATGTCAGCTTGATGATTGTTCGACTTACTACTTTTCATGATTGAATTTAATTAGAGAAACCTACTTCTGTTTATAGTCGTTTTTCGGCTTGTTCAGACTTCCAATTCGTAATGCATTAGAATTATGGTTGTAAAAATAATTGAATAATAAAGACTACTTTTATACACGCAACAATTTACCTTCAAATACGCAAAATTGTCTAACCTTATGCATGAAAAAAGAAAAAAAGCAATAGATTCCCTCAAACGCATGATGCAGTATCCCGGAAGGTTTTCCGTTTTGGTTCTGGGAGACAACGGTGTAGGAAAAACTCATTGGATTTCCGAAAACATTAGGAAAATCAAAAGAGGCAGTATTCAGGAAAATTCATTTTTTATTGACGCTGGGTTAGCAGAAGATTCAAAAGAATTCTGGACAGATATTTTCACAAAAGCAAACCATAGATACCTGGTTATTGAAGAGGTAGAGAAACTTTCCTCAAAAAGTCAGGAGATAATCTTCAATATCTTATCCACGTACAATGGCAAGTATGGATTGGAAGAAAAAAACCTGGAAATCAATATCATTTTCACCTCCTGCTTTCCAATTGCAAAACTGAGACAGGACAGAAGGTTCCTTAGTGCAAAGTTCTTTGACAGAATAAGTCAATTTGTAGTTACTTTTCCCAATTTCATAGAAACTCAAAGAGAAATTTATCAGGACTTTAAGGAGACATGGGAAAAGTTTTTCGATGAATCTCATAAGTATCACGATAGATACCCTAAAAGCGATGCATTCAAAGAATGGCTTCATCTTTTGCCTAAAAACATGCACGGGAATTTCCGTGACCTTGACAAAATTGTTATTAACTGGAATTTTCACCAGGTTTCAACAGAAGAAATTACCGAAGCTGAAATACTTGAACTTGTAAAAAAAGATTTTAATGACATCCTAAAGTATCCAGCTCAAAGAGTTTATGATGATAACTCTTTTGTTTTTATCGAAGATGTGAAATACGATGAAATGATGACAAACTTTCGAAAGGCATTGCGAAATTGGAGCTTAGGTGTTAATTATAATAATATACATAATGCCGCTGATATGCTTGGCGTAAGTCATCGTACAATGGAACGATGGAGATAGATTTACATTGAGTTATGCAATTCATTCGCATCAATCCTTCTCAACCACCCGCTCAAAAACTTTTGGTTCTGATCTTATTGTGTAATGATGTTTGAATATTGTTTTCGAGCTGACTTGATGGTATTAAATATCATTTCTGGAGGGAAGGAATTTATTGCTTTGATAGTTTTTTGCCAATAATTCCATCCAGTGTTAGCTCGAAATCAGAGAAGCGCTCTAAACCTTTTGAATGCCACAGCTACCCAAGCATCCAATATTTACACCCAAATCAAAGATAATTTCATGTAAAGAGCCATGTAAAATTCCATCAATCTTGCGCCAGGAAGTTAAAAAACATTCCCGATTACTTTTAGTAGTCGGAATTTTGCTTTTTAGCATTTTTGCCTAATGAACTACTAACCCCCTCCTTGTTCCTAACATGCTATCAATTAAATAAAAATCAATTGTTTTGCCCCAGACACTAAAGGGAGCAATTGATTTTCATAGCTCCCTTGCCAAACATAACTTTACATGTTCATAAATTGCAGTGTAAGTCCCTATAAATTATAACATCCCTGCTAAAACTAAAGCTATTCCATTTTTCGGGATGCGCGAAAATTTCGCGGATTGAAAGATTCCTATTTCCGGCATTCGATTCTTGTTACGGGCAAAACAGAAACAAATCACCACAACACTAATTCGCTTATTCTGACTAGGTAATACCGTTGATTTTCTGTTTAAGCTATTTAACTCTTCCAATAAGTTCCGCAAAAGGCAGTGATTTTCCATAAATCATTGCTTCCTGTATGAATTTATAGTCTTTTTCCCAATCTCCCATTATCTTATCAGGTGGGATTGGATTTAGTGTTCGCAGTTGGTGCAGACTATAATCGATAGAAGCAATTTTTGTGTAAATGCTGCGGTGTTGAATTATTTCGTTATATAAAGCTTTATTGCCAAGTGCCAAGTCAATAAATTCTGTTTGCATCAACTT
>JBNJFX010000076.1:0-7843 GCA_051747245.1 Bacteroidota bacterium
CTGCCTTTGAAGTATTAGCAAACAATAAGTATGAACTTTGCACAATGTTTCCATGGTCGGTGACTCACCGACCATCTGCCTTTGATTAGACTTAAAAACCGGTAATACTGATGATTAAATACAATTATAAAAAAGACTAGATAGAATTATACCTAATGACAATTTCTCACCAAATTTTCTCACTTTTCTGCTTATATAGGTTAGCACAATGTTTCCATGGTCGGTGGCTCGCCATCCATCTACCAACTTAGCTTTTATTCTTCTTGTGCAAACTCTGCTAAATCCTCAACACTATGCAAATCAAGCTCTTCCGCTTGCTCTTTTCTCATCAAAATCGCAAAAGTATTATTGAAACCTAATGGCGGTAACCATTCAAAACTAAATTGCTTTTGTGATTCTTTGTTAACAAAATCATATACTTTATCTGGATTTGAAAACAAATCCCCTCTCTCCTTTTCATTGGTTTCCAATAAGAGTAGTAATGCTGTGCCTGTATACTCAGGATAGATGTCAATTTCATCATTTTTCATGGCATCCATTAAAAGTTTGGTGCCACCAAATCCCAGTTTTAATTCCACATTTAGTTGAGTGTTATGCTCCAGTACTATTTTGAAAATATGAGCTAAAATGTAATTTTCTGTAAATGCTTTACTGCCTATTTTAACGTTTCCAGATTTACTTCTAGATTCAATTTTATTATCTATTAATCCCTTTTTCCTTAAAAATTCAAGAGCTATTTCTTCGGGTTGCTTCTTTTCCTCATCCACTTGGTGATTCATTGCCGTCATTTCCTCATCACTGATTTGGTTTTCCAGTTGAGCCAGACTTTTTCTTATTTCAGGATATCTATTTAAAATTTCTTGTCTGGCAACAGGTGCCGCCTCATAGGGTGGGAAATAATTACGGTTATCTTCCAAGGTTTTTAAATTATAAGCTTTAATTCTGCCATCAGTAGAAAAACCGCTAATGACATCCACCTCTTTATTGGCTAAAGCCTGGTACATTAAGCCAATTTCCATTTCAACATAATCCATTTCAAAATCATAAGCCTTGAATAATCCTTTTAAGCCATCTTCTCTAAAAACAAATTCAGATGGAAACCCACCCAATAGCTCTTTTTTATCGGATGAAAAATTGAGTTTCTGAAATCCTGAAATCAGCAGATACACCAACACCCCACCAAAAAGTATAAAGGAAAACGATTTAATGATTTTCAAGCTACTTTTTTGAACCCTTCCTAATACAGCATCGAAAAATAAAGCCAATAAAGAGGCTGGAATAGCTCCAGCTAAAATCATATTCGTATTATTCAATTGAATTCCTTGGAGTATGAATTTACCCAAACCACCGGCTGCTATAAAAGCACTTAAAGTAGCTACTCCCACATTTATCACAGAAGCCGTTCTAATTCCAGCCATAATATAAGGCAAAGCCAAAGGCAATTCCACTTTGAATAAAACCTGAGAACGCTTCATTCCCATGGCGATGGCGGATTCTTTTACAGCAGCATCCACTTCAGTAATTCCAGTATAGGTGTTTCGCACTATAGGAAGCAGGGCATAAAGGAAAAGCGCAATGATTGCCGGAACTACTCCTATACCAAAGAAAGGAAGCAAGAAGCCTAAAAGTGCCAAACTAGGGATAGTCTGTATAGTGTTGACTATGGAAAGAACTGTTTTAGTTGATTTTTGGTAAATAGCTATTAAAATCCCTATAGTAATACCTAACAAAACCGCTATACATAAAGAAACCAATGTGAGCTCAATATGCTCCAGCAATTGGTTGAATACCTCAGCCTTATTTTTGATTAAGAAATCATAAAAAGACATCATACTTTGCCCTCCTTCCATCTATAAAATGCATCCAAAACTATTGAATGAAATTTGCTATCTGAATTTTGTAGAAAATCTAATACTGAATCATCAACATTCTCTTCAGGAATAGATTGACCTTTTATATATTTTTGAAGCTCATTTAAAGAAACTGAAGCTAAAGATGCTTGAAACTGGTCCCCTTTCACAAATTTCTTAACTAATTCATTTTTGGGATGAAAAATAATTTCCTGAGCTGTTCCTACTTGTTGAATTTCACCATTTGCAAGCAAACAAATGCGATCTGCCATGCTTACTGCCTCTAAAACATCATGAGTAACCATAACAGCAGTAAGATGCTCTTCTTTTTGTATCTTCCTAAACTCATTGCGGATTTTCACTCTTGAAATCGGGTCTAACGCACTAAACGGTTCATCCAACAAAATCATTTTAGGTTGAGCCACCAATGCCCTTGCCAAGCCAATTCTTTGTGCTTCTCCACCACTCAATTCAGAGGGAAATTTCTGTCCATAAACTGAATCCGACATTCCAATTTTATCCAACCAATTATAAACCTTTTGTTTAATTGATTCTTCCTTTTCACCGTTCAATCTTAAAATGGTGGCTACATTATCAAAAACAGAATAATGAGGAAACAGTCCAACTTTTTGAATGACATAGCCTATTTGCTTTCTTAAATCAAGTAAATTATGTTTATCTAATTTCTTGTTTGATATCTGAATTGAGCCTGAATCAGGTTTTTCCAATCCATTGATCATCCTCAGCATGGTAGTTTTACCACTTCCGCTTGCACCCAAAAGCACCATCAACTCCCCCTCCTGGATTTCTAGATTAATCTTTTTAAGGACAAGTTGTTGGTCAAATGACTTTTCAATATTTTGGAAAGAAATCATAATTTTCAATTTACAGCCGAAAAACATATCAGGAAAGAAATGCGACTTTATTTTCAATAAGTAAAAACAAAAAGATTCAAAAAAGGTATTAACCCAATCAGAATGATAACATGACACTTATTAAATTTGAATAAATGTAAAACTGAATTTGAGGTATGTGGATTTAAGGAAGAATATTTAAATAAATTTAGCGTACCCTTTGTAAAAGAGAATAAAATTAAATTAGGGTTAAAATTCGAGGAAGAACATTTTATAAAAGTAAATGAAACCATATTGATTGTAGGTAAAGTATTACATGCTTATCTAGAAGCAAAATTCATTTTACCCGATGGTTTGGTTGATCTTATTAAAGCTGGAACTGTTACGATTTCACTGTTGTATGAATATTTAAAGCCAGTAAAATTAAAGAAGATTGAATATGCAAAGCCATAATTCAATAAGTACAAAACTTTATAGCTCTATTAGAGTATAACAAGCAACGCATATACAATATTACAATTATGAAGAGGATTAAGATAGGGAAATTTATAGGCATTTTAGGATTGATCTTAGCGTTTAGTTTTCAATCCTGTGCACAGCAAAACAACAGTTCTGAGAGCAAAAAGAGTTTAAATGACCATACTTTTGAAGTTCAAAAAACGGAAGCTGAATGGAAAGATATCTTAGAACCTATGGAATACAAGGTATTAAGAGAGGCAGGCACTGAAAGTGCTTTTTCTGGAAAATATAATGACTTTAAAAAAGAAGGCATCTATGTTTGTAATGGATGTAAAACTGAACTGTTCAGCTCTGAAACTAAATATGAAAGCGGCACTGGATGGCCCAGTTTTTATAAGCCGTTAAACGATGAAAATGTTTTAGAAGTAGAAGATCGTTCTCTTGGGATGGTTCGTACTGAAGTTGTATGCGGTAGTTGTGGTGGTCATTTAGGTCATGTTTTTGAAGACGGCCCAAAACCCACGGGCTTAAGATACTGTTTGAATTCAGCTGCTTTGGATTTTAATGAAAAGAAAGACTAATGAACGCCATTTTCAGGAAATTTACCCTTAATGGGTCTGTAAAAATCTTTTAATTTTTCAATGTTTTGTTGCATGTCTCCTTTTGCTTCAAAACTTGGGCCAATACCAGCTATTTTATTTTCATAATCTAAATAGCCGCAAAGAATTGGAACTCCTGCTCCTTCCGCTACTCTGTAAAACCCTGTTTTCCATTCAGGTTGATAGCTACGAGTTCCTTCTGGTGTAACTAAAATAACCAGCTCATCTCTTTCATTAAATAGTTGGATCATGGCCTCTGTCATGGATTGTTTTTTGCCATGTTTGTGGGATCTGTCAATACCAATAGCTCCCAAGCCATTTAAAAGCCATTTTAGTGGGCCTTTTAACAACTCTTTCTTAACAGTGAAACGAACAGGAACTTTTAATATATAAAATGCAGATCTAGCCCAGACTAAATCCCAATTTGAGGTATGAGGGCCAGCGATCATCACTGCCTTTTTAGCATTATCGGGTATTTTTGCTGATACTTTCCAGCCGCCTAGCCAAAGTATCATTTTTGATAAGTAATAAAACATGCCTTTTATTTAATTACAAATATACTAAGGCAAGCTTTCTATTACGAAAATAAAAGTGGATTTTAATTTGTTAGGCTAACATGAACAGTATTTCGTTTAGAATCATAAACATCTGCCTCAGTTAAATCTATAGATTTATCAAGCTCTTTATTAGTTTTTTGAGCAGAATATTTAGGATTTTGATTCTTAAAATAGCTATCGCTTATCACTAAACTAAAAGCAACTCCTGTTAATAAAAAAAATGTAGTGAAAAATCTTTTCATATTATATTTTTAGCGTCTCACCAATAGTGACACCAAAAAAATAAAAAAGGTTGGTGTAAGATTTCAACAAAAAACAACCTATTTGTAAAGTACAAAAACAGGGAATATCGAAAAAGACGATTTATCTACGAATAAATATGCTCAATGTTTCACTTTCACACGAAAAACGATATAATTATCAATTCATTTATATAGGAATAATTCAAAATATTTTTTTATAAAAAAAGCCCGGAAAACTAATCCCGAGCTTAAATAAACAATTATGAAAAATAATTAAGATTCTATTTCTTTGTAATACACTGCCTAAATTCTTTCCAGTACTTAAAAATTATTATCTCTCGTTTACCCATACATATCAGAATTATATATTGATATAACTTTAAGATTAATTCGATACAACTGAGTTTTTATCCTCCTCATGTTGTTCTCTTGACATATCTTCCAAGGATCGACCCTTTGTTTCTTTAATGAAAAATTTAACGAAGAAATAGGCCACTATTCCAAAGAAGGCATAAACGCCATAAGAAGCACCCAAGCCAACATTTTTAAGCATAATAGGGAAAGTCATAGTAATGCCAAAGTTTGCTAACCACTGAGCTAAACCACATAAAGCTAATGCTGCACCCCTGAATTGATTAGGGAACATTTCACCAAGCATTACCCACATAACTGGTCCCCAAGAAAAAGCAAAGAATGCAATATAAGCATTGGCCGAAATCAAGGCATATACCCCCACTGAATCTGAAAGGATAAGGTTTCCGTTTGCATCCAAAGATGCTGTACTAAAGATATAAGCTAAGATACCAAGCATCACAGCCTGCCCTAGGGAACCAATTAGCAACAATGGTTTTCTACCAAGCTTATCTACTAAAATTATAGCAACTATTGTAAAAAAGATATTAACAGAACCACTTATAACATTAGTCAATAGAGCATCCGCTTCGGTAAATCCAGCTGCTTTCCAAAGAGTGGCACCATAATAGAAAATTACGTTTATCCCAGTAAGTTGCTGCAATACAGCCAATCCGAGCCCTGCCCAAACTAATGGATGGACTTTACCTGTATATTTACTAATAATATCTTTTAATTTTGGTTTGCTGTCTTCTCTTAATGTTGATTGAATATCCAACACCTTAGCAGCTGCTGCTTTTACATTAGATATTTTTGAAAGAACTTTACTAGCTAAATCAGATTTTCCAGCTGCCACCAGGTACCTTGGTGATTCAGGGATAAAAAACAACACTATCAAGAATATAGACGCTGGTACAATTTCCATCCAAAACATCCATTGCCATGTTTGAAAATTGCCCCATAATATTTCGGAGGCACCACCAGATATACCAACTAACCAATAATTGCTCATAAATGCAGCAAAAAGCCCAATCACAATCATTAATTGTTGGAGGGTAGCCAAACTACCTCTAATTTTAGCAGGTGCAATTTCACTAATATACGCAGGTGCTAGAATACTTGCAGCCCCTACCGCAAATCCTCCTAATAAACGATAGATTACAAATTCTATAGAACCATTTGCCAAGCCTGAGCCCAAAGCACTAATTATAAAGAGAAGTGCGGTAACAACCATCATTGGTTTTCTACCAAATTTATCGGCTAATGTCCCTGCAAAGAAAGCACCAACTGCACATCCCAGTAAAACAGAGGCCACATTAAAACCCGTAGTAGCTGCATCAGAATTAAAGGACAATTGTAAAGCATCCACTGTCCCATTAATAACTCCACTATCAAATCCGAAAAGAAAACCACCAATTGCGGCAACTGTAGCTAGAAAAATTACTTTAGGTAAATTATACTCTTCTTTTTCAAATTCTTTTGTATCGTTTTTAGACATTTTTCAATAGTAATTTTAAGTGAAAAGCTATATTACCAAAAAATATTGATGTTAAGACACCTATATACCTTAAATTTTATAAATGGCGAAAATTTATAATAATCGGCCATTAATTATTCTATGAAATTCGGTTTTTGGGAATAAACTTTAACATAATCAATCCTTAATTCCTGTGGAAAGCTTTCTTGATCTACGCCATGTTTACCGCCCCAATTACCGCCTACAGCCAAATTTAAAATTAAATGAAAATTTTGTTCAAAGGGCCAACCTGATTTTCCATCTCCATTTTTATACACTGCGTGGTATGGTTTATCATTTACATACCACTCAATTTTGTCTTCCGTCCAGTTGATTGCATAAACATTGAATTCATTATGTGCGTTTTTTACTTCTGTGCTATCAGATTTTTCTGTTCCTTTTACATGATTATAACTTTCCGTATGAATGGTACCGTAAACAACTTCAGGATTATAGCCAACGTGTTCCATAATATCAATCTCTCCGTCTAATGGCCATTCTAAATCACCATCTTTGGTAGGCAACATCCAAATGGCAGGCCATGAGCCTCTTCCTTCCGGTAATTTTGCTTTCACCTCTATATAGCCGGTTTCCCAATCTGCAATTTTTTCTGTGGTCAATTTTGCGGAAGTATATTGATGCTCATCATCAGCCTTTGCCGTAATGATTAACTGGCCATCTTCTACTCGAACATTTTCCTTTGTGTAAAACTGTAATTCATTATTACCAAATCCACAAAGCTCAGGACAACCATCTCCTTCAATGATATTCCATTTATTAGGATTAGGGGCTCCTGCTTCGCTAAAATCATCTGACCAGAGCAAATAATCCTCCTCTTGTTTACAATAACTAAACAATAAGATTATGATGATACCTATAAAAATATTTTTCATTTCAGTTCAATTTTTTTATGGTTTGAAACACTGGAATGTTCGCATATAAATACATTAAATGCCCCAGGTTCCATTACTTTGTTGCCATCTGATTTATAATATGATAACATATCAGATGTAATAGTAAATTCTACCTTTTCTGATTCTCCAGCTTTAATTTCAACTTTCTTAAATGCTTTTAGTGATTTTACCATTGGTGTTTCCTCCGCCACTAAATCCTGAATATAAAGCTGCACAATTTCCTTCCCATCAGTTTCACTTGTATTTTTGATACTAACTGATGCCGTAATGCTTCCATCTTCTGAAAGCACATCCTTTGAAAGCTTAATTTCTCCATATTCATAAGAAGAATAGCTCAAACCATAGCCGAAAGGATATAATGGAGAATTATCCACATCAGTATGATGAGTATAAAATACTTGTCCAGGAGCAGTTGAAGGCCTTCCGGTAACCTTATGATTATAGTAAATTGGTAGTTGCCCTACCTCACGAGGAAAACTCATGGTTAACTTGCCAGAAGGA
>JBNJFX010000077.1:0-7432 GCA_051747245.1 Bacteroidota bacterium
GCTTTTTAGCTCTTCGTTCATTATTTATCAACTCAACATTCATGCGTGCGCACCTTATGCGCAATGTCGTTAGGTACACGGTATCATAATTTTAACCCTGTCCACTTATAATATTCACTTCGTAATTACTTATTTTCTCAGACAGTGAGGTTATTTTATTTTTAATTTTTTGAATTTTATCATATCTCGATGCAATAGATTTCTGAATGTCTAAGTTGAAATTCCCCTCATCATCGACAGGGATATCAACTATAACTGTTTTTAGTTTTCCTTTGTATAGTTTGTTAGACCAAGAAAGACCGAGCAAAGAAAGTTTATTTTGTAATTCATAAAGAAGATACTTGTAATTTATATTCTCATCTTCCGTTTTAATTACATTTAAAATATCATTAGCATAAAATTCTCCTTCTCTGTAAAAAACTTTCCCCACACTTCCATCAGCGTTTACGGTTAAACATGGTCCTTCAAATTTTTGTGCCCCAGAAACAATTTCCTCAATTTCATCAGAAACCTTCCCAAGACATTCATCAGCATATTTTGAAGAAGAATATACAGGAATATCTCCTTTAGCTTTTTCAATATCTTTTTTTCTAATTCTTTTTCCGTTATCAATCTCAAAGATATCATCGTTTCCTAAAGAAACTTCCTTGGACTCGTATTCACCAATTGTTTTTTTATTCAGTTTAATCAGTTCTTGTTGATAGTCTTCTAATTTAGAGGCTAGGTCTGAAATCTCAGACTCAAATTCATCTACGTTAATTATTTCTACTTCCTCTTCAATACCCAGATCAACTTTTTCATCTTGACTCCACCACCGATCTATATCCCAATAATTGTCTTTGAATTTACTTATTTCCTGAACTTTGCACCTTTTATCATCAAAGTCTAAACTGTCAAAATTTTTGGGATTAGAGCGGTAGTATTTATATAGATTTGTTGCTTTTTCCAGATCACTTTTACCTGGCTTTTCAAATCTATTCGCATCTAAGGTTTCTCCAATATCAGAAACCAAATAAGTAAAAACTGGAAACTCTTGGCTATCTTCAGGGTTTTGCTTTTTTGTAATACCGAGTATAAAGGTCTTCTTTGGAGTATTGAAAAAGGTTTTAACAGGTAAAGAAATCAGGCAGTTTACGTAGCAATTTTTTAATACAAAATCTCGTAAACTCTTATTTTTCTTCACATTAAAAATCGTGTCATTAAGAATAACAAAAGCCCGACCACCCTTTTTTAAATTCCTGACTATCCATTCAAGTGCTAACCCGCTTGTACCCAGACCACCAGCAACGTAATAGTTATCTAAACCTTCAGCATCAATTTCATTCTTAAGGGATTTAACACCACTAGTTACATAAGGTGGATTTGTGAGAATTAAATCATATTTATTTTCTTCCTCTCTTTGTATCTTTTTTAAAGTTCCTAAATTAGAATCTGTTATTAACTCGAAAGTTTTATTAAATACTTCTTTAGCAAATTTTTGAGTAAGCGTCTTATTTTTCTCAATTATTTCTGATAAATAAATTAGCATATTAGCCTTAGCTAATATTATAGTACGCTCCTCATCGTCGTCACTTCCTTTGTCATATCCTTCGTAGGTAATACTTGGCTTTATTTTATTATTCTTAGGCACAAAATCACGCTTTCTATTGGCATAATGGAGAGGTTCAAGCAAAAATCCTCCGACACCACAGAAGGGGTCACAAAAACGACTGCCTTCTGATAGGTTTTCAACATCAGCCATTTCAACGATAGCTCTAACTACTTTTCGAGGAGTAAAAAATTGCCCCAGTTTACTTTTGTCTTGAGATTGCTTTAGAAAGTTTTCAAATAATTTTGTTTTAAAATCTTTCTTTACATTTTTGAGGGAGCCAAAATTATCAAATTTTTGTAATGAATTAACAAACAGTGTGGATTGGCTTAAAACTGGTTCACCTTGTGGGGTTACAAATATAGTACCATTTATTATAGTCGTACCATCTTTAGGTGACTCGGGAAATAAGTCTATTATTTCCCCCCTGACACTTTTCGCATAAGTTTTAAGTACATTATCAGCATTGCCATTTTTTTTATAAAGGTTGAGCAAATATTCAAATGAATAAGGCGGGTCTAAAAGTCCTAAATCACTTATAAATTTATATATAAATAATTCAACTACGTTGTATAAACATTTCGTAGGATGCTTCCCGGTGTTTATATAAATATCTTGCCAAACACTACGAGCAAGAGGCATTGGGTCAACTTGCTCACTCCTCTCTAGTTTTGAACTATTTTTGCCAACTGAATCTAAAATACGCTCAATTAAAAAGATGGTATTTTGTGTGTCATCGTCAGCTTTTTCTAAGTCTATGCAATCCTCAAGATTTATATAAAACCTTTCCTGTACTTCTTTTCCATCTTCATCTTTTATTAGGGTATAAGATCTTTCGTTATCTTTTCCATCTACATAATTATTTTCATCCTTCCCTTTTTTAGGGTTTATCCAAATAGTAGTAATTCCATCTGAAATTATTCCAATATTTGCATCTAACTCTTGGCATATATCATTGCATTGCTCAACAGCTGATTTTTTTTGCTTGTCAGACTTAAAACTTGTCGGTTGTTTGTGTTCAACAACTGCAATTACATCAATCTTATTTTTATTCCTCCTATCAACCAGTAACCCATCTGGTTTTTTTCTGGAATACTCCCCATACTTTTTGCGTGGTATTATTTGATACTTTTTTAATTGTGTAAGAGTACTATCACCAATGTCGTAATATTGATATTTGCCAACTTTGACACCTGATTCTTTATAGCCTCTTTTAATTATTTCTTCACTCATAACCACCGCATAAATTCCAGATTGATTTGTGCTAAAAATAATTACTAATTGCTTAAAACCTAAATACTACTTCAAAAAAACAGGTGTACCTAACCCGCGCATTAAGTGGGACGTGCCTCGCCGTCGGCTGCCAGTTTCGGTTTGGTCAGTTTCCGTAGTACATTTTAAAATAAATTCAGCATTATTTTGCACGCCCCTTATGCGCAATGTCGTTAGCTTGCTTAACTACATTCTTAACAAGAGCGTTAATTTTAAATAATCAGTTATGAATAATTATCCTGAGATCAAGAAAAAGTCTAAAAATGAAGTTTTAGTTTCAGCCTCCTATTCTAAAGCATTTGCACACCTAGAAGAGGCCATCAATAAGATTGGAAGTGTGAAGGAAAAGAATAAAGATGAGCAATTCATAAAAAGTAAAATTAAGTATGGCCTTAATTCCGTAAAAGTTAGGTCTTCACTCGTAGAAAGAGGCAAAGAAGAAACAACAATATTAATTCAAGCAAGCTCTAATGACATTGGCAGTACTGCCGAAGAAAATGTAACAGAGAGATTAATAGAAACTCTAACGAATTTGGATAATCCAGGTTATGAACCAGACAAACGAGGAGTAAGTACTGCTGCCATAATCGGTAGTATAATCTTATTAATTATCATAGTACTTATAGTGAATGCTATAATATTATAGCATTAGGAGCAGTAAAACTGTAAACAAAAGTATATTTACTTATGGATCTTAAAATTATCACCGATTCATCTTTACAAGAAATGCAAGGGAAGATTAACAGAGAAACAGCTAACCAATTAGAAGAAAGTGGAGTAATTGTAATAATTAAAAACGATTATTTTTATTTGGGTGACCTGGAACGACCGCAAGCCCTAGTTTATATTTCTTCTGAAGATTTGCCTGACAAAACTTTATACGTGGACCCTAGGTTAAAAGAAGAATATTTTCCCGATAGAACAGTATTAGAAATTGAGTAATACTCTCACCATTAACAGCAAGCTAACCCGCGCATTAAGCGGACACGCCTCGCCAATCCTTTGCCCCTCTTGGTTTTACGTCTCGTCTTTCGTTAGTTGCTAATTCAACATTTATTCGCGTGCAGCTTATGCGCCATGTCGTTAGCCGTAAATATTAATTAAACTAAAAATCGATCATATAATACTATGGATTTAAAAAAATATATAATTCTATTATTCCTCTTTTTGTTTGTTACAACTAACTACTCTTTATCCCAAACCAATTTTGGAATTAAGGGTGGCGTAAATTTAGCCAATGTTATTGATGCAGATTATAATTTTGACTCTAGAACTGGTATAAACTTAGGTGCTTTTGTAGATATTCCCATTTCTAATTCTTCTTTTTCGATTCAACCAGAAATAATTTATAGCCAAAAAGGAACTCAAGATAGTGGGTATGCTGGGATAGATAATAATACATGGGTTGAGATTGTAAATAAAAGAGACTATCTCGAAATCCCAGTTTTGCTAAAATATAGTTATGAGATATCTAAAAATACCCATCCATTTTTAACATTCGGCCCATATTTTGGAATCAACATGAATACTGAATCTGAAGTTACAGCAGATGGAGCTCAAGTAAATAGTGGAGAATTAAATGATAAATCAGACATTGGTATGTCATTAGGATTGGGTTATCAAATTGAATTCATCAATTTGAACATCCGATATAATGCAGGACTAGTTAATATTGGAGAAAGGGATAGCAAGAACAGTGTATTCTCTGCCTCGATTGGTTTTATCTTTTAGCTTTTCTTTGTCTGATCTCTAACTTCGAAATAAATCTAATTTACGGCTAACCCGCGCATTAAGGGGACGCACCTCGCCTGGTCTTGCCAGCTTTTGGCTTTTTAGCTTTCCGTTCATTATTTAACTAATCAACTTTATTCGTGCGCACCTTATGCGCAATGCCGTTAGGTGTAAATATTAATCAAACGAAAAGAGATGAAGACATCAGAGAAAATTATACTTGGCGTTGGCTTTATATTACTAATTGGTGTGCTTATTTATCCACCAGTAAAAATGGAGGGACATTCTGAAACTGCTGAGCAATGGCAAAAATTAAAAAGACAAAATGAACTAGAACATCAAAGGTATGGGTATGAAGCACCCTGGCAGATGATGATCCCAACAGGCAATCATGGTGAAAGTGATTCACCTTATATAAATTGGACTAAAGAAACCCGCCATCTTACTTTTTCTGATTCAAATTTTGAGGAAGATATTACCTATTTAATTCTTTCAGAAGAAAATACTGATTCAAAAAGTAAAGCTGAAGATTTAGAAGCGGATACTCTTAACAAAGAAAATTATAAATCAGTAGATGGAACAATAGAGTGGGAGAGCCAAATAAATACCGGGCAGCTTTTAATTGAAATATTATTAACAATTGTTTTAACAAGTGCACTATTTATTTTTATTAGATTTAAATAGCTAAACACTTCACCACTTATTCTAGTGAATAAAAATTTTGTCATTTATCATGAAAATGCCTTCACCCCCAAATTTTGATGGACCTAAAGGAGAAACAATTTTTAGTAGCGTCATTAGAGGTGATAATCCAGAGAATATTGCAGCTAAAATTGGTGAGCAAGCAGAGAAGAATATTGAGCACATTTCAAGTTTCAATGATGACCGAGTCTTGGCTATTCATGGTGCTATTTTAGTTGAAAACACCCTTGACTCTTTATTGGACGAGTTGTTTCCCAAATTCTCTAAAGTACCTATTAGAGATCACTTTGGACCAAAGCTCCAACTTTTAAAATCATTTAAAATTATTCCTTCACGTTTAATCAATGCTGCAAACTTAATCAAAAAAATAAGAAATGAATTTGCTCATAATTTAAATTTTAAAAAATTGAATGATTTACCAGACAAAATGGTAACTGTCAAAACATCCCTGAATGAATTTTATGAAGACTATCCAGGTAATGATTCTTTATTTGAAGAATACAGAGCTTTAATAATGACTTCATCAATGAGCTTAGCGTTCTACAAAAGTAATTTGCAGGCTTTTAATAACTATATCAGAAGTGAGAATTTTGAATCAGAAGTAGAAAACTTTGCTACTTAAAAATTTACACCTAACCCGCGCATTAACGCGGACGCACCTCGCCAATTCTCTGCCCCTCTTGGTTTTACGTCTCTTCTTTCGTTAGTTGCTAATTCAACAATAATCCGTGCGCCGGTTATGCGCCAGGTCGTTAGTTTGCCCGCCGGCCTTCTCGGTTTGTCAAAAAAGGCTGTTTCGGCTGTAAAAATATTCATTTTTCAGCCTCTTCTCGGTTGCCTCTTCCACCATTCAATTTGCCGCATCGTTGTTTGCCTTTCCCAAAATCCTATTTCCCATTTTGTCTTGGCCGTTGGGCTTAAATCATCGGGCGTCCCCTGTTTGGTTCCGTCGTTTTTCCCGCAAGTGTTGCTGGCCCGAAATCCTCAGTTCCCAAACTAACCCAGCGCTTTAAGGGGACGCGCCTCGCCTATTCTCTGCTCACTTTTGGCTTTTTAACTCTCCATTCATTATTTAACAAATCAACAAACTTTTGCGCGCTCCTTAAGCGCAATGTCGTTAGGCATTTTAAAAAGAGAAGATCTCAAAATTGAATTTGTCAGAATTTGAAAAAGCTTCGATAGAAGCAATTGAAGATTGTAACGGTGCAGTAAAAAACTGTGCTAAAAATTCAATTCGCCACCTCAGAAAAGCTCACAAAATTAAAGAAATAGATAAAGAAATGGGAGTTTTTCGAGCCATAACAACAGAAGAGGAAGCTGCTGCAAGTTTATTCTTCTGTTTGAAAAATCGACAATATAAAAATGCCAGTCGTCTTTCTTTCAAATCTCACATTCATAAACAAGCTCTTTATCCTTTCATACAAAGTGTTAGTATTTTCCTTGAGAGAGTTGGAAAAATTGAGAAGTTTCCATTTGAAGAATATCGACTTTCACATACTGAAATCGAAAGTAGAAGTGCTATCAAGCTTGGAATAAAACCTTTAAATTTTGATGGATACTTTGAGCCGATTCCTCCATTGCATTTTACGATGTTTGATAGTAAAAATGGGCCTGTTACTTTTGAAAAAGAGTTCCAAAAAATTGTGGAGGGAAACGCCTTCAAAAGCGTTAAGAAATATATTAAAGATATTGCGAACAAAAGAAATCTTCTTCTTTACGCTGACAATTCAAGATTACCTAAAGTTAAAGGGGATATTGACGAGTATCTCAAAAAGCAGAAAAGGAAGGTTCTAATAATCTTAAATTTGGTACTAATGATAGATCCATGGAGAGATGAAGAACTTTCTCTTTTTGTACAACAGGCATTGGATTCCTTCTTAATAATTTTGGATACATTGGATCATTCAGAGATGACAATTCAAACAACAGTTACTAAAAATGCCTAACCCGCGCATTAACGCGGACAGGCCTCGCCATCTCCTTGCCTCCCTTCCATTTATTAGTTAATCTTTCGTTTTGTAATTAATTCAACATCGTTGCGCCTGCCGGTTATGCGCAATGTCGTTAGGTACCTTCATTTTTCTTGCAATAATCCCCTGCCCTTTTTAGTTTCATATAGAAACCATAACGAAACTAATA
>JBNJFX010000078.1:0-6346 GCA_051747245.1 Bacteroidota bacterium
GGCAAATGATCTTTATAAAAAGTCACAATCGATAAAGGTCTCTCAGGAAGGACACAATAAGCTTGTTGTTGAATACAGGATTGACCAACGAACTGGGAAGTTCGCGAATTTTGATTTAATTCCTGAAAACCAAGCAGCTCACCAAGGGGAAAGCTCGATCTTTCGGACTACTTCGATTGATATGAGTAAGCCAAGGCAGATTGCAAAGTATGACAAGACCGGATATAAAAATTTCCTACCTAAACTTAAGCACTTTTTGTTTGGCAATAAGTCGACTCGGATGACTCGCCAGCGATGTGAACAATTCTTTGATGATTCTAGTAATTTTGTCTAAGGCAAGCGTTTTATTTTGCAAATGATTTCTTTAGCCGATGTTTGGCGCTGTGTCGTGTCTTTACAGTTGAATTTGTCGTTGCTATTGCTTGATTTTTTTCAACTTTCACTTCAACTCCAAATTTTATAAAAATAAATTTGATACATGAACAAATAACATTTCAGCGCGAGGCTATGGAAAATCGTCTCTGTATTCATATATGAGCTGAGTAGTAACAAAACTTTAACAGGGGAATAATATGGATAAGAATATATTTCCGGTTCTGAACAAAGATACACTTTCTAATATAAATTATGTCTGTATTGGTATTGATCTGGGTACAACATACACATTGATGGCAACTGTCGATAGCAGAGATATTAATTTTAGTGAAACCATAAAAATTCCTGTTAAGTTCGTATCAATACCTCAAAAAAGTCCTGATAAGTATGTGCCGGATATTCATGATGAGAAAGTCGCATCCATATTGGCAATTACTCCTGACAAAAAATATTATGTGGGTAATAATTTATATTATCTAAAAGGCAGAGATGGTTTTGAATATAAAAAGAATATGTTTTATCACTGGAAAGTAGAAATGGGCGTGGAACGTTTTCCTATGTATCCTGATGCCATCAGCGAAAAAGTGAATATGCCTTACAAAATCGCTGGTAGGATACTAAATTATTGTCGTGCTAACTTTCTGAAAAGAAAAGATGAGGTTCTGGAAAATACAATTGTTACCGTACCCGCGTCCTTTCAGGCAAATCAAAGACAGGATGTGTTAAAGGCTTGTGAATTTGGAAAAATTAAATCGTCTCCGACCATGTTAATTGACGAACCAAGCGCGGCTTTTATCGGATATTTTAACAGGTTGGAAGATTCTGAAAAACAATCCTGGGCCAATAATGTCAGGAACAAAAATGTACTGGTAGTGGATTTTGGTGGCGGTACCCTAGATCTTTCCATTCTGAATGTCGATTTCAGAAAAGATACTGGTATAATTATAGCTAACAGAGCCATTTCCCGTTACAACGATCTGGGCGGCCAGGATATCGACTCTGTCATTGCTGAAGAATATTTATTTCCGTTATTAAAAAGAGAGTATCCGGAGGTAGAAGACATTGGCCATTATGATTTGCAGAACACTCTGATCCCTCAGCTTGCTGTTTATGGTGAGAAATTAAAAATTGCCATCTGTGAAAATCTAAGTCTGAAAGTAGCTGATAAAGATGTTGAGGAAATCGACTATGCGTCAGTTAATGCAACCGTTGAGGATTGTGTCTTAGTTTATAAAGGCGAAACCTATGATATGGGTGAACTGTCTATCAATGGTAAGCAATATAAAGAGTTATTTTTAAAGGTATTTCGTGGAAAATATTATAATTTCAGGTTGCAGGATAAATCCGTGACTACGGCCAGCCATTCCATCAGCGAAATCATTGAAAAATCGAATTTAACCCTAGATGCTATAAATTATGTCCTGTTCATAGGTGGCAGCAGCTTTAATCCGTTTTTAGTATCTCTAGTTAAAGATAAGTTGAAAAAGGCAATTGCTCTGCAATCCTCAGAGCCAGATAAATTGGTTGCTGAAGGCGCGGCAGTATTTTCATATTTTTATTATGTTCATAAAGTGTCTCTAATTAAGCCAATAACTAGTGACACGATAGGGATTACTATCAAAGGCAATCGCTTTCAACCGATTATTGAACAGGGGACACAACTTCCTGCTGGTCCGTTCTCTTTGCCGGAATTTAAACTGCAATCTAATATGAATAATGAAATTGTCGTACCGGTTTGTATAAATGATGTTGATTTTCCGATTGGTGAAATAAGAGAAAAATTAAATAGGTTTCATGATACCGATGGGTTTGTGACCATTAAGGCAAATATTACCGCCGATAAAATCTTTGACCTGAAGGTTTATATTGACGGTGAATATATTTGCGATGCCAGTTTTGATAATCCGTTCTCTATCGGCAAAGTCGCGGAAAACGAACTGAAAGTGACAAAAGCTCAGAAAGAATTAGCCAGGGCAAAGTCAAAAGCCGATGCTAGGGAAGAAAAAGAAGCTTTACGCAGACTGATACCATTACATGCAGATGTTGATAACAACGCAGGCGTTGTAGAAACTGCTGAAGAATATATCAGACGATTTGATGATCAGGATTCCTGGGCCTGGAATATGCTTTATATAGGCAATTCACATATGGGTAAAACCAAGGCTGCCCGTACTGCTCTGGAGCGTGCAATTGAGCTAGATCCTGAAAGTCCAGTATTTATTTATAATTATTCATTAGTAATTGCAAGCATGGAAGGTTCTGCTAAAGCCCTGAGCTACCTTCAAAACCAACCTGAATCAACTAAACAAGATGAAAGCGTCAGATGTAAAATTGTTCTGCTAAAAGATGACTGCAATATTGAATGCAAAAATGAAGCTCTGGCAATTATAGAGGATTACAAGTCAAATCCCGATTATTTCAACCAGTTTGTTAAACGGGTTTTACTGCCAGGTGTTTTCAAAATTGCCGGTGAAAAATATTCTTATGTTGAACCGGACAGAAGCAGAAACGATGATGATGAGATAAAATATTTAGATCGCAGGACAGAGCTTAAATCTATTCAAGAATAGCCTTTTTTGATTGCTCAAAAATATTTCAGAAACTTAAAATTATTCAGATAATGTTATAGAAGGAAAGTAGCCATGTTTTTAATTCCTTACAATAAACTGGCTAATGACCAGAAAGGGATCATTAGAAGAGTTTCCCGGGACAATGACAACCTGTTCGTTGAAGGGCCTCCCGGTTCAGGTAAAACTCTAATCAGTCTCTATACCATTAAAGATCTGGTAGAAAGCCAATTGGCGATACCACTTGTCATGATCTACAACCATTCTCTGTATGGCTACTTACAAAGTTCATTCAAGGAGTTGGGACTGACGGATAATATTACTATTGTTACTAAAGACAAGTTTTTCTGGGATCTGGCAAAAAGAAACGGTATATGGGCTGATCATAGTCTTTCGTATAAGGACAAGTATGATCGATTACTTTCTTGTTTACTGGAAAAACAACTTGAATCCACATGGGATGTCGCCATTATAGATGAAGTTCAGGATATGAGCAACAAGGAATGGAAACTCGTTAAAAAACTCGCTAGAAAAGTGACTTCAATGGGTGATTTCAATCAAGGTATTTATGAGTCTGACTTGAAGAAAAAATATGTAACCGAGGACAGTCGGGTTGAACAATTATTTGATGTTTTTCGTTTCCACAAAAATATAGCGAAAGTGGCTGAAAACTTCTCGAAAAAGCATGATGGTCTGGAAAAGAAAGTAAAAAAAATTGAGCAGAAACAAGTTAAATTACTTGACGTTGCTAGTTTATATGAGGAAAAAGAAGAAATTATTAATATTTTGTACTCTCTGAAAAGTCATCGGAACCGCATTGGAATAATTTCCCCAAATAAAGAAAAATTATCCGACTTGCATGCAACACTGTCCAGCAGAGGTATTAATGCACACTACTTTCAAAATAACAGAGACTTTAGAGTTCATGATTTTAACTCTAATGATCCATTGCTAATTACCTGTTACAGTGCCAAGGGCTTAGAGTTTGAAAATGTAATTGTCTTTGGATTTGACCAATCGGTGACCGGGTCTTTGGGCGATGCAATTGATGAGTTGATCTATGTTTCTGTTACAAGAAGTAATTCAGGTTTATATATCATAAGAAACCCTGAAACCATAAGTAAATTAAAGAATCTGACAATAGAAGAATATCCCGATGAAGAACTTGAGTCTTTCGACGATATATTTTAAAGGATTGGACGACGATGGAAAAAAAAGTCTTTCTGACCTACAATCAAACAGAAATTCTATGGTTTACAAAAATAGTTTCTGTTCCATATTCACAACTGAACTATACCCAAAGAACAAAAGCCTGTAAGTTTGTTGTTGAGCTTGATGAGGATAATATAATCCAGAATAATGGTAATAATGCCGTTATTCTGTTTTCATCTGTGGATCAAATTGAGGTTCCGAAATCTGAATTTAATCTTTTTAGAAATCAATTTAAAGTGCCTCCGGGACTTCTATCTCTATCAAAAACAAAAACGCCTAAAGATCAGGAGGAACCTGAGCTAGATCTTCCATTAGAGGATAAGCGATTATTTGAGTTTTATACCTGCTTACGTAGATCATTAACTCAGTTAATTGTCTATGGGTACAGGAAAAATAATCCTGAAATAAAAACTGAACTTTCACGTTTTATTGAGAGCCTTTCGGATTTAACACCATTTGTTAAAAAACTGATTATCGCGGTTCATGACCAGAGTGATTTCCCCCAAAAACCTGTGAAGGGCGAAGCTTCAGAAGACTGTTTCAAATTTATCTGGTGGGGTAAATTTTGTATTGAGACTATTCTAGATCCTGATAAAGCAAGGATATCAGAAGATATATATAAGGAACATAAAGCATGGTTTAGGAAAATTAACTGGAAAAATGTTTTGGCAAATGAGGAAGCATTTACAAAGATTCCTGAGTTATTTAGACCTCATTATTCGGTGATGTATGGCTATTTCCTGGCGGCTTTATCTGATTCTGCCATTGATAAAAAAAATCTTCATGTCGATCTGTATCAGGATGACATCATCCAGAGTTGTGAAAAATCTATTCAGAAATTACAGGTTTTATTTTGGGTAATATTTTTCCGGGCGTTCTTGGCTGAAGGTTTAGATTTTTTATACCCTAATCCGCTTATACGGGACGATTTTTATAAGGTCGAATGTTTTTCCCTGATACTAGCTAAAAGACTCCTGCAACTATCTGACGTTGAGGCAAATTTTAAATTTAACTTTAACACTCATGATGAAAATGAATTACTTAGAAATTACGAGAAACTTATAAATAACAATGTCATAAAGAATGTGACGGTCTTATCAGAGTCTGAAATTTTTAAACCCTTTTCAGAGCATTCTCAACTGTTTGGTGACAAAAGAAATGAAATTGTTGTTATTAATAAAACAATTCCAGGTACTGCAGGAGTGTTTTATTTTGATAAGAATTTTGAAATTAAGTTACCGGTTAACAAATTGGGGATAACCACTTATTATGGTGATGTTTCTGCTGAAGATAAAGAAAGATTGAAATCATCCGGTTTCCATATTAAAATAAAAGATTTGTCCTCTTTGCTAAATCGGGATGTCAAAGTATTGCTTGCTTTCCTGGCTGATTTTGACGTTAAGACTACGACTCCCGGATTGCTTGATGTTTACCGGGATATAGTCAAAGGTGGTAAAAGAAAAAAAATTCTTGAAGAGTTTATTGTTGTATGGATAGTGAATGAAAAATTGTCTGTTTTACAGTCACCAGAGTTTACATTTAGAAAAGAACAACTCAAAAACAGATTGGAGTCTGAATTAGGTCTGCAAACTACAATTATTGCCAAAAGTATTGCTAATGATTTAGATGATAATGTTGAAATTATTAGAAATCTGAGAATATCATTAAAGCATTATAAAGCAAAAAACATTGAAATTGTCGATGTTGATTTTGATAAGAAATATGCTATCTGGGTATTAGAAGCTATAAATGATTACATAGTGAAATATGATAATAAGAACTACTACACCTTGAATCCCTAATACCATATTTATCTGGTTTGGTCTTATGAAAAAGAGATATGATCAAGGATTAAACCCTGCTAATGGAAAACCTTTTAAAAATTTATCGAAGTGTCCTGATTCATTTTGGAAAGCAATGGTGGATGGTGTAAAAGAAGTAAATGGTCTTTAAATTAAAATATAATGTAAAGGTTGTTGAAATAGACCTATTTTTCATATATCCTGTATAATATCAGGTAGTTGCCTCGATATTTTCGTTTTAGTAGAACCCACTGTATTTCTTGAACAAGGGGTATCGAATCCAGCACCCTTTAATGAAGCTGGCCCCCGAGAAAGCAATATTCAAGGGACACAGGTCTTTGTGAAGACCATCATGTGGTGGCTATTGGAATATGCACGGAAGTGCTATCC
>JBNJFX010000079.1:0-6128 GCA_051747245.1 Bacteroidota bacterium
CCCAGATTTTATAAATAATCCTGGTAATTTAAACCGATATTCTAAAGAGGAAGCTGAAGAAGAAAAAAACATTAAACCTGTTATCAGGACAGCTCAAACAGATTACCCTTTAAGAGCTTATCCTTTTCATTGCTTACCTGATGATCTGGCGGAATCTTTTATACAACTTGCAAAGTCATTAAACAGTAGCTCAAAACAATTACCTGGAATGGCAATGTCTATTTTATCCGGAATTTTGGGAAATGCTTTTAAAATCGAGATAAAAAAAGGTTTCAAAATACCAACTGTCCTTTTTTATTGCGATATAAGGCACAAGGGACAAGGGAAAAGCCCGGCTATAAATAAACTTCAATCTTCAATCCGTAAAGTTCAAAAAAATCAAGAAAAACAATACTGTGAAGAGCTTGAAGAGTATAAGAGATTAAAGGCATTAGGGGAGGAAGCTCAGGAGCCAAAACAGATACCAGCACTGTTAGTTGATGATTTCACAATGGAAGCACTAGCAGATAATTTATCTCATTCAGGCGGGACTATATCCGGACAACATGAATTAAGTGGATTTTTTAATGCAGCAAACCAATATAAAGGCGGAAAAGGCAATGATAATGAAAAGATACTAAACCTAAAAGATGGATATAGCCAAACAATTAAGCGTAAAGGTAAACAAGTAACTATTGATCTTGTTATGGCTGTATTCGGTGGTATTCAGCCGCAAGTATGGAAAAGAACTTTTAATAATTCTGTTCACTCTGAAAATGGTGCAGTGGAAAGATTCCTGTATACTTATGAAGACTATAAATTCTTTTATGAGTCCGGGGAGATTTGGGACGATAACAATAGAAATTGCTGGGAAACAATATTGACCAATGCTTTATCATGGTATGAAAAACTCAAAGAAAATCCAGAAGAACAATATTTAAAGTTTTCCCCTCATGCTTTCCGCTTATATCAAGAGTGGGAATATAAAGTAAAAAATCAGTCTTTAAAATACCCTGAGATTATCAGAGGATATATAAATAAAATAATTTCAGATTGCCATAGAATAGCTGGTTTACTGCAATGCTTGGACTGCTTCAAAAACAGCTCAATAATCACTGGTGAAATATCTGGGGATACATATCAAAAAGCGATTGAAATAACAGAGTTTTATTTTTCAGAGTTTATTAATGTCATGGCTGTATTGGTTTTAGACGAAGAGCAAAGTTTAAATTTAGATGATTCAGAAATAAAAAACCTTGCAAGTACTTTGATGAAAATTAAAGACCAGAAAAACGAAGATAATTATTTAAAATTTAAAGATATCAGGGCGGCGTACAATAAACAACATAAAGCCAATATAAAGCCTACAAGTAAAAAGATCGGGCAGTTGATTGAAAAGGCTGGATTAAATAAGACAAGGGGGCAAGGTAATTATAAAAATAAATCTGGAAAATGGGAAAGGGCTACTTGTTTAATTTGTGATGATAAACTGAATACATTTTTAAATTATTACTCCAAAGGTCATATCCAACATAACCAACATAACCAAACCACTGGTAATATTGGCTCACAGCTTAGTTATGATGAACATAACCACATAACCAACATAAACAAAAAAGAAGAAAACAACAAAAATTTAGTTATGACTGATATGATGAAAAGTCATCATAATCAAAATGAAAGCACTGACAATAAAGACGTTGGTTATCATGGTTATGATAGTTATGATGTTTCAGAGGAAAATAATTTAAAAACAGATATTCCAAGTAAAGAGCTTGAGTTTGATTTTGATATCCCTGACTCAGGAGAGATTTAAAAATGGAAATTTTCTTAAACGGAAAATGTATTGATCTGTTTTTGTCTGAAAATGGGAAACTTAAATATTCAGGATTGGATCAATACTCAGGAACAGAAAAAAATCAGATCTTGAAATACTTAAAAACAAGTAAACCTGAGTTAATAGAAAAGATAAAAGCCGGGATTGAGTCCGTGCCAGTTCCAGAGGTTGAAAAAATGGATAATTGCATTGATTCTAAACCTTGTGAATATCTGGGGATAACTCAGGACGGATACAGCACAAGAGCAACCTGTTTATATAATCAGGAGTTTATCTGGGAGCCTGAATTTTATTGTCCTTTGGCTAAAGAACGATTTAAAAAGCAGTTTGGTATTGAAACCGGAACGGAACGGTTCAACAGATTATATGGAAAGTACCAGAATAAAAATAACGTAGCATGACAACAAATATAAACCTACACCTGCTATATTAGCGACTTTAACTCAATAAAATTTTTTAAGTATTGATAAAACAATATTCAAAGCTCTCTTTTTAAAGGTTTACAGCTGCATTATTCTTTTTAATAAAAGTAAGGTTTTGTAAGGTTTATAAATATATAAGAATGTTTTAAATTTGAAAATTTATAAGGTTTTTGGGTATATAATCATGCTGCCTGTTCTTTGAGATTTAAAAATAAATTGATTATAAATGTATATAAAGACAATATTAAAGTTTATGTTTTTTTATGCAATTTTACATACTTTAATACGGGTGAGTTTAAAACATAAATAGCTGTTTTGAAATTAAAAACTATTTATATAGAAATAGTAATATTTATTTAAAAGACCTGATAAAATCGATTTTCATGCATTATTAATTCATTTTTTTTAAAAAATGATGTTATTCATGATACTGTGTATTTTTGTAAAATAATAATTGTTAGCCCTATTGGAGATAAAATGAGCGAAACCGTATTTACAAAAGTCGACTATGACCTTGGCTCGTTAGTGAAATACATTGGTCTCGGTGAGATAGGATTGCCAGACATCCAGCGGCCATTTGTCTGGAAAAACTGGAAGGTGCGGAATCTATTTGATTCCATGTATAAAGGTTATCCCGTAGGTTACCTGCTTTTCTGGCAAAATGCCTTGGCTGATTCTGCCAGAACCATAGGCATCGACAGCAAACAAAAACCTCCACGGCTTGTTATCGTGGACGGCCAGCAGAGACTCACATCTCTTTATGCGGTTGTTAAGAACATCCCGGTGTTGCGAGAAAATTTCGAAAGCGAACAAATTCATATTGCATTTAATCCTCTGGAAGAAAGATTTGAGGTAGCAGATGCGGCTATTCGTCGAGATAAATCGTTTATCCCCTCTATTTCCTTGCTTTGGAATGATAACACCGATCTTTTTGAAATAGTTGAGAACTATCTTGATGGTCTTAGTTCTTCCCGTAAAGTTACTGCTGAAGAGAGCAAAGCCATCAAAAAATCAATAAGTAAACTTCAGGGATTGTTGAGCTTTCCATTCACTGCCCTCGAATTGGCATCGGATATTGACGAGGAGGCTGTCTCAGATGTTTTTGTGCGAATCAATAGCCAGGGGACTTCATTAAAACAAGCCGACTTTATTCTAACCTTAATGTCGGTTTTTTGGGACGAGGGGCGAGCCGCTCTAGAGCAATTTTGTCGCGAATCTCGAAAACCATCAAAAAACGACTCATCACCGTTCAATCACTTCATTGACCCGTCTCCAGATCAGTTATTGAGAGTTGCCGTTGGAGTGGCATTTAAGCGTGCCAGATTGAAATATGTCTACTCGATTTTACGTGGTAAGGATTTGGAAACGGAAAAATTCAGTGATGAGCGCCGCGAGCAACAATTTGAAAATCTGAAGGATGCCCAGCAACGGACACTGAACTTGCAATACTGGCATGATTTTATGAACTGCATTCGCCAAGCCGGTTTTCGTAGCGGCAAAATGATTAGCTCGCAAAACAATTTGTTGTTCTCTTACATTCTTTACTTGATTGGTCGCACCGAATACAATGTCCCAGAGTTCGACCTTAGGCGTATTATTGCTCGCTGGTTTTTTATGTCTGCTGTCACCGGGCGTTTCACTGGTTCGCCAGAATCAGCAATGGAATTTGATTTGGCCCGTTTAAGGGATGTGAACACTTCTGATGCATTTGTAAAAACCCTTAGCCATATTTGTGACATCACCCTTACTAATGATTTTTGGTCTGTGTCACTACCAAATGACTTAGCGACCTCTTCTCCGCGAAGCCCATCTTTATTCGCATATCATGCAGCACTTGTGCTTTTGGATGCAAATGCACTTTTTTCCAAGATTAAGGTCTCAGACTTGCTTGATCCATCAATGAATGCAAACCGAGCCGCTGTTGAACGTCATCATCTATTCCCCAAAGGATTTCTTAGTAAACAAAAGATTACAAGCACCCGGGATACCAATCAGATTGCCAACTACGCCTTGGTGGAATGGGCTGATAACTCAGATATTTCAGATCAAGCACCTGCGGATTATTTGCCTTATATGAAGGCACGCTTCAAACAAACTGAACTTGAGCGGATGTATAGATTACATGCTCTACCACCAAACTGGGAACAACTTGATTACCTTGACTTTCTGGAGAAACGCCGTGAACTTATTGCTCAGGTAATCGCTGAGGGGTACTCTATTCTTGTTGCCGAAAAAAGTGAAGAAGATTTAGAGGATTCAGATATCGATCTGTCAAAATTAGTTTTAAACGGCGAATCAGAGGCAGTCGAGTTTAAGTCTACCCTGCGCATGAATCTCCACACCGGTGACAAAGACGCTCGCATGGAGTTGTCGGTGCTCAAGACTCTGTCAGGTTTTCTAAATACAAATGGTGGTATGTTGGTTATAGGGCTTTCAGATGATGGTACGCCAGTTGGGATACAAGCAGATAATTTTACCAATGAAGACAAGATGAGCCTACACCTGGTGAATATTGTCAAAACTCGAATGGGCGTACAAGCTATTACCAGCCTACATGCTCATTTTGATGATCATGATGACTGTAGGGTTATGGTTATAAAGTGCCGCAAGTCACCATCTCCGATATTTCTAAAGGACGGCGATATTGAACGGTTTTATATCCGCACTGGGCCTTCTACCACAGAGCTAAGTGCTAGCCAGACGCAGGAGTATATCAAACAGCGGTTTAAGCTTTAAAAACAAATTGTTGCACTAGATTCTTACTCTTACTCCGTCGCTACGTAAAAACCAGTGAGCTTAATCACAAGCTTTAGAAGGAGCACTATATGTCTGAAAGAGGTATTATAGTAGTACCACCTTTTGAAATAAATGGTCCTCAACTAAGTACAAAAGGACCTATTACTCCAGAAAGCTTAAGGCAATATTTATTGTACTGGGATAAAATTGAATGGCCTAGTAACAATATTATAGAAATAGGTGGTGAGTCACCAGAGACAAAGTTTCTAAAGGAAGAAAGGATACTACAAAGAACAAAAATTCAATTTAGTAGTTTTTCAGGTAATCTTGGATTTGCTTTATTAACAGCCCAAGAAGCCGCTTTTAGATCTTTAAATAAAAATGAACCAGGATGCTGGGCACTAGCACAACCAACACATTGTTTAAGTCTACCAAAAGATTTAACTCAAAATATGCGTACAGTTGAAGTTGAGCTTTACTCTTCAATACCAGTACCAGTTCCTGAAGTTTCACTTGATGATATATTGAACTTTAAACATTTACGCAAAGATGAATTACTAGCTTTTCGTTTAGCAATGGATGAGCTCTATGAAAAAGTAATTTCATCTGAAGACATACCGAGGGCAAAGCTAAGAGCAATAGAATCTGTTGAGAAAACACTTTTAGATCTCAATAAAGTATTTTCTGAAACATGGAAAGATAAGTTACTTTCTTCTGTAAAAGTAGAATTAAATTTTCCAAATATTGCAACCAATGCTGCTATTGGTTTAGGGGTTGGTTCATATTTCGGCCTTTCACCCGCATTAAGTGCAGCCATTGGGGCAACATCAGCAGCACTTAAATTTGATTTTAAAATAAGCCAACAAAGTTTTGAAATTCCTAGTAAATTACGTGATTTTGCATATTTGCATAAAATTGAAAAAGAATTGAAGTAGGCTTTAAGCTAACCCTTGCAAATCTTCTGATGAAAGTTATATAAGAAAAAACTGATTAAAGAAGATGTGGTAAATTGCAGTGTAAACCTGCCTGGCAAATTGTTTTTAAAGTAAGCGCTCAATACCCCCCAAACCGATTTGATATACCCTTCGCCGGAGCAAAGCACGTGCGAAGGCTGTTATTCCTAAAGGTCTAAACTTGCCCCATTATTCTTTAAC
>JBNJFX010000080.1:0-5741 GCA_051747245.1 Bacteroidota bacterium
AGTTTGCCCAAGAAAAGAACCTCAGGCTCATAATTGCCCGTGGGATTATAAAATGAATGTTTAACCAAAACGGTCAATGCTATTTAGGGATCTTCAACACTTTAACTTCCTACTTCGTGCTCCCAACTTCTAACTCCTAGTAAAACCTTCCAGTCCTAAATGCACCTGATAGCGCAACAGGAATCTCGGCTTCAGCTTTTATAACCATTGCTTTTGCTTTTTGAACACGTGCGGACATTTCTTGTTCCAGGGCTACTGCCATTGCTCTTCTTTCTTCTGCTTTGGCTTTAGCGATATTCAAATCAGCTGAAGCTTGGTCAATTTGTAGGAATGCTCCAATATTTTTCCCGATATCTATATCAGCTATATCAATTGATAATATTTCAAAAGCAGTTCCAGCATCTAATCCATCTGCCAATACTTTTTTAGAAATACTTTCAGGATTCTCCAAAACTTCATAATAGGTTTTTGCGGTTCCTATGCAAGAAATAATTCCTTGTCCAACTCTAGCCTTTATCGTTTCTTCACCAGCTCCACCAACTAATCTTCCTAAATTGGTTCTTACTGTCACTCTTGCTTCAGCTAAAAGCTGAATACCATCCAAAGAAACACCTGTAATAGAAGGTACTACAATCATATAAGGTGTTACAGAAACCTGAACGGCTTGTAAAACATCTCTTCCTGCTAAATCAATGGCAGTTGCTTGTTTGAAAGTTAATTGTAGGTTTGCTTTATCGGCTACGATTAATGCTTTAATCACATTCGGTAAATTTCCATTTGCCAAATAATGTGTTTCCATTTCTTCAGTCGTAACATCCAAAATACCAGCTTTGGTGGCATTGATCATAGCATTGGCGATCAAGACAGGAGGGACTTTCCGAAATCGCATAAAAACCAATTCCAATAAATTGATTCGGACACCCGAGAAAATGGCGGTAATCCAAATATTAATGGGGAATATGAATAAGAAAAGCCATAAGCCGACCAGAATGGCAATTAATAAGATAATAGAATTTAATGCCATTGGATATCAGCGTTGTTAAGTGTTCAGAAAGGTAGTCATTTGCGTTCGGTTATTTTCTTGATTTGACTTATTTAATTTTGTCACTTGTTCTAAATAAAGCTATTAATTTGATTCGCCCTTCATCCAACACCCAACATCAAATCATCCATCTCTTCTTCTCACTCCCAACTTCCAACACCTAATCACTCTTTCTTAAAATTCAACAAAAAATCCGTGCGCCAAGTCACCCTTTGGGGGATTTAGGGGGCTTTTTCTTGTACCAGAATTGATTATTTGGTAAAATGCATCAAATTTCAAACTTACGTTTTAATTAATGGAAGAAAATCAAGAACAGCTTGCAGTACAGTGGCATTCATTTTTGCAAGAGTATTTTCAACAACGTATTCAGCAAAATAAATCTTTTTTAAAGACTCATATTGAGTTTGTTAAGGAACAAAAACCTGTGCAAACTAATGAAATTAACTATAAAGCGGATGATGAATATAAGCAGGCTGTCTTTGAATTTATTAAAGATAATTATGCAGAACGACCTAAGATTGAGGATGCAGATTTTGTAGCTTTGCATGCTACTTTAATAACAGAATTCCAAAATTTACTTTCTTCCGTCCCCGATGTAATTGTAAAAGAGCAAAAGTCAGATCGATTTAGTATTCATAAAGAGGATAGCTTCGGATTAAAGTTGAGAAAACCATTTAAAATTTTCTTTTTTGGCTTAAGTAAATTGCCTTTTCATTTTATTAACCTTTTTAGAAAGAACAAGAAACCTTTAAAATATTGGAAGCATGAAGTAAAAGCCAAAGCCTTATTTAAACGCCATTTCTTTAATGGGTTTCAGGATACTTTTAATGAACTCAATCAGAATATCCTAAAGGAATTTACTGCTTCTTTGGTTAAGCTTAGGGATTTTGAAGATTTACCAACTGATAAAAATCACACTGGTTTTGAGAATTCAGAAATAGGTTTTGGAGAGGATTTCATAAAAGTTGTCAAATCAAAAATTAATGATGAATATCTTCGCTTATGTAAAGCTTATGAAGAAGAGTTTGAGCTAGTTGGTACTATTGAATACAAGAAAAAGTTATTAAATTCTAAGCGACTTGAGAAGGATTTTCTGCAGTTCAAAAAGCAGTTTGCTAAAAAACACCACCATTGGCAAAATACAATTCATGCACTTTTTGAAGATTGGCGCTCAGAACTAGAACTGTCTGCTTTACAGTCATTCTTACAGAAAAGTATAGATGGTTTAAATAATAATGTAGGGGAATGGAACGATAAATTGCAGGATAATTTCATTAGCCCCATCAAATCATTCTTAGCAGAAGCACAAGCCACATTTGATGAAGAAGATAAGGAGGGGGAAGATATAGCTAAAAAGATTACTCAGGTAAAATATATTACCAATAAGCAATTGGATCAGGGTTTGATTCAGAAAATGCAGGAGAGTCTTTCCAAAAATACAATCTTGAATCAGATGGATAGACTGGAGCATTTGATTGGTGAGCGTATCGAAAAGCTGGCCAATGATTATGTGGTTACCAAATCTAATCATTTTGACAGACCGTTTGAAGATAATGAGCTTTCTTCTATTTCCAATTATGAGTTATTATCATTTGAGATTAAGCCTAAGCTAAATGATAAATTGGAAGCTTTGAAAAGTAATATATTCCAGAAAATGGGAGAGTTGCTGATTAAGGTGGGTGATATAGATGAAATTGTACACTATGTTTTGAGTTCGGCTTCTAACTCATTGGGATCTGAGGCAAATGAAAATCAAGCGCGCACCATCATAGTCGATGGATTTGAAAGAGCTGAAAACACAGCTGAAGAGGTAGATAGCCAAATTCAGGAAGTGATAGAAAATGCGCAATCTGAGCTAAAAAAGATAAACGATGAGCTGATTCAGGAATTACAAAAGCTTAAGGAAAATGAAAATGTTTCTGCCCTAAAAATCCGAATCAGTAAGGCAAAAGCCATTCATAAATCTGAAGCCTTAACTCAACAGGCACTTGATTTCCTAAAACACTATTTTCAAGTAGTTAAAAAATTCACGCTTGTTTATTATCAAAAGGCTTGGGAACTCAAAGAAGAACTATCAAAACGTTTTTTATCAGCTACCATTGAAAATGAGCCTAATAGAGCGGTATCAGATTTTTTAAATGAATCCAATCAAGTCATTGAAGGCTTGCCGGTCATTTATAAAAGGCTGTATGCCATTGAGCCTTTAACCGATATGGTACTTTTTGAAGGCAGGGAAAAAGAAATTGAAAAGATATCTAAGGCTTATATAGCTTGGACGGAAGGAAAATATGCATCGGTTTTAATTACAGCTGAAAAATGGAGTGGAATGACTTCCCTGATTAATTATGCGGTTAAAAACATAAAATTTAATAATGTGCCGCAGCGTACGGAATTGAAAATCAATAATCCTGATCCTCAAATCTTATTTGAAAGCTTTTCGGAATTATTGGAAACCGAATTGACTGATAAACAATCAATTATAGAGCATCTTAACTCAGGTAAAAAGCGTATTATTATTTTTGAGAATCTGCAAAAGCTATTCTTAAGGGAGATGCATGGGCAAAAGGCTTTGGTAGAATTTATTGACATTATGACCGCTACTCAGAAAAATGTGTTTTGGATTGGTTCTATGTCCATTTACACCTTTAATTACTTGGAGAGATCGTTGAAAATGAGTGCCTTCTTCAGTTACCATATTCCTCTTCAACCATTGAGCGATGATGAAATTAGTCAGTTAATTATTAAGAGAAATCGGATTAGTGGCTTTAAAATTAAGTTTGAAGCTTTGGATAAGGATATCAATGATAAAAAGTTTAAGAAGCTGAATGAAAGTGAAAGACAGCAGTTTCTGAAAGAACGTTTCTTTAAAGAATTGAATAATTTTGCCAAAAGTAATATCAGTATGGCATTGATGTTTTGGCTTCTATCCACTAAAAAAGTGGATGATCAAACCATTATCATTAAGAATTTCAAAAAGCCGGATTTAAGCTTTTTGGCTTCCCTAAAAATGGATAGGGTTTTTGTGTTGCAAGCTTTGATTATGCATGACGGATTGAAATTGGAACAAGTAGCTAAGGTTTTATCTTACAGCATAATCAAATCGAAATTTTTGCTCTTGGAATTGCTCGAAGATGGTGTGTTGATTGAAAAAGATGCCCAATTTCTGGTCAATCCGATTATATACAGAAATACTGTTCAACTCCTTAAATCAAGAAATTTATTATGAAGTTAGGACAAATAAAATGGATGCTTTCTCTTTTTTTTGGGCTTTTAATTGCTTTTCAAATTCAAGCGCAAGATAGTCTTTCTGAGAAGAGTAGTTTAGTAGGAGTGAAGCCCATTACCGATAGTCTTTCTAAAAAGCTAGATAAAAAAATCCCTAAAAAGCCTTTGGTAACGGTAGATTCTACCAAGATTTTAAAAGATAGTATAAAAAAAGATTCCAAAACGGATACATCAGAAGCTAAGAAGGATATTTCAGCTGATACTTTAGTGGTAAAAACTGAAAATGCTGAAGAGAAAGATGGTTTTGGAGAAAGTAAGATCAAGGAATTGTCTAATCTGATTTCCAGTGCTAATATCTTTTATACCATTGTGTTTCTACTATTTGGTTTTGTATTTATTAAGGTTGTCACTTTCATTTTAAATGCCTTAGCTGAGCGCAGTACCAAATATAGGATAGCTTTTAAAGGTTCAATCCCGATTGTGAAAATAGTGGGCTGGGTGATCATTATCCTTTTAATTATTGTAGTGATTTATCAGCCTTCGGTAGCTTCTATGTTAGCAGTTTCGGCTTCAATAGGAGTGGCAATTGGGTTTGCATCTCAGGATATTTTAAAGAATATTTTTGGCGGAATTGTAATCTTATTAGATAGACCTTTTGTTTCTGGTGATAAAATAGAAGTTGATAAATATTATGGTGAAGTAGTGGAAATTGGTTTGCGTTCTACTCGTATCGTAACGCCTGATGATTCTTTGGTTTCTGTGCCTAATGCAGTGATGATGAATAGTTCTTTATCGAATTCAAATGCAGGAGAGCCTAATTGCCAGGTTGTAGCTGAAATATACTTGCCGCTTACTATTGATACTATTAAAACCAGGGAAATAGCCACACAAGCTGCCACAGTTTCCAAATATATTTATTTAGGGAAGCCAATAACAGTTCTTTTCTTGAATGAAGTCAATAACAATCATTCTTATTATAAAATGAAAGTAAAAGCTTATGTGATGGATATACGTGATGAATTTCGTTTTAAGAGTGATATGACGGAATTAATCATTGCTGAATTGGTTAAAGAAGAGGTTTTAGATGGTAAATTTTAATTTAAACCCGCCCGAGGCGGCAGTATTTTCCACTAGCAAGATGCTAGCCTAGCGGAAGACTCATTTCTATCGCTAGCCTCCGGCTAGTGATGATTACTTTCGCCTCTGGCGTTTTTTATAATTTCAAATTAACCTCATAGATTGCGCTTTTCTCATCATTTTAAATTTCTGTTATTTTTAAAGGACTATCAATACATGCACTGCTGTATTTATAAAATTGAGGATCCGTTACAATACCTGCTCTCATAGGATTTTCATGTATATAATTAATTTTTTGATCCAACCTATTAGTGTTAATGTAATGAAATAGGTGTCATTAGGAGTGGTTTTTCTCAATTGACTCATTGTGTAAGGTTTTAGTTTTTGTATGAAAGTT
>JBNJFX010000081.1:0-5358 GCA_051747245.1 Bacteroidota bacterium
AACGGCTATTGATGTCAAAGTATTTTTTATTGATTTGTATCTTTAAAAAAAGGTACTCAGCCAATAATCGAGGAATTAAATAATTGGTCTTAGCAAAGAAGAAATCTACCATAATCCCCACCTACATTCAATCTCAATAGTCCCGATTTTTTAGAAGCTGTGTGAATATAGCACTAACGATCTCGTCATTGCGAACGAAGTGAAGCAATCTCATGCATTTGTGCGGTTCGCGTGAAAATAAAAAGTTTTTCTGAAGGAGAGTAGCGACTGAAGAATCCGGAGAACAATTATCAACCCTGTATCCTTCAGTACGTTCAAATTATTAAATTGCAAATTATGAATTTCTTGGACAACTTAGTTTTAAATAAAATAAAATTTGGTAGTTGTAAATTATTTAATTATATTTGTTAATTATTGATTTTAGACAATTTAATTATTGAGTGTTATACCTAACGACATAAATTTCTTCATTAATATTTTCATTATAAAAAATAAGAATTGATATGAAAAACAATTATTCCAAACTACCAAAATGTCCTACTGGTATTAAGGGCTTAGATGAGATAACAAAGGGTGGACTTCCTTATCAAAGAACGACTTTGATAGCCGGTGGACCAGGTAGTGGAAAGACTATTCTGGGTATGGAGTTTTTGGTTAAAGGAATTGAGGAATTTGATGAACCGGCTGTGTTCTTGTCATTTGAAGAAGATATTGAAAGCCTTATAATGAATTTTAATTCTATTGTTGATTTTGATTTAAAATCCTATATAGAAAACGGTAAATTATTTATAGAACATATAGATACATCTGGCGCAGAAGTACCCGAAGCCGCTGATTTTTCTATAGAACCTATTTTCTTAAGGCTGGAAAATGCTATTCAAAAAACTGGTGCAAAACGCGTGGTTATAGACACCATTGAGACCGTTTTTTCCGTCTTGTCTAACTCAAGTAAGTTGCGTGCCGAGATCAAAAGACTATTTAGATGGTTGCACGAAAAAAAAATCACAGCAATAATCACAGGAGAGCAAGGTGAAAGCTCACTCACCCGACAGGGACTGGAGGAATATGTTTCCGATTGTGTCATCCTTCTTGATCATCGCGTAATTGATCAAATATCAAAAAGAAGGCTGCGCATAGTGAAATATCGTGGTACATCGCATGTTTCAGACGAAAATCCATTTATAATTGATTCTAATGGAATAAGAGTAGTCCCGATTACTTCACTAAAATTGACTCATACAGCCTTGACAGACAGGATTTCAACAGGCATTCCTGATTTGGATGACATGATGGATAACAAAGGATTTTACAGGGCATCCAGTATTTTAATTTCGGGTACATCCGGTACAGGCAAATCTAGCATGGCTTCGCTTTTTGCCAATTCTGCCTGTTCCAAGAGGGAAAAATGCCTTTACTTTTCTTTTGAGGAATCTGTAGATCAGATATGCAGAAATATGCAATCTATTGGCTTGGATTTACGTAAACATATTAATAACAACCTATTGCATATCATTTCAGAAAGAACTTCTGCTTTGGGTTTGGAAGAACATCTTTCAAAGATACTTCAATTAATTGATAAAGTCAAACCGGATGTTTTAATTATGGATCCGGTAAGCAATTTCTTATCCCTGGGAAAAGGGGTAGAGGTTAAAGCCATGTTAACACGCCTGATGGATTATTTAAAAGAAAATGAAATAACAGGGTATTTTACACATTTGTCAGAACCTGACATCAGCTCAGAACAGACCAATTCACAAATCTCTTCTATTATGGATGCCTGGTTAATACTTCACGATCATATTTATAAAAACGAAAAAAGAAGGATTTTTTATTTATTAAAATCAAGAGGAATGAAACATGACAAAGGAATTAAAGAAATGATAATTACGGATAACGGTATTCAGTTAAAAGACCCGCATTTTGATGTATTTATTTAAAATAATTAAAAGTTGTGAATCTTAATCATAAAAACAAATAATGACACAATTATGGATTCTGTAGATATTTTCCTGAAACTATATGTAGTCGGAATGACTAAGAAATCTCAAAAAACTTATCATGATCTGGAACAAATTTGTGAGCAGAAATTTCCAGGAAAATATGAAATAGAGATTGTTGATTTGAAGGTTAACCCTCAACTAGCTACCGATGACCAGATTTTTGCTGTTCCTACTGTTGTGAGAGTTCTTCCGCTTCCTATGCGTAAAGTGATCGGAGATCTATCAGATAAAGAAAAAGTACTTATGGAACTTGATATATCACCATTAAAATATGAATAAATAAGTTAAGAAAATGGAAGAAAATAGCACTATATTGCCCTATCTGAAACTCATTGAAGACAGTCCGGACGGTTTCATTGTTTTGGATGAAAAAGGTCTTTGCTTGTATGCCAACCCTATGGCTTGTGATATGCTTATGCGTGATAATTCCGAAATAATAGGAAAGGAAATAGGAATTCCTATTATTGATGAAAAACAAACAGAACTGGAACTGCCCAGATCGGATGGAAGTATTCGTATAGTTGAAGCAAGTATTGTAAGAACTGTTTGGGAAGAGAAAAAAGCCATTTTGTGCAGCATGCGAGATATTACAAAAAGAAAAGAAATTGAAAATAAATTAAAACATCATGAGATTTTGTTAGAACAGACAGGAGAAATGGCAAAAGTTGGTGGTTGGGAAATAAATATTGACGAAAATAATGTCTATTACTCTAAAGTGACTAAAATAATTCATGAAGTTTCCCAAGATTATAAACCTTCAGTTGATGAAGCTATTGAATTTTTCCCTGGAGAAAGCAAAGGAATTATTAGAAAAGCAGTCAATGAAGCCATTAATGAAGGAAAGCCTTATGATCTTATTTTAGAATTTATTACGGCAAAAGGAAACCACAAGTGGGTACATACCATAGGAAAACCAGAAATGTTCCTTGGGAAATGTATTCGCCTTTCAGGTGTATTTCAGGATATAACAACTGTGAAAAAAGCTGAAATTGAATTGCAAAAAAGTGAAGCTCGTTTACGTGTAGCTTTAAACAAAAGCTCTATCGAAATTTGGCAGCAGGATAGGAATTTAAGATACACATGGATTTACAACTCCAATGGTTACTTAAAAAAACAAGATATTATCGGAAAAACAGATGATGAATTGCTAACCAATCCTGATGAGATAGAAAAGCTTACACGTTTAAAAAGAAAAGTATTAAAAACAGGCAAAAGCATTAGTGAAGAAATTAAAACCTCATTAAATAAAAAACCTTACTTTTACAGACTAAGAATTGAACCCTTAATGAATGATCAGGATGAGATTGTCAGCATAACCTGTGTTTCCATCGATATTACAGAATTAAAGATTTCTAAAGAAAAAGCTGAAGAAAGCGACCGCCTAAAATCCGCTTTCCTTGCCAATATGAGCCACGAAATACGCACTCCTATGAATGGAATAATAGGGTTTACTCAGTTAATGAAAGATCCTGATCTAACCGGCGCTGATCAACAAGAGTATATTGAAATCATAGAGAAAAGCGGAAAAAGAATGTTAAATATCATCAATGATATTGTTGATATTTCAAAAATTGAAGCCAGGCTGATGGAACTCGATATGAAGAAGACAAATGTAAACGAGCAAATTGAGTACACTTACACTTTCTTTAAGCCTGAAGCAAAAGCCAAAGGTATAGAAATTTCTTTTAAAAATACATTGCCGGAAAAGGAAGCAACCATTATAACCGACCGTGAAAAATTATATGCCATTCTAACTAATCTTGTAAAAAATGCCCTGAAATACACCGAAAAAGGATCAATTGAATTGGGCTATAGCCTGAAAACCGACAATGAACCGGAACAACTTGAGTTTTATGTCAAAGACACAGGAATCGGTATTCCGAAAGAACGACAGGTAGCTATATTTGAGCGGTTTATCCAGGCTGACATAGCTAATGAAATGGCTCTTCAAGGGGCAGGTCTGGGCTTGTCAATCTCAAGAGCTTATGCGGAAATGCTTGGCGGGAAAATTCAGGTAGAAAGCGAAGAAGGCAAAGGCTCCACATTTTATTTCACCTTACCATACAATACCGAATCTTCTGCAGAAACAATTGACCGGCAAACTGAGTCTTCTGAAAAAAGTGATGATATAAGAAAACTAAAAATATTGATTGCCGAAGATGATGAAATATCCGAAATGTTGCTTAATAATTTCATTAAAAAGTTTGGGAAACAAATATTTAAAGCAAGGTCAGGGGCTGAAACCGTTGAAACTTGCCGTAACAATCCTGACATAGACCTGATTTTAATGGATATTCAGATGCCCGAAATGAACGGATACGAAGCTACAAAGCAAATCAGGGAATTCAACAAAGAAGTTATCATTATTGCTCAAACAGCTTATGGTCTGACGGGAGACAGAGAAAAATCAATAGAAGCAGGATGCAACGACTACATAGCAAAACCTATAAACAAAGCCGAATTACAGGCAATGATAAAACACTATTTCGGGAAATGAATATTAATTTAGCTGAATGCCGGATAGATAACCAACCTTCTCTTCGTGTAAAGCTAAACGGAAACTTTTTCAATATAAGAAATAACTTCCCCTCCGTCAGAACTTCCGGTTTATGCCGGAACATTCACCAAACCCCGCACTTCTGCTTTACTAAAACAAAGAATGACTTTGCTCGATAGGCATAAATCTTGAAGTGGTATCATCCTTTTGCAAACACAACAAAAACTATTCAAAAATATTTTCCAAACCATTTCCAAACCCTTGCATTGTCTATTCTCCAAAACACATTATATTATCGTGATCCATAGCACATCTTAATGAAGTACATTTTTTCTGCTCAAAAATGGTTCGCAATGGTTCGCACCCAGAACCAGTGCGAAAAAGAGAGGTTCGCAGCAGATTGCTTCACTTTATTCCTATTGAACATTTCTTCTGCCGGCTGAAGCCAGCAGTCTCGTAAACAACTGAGACAGAATGCTTTAGCATTCTGCATAAGAGAATAATATGTTCATTTTCTTTGTAGTATCCAAGCGAAGCGAAGGGGATGGGCTTCTCGCAATGACGAGTAAAGTGTCATTCTGAACGAACGAAGTGAGTGAAGAATCCAGTAGGACATGCTCCCAGCTTGTCCGTTTCCGATACCGGAGGTATTATATATTTGTAGTTTTTTTTCAGGTAGAACTGGCGCCCTCGCCAGTTTCAAACCCACCGGAGATGTCAAACATGGGACTGCTCTACAGTCCTAAATTTATGCTTTTATAATTTCTCGTCGCAGTAACAGTTTTTACAAAGTCTCTATAGTGAATTATATTATAAATTTCAACTTCGGTTCTTTAGAGATGTTTCCACAACTATATCATT
>JBNJFX010000082.1:0-5297 GCA_051747245.1 Bacteroidota bacterium
ATTTTGGGTTGATTAAAGCACGAGCTGGAAGTTCGCGCTAGCGTTCTGATAGGGTATGGTTTTGGCTGAAGTTTAATATCTGGGGATATTTTGGTTCTTAACTATTTTTATTTTAAATCCAAAAGTATGGGTTTTGGAATAAGATCAAAAAAAATATGATAAGAATTTTTTGGCTGGGGAGGAGGATTGGAAATTGAAATTGGTTTCATTGTATTGTTAAACCAGTATAAGAAACAATTCTTTGTGATTTTGTTGAAATGGGTACAAGACACAAGCGAGACACTTGCGCCAGCTTTTGCTATTAAGTGCTGAAGAGCACGAGCTGGGAAGCTTATAGAAAACCCGCAAGATTTTTGAAAACCTTGCGGGTTTAAAGTTGAATTTTTATTCTTCTACAGTATCAATACCATGCAATTTTCCCAGCTCGATATCGATATGCCATAAGCCCATGCCTTCTTCGCCTATGATATCGAATATCTCCAAGGCTCTTCTTGCAATGGTTTCTTCTTCTCTTTGCTCGGTTACAAACCATTGCAAGAAATTGAAAGTAGTGAAATCTTTAGTGCTAAAGCAATGATCTACCAATTCGTGAATTGATTTGGTAACTTTAATTTCATGTTCTAAAATCAGCTCGAATACTTCTCTCAAGCTATTGAATTCATGTCTGATTTCGCTTATTGCGGGTTGTCTTGCATGTCCACCAGCTTCATTGATGTAGCTAAATAATTTCAGCATGTGACCTCTTTCTTCATCCGAATGGTCATATAAAAATTTGGCTGAGTTCACATAGCCTTTGGTTTCACACCAAGACCCCATGGATAAATAGTAAGCAGAAGATTTACCTTCCATTACAATCTGTTCATTCAGTCTCTTTTCTGTTTCTTCAGTTAATGATCTTTTAGGTGTTATTATATCCTTCATAATTGTATTATTTTCTATTGTATGCATTATACATAATATTTCGCAATAAAGTTGGGTCTAATATTAATCTTAAATTGGATTTCCTCTAAATATGGATTCAGTATAAATAGTAGAGCATAAAAAAGGACTATCCAACGAATAGCCCTTTCATTTTTTTTAATCTAGAAATTTAAAATATTACCCTCTAGCCTTCGCTTCTTCTTTAATTTTATTTAATGCAGAACCTGCTTTAAACCACTCAATTTGAGCATCATTATAAGTATGTAAAGCTTTGATTACATCTTTGCTACCATCTGCGTGAACAGCTTCGATGGTAATTGGCTTTTCAGGAGCAAATTGATCTAAATCCAAGAAATTGAAAGTATCATCTTCCTGAATTATATCGTAATCAGCTTCGTTTTCGAAAGTTAAAGCCAGCATCCCTTGCTTCTTTAAGTTGGTTTCGTGAATACGTGCAAATGATTTCACCAACACAGCTTTAACACCTAAATGTCTGGGCTCCATGGCAGCATGCTCTCTTGAAGAACCTTCACCATAGTTATGGTCACCCACAACGATAGTCGGTATATTTCTTTCTTTATATTCTCTCTGAGTTGCAGGAACAGCACCATATTCACCCGTAATCTGACTTTTTACCTTATTGGTTTCTTCATTGAAAGCATTTACAGCTCCAATTAGGCAGTTGTCAGAAATATTATCCAAGTGACCTCTGAACCTCAACCAAGGACCCGCCATAGAGATATGGTCAGTTGTACATTTTCCTAAAGCTTTGATCAGCAATCTGGCACCTGTGATATTTTGACCATCCCAAGCATCAAAACCTTCTAATAATTGTAATCTTTTAGAATCAGGAGCAACTTTTACTTCTACAGTGCTACCGTCTTTTGCTGGAGCTTGGTATCCATTATCTTCGACTGCAAAACCTGCATCAGGTAATTCAGCACCAAAAGGAGGATCTAATTTTACCTGCTCACCTTTTTCATTGGTTAAAGTGTCAGTTAATGGATTGAATCCTAAATCGCCACTAATTGCAATTGCCGCCACCATTTCCGGGGAAGTTACAAATGCGTGAGTGTTAGGGTTTCCATCAGCTCTTTTAGAGAAATTTCTGTTAAAAGAGTGGACGATAGTGTTTTTCTCGCCTTTATCAGCACCAGTTCTTGACCATTGCCCAATACATGGTCCACAAGCATTAGTGAAGATAGTAGCATCTAAATCTTCAAATATTTTTAGTAAACCATCACGGTCAGCAGTAAATCTTACTTGCTCAGAACCTGGGTTTATACCAAATTCTGATTTAGTTTTTAAACCTTTGTCAACTGCTTGTTGCGCAATAGAGGAAGCTCTGGATAAATCTTCGTAAGATGAGTTGGTACAAGAACCAATCAATCCCCATTCTACTTTAGTTGGCCATCCGTTTTTCTCAGCTTCCACTTTTAATTGAGAAATAGGAGTGGCTCTGTCTGGAGTGAAAGGGCCGTTTACATGTGGCTCTAAAGTGGATAAATCAATTTCAATTACTTGATCGAAATATTGCTCAGGATTTGCATAAACCTCATCATCACCTGTTAAATGCTCACGAACTTCATTGGCAGCATCTGCAACATCATTTCTATCCGTTGACCTTAAATAACGCTCCATAGCATCATCATAACCAAAAGTAGAAGTAGTAGCACCAATTTCAGCGCCCATATTACAGATCGTACCTTTTCCGGTTGCAGAAAGTGATTGTGCACCAGGGCCGAAATATTCTACTATTGAACCAGTTCCACCTTTTACAGTTAATATTCCGGCAACTTTCAAGATAACATCCTTAGCGGAAGTCCAACCATTCATTTTTCCGGTTAACTTAACGCCAATTAATTTAGGAAATTTCAATTCCCAAGGCATTCCTGCCATAACATCCACTGCATCAGCACCACCAACTCCTATGGCAACCATTCCCAAGCCACCTGCATTTACAGTATGGGAATCAGTTCCAATCATCATACCGCCTGGGAAAGCATAGTTTTCTAAAACTACTTGGTGAATAATACCAGCACCTGGCTTCCAGAAACCTATACCATATTTATTTGAAACTGATTCCAAGAAATTGAAAACCTCTCCAGAGGCAGTTAAAGAGCTTTTTAAATCTTCTTTAGCACCTTCTTTAGCTAGAATTAAGTGATCACAATGAACAGTAGAAGGTACAGCAGCTTGATCTCTTCCAGCTTGCATAAATTGCAAAAGTGCCATTTGGGCGGTAGCGTCTTGCATTGCTACACGATCTGGAGCAAAATCTACGTAAGATTTACCTCTTTCAAATGCATTTTTTGCTTTTCCATCCCATAAATGAGAGTAAAGTATCTTTTCAGATAATGTTAAAGGTTTGTTGACTACCTGTTTGGCCGCTGCGATTTTTTCGCTCATTCCGGCATAAACAGCTTTAATCATGTCTATATCAAAAGCCATATTATTGTATTTATTTAAAATTCTTCGATTTTCTGCAAAGATACAAAATCAACACTTTTATCCTATGTAGAAACAAGGATAATACATATTTGTAAATATTCTAATTATCGACATAAAATATTGTTTCATAGAAAGTTAAGACTAAGTACTTAAAGTTTTACTTGTTTTTTATTGTTTAGAAAACTGAATCACTTATATTTGAATTGCTATAAAATCCAAGTCGAGGTTTTGATCCGTATGTATGTAAATTCAAAGAATAATTATTTTCTTTCGATGAATTTATGATATATGTACCAAAAGCCCTTAGATTTGTGGTTTAATTGATTTATTAATTAGCTAATTTTACAATAATGAAAAAATTATTGCTTTTTACATTCGTGATATTGTACAGTATTCCAGTCTTTAGTCAGGATTCTCCTGCTAAAAGCCCGGTCTGTGACAATGTGTTCAATTATGAAATTTCGGAAAATTCGAATACTGACTTTAATGTTATTGTAACCAAATCATCAAATGATGATTTTACTTTTAAATTATATTCAATAAGCGGAGAAGTTAAACTAATTAATGAAATTACTTCAGATGATTCTAATCAGAAAATAGAATTTGATGGTCTGGACAAAGATAAAATTTACCTCATTCAGGTTTATGGTACAAAAAATAATTGCCGATTCACTATAGGGGGAATGGAAGGTATTAAATATGAAAATAAGTAGTATGGGAAAATATTTACTCTCTTTAAGTATTTCATTTTTATTTTTAGTTAGTTCACAACAGTCACTCGCTCAATGTCCGACTGTAGCTGGAACAACTATTAACACTTGTGATTTTAGCACAGGTGGTGAAATTACGATTATATTTACTGATGGTGATCCGTCAGAACATGAAAATTATATCTTATATGATACGGATGGACCGACAGCTGTAAGTGAACCTTTTGGATCCGTAACTAAAACTTATGATGCGGTTACTCAAACCTTGGTATATGGGAACATTCCGGATGGAACTTATTTAGCAGGAAATTCTGGTTGTCCAACATTGGGCGGTTTTGGGATTGAAATTGATCAGACTAATGAATTGATTTTGTCTGTTAATAATATAATTAATGATTGTGATAATCTTGGTTCAGGTGAAATAGATTTAGATGTTTCAGGTGGTGATTCACCATATTCTTATGCATGGTCAGATGGATTACCTGATCAGCAAGATCAAACAGGTTTGTCAGCCGGAACTTATGATGTGACTGTAACAGATGATGATAATTGCACTTTTACACTTACAGGTATTGTTGTTGATGATGGTCCAGTTATTCATGATCTAACTAATACAGATCCAACAGAAGTATGTGATGGTCAAGATTTAACAATAAGCTTGGATGGGAGTGATACAGATGTTGATTATGAAGTATTAATAAATGGAGGTGGTAGTGGCACTATTGCGGCAGGGACTGGCAATGCTTTGGACATTACCTTAGCTAGTGGAGATTTTGTGGATGGTGATGATATCACAGTGAGAGCGGATGATGGAAATTGCCCGACCGTAATCATGAATGGTAATTTTGTTGTAAATGTGACTGATGCCCCAACAGCAGAGGCGGGCGATGATGCCACGGTATGCGAGGGTGATGATCTGGATTTATCGGCCAGCGGCACGGTTAACGCCACTAACTTTTCAAGTTTAAGCTGGAGCAGTTCTGGTGATGGTACATTCGATGATAATACAATATTAGAGCCAGTTTATACTCCTGGGGCCAATGATATAGCTAACGAAAGTGTAGTTTTGACATTACAAGCAAATGGAAATGGTGTTTGTGATTCGGTAACCGATAATATGACCCTTACAATTACCCCTGCCCCGACAGCAGAGGCGGGCGATGATGCCACGGTATGTGAAGGTGATGATCTTGATTTATCGGCCAGCGGCACGGT
>JBNJFX010000083.1:0-5137 GCA_051747245.1 Bacteroidota bacterium
CCGTCGTGCGGGTGAAGCAACCCGTCTGACGACAACACCTGGATTTTCCCGTTGCGGTCGGCAGCCACTTTCCGGAGCGAAACCTCCGGCTGATTGAAAAAATACTTAATACTGAAATCCTGTAAAAAAGGAACATCGGAATGAACGGGTTTTCCCTTAACTGAAGCTACTCCGTGCAGGCTTCCCGCCAGAAAAAATGCGATAACAATAAAAGTGACTAAACTATTTTTCTTCATGGTTAATTTTGTTGAGTTTTTAATTTTTTTCTTCTCCTTCCCGTACCCTGAAAATCCTGTGGCCGGACCAGGTTTGATTAAAAAACACTCTAATCCCTAATTCTGCTTAGAAAATTAGAATAAATATATAAATTTAACGAAACGAATATGGAAATTAAATCTATTTGAATCACACAATATTTAAATTAAGGACAAAATTATATCAGAAATTGTCAAAATATATAAAGCATAGTTAATCGGTTAAGCATAAATTTGTCTTATAATTTGAAATAAATCATTCCAATTTAGTTTCATTTTTATTAAAAGAATGGCAAAAAAAATATTATTAAAAGATATCGCAAAGAAAGCTGGTGTTTCTACCGCATTAGTTTCATATGTTCTGAATGGTTTGGAAAAAGAGAAAAGAGTAGGTAAAGATGTTGTTGAAAAAATAAATCAAATAGCAAAAGAGCTTAATTATCAGCCAAATCAAGTAGCCCGCAGCCTGAGAAGTGGAAAAACAAATACCATAGGATTGATTATTGCTGATATTTCAAACCCTTTTTCAGGACAAATTGCCAGGTTTATTGAAAGTGAAGCAGCAAGATTGGGCTATACTGTAATAATTGGAAGTTCTGATGAAAACAAAATCAAATTTAATGGCTTAATCGATTCAATGCTTCATCGTCAGGTCGATGGTTTAATCATGGCGCCTGCAGATGGATCATCACAACATATTAAAAGCCTATTGAAAGAAAACAAGCCATTTGTATTTATTGACAGGTACTTTCCTGATATCTCAACAAATCATGTTGTTCTGGATAATTATGAGGCCACAAATAATGCTGTCAATTATTTAAAATCTCATGGCAGAAAAAACATTTGCTTAATCATTTATAAAACTTTAGCTGTGCATATGCAGCAGAGAATCCTTGGATATAAGAATGCAATGAAAGATAATGGACTTGAAGATAATATAATGGTAAAAGAAATACCCAGGAAAAGTTATTTTCAGGTAAAAACTGATACAGAAAAAATTATGGATGAATTATTTGCAGAGAAAAAAATGGATGCATTACTCTTTGCTGCGAATGCATTATCCATTTCCGGTTTGTATGCTATAAGAAAACACAATATCAAAGTTCCTGATGAATTAGCTGTGATTGGTTTTGACGGCCATGAAGTTTTTGATTTTTTTGAACCACCAATAGCCTATATAAAACAGCCCCTCGAAGAAATGGGAACAGAGGCTGTTCGGATTTTAGTGGAACAAATAAAAGGGATAAAGAATACTGTCCATACTGAGGTAAAACATCAGTTTATTAACAGAGAATCAAGCGGTTAAAAAATTTATTAATTAGCTTAATCGTTTAAGCAATTGACAATTTATTTTTCACATAAATGAATGATAAAAAGAAATATCCTACTAATGACAATAAACAAAAAAATAGTGCCTATGGAAAACAACAGTAAAAAACTTGACATGCAAAGTTTCAAAAAAAATGAGTTATTAAAATTAGTAAAAATCTAAAATTAAAATTATGAGATTAAAATGTAAAATGCTTAACTTAAAGGTTTTCACCTTTGTGCTGCTTTTGGGACTTGTAATATCAGGCCAAATTTCAGCACAACAAATATCTGTTCAGGGAACGGTAACTGATAATCAGGATTCACCCCTGCCTGGTGTAACGGTGTTGATAAAAGGCACCACAGAGGGAACTGTAACCAATGAAAATGGCGAATACATCTTAACCGATATTCCAGACGATGCTATTTTGGTATTTTCTTTCGTAGGGATGAAGGAGCAGGAGATTGAAGTTGAAGGCCGATCGAATATTAGTGTGAAGATGGAGGAAGAGGTCATTGGGATTGATGAAGTTGTTGCTATTGGGTATGGAACTATGAAGAAAAGTGATTTAACAGGTTCTGTGCAGAGTGTCGATGTTTCAAAGTATGATAACCAGACAAGTACTAGTATTATTGAGCAACTTTCTGGAAGGGTTGCCGGATTTAATGTATCAGAAGGAACATCTGCATCAGGAGGAGGAAACATGATAATAAGAGGACAAACTTCGTTGAAGGCAAATAATAGTCCATTAGTTGTAGTAGATGGAGTAATTTATAACGGAGGATTAGGAGAAATTAATCCAGATGATATTGAATCTGTTGATATTCTTAAAGATGCAAGTTCAGCTGCTATTTTTGGTTCTCGCGCAGCTTCTGGAGTTATGATTGTAACAACAAAAAGCGGAACAGCTGGGCCTCCAAAAATAAATTTTTCTGCAAAAGCGGGGGTTGTCGGATTAACTAATATTATGAGGCCATTTGATCATGAGGAATATTTGGAAATGCGTTCATATATGTTTGCAGGACTATATGATGAACCCGATGGTTATTATGCCAACCCATCTGATTTACCTTCTGGCCTTTCACTTGATGAGTGGATGAATTTTGATGAGACACCTTCCGATGATCCTATGGATATGTATGCAAATAGATTAAATCTTACTGGGGTAGAAAAAGAAAATTTGCTTGCAGGTAAAACAATTAATTGGTATGATCATGTTTTACAAAATGGAATTCGTCAGGATTACGACTTTAGCATTTCCGGTGGTACTAATAATCTTAGATATTACTGGTCTACTGGGTTAACCGATAATAATGGATATATAAAAGGTGATGCTTATAAAACCATTCGATCAAGATTGAATGTAAATGCAGATGTAAGTAGTTTTTTAAATTTAAGCCTTAATGCTAATTTTTCTGATAGAGATACAGGAGGAGAGAGGGCTAATTTGAATCAAGCTGTTACAGGAAGTCCTTATGGTCAAATCTACAATGAAGATGGGACAATGGCTTGGTATTCTCACGGAGAAGTTGTAGCAGGTAATCCATTAATCTATTATACGCATCGTGAAAGGTTTATTAAAACGCAAACGCTTTTTGCTAATTTAACCGGTGAACTAAAATTACCATATGGTTTTTCTTACAAAATATCCTTTGTAAATCGTTACTATTGGAATAGAAACTATTATTTTGATCCTATAGAGACTCCAAATGGAGCTTCTAACGAAGGGAATGGAAGAAGAACTAATAATAATATATATGAATGGCAGGTTGATAATTTATTAAAATGGAATAAATCGTTTGCAGACATTCATAATTTTGATTTCACTTTTTTATATAATGCTGAGAAATATCAATCATGGAGAGATAATATGACAAATAACCATTTTGCTCCCACCGATGATCTTTCATATCATGCTATGGGGGCAGGAATAAATCCCTCAATTGACAGTAATGATGAGTATTCTACTGGGGAGGCATTAATGGGAAGATTAAACTATACTTTAATGGATAGATATCTTTTAACCCTAACATGGAGACGAGATGGATATTCTGCATTTGGTCAGGAAAATCCTTACGGTACTTTCCCGTCTGCTGCATTAGCATGGAGGATTACTGAAGAAGATTTTCTTAATATAAATTGGCTTGATCACCTAAAAGTCCGTGCCTCATGGGGTATAAATGGTAATAGAGACATTGGAAGGTATGAGGCTTTGGCAAGGCTAACAACCACTAATTATCTTTATGGCAATCAATTGGCTACTGGCGTTTATTCTAGCACCATGGCAAACAGCGATTTAAGATGGGAAAAAACTGAGGCAATTAATCTTGGTTTTGATTTTGGAGTAATCCAAAACAGACTGACAGGAAATATTGACTTATATTCTATGAATACCAAGGATCTTCTTATGGACAGAACCTTACCAAGCATAGTTGGTTATTCCAGTGTCGCTGCAAATCTTGGGGAGGTAGCAAACAGAGGAGTTGAATTAACACTTAACGCTGATGTATTAAATACAAACAAATTCAACTGGTTTTCCTCATTTACATTATCAGCAAATCGCAATGAAATTAAACATTTATATGGAGAAATGATTGATGTCGTTGATGAGAATGGAGAAGTGATTGGACAACGCGAAGCCGATGACTGGACAAATGAGTGGTTTATAGGAGAAAGTATTCATCGAATTTGGGAATATGACTGGTTGGGAGTTTGGCAACTTGACGAAGCTGAAGAAGCAGCTACATATGGAAAGGTACCTGGTGATATAAAACATCGGGATGTTAATAATGATGGAGAATTAACACCCGCAGATGATAAAATATTCCAGGGTTATACAGAACCAAGATATAGATTGGGATGGGGAAATGATTTTTCATTTCTTGAAAATTTTGAATTATCAGTTTTTTTTCGTGCACATCTTGATGTTTATTCAAATAATACAATTGATGATCAAACTTCATGGATTGACCGAAGGAATATATATTATGCTGATTATTGGACACCGGACAATCCAAGTAATGAGTATGCAAGGGTAGGAACAGATAAAAATGCTCCTTACGAGATTTGGAAAAATAGTTCTTATTTACGTATGCAAGATTTAACGTTGACATATAACATACCCGATGATTTGATTGATAAGGTATCGAACTTTAGAGTTTTCGTAAATCTGCGTAATTATTTAACGTTTACAAAATGGGATCACTGGGATCCAGAATCGGGTTCTTCTCCTATGCCGAAGTACTTTACATTAGGATTAAATATGGATTTATAATTTTAGAGAAATTTAAAAGGAAATTGAAATGAAAACAAAAAATAATTTTTTGATTATTATTTTATTAATGCTAATTACAGCATGTGGAGAATCATGGTTAGAGATGAAACCATTATCAATTAATACTCCAGAGAATATTTATGTGAATAAACAGGGGATGGAATCCGTGTTGTTAAGTCTTAGAAAGAATTTACGTGCTGATTTCTATGGAGGCAACCCTATGCCTATGACATTAGAATATATATCCTCAGATTATGGAGTTGCCGGTGAACAAAGACAAGATATGGTTATTGATCATGT
>JBNJFX010000084.1:0-5035 GCA_051747245.1 Bacteroidota bacterium
ACAGGCATAGGTTTTGGAGGAAATTTCGTGCTTTTTGCCAAAAAGACATCAAATCATTGGACTGGAAAAACTTTCAAGGATTTATCCTTTCGTCTTTCTCGGATATGCTATTGCCGGCATTACTGGCCCGCTTGCCGGAGGATTATTATTTGATAGCTTTGGAAATTTTACGATTGCCACAACTATTGCTGCAACATTAAGCTTAGCCGGTGGTAGTATTTTCCTGGTAAATTATTTACGAAATTAGCTTTACTTTTGTAAAACAGATTGACTTTACAAAAAATACCTGTTAACGCTGGTGAAAAAAATTTAAATCAACAAAAGGACGTTACTTTTTCAGAACAACATGCTGATAATCTCAAACTTATTAAAAGCCAATTAACAGCTCAGGAACCCACTTATTCAATAATAAAAACCTATAAATAAACACTTGATTATGCTAAAACAAGAAATAAAAAACGCAGCGGAATCAATTTTACAATCACGCCTTAATCCAGACTTACACATCACCCATACTCATGTAATAGGTGGAGGATCCATCAATGCAGCATGGAAAATTGATACCAATCAGGAAACAACATTCTTTTTAAAACATAATCATCGCACAAAATTTCCTGGCATGTTCGAAAAAGAAGAACAAGGCTTAAAACTCATGCGGGAAACAAATACAATTCATATTCCAGAAGTTATAGGAGTGGGGAATACTCAAGAAGATGCTTTCATTCTTATGGAATACATTTCCACATCAAAAAAAACATCTTACTTCTGGTCGCATTTTGCAAAAAATCTTGCAAAAATGCACCAAAACAGTGATGACCAATATGGACTGGATCATGACAACTATATGGGCTCGCTTCAGCAACACAATAAACGCCATACATTATGGTACGATTTCTTTATTCTGGAACGTTTAGAACCACAATTGCACCTTGCACGCAACAAAGGATTGATGAATCATGGCCATGTTCAACAATTTGAACAATTATATAAAGAATTACAAAACCTTATTCCACAAGAAAAACCAGCTCTGGTTCATGGCGATCTTTATAGCGGAAATTTTGTTGTGAATCAATATGGTGAAGCTTCGATTTTAGATCCTGCTGTTGCCTATAATCACCGGGAAGTAGATATCGCTATGTCCACACTTTTTGGAAAATTTGATGCTGAATTTTACCAAACCTATCAACAATATTATCCTATGGAAAAAGGATGGGAAGATCGATTGGATATTTATAACCTTTATCCTCTGTTGATTCATGTCAATTTGTTTGGAATGGGCTATCTATCCAGCGTTGAACGCATCATTAAAGATTTTTAGGTTTGATTTTTTCAACCCTCCTTTGATGGCGACCACCTTCAAAATCAGCATTTAAATAGGTATTGACAATTTCCCAGGCTATCTCTTTACCAACAAATCGACCCGGCATAGCAAGAACATTAGCATTGTTATGTTGCTTAGCCAGTGCTGCAATTTCCGGTATCCAGGATAAGGCTGCCCGCACGTTCGGATATTTATTGGCCGTCATACTAACACCATTACCACTGCCACATATCAAGATTCCAATCGTTAACCTTCCATCGTTAATATCTTTTGCCAAAGGATGAACACTATCCGGATAATCCATGCTATCTTCGCTGTTGGTTCCATAATCAATAAGCGCATAGCCCGATTCAATTAACCTGGATTTAATATACTCCTTCAACTCGTAACCTGCATGATCACTCCCTATAGCAATTTTTTTTGTTTTGTCAACCATTGTTAATATTTATTTTGCCATTCGTTAATTTATAATAATTGTAATTTTGTCAAGTGTTCTTTGAATCAATTTATTTGTTTTAGTAAGCCAACAGCTGCTTTTTCTATAGTTGTTGATCTTTAAAATGTTGTTTATTTATCAACAAGTTTATTAATAGTATTGTTTAAAACCTATGTCCGGATGCTGAAAAATAAATTCACTTATGAACAACAAGCCATTTATCAACAAAAAAACATCCAAAATTGAAAACTGTTAAAACAAATGAACGATTACTTAACAAGAAAAAACAAAATTACAACAATAATTAACCCTTGATAAGTGTTTTTAACAAGATGTTGATAAGTATTCATCCATCTGATTTCAAATGTCTAAAAAATAATAAATTGTTGATTGGTATTTAATATTGAATAATCAAAGAAAAAAATGCAAAGATTTTGAACAGTATTAACAAGCTATATACACCATACTTTAGATTTAAATTTTTAAAAATAATTATATATATATATCGCATATGGATTTAGTAAAAGAAATTAATAAATTAAGAAAAGAAAAAAATGCTGTTATACTGGCTCATTATTATCAAACGTCAGACATACAAGATATAGCTGATTATATAGGAGATAGTTTGGGTTTAGCCAGAAGAGCAGAACAGGTTGAAGCAGATATCATTGTATTTGCCGGAGTTCATTTTATGGCGGAAACAGCGAAAATACTGAATCCAAAAACACGGGTAGTTTTGCCAGATGCCAATGCCGGATGTTCGCTGGCTGAGGCTGCTCCTAAAGATAAATTTAAAGCGTTTATCGATCAATATCCGGATCATAAGGTAATTTCATATGTTAATGCTACTGCAGCGGTAAAAACCATGTCGGATGTTGTTTGTACTTCCAGTAATGCTGTGGATATTGTAAATTCTTTTGCCAAAGATGAAAAGCTCATTTTTGCTCCGGATAAAAATTTGGGCGCTTATGTCAATAAGGTTAGTGGACGGAATATGGTGTTGTATGATGGAACATGTGAAGTACATGATATTTTGACTACTGAGCATATACTTCATATGAAAGCAGCAAATCCGCATGTTCCTTTAATAGCCCATCCTGAATGTCAGCCTCCGGTGTTGGAGCTTGCTGATTTTATTGGATCAACTACTCAGCTGTTAAATTATACTAGAAAATCGGATGCTCAAAAATTTATTGTAGCTACCGAAACAGGAATTACGCATCAGATGAAAAAAGAATCACCGCAAAAAGAGTTTATGATTGTATCAGCTGATGAAACTTGCGCGTGTAATGATTGTCCCTATATGAAAATGAACACCATGGAAAAAGTATATCTCTGTCTGAAAAATGAAAAACCCGAAATTACCCTGGATGAAGAAACTATTCGCCTGGCAAAAAAACCTATCGATAAAATGTTGGATATATCCAAAAAACTGAATATCATTCAGTAATTTTTAGGCTGTTTTGTTTAATTTCGTTGGCAGAAACCATTATGAGAAAATTTTTAACAGACAGAAAAGTGATTATTTAAAATGGTTTATAGTTTTTGAAAACAAGTGACATAAATATAAGTATTAGGCATTATAATCAAAATCATAAACAGATGAACTTATTTTATCACTATATTTTGTTGATCTTTATTTTGTTGATCTTTTCATTAGAATCACATTCTCAAATAGATACAACTGATGAAAATTATCAAAAATTCACCTATGAAAATGGCCAAATTTCATCCGAAGGTCTTTTAATTGATGGAAATCCTAATGGTTATTGGAAAACCTACTACAAAGACGGTACGCTAAAATCTAAAGGAAACAGGAAAAATTTTAAACTGGATTCGACCTGGAAATTCTATAGTCCCAATGGAGATATTTCTATGATCATCAATTATGAAGAAGGGCTTAAGAATGGATTGCGGGTAACTTATGCAGAAGATGAAATAGTCACGGAAAATTTTGATGATGATGTCAAAGAGGGTTGGATGAAAGTTTTTTATTTAGATTCTACCATTAAAAAAGAGGTATTGTATAGAAACGGGAAAAAGGATGGATTTGAAAAAGTATATGATCGTGAGGGAAATATTGTTTCTTTAATGAAGTATGAAAACGGATTTTTAGTCAGTAGGGAATATATCAATCGTCGTGATTCCAGGGGAAGAAAACAAGGACCATGGAAAACATTTTATGCCAATGGAAAAATCAAATCAGAAGAAAATTATTTAGATGGTAAAAGGAACGGAATATTTAAGCAGTTTAATAAAAACGGAGAGCTGGTTAATATTGAAAAGTATGAAAATGGAGAAAAGATCACCAAAGATAAGGCAGTTGCCAATTATGAAATAAAGCGGAATTATTATGAAGATGGGAGTTTAAAAACCAGGGCCACCTACCTTGATGGTAAAATGGATGGGATCCGCCGCGAGTATGACCGGCAGGGTAATATTAAGGAAGCATATGTGATGGATCAGGGTAAGGTTGTAGAAAAGGGAATTATAGATAAATCGGGACAGCGTCAGGATGATTTTGAAGAATACTACAAAACAGGCCAATTAAAAGCAAAAGGTCAATATAGCGATGGAATAAAAGTAGGCGAATGGAATTATTATTTTCCAAATGGTGAAGTGGAACAACGCGGCGAATACAATGAAAATGGAGAGGCTGTGGGTTTATGGCGATGGTATTATTCCAACGGTCAATTGCGACGTCAGGAATATTATAATAATAATGTTTTGGATGGAATGTATAAAGAATATACCTATTCCGGTGATTTATGGGCTAAAGGGAATTATGTGGATGGTAAACGAGAAGGGCCATGGATTGTACATCATAGAGGTTATAAAGAAGTTGGAAAATATAGTTTTGATGTTCGTCAGGGTAAATGGCGTCATTATTTAAATGATATATTGATTTATGAAGGAAGATTTGAAGATGGACTCCCTGATGGTGAGCATGTTGCTTATTGGTTAAATGGTAATCTCAGATATAAAGGCTCTTACAATATGGGTGAAAAAAATGGCGAATGGTATCGTTATACTCGTGATGGCCAATTGTTTTTGGTGATTACCTATAAATTTGGGAAAGAAGTGAAATACGATAATAAAGCCATTGAATTACCTGATGATACTGAATTAAAAGAATAAGCTTGTTTTACTGTATTTTTATTATGACGAACCGAGCCATGATCCGCCTTAGGCGGAGATTTAGGGGTGCGCGCAGGGCGAGTTGATGAGCTGGCGAGCTGGCGGATTGGCGATGAAGCGTTGATGCGATAGGGTGAATG
>JBNJFX010000085.1:0-4880 GCA_051747245.1 Bacteroidota bacterium
GCAGGCCATGGGAACAATCATGAAGCACTTTGGAAAGAATGCTGACGGCAGCCTTGTTAAGAAGATTCTTGCTTCTATGTAAAGTCAAAAGGGTCAGATGTTTACTATTTACTTTTTAAGCCAAAAATTATCGATAAAAAGGCACAAGTCTAAATGGTAAAAATTGTAAAGACCTACTGACCTCGGTTCCCGGCTTATCCGATTAATGCTTAATTAATTTGAATTTCCCGAATTATATGTCTCTTGAGTTTCTTTTGGTTTTTTACCTCTTAATCTATGCATTCCCAAATAGTATATTGGAAACGATTAAAAATGCATATATTTAACTTGAATTATTATGTGTATTATGTTTAATGCTATAGCATTATGAACACACTTAATAATACACTCACTAAAATAAGAGAAAAGATGGGTATCTCACAGGAAGCTCTAGCAAGAAAGCTAGATGTTTCTTTTTCTACAATAAATAGGTGGGAAAATAAAAAATCATATCCTCGAAATAATATGATTGATAAAATAAATGAGCTTGCATATGAGGTAAAATTGCCACTAATAATAGAAGATAAAACAAAGAAGTGTTTAACGGCAATGTCCTTTTTTTCAGGTGCCGATGGTTTTGCTCTTGGTATGGAACAAGCTAAATTCAAAGTTATTTTTGCAACAGATATTGATAAAGAGGCTGAGAACACTCACAAAAGAAACTGGCCAGATATTCCATTCCTATTGAAAGACATAAGACAAATATCTGTAGAAGAGATCAATTCATTAACAAACAAAGTAAAACCAGATCTTATTTTTGGTGGTCCACCTTGCCAGGGATTTTCTACACTTGGTGATAAAAGATCTTCTGATCCAAGAAATCATTTATTTGATGCTTATATTGATTTAATATATCAATTAGATCCAAAATATGTGCTCTTTGAAAATGTTAAATCATTCATGACAATGTACAATGGTCAGTATGCAAACTATATTGTATCAAAATTTAATAAAATTGGTTATAAAACATATATTAAGATTTTAAATAGCGTAGATTATGGCGTGCCTCAGCACCGAGAAAGGGTTTTTATCTTTGCAACTAAAAGTGATGCAAATTTTAATTTCCCTCCAAAAACACACGGAGAAAAGAGGATTCCTTATGAAACTGTTGGACACTGGATTAATGATTTAGTTGACAAAGAAAAGGAAATACCAAATCACATACCTTTGAATCACTCTGATATTGTTATTCAAAGATATAAATTTATACCTGAAGGGGGAAGGCTTCCTCCTCCCGATCAACTTCCAAAAGAAATAAGAAGAAAAAATTTTGGGAATACTTACAAAAGACTTCATAGGAATAAACCTTCACTGACAATGGTTCCCGGAAACAATGCTTTTCCAATCCATCCCTTTTTAGATAGATCACTAACACCTAGAGAAGCAGCAAGATTACAGACGTTCCCAGATGACTTTATCTTTACAGGAGATCGACGTAGTCAATGTATCCTAGTAGGTAATGCTGTTCCTCCTAGGCTAGCCGAAGCTATCGGAAAATATATTTTGAAACATCATAATAAAGAAATAACTAAATCAAGACCTCCAGCGGTAATAAAAAGATTAAACAATTTAAGTGAAATAGAAGATTTAATATTTCCACAGTCCAATGTATTTCAAAAAAATGATAAACTTGGGTTTATAGATTTATTTTCTGGAGCAGGTGGAATTACAATAGGTTTTACTAGAGGAGGATTTAAACCTTTACTCAGTGTGGACAATAATTCATCTGTAGCAAAAACTCACAGAAAAAACTACCCTTCAATCCCTCATCTTGAAGCCAATTTGGCTGATAAAAATGTAAAGGATGAAATTGTTTCTCGTGTCAAAGGAAAAAATATTGCAATAGTAGCAGGCGGTCCACCTTGTCAAGGATTTTCAATCTTTGGTAAGAGACGGTTTATCAATAGCGGATTTGATCCACATACTGATGAACGAAATAAATTAGTGTTCTCTTTTATTGAGTTAGTTGGTCGTATTCAACCAAGATGGTTTATAATGGAGAATGTGGCTGGCTTTACAACTTTAAACCAGGGCGATTTTTTTAAGTACGTAATTAAGGAATACCACCAATTAGGTTATTATGTAGAAGCAAAAGTTTTGAATACAGCAGATTATGGTGCTCCTCAACTCCGTAAGCGGCTAATAATTATTGGTAATAGAACAAATCACATCATACCTTGGCCCAAAAAAAAATATTTTTTAAATCCTAAAGAGTGGCAAAAGCCATTTCGTACAGTAGGAGAAGTAATTACGGATTTATCATATAAATCTTCTTATGATAAGTTTACTTGTCATGTCCCTATGAACCATAAACCTTTGTTAGTAGAAAGATATAAATATATTCCAGAAGGGGAGAAATTAAATATTGACAAGCTTCCGGACCACCTTAAAAATGGTTATAGAACCAACAAGGTAAAAAATTATAGCCATGTGTTTAAAAGACTACATAGAGAAAAGCCTTCGCTAACAATGGTTCCCGGACATAATGCTTTCCCAATACATCCTTGGCTAAACAGAGCTCTTACTGTTAGAGAAGCTGCGAGAATTCAGACATTTCCTGATGCTGTTGAATTTATTGGGACTAGACAAGATCAATGTATTCAAGTAGGCAATGCTTTTCCACCTATTGTTGCTGAATATATTGCAAATAATATACTTAAAGCAGAAGTAAATAATTGGTATCCTGATAAAGTACCACACTCTGCATATTATTCTATTATTGAAAAAGATAACTCTGATGAGTTAACCAAGGATATTCTAAATGACTCATGATATAGAAGCTGCATGGGCAACTAGTGAGATAGCTCACTTATGTAAAAACCAAAGTGAGTTTTTTTTCCAGCAGAAAGTTCCTGCTAATGAAGTATCAACAGTAGCAGGAATTGATAATAGAACTACATGGCCTATAGCAGATGGAATTATTCAATATGAACACCCTTCAACGGATAAAAAATATAATATTGCAGTTGAGTATAAAAGGAAAAACGAGGGGTTGCATGGTATTTTGACTGCACTAGGACAAGCACATGCATATCTTTATAAAGGTTTTTCTGCGGCGACTATAGTTATACCTGAGAAATATACCAGCCACCAAAAACCTGGCCAACATATTCGTGATATTATTGAATTAAACTCACCGCAAATACCTATCACAGTATTGACCTACTCAGATCCTGATGTAAATAATGAGGCTCCTTTTCGCAATAAACTAGAATGTTTACGGTCTATCGAAATAGATAATTATACTCAAACCAAAATTACTCCTATAGATATGAAAATTTCTACTCAATGGGGTCATATGAGAGAAGGTAGCTCTGACTCCCATGCTTTTTTTTGTTATTTAAAAACAGCTAAAGAATTACCGGTTGAATTAATGGAAAATGAAGAATATACTATACCAAATCAGATATTAGATTTAAAAGATAGAGACTATATCAAATATCTATCAAATTCCTCAGGTAATACTTACCATGATCATGTATGGAGATATTTTTGGTTTTCATATGTATTATCTAAAGACATGTTAACTCCTTGGACAGAGAGCAAAGGAGTTTTTAAAGTAAACCATGTTCCTTCTTCCTTAAAACAACCAAATGGAAAGCGAAAGAATTTTTTTTCAGGGAAGTCTAATTCAATAAAAAACAAACTAGTAGAAAAATTGAATAATAAAAAAATATCAGAGCAGGATGCTCTTAAAGAATTTATTAAAAATGTAAAAGATAGAGCCCATAGTTATCGCGAAGATATTGATTCAGGACTTGAGTCTCTTGGTCTCCTTGATCAAGATGGAAGACCTTCAGAGTTAGGTTATAGGTTTATAGATGCATGTGAGAGAACTGGCAAATTTGATGAAGGAATATCACATATGATTTTAGGTTCTGCGCTTTTAAACAATGCTAATTATGGTGCTTTTTTACATTATATTTATAAAGTATCAGAAAGAATATTTCGATCAGAGCCAATGTCATTTTCAAAAGAAACAAATGGAAAAATCTGTTTTAATCAAAAGGAGTATCTCTTTGAAATTTCGAGAATTCTTGCAAACGAATTAAATGTAATGAGGACAGTTTCTCCTCGTGGAGGACAAACTCGACAACCTTTCCAAGCTGAACTTGCAATTCTTAGACGATTCAACTATGTATCAAAGTTTAGACTAGGGGTTGGTTTAGAAATTAATTGGCCTGAAGTGCAAAAGGGAATGAATTTTCTTTAGATAAGGAAAAAATAAAAGTGGGTCGGACCAAGACAACCTACTGAACTAAAAAATAAAAACTGCCGTATAACACCGTTTATCTGATCTTAAAATACACTTTTCAGGCATAAAATGAAGGACAACAACAAAAACTCTTAGTTGTTTAAATTTTTCAACTATTCAGCAAGGCTGTATAAAAAATATGGGATTCATAGAGAAAATTCAGGATTACAGAAACGACTCCATTTTGATGACAAATCAGTTGTGTAAGCAGAGCTCTATTCATTCCCAATGAAGACATCTACCCTGTACCCACAAAATTCATTCAGGCATATTATCCAGAATTTTAATTTTATCTGGTTCCGCTGAAAATCCGGAAAACAGTTAAATCCGGAACTATTATTACGACACCGTCCTTTCAGGACTATAAATCAAAACGATAATACCGGTGGTTAAAACCACCGGCTTTACGACATTTCCCTTTCAGGGAAACCGCACAATATTGATGATGCCGGACTCTTTCCTAAAAAAGATATTTTATTAGTGTTTAACTGCATAATTTGGGTTAAAAAAATATTTGTGGGTAAAGGGCAGATGAAGACATTGAGAACGAGTTTCAAAAGCAGTCTCTTTTTATAATCAGTGATTT
>JBNJFX010000086.1:0-4859 GCA_051747245.1 Bacteroidota bacterium
TGCCCGGGATCTATATTTTTATTTATTGCATATCGCCGGCTACACCACCAAATCATTACAAAGTTAGTAATTGGAAATTAACTCTGATTTATTATTTTTCCCACTTGAATTATATTAAAAACCAGCCTTTAAAGGTGTTATTTAAAATAAATTGACAAATATTTTAAACAATGGTCTGGTAATAAAAATTACTAAAAAATATCAGTTTTTTAAAAAGTGGAATTAATTTATCGTTATTTTTCACTTTTTGCACTTATTGTCTGATAAACTGGAAAAGATTCTATTCTATAAAGGTTATAGATGGATTTTTTCCATGTATTAATACTATTAAATGCCTTGGGAACAATCGAGCATGCAAATGGAATCAGAAGACCCAAAACTTAATCTCAAAAATGCCTTAGATAACTGGGCAGGGATAAACAAAAAGAATGCTGAAATGGGATTCACCGAGGGTCTATTTACAGGAGCGCTTGTCTCAAGCTCAATTATTGATAAATTCTCAACATGGTTATTAGCTGGAACAGGAGCAACTGCTGCGCTCATGATCGCAAATTTAGACAAATTATCCCCCGTTCTTGGAAGTGAGACTTTTAGGCAAGCAATATATCTTCTTGTGGTTTCCGCTCTGCTTGGCTTTCTCGCTAAATATAAATCCATACACTGCCAAATAATGCTTGCAACTGGCGAGGAAATTAAGAAAAGAGTTTTGCCTGTATTGGAAAAGCACGGGGAAGATGAAAAAAAGATTGAAGGTATGGCAAAAGAGCATGATATTGAAGTAAATACTGAAATGGATCTTGAATATGTTTTTAAAGAATATTGCAGGGCTTTCCCGAAAGTAATGCACCATTGGTTACTAAGACAGTTTACGCAAGGGCTTAATGATCGTCTGGCCCCGAGTCGTAAAGCCGCAAATGGTTTGTTTTGGCAAGGAAATTATACCGTGCTGCAATTCTTTACATTTTTAGGGTTTGTGCTTGTATCAGTGCAAAAAATAAACGGCATTTAACAATTAAATCAAGCCGACGCCAAAAAACGGCGCGGCTTATTAAAACGTTCTACATGAAATGGTAATTGATGATTTTTTTGAGTAAAAGGTGAGAAAATGATAAAAGAAAAATATAAACAATGGTGCTTAGCCAACCGATTTGACAGAATAAACTCAATAAAATATACACAAACCTTAGGTTTCATGTCAAAAGCGACAAACCAACGCGCATTTAGCACATTTACAAGCTCCAATACACCAGCCGATTCTTCAGCTTGTAAAAGAGCCAAATTTTTGCCAACACACACTGAAATGAAATAATTATGACAGTAAAAGAAAAGCAATTAGAAAGCTGGCAAGGAAAACATATCCTTAAGCTTCGAGATTATAAAGTCCCAACGATAATTAATAACCCTAATTCTGATGAATTGAGAAATGTTGTAGAACCATGGTTAACTGCCTTGTTTCAAAGTGAACATTTAGCACTTTTGACGGGCGCAGGAATGTCTTCTGCGGTTCACCATCTTGCAACAGGTAGTCCTGGTGCAGGAATGGGCAATATGGTTATTTCAGAATATACTGATGAAATAAAACATATCGCAGATGAATCAGCTAAAAAATCTGGAAGAGGTGTTGCTAATATTGAAGACGAAATCAGAACGTTAAATGAACTAATTAGAGGTTTAGAAATAGTTACTTCTTTAGGAACTAGAGAACCTGCAAAAGAAAAATTAGAATCACTAAAAGAAGATTTAGAAACTGGTATAATCAATTTTGCAAATGCAGTTTTAGAATCAGAGAAAAATGTAGTAACTAGTGCAAAAGAAGAACCTGCAGAGTATCTCATGAATTTCTTATTAAGTTTTGCAAGTAGGATTGCAACGCGAGAACGCCTTAATTTATTTACAACTAATTATGACAGGATTGCAGAATTTGGATCTGAGCTTGCTGGTTTACATTTGATAGATAGGTTTGTTGGTAGTATTTGTCCGATTTTTCGTTCTTCCAGACTAAATATAGATATTCATTATAACCCTCCTGGGATTCGCGGGGAACCACGATATTTAGAAGGGGTAGTTAATTTTACAAAACTTCATGGTTCATTAGATTGGATTGAAAGAGATAATACCGTAAGACGTTTTTCTTTACCGTATGGTGCTGATGATATTAAAACATATAGCCAAGAAGGTAGTCTAATGATTTATCCCAACTCTTCAAAAGATAGGGAAACTTCAGAATATCCATATGTTGAATTATTCAGGGATTTTGCAAGTTCTGTAATAAGACCAAACTCTACGATTGTAACTTATGGCTATAGTTTTGGAGATGACCATATTAATCGAGTACTAATTGACATGCTCACAATACCATCCACTCATCTTGTAATTATTAGCTTTGATGATGTTGGTGATAGAATCAAAAGCTTTTATTCAAAAGCTAAACGACCTGTTCAAATTTCATTGATGCTTGGATATCATTTTGGAGATATAAAGACTTTAGTAGATAATTATTTACCAAAACCAGCAATAGACCGTACCACATATAAGATGGCTGATTTACTTAAGGCACGTGGTACAGTTACTTCATTATCCAATCAAAATAAAGAAGAAAGTGATGAGTAGAACGCCAATTGAAAACCATGCTTCATTGAGAATCGGAGTGGTTGAGTTTGTTGCTCCTGACGAAATTAAAGTTCAACTAGATTTAGATGCTCCAGATGGTATATCTGCAAATGCAGGTGTCCCTAGAGAGTTTCCTAGAATTAATAGTTATGTTTTAATCCCCAATGAAGGAGGAAGTATTGTTTGTCAGATAGAATGGATTGCTATAGAACGTTCTCCTTTTCCTAAAAGAAAGGGGTATGAAGACTATGGTTTAATTGATTTGCCTTTCCCAATCAGAAAAATGAAACTTGCTCCATTAGGTATTTTGAAAGTATCATCAAGTGAAACCTTCAAATTTCAAAGAGGGGTGCATTCTTTCCCAAGTATAGGTTCCCCTGTATTAATCCCAACTGATTTACAATTGAAATCAATTGTTGAATCTGGTGAAAACAGAAGAGTTTATATTGGTAATAGTCCTTTAACCGCAAATGCCGAAGTGAAAATTGACCCTGATAGATTGTTTGGGAGACATTTAGCTGTTCTAGGTAATACAGGTAGTGGCAAATCATGTACCGTGGCTGGATTAATTCAATGGTCAATTGAAGCAACGAAACAGGAAGAAAATACTAATGCCAGATTTATCATACTGGACCCTAATGGAGAGTATGCAAAATCATTTAAGGATAAGGCAACAGTATTAAAAGTTGGAGATGACGAAAATAGCTTAGATGTACCTTTGTGGTTATGGAATAGCGCTGAATGGAGTTCTTTTACTCAAGCAAGTGCCAAAGCTCAACTTCCACTTTTAAAAAGAGCGTTAAGAGCCATGCGGAATGAAGAATTTGCATTTGAAACTGACCCTAATCTAAAAGCTAAGAAGTTTATAGGTATTATTCTTCAGTCAACTATTTCTAGTGAGAATAAAGGTGAGCCTTACAATGGATTTCCTCACAATAAGAACTTTACCGAAAGACTAATTGTTTGGAACGATTCATTGGAAAATTTTGATTTAGAGGGAGATAATCTGGAAGACCTTAATGAAATGATTACTCAATTAATTCAGAATCATAGGGAGGTGCAGAATAATGGATGGGTTAATTATTCTGAATTTACAACAACCGAAATAGGTGAATTAATCGAAACAATTCGAACTTGCTATATTAGTCTTGGTGGTAATGAGCTGGAACTTTACCCAAAGAATGAAGATATTCCAATACCTTTTGAAGGTGATATATTTTTAAGTTACCTAGAGGCGCTTGCTCAAGAAACAGGAAATGAGCAATATCTGGAATTTTTGATTGCCAGAATTAGGACAATATTAGCCGACACAAGGATGGATTCAATTATTGGCAACAAAACTAATGTTGAACTTGATAAATGGTTAGAGAAATATCTTGGGACATCTAATAAAACTTCATTTACAATAATTGATTTATCTTTAGTTCCATCTGAAATTATTCATGTTACGACTGCAGTAATTTCAAGAATCATATTTGAAGCATTACAAAGGTATAGGAAATTAAAGGAAGTGACTTTACCTACAGTTTTAGTTATGGAAGAAGCGCATTCATTCATAACTAGATATAATGATAATTCAGAAGGCAATGCATCATCTACTTGTACGAAAGTATTTGAAAAAATCGCTCGTGAAGGAAGAAAATTTGGTTTAGGTTTGGTTTTATCTTCTCAAAGACCCTCTGAATTATCGCCAACAGTATTATCCCAATGCAACAGTTTTATACTACACCGAATAAGCAATGACAGAGACCAAGATTTAGTAAGTAAATTATTACCAGATAACTTTAAAGGTTTACTAAAAGAATTACCATCTCTTCAATCACAGAGAGCAATTTTGTTAGGCTGGGCTTCTGAATTACCTATACTATTAAAAATAAGAGATTTAAGTAAAGACCAAAGACCGCAATCTGATGACCCAGATTTTTGGGATGTTTGGACTAGAAATGATAAAGATGGTAAAGTGGTAGAAAGGCAAGTTAATTGGAAAGAGATTGCGGATTATTGGCAAGAAAAAAGTAAATAGCCCACTGATTTCCAGCCAATCAACACTTACTTTTTTTTTAAAAACAAGGTCAAATCTACTGCAACCAAACGGGGTCGCCCAAAATAAACTCTTGAAATAAAACAAAAATATATATAAAAACACCCTATTTTTAACCTTAGACGGCACTTTTTAACTCTAAAATGAGCAGCCTAAGTATTTTTGCAAAAAGAGACAAGCAGATATTCTCTTCAAGGTCATGCGTAAA
>JBNJFX010000087.1:0-4820 GCA_051747245.1 Bacteroidota bacterium
TTCCTTTGGGAAACGGCTCAGGCGGAGGAACAGATATAAATAATCCGTGGAGCCCCTGAAAATTATTTTTTTCGAAGGTGTAAAGTACCGGAAGTTTCCATGAACCTGGATGGTTATTCTGTTGACACGTTGGTCCCCGAAAGGCCAGTATCGCTTTTTATATTATTTGCCCGCATCAGCCCGATTATACTAAAAACATTTTTTAGAACAGGTAACAAAACAGCATAAATAACGCTAAAATACGGATTGTAAGCAAAGCGATGCTCCCCCACTACAGCCCAACGTTAACCTGTTCCATTTCCTTTTATGGCAGTATTTCGGGCTGAAAGGCTGGGTATTTTCTGTTATTTAAATAAGGAAAAGAAAATATACAAATATAAAATGGGTAAAAAAAAGCCCGCCAAATTGACGAGCTTAATTTGAATTACTTCCTGGGCTTTCCAAAACCATACACCCAATCCCAAGCCCTGCAAAGGCTCAGGCTGGGTGCGGAGTTGGGCGTTAGGTTTTAATTATTTCTGGAAATTGTATAAACCTGGTTGTGCCGCTGTGGGTTTCGACCGGCTTAATGCCAATGTATATTCCCCATTTCCTTAACCAATCGGTGAACGTTCTTTGGGTAATAAACCCATTATCAGGGAACTCCCTTTTAAAGCTATCAAACAAATCCCTTTTATCATACCTGACATTAACTTGAACTTTGGCTTTGCAGAAGTCCACAAAATCTTCATTCGTTTGGTGAATGAGTTTGGATAATTTCAAGTTAATCGGTTTGGATGCAACCAGTCCCTTCCAAAGGTAATATTTGGTCGAATGTGAGATAAGATTGTAAAATAAATTCCAATCTTTATCATCCCAATCCTCAAAGAACCTTTTACCGTACTTGTCGTTTGGTTGGTAATCGGCACTGAATGTATTGGAGACTTCAAATTCAAAAGTCCTTCCCTTGAATGAACTGCCTTCACCGATTACAGCATAATTAGTCGTGATAACCACTTTCGGTGAATCCTCAAATGGAATAAATACATCATCCTTGTACTTTCTCTGGATTTGCAATCCAGTTGATACCAGCGGGAACAACTGTTCCAAATCGAAATTCTTTTGAATATCATCAAATAGAAGAAGATCGGTATTCAATCCGACACTGGAAAATCTAAACCACCTTCTTTGATCGTATCCTTTGCCATCAATTATACTAAGGCTTCTTAATTTCCCGATTGCAAGGCAAATTAACGTTTTCCCTGTTCTTCCATTTGGATTGCCACTTGGTGCCGCATCCATTAAAATAATGGCTTTAGTATTGGTGTTGTCTTTGTATCTGTGGCTTAAGTAACCAATAATTGAGAAAATGGATGCAAACCTGTTTGCACTCTCTTCTTCATCTTCCACTTTTGTTACATCGTGCAAAAAATGCATAAAATCGCAGCTATTTTTTAGTTCTTCGAATGTAGCTGGGCTAAATTCATGGTCGATGATATTCTTTTCCCATACGTGACCATCAAAATCCGCATATTGCTTTAATTGAATCTCTGCCGATGTAATTTCAACAATACCATTTTTAAAAAATAAGTATGCCGCATCCTTACTGTCCTCAATAAATTCCAGATCCAAAGGCGTCAGCAACTTTTGATTTTTATTTCCGAATAATCCAATTTTAGAATGCAAAGAATCAATAATTGCATCACTTTTCCCATCTTCTTCTGTTTTATCCAGAATATAAGCTTTTGCACATTGCTTAAGATAGGTCTCACTTACTTCGCTCACTAGATTTCCAGTAACTTTTACTACAACTGGGTTTGCACTTTTAGTGTCCGATTGTTTGGGGTAATATAGTCCAAACCCCTGCTTTTCGAGGAATTTATAGAGGAGTGATGGTATAATAACTCCTGCTCCATTCCAAAATGTTTCTTCATTATTACCGCCAGAATTGCCTGTAGGGCAAGAACCTGGCACTATTCCATTTTCACTCATTACCAGTTCCTCCCGATTTTAAAAGATTTCACCTGGTGGTTAGTCAGGAACTCCTGCAACTGTTGCTCTGTGATGTAGGTCTTTGCACCTATTTTCACAAATGAAAATCTTCCATCATCCAACCAATTATAGATGGTACGGATGGTGACCTGGAACATTTCTGCCAGGTCATGCAGCGTATATATTACGCTTTTACCATTTGGTAAGGGCTGCACATCCTTGGTGCTTCCACTTACTTCAAAAACTTTCGTTTTCATGGCAATCCCACATACAATAGGAGAACCATGCCTAGTCAGCTTGCAGGAGTGTGCAAGCTAAAGAAGCCAATAGCAGTGAGAGGTTGAGGGTAATGAAATTTTTCATGGAAGTCAGCTTGCAGTCAAGCTCAAGCTATTTTATGTGGTAATAATAAAGCTTGCTTGCAAGGTCAAGCTAAAAATGTGTCAGGATTGCAGGTATTGCTGGATTACGGCAACTTTTTCATCAATTAAGACCTTCCAGTCTTTTTTGTTACTTTCACTTTCTATTTTTTCAATATGTTTATTGTAATCCGAAAAATTTTGATTTAATGATTTTAACTTAAAGGGATATCCTTGTGAATCACAAAAACAATAAAGAATTTTTTGTTTTAACTCTTCTTCATCCAGGTACACAAAAATGGGCTGCGATAAAAAATAAATTAATGCACGTTTGTTGGAATCCTTCCTGTAATTTAATAACCATTTAATTTTAGGAGGGCGTTTTAACTCTCTACCGTCAAAAACTTTTTTGAAAGTTTCCATATCACAGTCAATCAAATTTCCCTGAAGTAAGAAATAAATTGGAGGAAATTCAATTTTATGCATTGTATTAAATTTAAAACCAGAATAATCATCTTTGCCTCCCAATATTTTGTTGAAGGAATACTCTTTGTCAAGCTTTTGTATTAATGAAACAATTTCGTATAAAAACTCAAATTCAAGTTTTAAAAAATTTGAAATATTTTTAAGTTCTGCAGGTTGAAGTTCGTTGAAATTATTTATTACTTTTTCAGGATAATGGACTATCAAACCATTATAAAGTTGGTATTTTTCACCCTCAATGCTTTTGGATTTATATTTTTTTTGCAACTGAACCAACAGTTTATATTTGTTTAGTAATTCAGTTACTTCTGCTTTGTTTTGTTTATGAAATACGTCTGAGATTTCGTTTTTTACAATATCTTCATTTGTTTCTAGAAAATCCATAAACTGTTTATATGTCAGCCCATTATATCTCAATAGTTTATTACCGTCATTTGGGTGATTGACATATTCTTCTTTAGTTAAAGCTAATTCAGGACTAACCGTATTTTTAAATATGAATTTCTTTTCAGAATTAACAAAGTGAACAAATTTTACAAAATTTTCCATTTTCAGTTTATTATTTGGTCATTAGCATCATCCAGTACATCATTTTCAAAGCTATCCAGATACACCTGCGTAGTTTCCTCTGACTCGTGCCCAAGTCCTTCAGAAATAACAGCAGTTGCAATACCTGAACGCTTGGCTATGGTCGCCCAGCTATGACGACTAACGTATGTAGTCAAAGCTACATCCAAATTTAATAATTCCGAAATCTTTTTCAACTTTTTATTCATCAGCCTCATCGCATTCCTGTAATCCAGGTACTCCTTCCCTTTCCTGTAAATAATAGGGAAAATATATGATTCAGGGTCTTTTAGGTCGTTGTACCGGCTGATAATTGCCTTAGACTTATCAGTGACTTTAATACTGAATTGCTGGCCGGTTTTCTTTCTGGTGTAGTTTAGCCTGCCAGCTTCAATGTTTTTTACTTTCAAGTAAGCCATATCCACCATATTCATTCCCCGGTTGTAGAAACTAAACATGAATAAGTCTTTCCACAGTTGAAGGTTTTCTGGCACATCCAGTTCTTCGACCATCTTTATTATATCTTTGTTTACAGCCCTTTTACGGGTCTTTTGAGACTTGATGGATATATTCTTGAAGGGATAGGCTGTTTCATCCATTAAACCGTCTTTAATGGCTTTGTTTACAATAGCTCTAAGTGTGCGGAGATAAACTGAAATTGTATTAACAGTTAATTTTTTAGTGGTTTTCTTATCAGTATCTTTATATAGTATCACTTCCTTTTGATGAAGGTAGTCCTGGTAAGATTTTACAAACTGGTAATCAATTTCATGGAACTTCACTTTCTTGTTATTCACGAATGATTTTACAGAATCCAAGCAGGTTTGATAAACTTTTGCATTACCTGTTTTACCTTGTTTTTCCAATTTTTCAATTATACCCTTTGTATAATCTTCAAGTGTATCAGAAGTAGCCCTGTTTCTATACTTTTTCTCTATATCTTCAAGCCTAAAAGGTTTATGCTTATTCTCAAGATCGGCAATGATATTTTTTATAAATAGTACATCATTCTTTATCCTGGATTTAATTATTTTGTGTTCAGGATGGTTACTCTTTATTTGCTTTTTATCATCCCACTGATTTTTAGTAGCCGAATATCCTAAATAGAATACTTTTCTTTTTCTATTATGGATAACCTGAATGATTATTGGGTGGGTATCATCATTCAGTTTCTTATCTGTTTTTAATTTTACTCTTACGGATGCCATAATTTTATCTTTGGGTGCAACATGGGTGCAACATTTCTTTCAAAAGTATGCATTTTACTTCAAAATCCAATATTTTAAAACCCGCTTAAATACTAGTAATTACAGAACATTCGAGAAATCTGATGAAATAAATTGAAATAAAAATGGTGCCTTACAAGCAGGGGGTCACTGGTTCGAATCCAGTTGTTCCCACCACTAAAAAATTAAAGAGTTAGACACAGTCTAGCTCTTT
>JBNJFX010000088.1:0-2409 GCA_051747245.1 Bacteroidota bacterium
TAAGTTTCTTATAGTATAAGGTATACAAATCATATACATTGATTCAACATAACCCCCGATGTCAAATCATCGGGGGCTAAATGTTAATCATACTTAACAAGCATCATAGGCTTATTGATCCTTTAAATAACACGCAGTATCTTTTGTACACGCTCCTTCTTCTTCTGAATATGGCGAACCACTGCCAGGTTGTCCCCCACAGTTCCAATCTCCTCCTTTAATTGATCTCATTTCAGAGTTCATCAAATTTGACACTACCTCTTTTTTTAACTGTAATTTACTTGTTAAATTTTTCTTTTTCATAAAATATTGAATTATATTTATTCCTACTCTATTCAGGCTTTTCGGAATCCGCCTAAAAAACTGAATGTCCAAAATAGTAAAACTTTCTATATCATTTAAATTTTTAAGTAACAAAAAAGTGAACGGTCAAAATCTATAGTGAACGGTTTAAGTTATTTAGTGAACGGTTGATAAGACATTAATCTCCAATCACCCCAACTTCATAACAATTTTTAACGCTTTTTTTAATTCATTCTTTCTTCTTCTGGAAACGGGAATAGTTTGGCCATCTGTCATTTCTAAATGGTTATAGGCTCCATGAATCTTTTCTATCTGAGGCAGATTTACCAGGTAGGAACGATGCACTCTCAGAAAGTGTTTGTTGTTGATTCTCTCTTCCATGGTTTTCAGCGTTTGGCTAACCTGGAAAAAGGTTTGCCCTTTTAGTGCAATTGTTGTCCAATTGTCTTTCGCCCGGCAGTAAATAATATCGGCTAAGGGAACGAATTCTGCACCTCTTGAATGTTCAACCAGTAACTTGTCTGCGTTCATAAGATTTGTTTTATTTTTTGTTCTTTATCTATTTTTGTCTCATTATATAAGTCCGGCAGATGCAAAAAGGCAACCTATTGTTTTGGAAAGGCCGGAATGAAGCGGTCAAATAATTCAAGATCATGTTACCTGGTTTATAAAGCCCAAAATTAGAAAATTTAATTTTAATTTACATAAAAGGACTTTTTTAATATTACAAAATCAAATAGCTCTGTTAAATTTTCTGCCAACAAAAAAGTAAAAGGCCTTAATCTAAAGCAAACAGTTCAGTTTTTTTAGTGATCGGAGAAATTACATCAACTTCATAGCAATTTTTAACGCTTGTGTTAGCTGTCTCCTTTCTCTCTGGGAAACAATAGTATGATGCTCGATCCTTTTTATCTGATCATAAAAACCCAGAACCTGTTCCACTTGATGCAGATATAACCGGCAAGAACGATGCACTCAGAGAAAGTGTTTTTTGTTAATTCTCTCTTCCATGATTTTCAGCGTTTGGCTAACCTGGAAAAAAGAATGCCCCTTCAGTGCAATTATTGTCCAATTGTCTTTTGCTTGGCAATAAATGATATCTGCCAGGGGAATGAATTCTGCACCTTTTGGATGTTCAATCAATAGCTCTTGGGTAGACATAGACTTCGTTTTTATTCATAATTAAAATAAGTTCCTTATAATATAATTCCAGCAGGTGCACCCCATTGTTTAAAATTTTTAACTTGATTATAAATTTATTGAATTATCATATTCTATCCAAATATAAAAATTCAATCAGACTATTCATTTAAACTTGTTTGCCTTTTACTCGTTTAAATCAGTATTTTAAGAAAACACATTACAGGTTTACCCGCTCCTCTTTTACTGATTTTCTTCACCAGTTATTAATTCAACCGCTTTTTCAATTGATTCATCTTTACCATTTTTAATCCCCTTTATTGTTGGTTTTACTTCAATATCAGGTACAATTCCAATTCTTTGTGTTTCTTCTCCGTCGGGATAATATACACCTATGCCTGAAATCCTTGTTACTAATCCACCCGGTAAACGAATTATCGAAACATTTCCATCTGCTCCTGCTGTATTACTTCCAATAATTGTAGTATTATCTCCTGCTCTAAGAGCCATGGCAGTATATTCTGCCTGACTTTGAGTAAATTCATTGACTAATACAATCAATTTTCCCTGATAGGTTTCGTTTGATTTTGGTATTTCTAACTCTTCTGCAAAGGTAAATTCACCGGCATTATTAATGTATCCAGTTGTGAATTTGACAAACGGAGTCGGTGATGAAACGAAAAAAGAACCCAGTTTGAAGGGAACAAAGGCTGAGGGATAATTGCGAATATCAATTATAATGCCTCTTGTGTTTTTAAATTCTTCCTTAATTTCAGGAATATCACTATCTTTTATTGACTCTAGTGTTATATAACCAATATTATTGTCCAATAATCGATAGCACTTTTCGTCCTCTTTTCTGTTCCATCGATAATAATCTAATTCACTTTTGGGATACAATTTTATTTTTTTTGTTTTTAATGCCCCATTTTGTAAATACTCAATTTTTATTTCATTTTTCTGTGA
>JBNJFX010000088.1:2509-4819 GCA_051747245.1 Bacteroidota bacterium
ATTTCTGTTTTCATAAATATGGTAAAGCTTATATATTAACGATTTATTATTAATATTTTTTATTATCCATTCAAGATCAGGCCTGAGAATTGCATCAGGAGGGGCGGGCTGACATGTTTCGCATTCATCAACCTTTCCTAAGTCATTTATCCATTGGAGAAGTAGTTTCTCCCTTTCTGGTTTACCGGAGGCATTCAGATAATCGGGAAGCATCCGGAATAATTCATAGTCCCAATTGTAGTTACCTTCTGCAATTTCAGGATGATAATATTTTAGGAATCCCCAAATCTTTCCCAATAAAGCTAAATTCTCTATTACCTCAGGTGTTACTTTCGGAATATCAACCTCAGAGCCATTGTCAAATTCTTTATCGAGAGAAGCTTTATTAGTTGGTTCGTCACTTTCCTCTATAGTTTGTACATTCTGCCCATCAATAGACAACACAAAATCATCAAACCACGCTTCACCTTTTCCAGTCAATACGCCACCTATTAAAATATTCTGAGCTTCTTCCGGGTAATCCAGCTTAATCGAATATTTCTGCCAGTCCCGGGTACCCGAAATATCTTGATCTTCCATCATGTCTTTTACAAGAGATTGATTATAGCCATTAACCCTAAGCAGTAAACCAGCAAATCCATCTTCTACATTTTTAATTTTCATATATCCTTCAAGCTTAATGGTCTTTCCGCTATAGCTTGCCGGTATTTTATATGCTATACCTCCAAAATTTCCATTATCAGCAGAGGTAATTTTGCATGACTTTTTTCCTGTGTGATTCAAAGTGTCTATGTTGAATACATAGTTGCCATTGCTGAACCAACCTTCAGAAAGCGCATTGTGCTGCCTTTGTTTTTCAAATCCAAAGTTGAATTTTTGGTCAGATGGCTCTTGATCAGATGGCCCCTGACAACTTATTATGCAAGCTGTCAAAATAAAAATTGCAAGTTTCTTCATTATAGTATTTTTTCATTTCTGGTTTTTCAACAATAAACATTTGTCTCATTTGGTTTAATATTGGGAATCGCAGGCATAATTGCACAAAACCTAACAATCAGGCAATCACCTTTTTTGAACTGACTTTCCTGTTAATATCTTCAACCAAAATATATATTGCAGAATTGAATAATATCAACAACATTGCAAACCAAAAGCCATAATGTGAAGAAAGCCAGGTTGAAGCTCCATAGGAGTGAGCAATCAATACAAATAATAAAAAGATTCTGGATAGTTTTGCTGGTAAATAATATCCTAACGGTCCGATTATGAGCAACCACAATCCTGATATGATAAAAATCCCGGAAACATCCTGTTCCATTAACGTTCCCCCAATCGGATTTCCTTCGTTAGCCTTTGACAAATCGCCATCCCAATACGCAGGTGCCTGATGGGTAATTGTTATTGTAATGTCAATAATACTCGCAATATAAGCCGGGATCAAATCTCTAATTTTACGTTTCATAAAAGTCTTGTTTATTATAGATTTATTTTTAATAACTAAAGCTTCTGATTTGCATAATCAACTGATAATTAATAGCAAAAATTTACTATAAAGTAATTGATTTTTAAATAATTAAAATCAAAAAATCAACCGGTTTTTAACACATTTGTATTTTCATCTCCATTGTTTGCAAAATTACTATCATCGCTCTACCATCTTTTCAAAGTCAAACTGAATCTCAGTGCTATCCTCAAAAGTATAATGCATTTTAACAAATCCGTACTCGACAGTATATACAGCATCCAGAGTAGACTTATAGATACCTTCCTTTTCATCCTCTTCTTGAATATCTGCCTCTAAATCTGTCTCTAAATGCCACGCTTTAACACTTTTTGAGTTAATAATAGTGTCTCCACGAGGGGTTACAGTATAATGATGCCAAAATGTACCCATTAAGGGAATTCCAATTCCTGCCGTAAAGCTCGTAGTAGTATCTGTTATACTTCTCTTCTTAATCCTTGGATGAGCAGCATAAAACAGCATCCCATACTGATTATTTCTGGGAGGATGCATATAGAATTCATCTTCTTTTAGTGTTGCTCCTGTATTTTCATTTTCATCTATAGTTTTTTTCGGAACTGTACTCAAAGGATGCTCTATATTCCTATACCCACTCGTATCTGTACGATAAATATACCTGATTGCTGTTTGTAACCAGGGTTGTGGTAGCCAGGGCCGGCCTAAAGGTTTCAGGATTAATTTTTCTGAGGTTAACGTATCACCTTGATCTATATACAGAGCATGATAATGGTATTCTTTACCTTTCTCGAAATAGTCGGATTTTTTTGCTGTATAACATGAAGACAAAA
>JBNJFX010000089.1:0-4806 GCA_051747245.1 Bacteroidota bacterium
AGCAAGGGGTATATCCCAATTGTTTTCTTTCCTTGGAGGTGAGATTTTATTGCTTCCTGATCAAAAGGTAATAATTCTTTTTTGGGATAATCCTTAAACGTACCGCCTTTTGCTTTATGTTGTTTGTAATCACTCCAGTCCACTTCATATGCTGGCATATATCCTGAGTGTCCATTTTTCTCCCATCTTACGGCATAGATGTCATTTCGGCCCTTAAACAGGGAAGCGAACAAGTCTATTTTATCTTGTTGCAATGTATTTGGCATAATCTATCCTTATTATATTCTTTCGTATTGATCTATTTACTTTCAGAAATTAACTGATGTGCTTTATACCAATAGAAGAATGCTTCAGGATTTGATTTTTTTAACCTGTTTTATCTGGGCCAAAGAGGATTATCTATTTTCCATTCCTTTACTTGTAAAGGATTATCATATTTTTCTATATCATTTTTATAATCATATCTATTTGCATTAGCAATATATGCTGCTTTTGAGGCAAGAATAATTGCTTTATCCAGATGAAAAGATTCCGAAAATATAAAATGAGAAACTCTTTGAATTCCTGTTTGCAATTCATTAAAATTTCCAGAGGTGATAGCACCCCTGCTTACAATACACAATGAAGTCTGAATGATGTCTTCTAATACAGCATCATAATTTAATTCAGCCTTATCTCTATATCCCAGTTCTTTTTTAGCAAAAGTTTTAAAAGTATTTTTAATAACCGCCATATTTTCTGATACATCAAATAAACTCCCAATATCATATAATTGTTTCATTATCTCCATACTCATACTTGTACCACTTTTATAGTATGGAATGCCTGTTGTGTCTGGTGCAAACGCAGTTAGTTTATCTCCAAGAAGATCTTCAGGTGATGGAATAGAAACATATATATCTTTTCCTTCTGTTTTAATAAACTTTGATGAAACCGGGATATTAATAATGTTTTGATATTCTGTTACATCAAATAGAATATCAAGTAATATATACTCTTCTTTAGCCTGAGTTCGATAAATTGGATTATAATAGAATTTATAATGAGCCTTGTCAATATTTGAATTAGTAATTCTTTCCTGAAGTTCAAACTTCGTAAAAAACTGTTGGGCCACAATTTCATCGAATAACTTCTCTAGTTCTTTCTGGTCATTATTTATAATGATGTCAATATCAATTGAAAGTCTTTTTGGATAATCCATTAATAACATTAAAGCTGTACCTCCTTTAAAAACAAAGTTTAAATCAACTTTAGCAAGTCCTTCCAAAAGATACAACGCCCTTATTACTTTTTCTATAAGAATTCTGTCAATTCTTCGGTTTTCAACCGACACCTTATTAATCCATTCTAAATCAAGAGAGTTTTCATTAATCATAAAACTATAAATTGGCATCTTTTTTATTTTGCTGCCGAAATTTAGATAATTTGTTTAAATATTGGATGAGCTGCTTTTTTTTTCTTCTTCGGTCAGCATATCTTAACATTTTGTTTTCATGAATTATATATTTTTCAAATGCTCCTTTAAAAATTCTATCTTTTTCCGCTCCCTGTTCGGCATCTAAAATTACAGTGTCACAAAACAGGTCTACTAACATTTTTTCAATGGTGGTTGTATGTAACTCCGATACTTTTTGAATTGGAGCTTCTGTGACCAAAGATTTTACAATCCACGTTTCCTTTTCTTCCGTCATATATTTATTCAGAAGCTCTTTTGTTGGATCAAGAAAAACTGAATATTTTAAATCCTTTAATAAATTGAATACTGATTCAACGGCATCCTTATCAACTTCAACAATCAGAAAAAATTTCCCGGGTTGATGGAGCATAAATTCATTATAAACAGCTGTTGTCCATAAACACGTATTGAGAAATGGAACTCTCTTCTTGAGTTTATTATTCAAATTTTTCAATTTCGGAGGTATATCCGGAACATAGGTAGTTTGATCTCCAAGCATGAATTGCCCCCGACCAATTCTTTTTATAATTCCTAATTGAACTAAGTTATATATTCTCCAATTTACTGTAGATTTTTTTATATATGGTTCAATTGTTCGATAAAATTCAAACACTTGTTTGTTATTGAAGGAGTTATATCCTGCAAACCAATCTTTTAATTTCTCAATATGGAGTTTTCGTTTACTGATATTTTCTTTTTTTACAAAAATACAAAACTATATTTTGGCAGCAAAATAAAATCGCTGCCGCTTTTTAGGTTTATGTATTTTTTTATATCATAATTCTGTCAATTCTTTAGGCAATGTAAGCTGGTATTTGCCATTGAAAACCCCATTTTTGGCTATCTGCCTGTTTCCTTTTCCCAGATCAACATCTGATAAATCGAGAAATTGCAGCCATTGATGATTTGCTTTTTCCGCCATATAAAGGAATAACCTTTTTACCTTGATTGAATTACAATTCTCCAGGAGTTTCTCCACCAAATCAGGTTGCAGGTTTACCAATGATTCCAATAAATGGTAGCACTCCACGATGTCCATATTTTCTGGGATTAGGTATAAACATTCCATTATGGCGCGTTCCTGGGAAGAGATTAGAAGATCGGTATTGTTGTATTTATATTCTATTATTCCAGCACCATAGCTGAGAAATGAGGTTTGCTCATGATCTATTTCCTGTTTCCAATCATACTGTTTAAACCAGGTTGGAAGATTGACTTTATAGGGGGAAAACAAATATATCTTGTTTTCACTCATTCTTAGATAATGAGATAATCCAAGCATTTCCAATGCTGTAAGTGCCCCAACATGAACCTGCAGGTTAGCTTGTTTCTGCAAGGCACTAACACCGGCATACCATTCTACTTCATCTTCAAACCTTTTATAAGCTCCTCTACCAATGGGTGTAAGCCAGCCGTTTTTAACATATTCCTGCCGCAAGCTTTTGGATATGCCCATTTGTTCCAGCCATCCGGAAAGCACTATACTACCTGGTTGAAAACTTTTAATTAGCTTTTTTATTTTTACCTTTTTCTGCACAGTTTGAATGTACTTTTTATGACAAATATAACGAAAATGTCAATCAATGAATACAACACCTTTGTGAAAAATATCAAAAATATTTTTTAAAGTACATTAAAACTGTACTTATTTATGTCAAGTTTATAATACAATTTATTTGAAATAAATCGTTATAATATATAAATTTGCCCTATGAAAACACAATCGATCAATAAGGAAATAAATGCTAAAATAGACAAAATGCCACCTGGTAAAGTATTTGATTATTCTATTTTCAAAAGCTACCAGGAAAAGCCACAGGCTGTAGCAAAAGCATTAAGCCGGTTAGAAAAAGAAAAAATCATTCAAAGGCTGGAGAAAGGAGTTTATTATATCCCCATGCAATCAAAATATGGAGCATTGAAGCCTCCGGAAGAAAAAATAATAAATGCCTTAAAACAAAAAGAAAAAGGAATTTATGAAACAGGGCTTAGTGCTTACAACAAGTTAGGTTTGACTTCGCAGGTTCCCAATAGTATCACACTGGCCACAAAGATCCAAAAACCTCCTAAAACTGTTGGTGGAATTAAAATCCAATATACCAGGAAAGATTTTGATATCAGCCGATACGATTCTTATATACTTCAAATGCTTGATGCCCTCAAAGACTGTAAAAACATTCCCGACAATACTCCAGATGATGTGATTCGGGGCATACGTTCCAGAATAAAGGAATTATCCATGCAAAAAGTAAAACAATTAACAAAAGCTTCGTATAATTATCCTCCTTTTGTCCGGGCAATCCTGGGTGCTATAATAGAACTTGAATTTTCCGGGAAGGAATCAGCAGACCTGAAAAAATCATTAAATCCATTAACCCAATATGCAATTCCGGTAAAATTATTAACTTTACCTAATAAAGCAAAATGGGGCATTAAATGACTTTTCATCAGAATTATTAAAGCCCCAATCGTGCTGGTTAGATGAAACACCTTTACAAGAAGCAGTCATGAAAATCATAGACCAAATAAAGGATTATGTGAGCGATTTATAAGACTTATGGAGAGCAAACATTATTATTCATCAGTTGGTTTATCCTGGTATTTCGTAAAGCCAAAAATTTCAATAAAATTATCTTCTTCATTAATCCGGTAAACAATGGTGTATCCTTTGAATATCAGGTCTCTGATCTGATCATTCTTAAAATATATGGATTTTCGATTAGCATAGGGCATTTCCGGTATCTTTCGGATTTCATTCAATACATCACTTTTGAATTTTCTAGCTCTTGAAGGTGAGTCTGAAGCTATATAATCAATCTGCCTGGAAAGTCTCTGAAGGAAAGTTTCTTTAAATATTATCCTCATGCTTTCTGATGGTATTCTCTAATTTTTTTTCCGCCTCATCCAATGAATAGAATGAAGCTTTTCCACTATCCATCTCGTTCAACTCCTTCTCAAGATACTGTTTGGTCAATTGGAAATCATCCTCTTCAGTAACGATGCTCACTTCATCCTTACTGAATTTTTTAAGCAACCACATGATTCGGTCATATACTTTGTCGCTTATAAGAAGTCTTATTGAATGCATAATAATTCCGTATTTATACAAAAATACGAAAATAACAGAACAATTATTACATAAAAAATAAAAAATTATCGGTACATTGAAGCTGTACTTTATTGTCTATTTTTAACGGAAAAACTCGCCTTATTTCATTTAATTTTCCCTCATTGATCACGTACTTTCCGTCCTTTCTGTTGTACCTCAAATAATCCCCGCCACCCTTTCAATGGCGCAGTCAAAAATAAACTATGCTTCGGTTTATACCCATGTCCCAACATGCCTGCAG
>JBNJFX010000090.1:0-4771 GCA_051747245.1 Bacteroidota bacterium
GTCCTCCCCAAAGTTGAATATAATGAGTCATATCCAGTTTCTTTTATTTCTGCACCACAAATGGTGAACATATAAGTAAATAGAAGTTTATGAATGCAATGTATAGTAGTGATAGAAGCATATGTATAGGAAGAAGCATAATATAGAACAATAAATGCTTTATTTTGTAAATTGAATAAAACAACCCCTTCGGGGGAAAAACCATTCGAAAAACAGCTATCAATTGTTCCTTAATTTCATCTATAAGTATGATTTCCCAATACATGTACAGAAGACCATCCAATGGTTTACGATTTCCATCGTTATATCTACCTTCAAATATAGCTTTTTGGCTCAAGGTTTTTTTGATCAGGTGCATAAGAAACAGGGAGTTATACTTATCCATGAATTTAGGAATTTTAATATTTTCATGACCAAATAAATTCAGTAGATGTTCTCTCACTGCAATTATTACTTTTTTAAGCTGATAACGTTTAGCCCTCCATACCAGAATGCTTAAATCTTGATTTGAAAATTTGCTTTGTATTATGTATAAATCATATAACCATTTAATCCCTGACATTTTATGATGCAGCACAAAATGTTGAGCTAAATATAACCATTCATCGATAGGATTCAATCTCATTACTTCTGTGTTTTCCATAGCTATTACTTGGGTTCTTGATAGAATTTCTGATGAGAAAATGCCTTTATTGTAAGAAAAGAACTTTTTGTTAATTAATGAAGTGTGTACATCTATCGGCAACATCTTGCTATTGTCATTTATTAAATCGAACTTGCTTTTGTATTTCAATGTGCTTTGAATCAAAGTGATATGTTTAGTGTGGTATCCTGATGCTTTAATTATTTCCAGCATTTCAGTGACTTTCTCGGGAGCAATAAAAATATCTATATCACCAAAAAACCTGATCTGGTCTTGATTGTAATAAGTGTAAATTAAACTAGCCCCTTTAATTGGGATAATCTTTACATTATGTCTATAAAGTAGCTTTATAAGCTTATTGATTTGTCCTCTTAAAAGGATATCCCTCACTAAGAGCTCTTTTTTGATTTTATTTAAAAGCGGGTTTTTCCAGTTTCCGAGTCCAGCTAAACCATTGGCTATTACAAATTTTTCCAGGGATTTATTTACCTCCACACGATAATCGCTTTTGTGAATTAAAAGCGTTCTTAGTTTTTTGAATTCATTAGAATAATCATATTTTCTTTTATTGGCTTTAAAGATTGGTTTAGTAAATAAAACCTGAAGAATGTTGATGCGGAAAGGTGTATAGTTCATGTGTTATTTGCATTTAGTTGTTTGGTTTATCTCGACTTCAAAATGACCATTATTAAGTCGGTATATATGTTGCGCATACCCTCTCAATGCATCATTGTGTGAAATACACAAAATCAATGTATCGTTTGAAATCTTTGTAAGGTAGTTTAAAATGTTTTTTTGATTTTCCAGGTCCAGGTTGCTGGTAAACTCATCTAAAATCAGTATAGCTGGTTTTTTTAAAAGAGCGCGAGCAATAGCTAACCGTTGTTTTTCACCTGTTGACATATTGAGCTTTCCTTTACCAATCTTAGTATCCAAATTCATCGGTAGTGATTCAACATATTTTTTTAGGTTGACAATATCCAACATATTCAATATCTCCTTCTCAGGAAGTTGTTGTGAAAAAATGAGATTATTTCTGATGCTATCAGTAAAAATAAAAGGCTCCTGCTCAACTAATACAATGTTTTGACGGATGAAAGAATCAGACAATTCACTTAGCTTATGTTTGTTAAGATAAATTTCCCCCTCAGTTGGTCTTCTGAAACGCATACATAGTTCGGCAAATGTAGTTTTCCCAATACCACTCGGTCCAACTATTAGGTTGATACTCCCGATTGAAAATTTGGAATTATTTTGAAAAAGAATGGGTTTATCAGATTTCTGATATTTATATGAGACGTTTTTTAATGACAGGGTATAAATAGACTCTGTAGGGACCAAACTACCAAACTGTTCTCTTTCTTTGGATAAAAGCTCTTGTACTCTTTTAGCCGCACTTTCAGATTTTGCCAACTGGACATAACCATGAGTCACTTTTAGCATCTCACCTCTGATGTATAAAACAGAAGCTGGTATGACAAGTGCGTCACCAATTAGAAGCTCATTGTTTATTATCATTCGAGAGACAAGTAGGATTAATATCACAATTAATACAACCGATATTAATTCAAGTGTGGTTTGTTGTACGGAAGTTAGTATAGCAGAGTGTTTTGATTTTTGGGCTATATTACTTGATAATCCAGATAATTTCCTTTCCATATACTTCTCATCCGTTAGGCCTATTAAAACTTTATACCCGGCAATCCATTCGGTCAGGAAGTTATATAGCTCACTAACCTGTTCAAAAGTTTTCTTTACTTTATTTTTAATCCTTTTTTTGAAATAGTTTAACCCAATAATAAGTATAGGTAAAAAAACTATCGTAACAAGTGCTAGTTGATAAGAGATATTAAAAACAATACCAACGATAATGATAATCGTAATGGGAGCTCTAATAAAAGAACGATAAACCATGTTAATGAGGCTGGATAATATGGGCACTTCAGAAGTAATAGCTGCTACAAATCTATTGTTGGAATTGTCGATGAAATATTCATAAGGTACCTGAGTAATCCTTTGAATACATGTCAGTTCCAGATTTCTTTTCACATTTGTTGTAACAATTGCCATAAGGGCATTTGAGGCGAGTTTCAATAAGGAAGTACTTAAAATTATACCCACTAGTATGTACAGATATGGTATGTAACTCTTTACCTCATTATTTTCTCCGATATGATTGATGAGTTTACCAGCATAATGTAAAGTTAGAGGAGTAAGGAAGGATAATCCAACGGAAACAATCATGACAATAATTAGACGAAAGTGCTCCTCCCTCGAATGGTTCCAAACAAGTTTTAATATACTTTTATCTCTTTCCCAATCTGGATTATTGTTTGGCATCATCCTTGGGTTTTGTATGATTAAACAGCTTTTCAATGGCTTCTTTGATAATATATTCTTTATTAAGAGAGTCCATAGCCCCGTAATACGCGGAGTTGATAGTGTAGCTATCCATTTGATAATGACTAATTAAGCAATTCCTGCATGGTAAATTATAGTGCTTTTTTCCAGAGAGATGGTTTTTTCTTATTGACCTGTATAGGCTTGAGTTAATAATTTCTGATAGCTTATTTTTATAAATATTACCTGTAATCAGGTCTCCATTGTAATCAAAGCTACATAAAGAAACATCACCATTCCAAAAGACATTTGGGCTGCTCCATATTTCTGGGCAGGTTATAAAACCTTTGGTAATCCTGTCTTTATCTATATTGTTATCATATTTGTAAGGCCAGGGAAATAGTTGACTTAACGTAATGCTTCTTAGTGCTCTAAGTTTCTTGAGCTTCTCAATAAAATTCATTAGCTTATCAGGAGTAGGTGCGTTTAATAGCAGGGCTTTTATAGAATATTTTTTTTTGTGGGCAAAAAACAGTCGATCAATAGTCATTAAGTGTGTGAAAGCTTTTTCATATGTGGCTGGGTGTCTAATGAATTCATAACTTTCCTTATCAATTAAATCCATTGAAAACGCAATTTCACGTGGCATTTCTTTAATCACGTCTTGGATAACAGTTTCATTCAAATCATACCCATTGGACACAATATTGCAACTGATTTGTTCCTCTTTGGCTGTTCTTACCATTTTTGCTAATTGCTGATTTAAAAGGGGTTCGCCGTGTAGGTAAAAGTTTATTTCCTTTATTGGGAAATCAATCTGGTTTAAAATTTTTTTGAAATCTTGGTGTTTTAAAAATCCTTTCTTTCTAATTCCCATATGATCATATGCTTTCTCTCCATTTGGGCAGATTCGACATTGAAGGTTACAGATGTTTGTTGGCTCAATGTTCACGCTACTAGGTTTATTAAATTGAAACCCTTGTAAAACATGACCGTAGAGTAATTTTCTTTTATAGAATTTAAAACTATAGTCCATCATTACTTTCTATTTTATGAGACAAGCAGGAGCCTTGGCAGAGCTTTCTATCAAAAAGAAAACAGCTGTCACAGTGTGTAAACAATTGTTTGTTCAAAAGAGGTTTGATATGTTTCTCGCAGTATTTTGTGATATCATTCCAAGTATATTCAAACAAAAATTCCTTTCGGTATTTAGTTAAGCCCATACAAGGGGCCATCTTTAAATCGGGAGTGATACACATATTGAATGAATAATTGTCCTGAAAACAAGAACAAATTGGAAACAATTCATCATTATTCAGAAAACTATCCTGATAATTATCCGGGAATATACACGGAGGTATAGGCTTAGCAAAAGTTATTTTAATTTGTTGCTTTTGGGCGCATTGAATAATTTCCATAAGTAAGTCTGAATAGGATTGAAAACTATCTGACTTAATATAGGTGTTCGTCTCATCATCGCTGGGAAAAGTCAAAGCGATAACGAGTCTGTAGATGCTTAATGATTTAGCAATTTCAAAATATTGAGAGTAATCAAAATCTAAGTTATCAATATTGCATCTTAAATCTACTTCAATAGACTTGCTCTGAAGAAATCGAACGTTTTTACAAACTGTATCATACATTACGTTTGAAAGAATAGTCTCATTTGTTAGATGAAAATGTACTTTTTGTATTACACCGATAGAGTTTTCATTTACATGGCTAATATCTTTGGTTAGATTAGATGCAAAATATGTGGTTAATCCGTAATTTTCCAGCATTGAAAGT
>JBNJFX010000091.1:0-4716 GCA_051747245.1 Bacteroidota bacterium
GGAACAAACATTTCTTTTAATGCCTGGCTTGTTAAAGCGATCAGCAGGACTTTGGAAAAATATCCCGAAGCGACTTCTTATCAGTATAGCAAGAAAAAACTATTAACATTTAATGATCATAATATTTCCTTTTTAGTGGAGAAAAAAATAGGTGATCAGAGGGTTCCATTGCCTGTGGTTATCGATCAGGTGAATTTAAAGAGTGCTTTGAATATCACTCGTGAGATCGAAAACGTAAAAAGTCATATTGTAACAGAAAAAGATATAGTTCTGGATAAGAAGTCAAAGTTTTATGAAAGATTATATTATCATCTGCCCGGAATTTTAAGAAAAATGATTTGGAGGTATATTCTCAATCATCCCAGGTTAGCATATAAAAAAATGGGAAATATTTCAATAACATCCCTTGGTATGATAGGTAAAATAAACGGTTGGTTTATACATAAATCAATTCATCCCGTCTCTTTTGGAGTGGGGTCAATAATACAGAAACCAACAGTTGTAGTAGATGATATAAAAATACGCGATGTTTTAAATATGACTATATTAATTGATCATGATGTTATAGATGGGGCTCCTATGGTAAGACTATTAAATGAGCTGACAAAAAATATTGAAATGGGGGCTGAGCTTAACTAAATAAAACAAGAGCGCACAACATCTTCCAGTATTTAAGCATTAAGTTTAAATTAGATACACATCTGCATAAGTTATAAAAATAGAAGTTTGTATAGTTTTTTTTTGTGTAAGATGCAAATGTCGCAATTTTCCAATTTTTAGAGTGTTCATGAACTTAGTTTTGTCATCTGATTTTTTTTAAAAATAACCAAAAAATTAAAACGATGAAAAAATTAATTTCATGGGTAGAAATCCCGGCAGCAGATTTTGAACGAGCTGTAAAATTTTACAAGTCAGTTTTGAAGATTGATTTGCAGACAATGGATTTTGGTGAAGAAAAAATGGCTTGTTTTCCTGGTGGAGAAGGAGCAATTTCTTTTGCGCCAAATTTTAAGCCAGGAAAAAATGGGGCATTAGTAAGTTTTAATGCGGAACAAGACCTGGAGGGAGCAATTAAAAGAATTAGAGCAAACGGAGGAACCATTCTTCAGTCAAAAACGAAAATTGAAGCTGAAGGGCGTGGTTATTTTGCCGTCTTTGTTGATTGCGAAGGAAACAAGGTTGGGCTCTATGGAGATGAATAATTGATTATTCAGGATTATGGCTTAGGATAACTAAGCCATAATCCCGGTTTTTAATACTAAATTTGTAAGCCAGATTAGTAAAGGATGATATATAAGGTCTCTAAACCATCTTTTCAATTATCAAAGTTCATAAAACAATATTGGACTTTGGATGATTGCATTCCCACTGGCGGCAAGCATATCCAGCGAATTGTTCCCAGTGGGCTATTGGAACTGGTCTTTTATTTCGATGATAAACCAATAGCAGCAAACAAGAACAAATCAAATAATAGTAATACACTGATAACCGGACAGCTTAACGAGTATTACGATATTGAAATGACCGGAAAAATTTCATTGTTTTCAATCATTTTTCAACCTCATGGATTGTCTTCGTTTTTAGATATTCCTCTTCAGGAACTGTATAATCAAAATGTTCCTCTTAATCTGATATTTAAAAATAAGGTGAATGAAATAGAGACTAAATTATTTGAAGCAAGATCTTTTAAAGAGAGAATAATAATTGTGGAAGACTACTTTTTCAATTTACTGAAAAACAAAGGAATAAAGTATAATTTTGACAGAATAAACAACAGTATATGTAAAATAAATCAAATGAAGGGACTTGTAGAGATTAATGATTTGGCTCTAGAGGCTTGTTATAGCAGAAAACAATTCGAAAGGATTTTTTCACACTTGATTGGAACATCTCCCAAACAATTTTTAAAAATTATAAGATTTCAACACGCCATTCACCGGAAATCTATAGATAATAGTATTAACCTTACAGATTTAACATATCAATGTGGTTATTATGACCAGGCACATATGATAAATGATTTTCAAAAATTATCCGGAATGACGCCTAAACAATACTTCAACGATTGTGAACCATATTCAGACTATTTTCAATAACCTCTTAAATTCAGCTCATATAAAAACAATAGAGTTCAAAAAATTATCTGATAGTGTCAATGCAGACGACTGTGGCCCCCCCCTTTTATTCTATCAACTTAAATATTTCTTCCACAGGTTTTTTCGTTTTGGGCTCTTTATGTTGTTTTGGAACGCCCACAGCGATAAATGCAAAGGTTTCGTAATCTTCTTCCGTTTGGATCATATTGTCCAGCTTTTCAGCAGCCATCGTTGGCGCACTCATCCAACATGCTCCATATCCCATGTCAACAGCTGCAAGCAGTATGTTTTGAATAGCAGCACCGGCACTCTGAATATCCGGGTGTTTGCGGATTTGATTGATCTTTTCGTGATCAAGCGAAACGCCTTTTTCTAAAACACTTTCGTAATTGCTCATAGTAACAGCAATTAATGCAGGAGCTTCCTTAAAAAAAGTAGCAAACCATTCCGTTTGTTTTTTGATGTGATTGGAGATACGGGATTCATTTTCCGGCAGCGACCCGATCTTTTTGGCAACAACATCTGCCATTTTATTTAGCAGTTGTTTGTTTGTGACCACGTGGAATTTCCACGGTTGTGAATTATTTACACTGGGGGCCATGCCGCCTATGCGAACCAGTTCCTTCAAATCTTCCACAGGAATTGGGTCTTCCGTAAACTGCCGAATACTTGTACGTTTTTGAGCTACTTCTGTAAATTCCATAAGCTATATTTTTCAGTATGTTGATTTTATTTGTCTTGTATCATTCATGCATTTATGCAATACTACTTCTAAAAAACATTATTTATTCAAAATAGTTCGCAAAGCAAAGATAATAAGTGATATTTTCAAATTGCATCATTTTCATTAGCTTTGTACACGAAAACAAAAATAATAATAAAATGAACGAAGCCTTATTAGAACTTGAACCAAAACGTATTTGGTCGTATTTTAAAGAGATTCTTGAAATCCCTCGTCCTTCCAAAAAGGAGGATAAAATAGTAACCTATCTTATAAATTTTGCTAAAGAACATGGATTAGAAACCAAACAGGATAAAGTTGGTAATGTGCTAATAACCAAACCTGCTACCAAAGGTAAAGAGAATGCCAAAACTGTTGTCCTGCAAAGCCATCTGGATATTGTTTGTGAAAAGAATAATGATGTGATCCATGATTTTGAAAAAGACCCTATTGAAACCGTGGTGGAAAATGGATGGGTAAAAGCAAAAGGAACGACTTTAGGTGCTGATGATGGCATTGGAGTGGCAGCGCAGCTTGCCATTCTGGAAGCTGATGATATTGAGCATCCGCCCATAGAATGTTTATTCACTGTTGATGAGGAAACAGGAATGACAGGAGCTTTTGGTTTGGAAGAAGATTTTCTTTCCGGGAAAATTCTTTTAAACCTGGACTCCGAAGATGACGGTGAATTATTTATTGGTTGTGCGGGAGGTAAAGACACGGTAGGAAAACTGGCATTTGAAATGGAGCAAACTCCTTCCAATCACATGGGATACTGGATAAAAGTAAGTGGACTTAAAGGAGGACATTCCGGCGATGATATTCATAAGGGAAGAGGAAATGCTGTGAAAATTCTTAACCGCTTACTCTGGAATTTTGCAGAAGAATTTGATGCCCGTTTAACATCTTTCAATGCCGGAAATTTAAGAAATGCCATAGCAAGGGAAGGGCAAGCACTCATAGCTTTGCCCAAAGGAAAAGAAGCAGGACTGGAGAGTATGGTAAGCCAATTTGAAAAGGATATAAAAGCTGAACTACACGTAACAGAGCCAAATCTATCTATTAAGGCAGGAATTGAAGAATGCCCGGCACAAGTTTTACGTAGCGAATATCAGGATGCTTTGCTGAATATGCTTTATGCTATGCCTCATGGTGTAATCGCCTGGTCGCAGGATATAGATAATTTCGTGGAAACTTCTACTAATCTTGCAGCAGTGAAAACGGAAGAAGACCATTTTCATATAACAACCAGTCAGCGTAGTTCAGTAGAGACAGCCAAAAAAGATATCGGTGACCGGGTAGTCTCTGTATTACGCTTAGCCGGCGCCAAAGCAGAACAGGGCAAAGGATATCCTGGTTGGACACCTAATCCTGATTCGGAAATTAAAGAGATTACAGCTCAATCTTATGAAAAATTATTTCAGGAAAAACCAAAAGTACTTGCTATCCATGCAGGTCTGGAATGCGGACTGATTGGCGAGAAATACCCTGAGCTGGATATGATTTCTTATGGCCCTACGATCAAAGGGGCTCACTCACCGGATGAAGGTGTGGAAATTGATACAGTGAAAAAATTCTGGGATTTGACGCTTGATATACTCAAAACGATTGAGTAGAAGATATTCTGTCAGTATACAAAATTATGAGCCCCGGTGAATTCCGGGGCTTTTTTATATAGCTCTGCATTTTTTTAATTTTCCTATCTTTGTACAAAATTTATATTATGCAGCATTTGGTCGCTCCTTCAATATTATCAGCAGATTTTTTGAATCTGGGTAAAGAAATTCAAATGGTTAATAAAAGCCAGGCAGACTGGTTTCACCTGGATGTTATGGATGGGATGTTTGTCCCGAATATTTCCTATGGTCAACCCGTGATCAAGGCGATTGCCAGGGAAGC
>JBNJFX010000092.1:0-4671 GCA_051747245.1 Bacteroidota bacterium
ATATGCAAGGAAGAGATACTATGATAAGACTAAAAAAGAAAGACAACATAGAATTTAAAGAACTAAATTTGCCAAAAGGATTAAAAACCACATTCAGCCAGGGTGATCTTGAAATAATTCCTTCCAATTCAGGCAAAGGAAATGCAATCAAATACCTTGCCAAAAAGCTAGGGTTAAAAAATACAATAGGAATTGGAAATGATATAAATGATATTGAAATGCTTAAAGTAACAGGAAAAAAATATGTAGTCAGAAACAATAATCAGAAAATTATGGATATTGCCCAAACTGAAGGATGGTACATTTCAACAGAATCAAACATGGCAGGAATAAATGAAATCCTAAAAGAAATAAAAAACATAGATTTAAAAAAACCATTAATTTAAGTGTAGACAATGATATTTTGGATAATTTTATTAATAATATTTGCATCTTTGCTATTCTGGCGATTTTGGTTTCTACGAAATCCTCCAAGGGAAATCCCAAAAGGAAAAAATATTGTAAGCCCTGCTGATGGAAAAGTCAATAAGATTATAAAGTCAAATTCTGAAGTATCTCAAATCAGCAAAGGAATTGGAAAGTTTAAGACAATTGCAAAAGATGTAAGTGACGACTACATTTTAGTTAATATCGTAATGACGCCCTTCGATGTACACTTCCAGCGAGCGCCTATTAAAGGCAAGGTTACCAAAACAAAACACACAAAAGGTAAGTTCAAAAATGCTGTCACAAAAAACATAGCACTGGAAAACGAACACAATGAAATTTTGATAGAAGGTGAACTCAATATAAAAATCATCCAGATTGCAGGATTCCTTGCAAGAAGAATCAAGTGTTATGTAAAAACCAATAATATTATAAACAAAGGCCAAGTTGTAGGTTTAATAAATCTAGGCTCACAAGTTACAATTATTATGCCTGCCCAAATAAATTTAAACATTAAAGAAGGACAAAGGGTAAAAGCAGGTGAAACAATCATAGGCGATTATAAATGGAATTATTAAGAACTTTAAAAACCGCAGACTATTTTACAATTAGCAACTTTGTTGCTGGACTCTTATCAATATTTTTTTCATTACATGGAAATTTTATTGTTGCAAGCTTTTTGATGATTGCAGCATTTATTTTTGACTCACTTGATGGCAGAGTTGCAAGAGCAACAAAAAAAGCCAACAAATTTGGCAAGGAACTCGACTCATTAGCAGACCTTACAAGTTTTGGTGTTGCTCCTGCAGTATTCGGGTTCTCAGTAGGGTTAAATGACTTAATAGCAATAATTGCCTTAGCCTTTTTTGCAACATGTGGTTTGTTAAGGCTGGCCCGATTCAATGTTCTTGAAATGAAAGACTTCATGGGAATGCCAATAACAACCAACGGTTTAATTTTCCCTTCAATATTCTTAGTCTTCGCAAGTTTTACGGGCTATATTCTAATCTTGTATGTAATCATGGGTTTTCTTATGATATCAGACTTTAAAATAAAAAAGTTATAATCATTAATACCAAAATCGCTTCAATTTCCCACACTACAAAATTGGCTGCATGGTTTCAATCTCACCCTTGTTCGAGACATCAGGAATTGGATTCAAAAGAAATATTTTCTTATCAAATCGAATTTGATCTTCTTTATTTTTGATCTCAGAATAATTTGCATGTTCCCACACATTCAGTGGCAAAACCACTTTAGGACACTTATCGCTTAATTGTCTTAGAATACTAAGTAGCTTTCAAATTTGAATACCCCCACAAATTGCTATCCTCACAAGAGTTAGAATAATAAACACCCTTTTAGATCCATATTACAATTAATAATACTAAAACCCACCATCTTTAGAATAAATTTAAATTTATCTGAATGTTTTTGCTCCCAAAATGACACTAAAAAAACTTTCTGAAATAAAAGAAGCATCTAAGGTACTATCCAAATACTGGGAAGAAAGAGGCATGCCTGAGTATGACGAGAAATGGGCTGAAGATTATCTGAAAAACGGGCACACTAAAGAAATTATTGGAGATGAGTTTTTCGTATATGAAAAACAAGAAATTATTGGAATTGTCTCACTCATAACAGATGTCAGCGGTGTTGCCGAAATAAGAGATATGATAATCAAACCAGAATATAGGAATAAAGGTTATGGTACACTTATGCTTAAACAACTAATTGAAATAGCGAACGAAAGGAAACTTAGAAAACTATTCGCACTTGTATTTCCAAAACATGAAAATTTCTACAAAGGCTTTGAAAAAGAAGGAACATTACGAAACCATTTTGCCGAGGGAGAAACACTCAGTATCATGAGTTATTTTATCCCATAAGAGTAATTCCACTTCTGATACATTGTCTGCAGGAAAATAACCATTAATTATACTTTTTATTATTCATTACACAAATTGTTATTATTGTTGGCCCATTGCTAAAGGATCTTGCAACAAATTCCTCACTGCAAAGTAGTCAAAATGATAAAGTTTATAAATAAAGCAATTTCACACAAGATATATGGCTGGTAAATACTTGTTAATGGAGTACAAAAACCTGGAAAATGATAGCTTAGTAGCATTACCTGAAAACTCCTATAAAAGTGCTATGGACAACATATTTGACATTGCTGGGACTCTGGAAGGAATAACAGAAGATGACTTCAGAAAACATACCGATTTTAGCCATCTACACTTACCACTGTACATATTAGGCAGCCTTAGTTGTCCCAACCCAAAAGCAAGTGAAGTAATAAATAACACTTTAGAACAATTATGTGAAAACCCCTTATTTAATGAAAAATTATTGAAAGATGATCTTATAAAATCAATATTATCTGAATATGAAGTTGTGGAGGGTCATATTTTTGTAATAAGATTTGCTGGAAAACATAAGGAAACCGGGGATAAAGTGGCTAGAAGCGAAGCATACTTAGTAAATCGCACAGATGGCGAAATTTCTATAGAAAGTAATAAATGCACACTCAATAATCCATTAGGAGGATCTCAGGAGATTGCTCTAAAACAAGTTCCTTTAGATTTTCAGGCATATAATGAAACCCAGATAGAATCTTTTAACGCAGGTAGTGTCAAAGTGCACAGAAAAGTTATAAAACCGTTCTTGCCGGAGAGTGGGCATTTATCACATAACCCTGGCATCCTAAATCTAAAAAAATCTACAAAATTCACTTAATGAATTAGAGAAGAGGCATTGCTGCTTCATACTTTGGCCTTATAATTTCTCAAAATGTAACTGTTTCCACTTACGCTGGAGTTTTAATCTTACATCTGCCGCTGCCTCTCTCTGGCTTTTCCCTTTATAAACCGACGCCGCTTTAAATATTCCAGATACATTGTCAAAATGGCTCATTACATCTGCTTCTGTTACGATTCTTTTTTCAATAGTTGTCCTTTCAGAATCCATCGAACCCATGTGATTAAGAATACACTTTTTAACCTCCTCAATCTTATCAAGCCTATATCCAAGCTCCTTTAGTTTTTTTTCAACTATCTTAGCACCAGTTATGTGATGGTCATCCCTACCATAAACAATGGAACCAATATCATGCAGCAATAAGAATAACTTCTTTGTCTCCTCCCACTTCTCCTGATAGTTTTTCAGCATAATCGGCAACAGGCACAAAATGGAAAGGAAAAGGATCATAACCATATTTACTAGTCGTTTTTTTACATTTCTTCTCCACAAAATCTATTAAGAATAGAAAATAGTAAAACTTAATAAAATACACTCAATGTTCTTTCCTAAACTTTTCCTTTCAAGAAAGTCTAACAAATCTAACTCTAAAAAGGCTTATAAATCCAAACACCTACCTATTCTACTATGAACATAACAGATTACCTTAAAAAATATACTGGCAAAAATTATAAAGACTGGAATACTAAAGATATAAAGGATGTTGAAAATCTTGGTTATCAGGTCATGAGCATAGATGATGGTTTCAGAATAGTAAAAACAGAAAAGATAAAATGGGATTTTAAATTTACTGAAGAACATTCTAAAAGGATTATTCCTCTTGAAATCGATGCAGGTCAAACAAATTTGAACCCACCACAATATTTTGAATTAATAAAATCAAAACTCCAAGAAAAAGGATTATACCAACATGATCTTTTATACCATTGTTTTAACAGAAATGAAGATACCATAAGTTCCCTTTGGAAAAACCATGGTATGCATACAGATCTAGATATTGTCTTAAGATTTGGAACAAGAACCCCTCTTTGCAACCGAGTAAAAATTTCCCAAGAAAAACATATCCGCAATCTTGAAGAAAAATTAAACAAGATAGAAGCGGAGGATAAGGCAGTAGTGATTTATGACCCCATAAAAATGAGATCAATAACTCACAGCCAGGTAGAATTCATAGTTCCATTTGAAAAAATGAAAGCAGTAATAGGAGTCTTATGCCTTAAAAGATAAATTATTCGGGTAAGTTATTTCGTAGAAGCAAAATTAATCAAACTTCCTCAATCTCATAATCTCTGCTTCCCACGCCAAGCTGCTCAGCATATTTCATAATTGTCGTTCCATCCGGATTACCAGCCTCTTGAAATATGTCCGCTCCATGCTTCTCTTTTAACAAGTCATAAGCAGCCTGATCCATCGCAACCGGGTCAAAACCTGCAATAACACCAACATCTTCTCCAATGATTTTAGAGTCAGTTAGACAATCAC
>JBNJFX010000093.1:0-4584 GCA_051747245.1 Bacteroidota bacterium
GATAAGTTTATCGTTATTTTCCGCTTTTTGCACTTAATATTTGATAAACTGGAAAAAATTCCATGCTATAAGGGTGATATGTGGATTTTTTCCATATATTAATACTGTTAAATCTACTCAGCTCTGGAGTATTACTTGGAAATATTTATGGACTGGATACCAGCGATTTCTTCGACTTCAGCATTAGCCATTCTGATTTTCTTATTTAGAAACCTGATTGTTACTCGACTTACGAATGCTGTTAAGCATGAATACGATGGTAAGTTGGAGCTACTAAAAGCAGATCTCTCGAAGAAAGAAAAAGAAATTGAAGGCTTACGTCAAGTCGGCTTTAGTGGGTTACAACAAAGGCAAACAGTATTATTTAATAAACAAGTCGAGGCTGTTGAGTTGCTATGGGCTGCAACTTGCAAACTATACTTAGGTAAACCTTTATCGGAAATGATGCTAAGAGTAAAAACTGAAGAAGTTTCTAAAACTATCGGTCAGGATGCGAACCTGCAGCAGTTTTTTAAATCTATTTCTATGCACACCGATATGGAGAAAATGACAGTCGTAAACCCTCAGCCTGCTCGGCCATTTATTAGTAAACTTGCCTGGGCATATTATTCAGCTTATAACTCAATTATTTGGCATTACGTATTACAAGCCAAATTGTTTGAAAAGGGGCTGAGTGATAATCTCCTTGAGGTGGAAAAGTTGACAGAGATGGTGCGTGTAGCTTTGCCCCACCAAGAGGAGTTTATTGAAAAATCCGGTGTGAGTGCTTTTGGCCACCTATTAGATGAGTTGCAAGACAAAATTCTTATGGAGCTGGAGTCAATGCTTAGTGGTAAAACGTTAGATTCTTCGGGGCTTAAAAAAGCAGCTCAAATACAGGAGTTAGCGCAGGGGTTAAGCGAATCAAACAAAGATTTAACAAGTAAATCCAGGTGACGCCTACGGCGCACCTGATTTAGGCGTTATGTTTCAGAATAGAGAAATTATGGATTTTATCTACGCAGAAAAACTAAAGCAAAAATTTGATGTTTATGGACATTTTTACGACGTGTTAATCGGAGGGCAGTGCTTTCCGTGTAGGAGTTCGCTTGAGATAGTATCTAAAATAAAATTTTCAGATTTTCAGAACACACCTGATTGTGTGGTAGTGATGATGAATCCAGGGTCATCAGTTCCACTAAACAAAGACTATTTACCAAAGACGCATAAACCTAATGAAATATTTCAACATGATTGGAAAAAGGAACTTATTCCTACGAGACCTGATAATGCACAATATCAAATAATGAGGTTAATGCTTCTTAATGATTGGGATCATGTAAAAGTACTAAATCTTTCGGATTTAAGAAATGGAAATAGTGGGGAATTTAGTAACGATTTTGAAAAGGCATCAAAACTTGATTCAAGCAACCCACATTGCATTACTCACAAAAAACGTCGAAATGAGTTAAGGCGGTCACTTAAAACAAAATCAAATGGAGTTGTAATTGCTGCATGGGGTAGTGTAGAAGTTTTGAAAGAGTCTGCTATTAAAGTTATTGAAATCGAACCCAAATTAGTAGGAGTTAAACTTGATAAACCATGGTATCAATATGCAAGTCCATACAGAAAAGATCAAAAACTTGAATGGTTAAAAAAGATTAACGAAGAAGTTAAAAAAACATAACAAGCACTTGAACTCAGACCGGACTCCGCGTGCTTTTTTTAACGTAGTCGTTTTATTGAATATATTATCTTTTTTGAAGTCTGTCGCTTGCCACGCCCGGTTCGGTCAAGTGCGGCGTTCACGGCGGCTATGATGAAAATATTTTTAAAAATTTACATTACAACTAAGGAATCTGAAATTAGGTCGCAAAAATGAAAATATTTATAAGTTCAACTTTTGAGGATCTTGAGGAGCATAGAAAATCTGTAGAAAAAATTCTCCATCGAAGTCTCGAACAGTTTGTTGGAATGGAACATTTTGGATCTAGACCTTCAGACGCTAAAGAAGTTTGTTTTAAAGAAGTTGGACAATGTGATTTTTTCATCGGTATTTATGCTCATAGATATGGTTATATCCCAAAGGGTGATGAGACATCAATAACAGAGCAAGAATTTGACTATGCCGTTAAACATAAAAAGCCTTGCTACTGCTATATTATCGATGATAACCACCCATGGCCACCGGCGCTAATTGATAACAATCCTTCTTTAAAAAAATTTAAAACAAAAGTAAGTGAATTCGTAAGGTCAAAATTCACAACCCCTGATAATTTAGCAAAACAAATTATTGCTGATTTAAAAAGAAATGATTTTGCAACCCCAAAGGATTGCAATAGCTTTCTGCATCAAAGATGTTTAGCAGAAATAAATTCTGTAGTTGGTAGAAAATATATTCGGGACTTATATGTCGAGAGAGGACTAGAAAAGGTAATAACAAAATCTAATAATCAAGATAGAATAATCCAAAAAAGCATAAAACAACTGACATATTATTGTGAATTACTTGTCTATGTAATTGAGAATGGCAGCTTAGATTATGGCGGTAATGAGAAAAAACAAAGAAAAAGAGTTGCTTTAAAGGAAGAGTTAAGAGAGAAACTTCCAGAACTTAAAAATCAAATTGTCATTTTAGAAGAGCTCTCTAATTACCCAACATGCCATATTGAATTATGCTATCCAGCTGACAAACTATCAGTTTCAACTGACAATATTTTTAATGTTTTTAAGGTGTTGGACAAGAGTATTGATTTGCAAAAAGAAAGGAACAAGGAAGTAGTAAAGTCCTGGAACGAAGTACGTTCGAACATACCAGATATTTTGCAAAAGCTATCTACCAATATAAAACCAGTAGGTATGATAGTTGATCGTGCTGGAGGTGGTAAAACCAATTTGCTGTGTAGTCTAACAGAAAAATTTTCCACAACAAATCCTGTCCTTTTTTTAGCAGCAAAAACAATTTCAGAGCCAACAGCAGCTTCCATTAGAAATAAATTTTTAGATACCTATTCTATAGATTTCTCCAATCTGAATTCTTTAGTGAATTTCTCCGAGGGAATCGAAAAATACATATTAGTTGTTATTGATGGCATTAATGAGCATCTTAACCCTAAAGAATTTAATATTGCTCTACAAGAATTTATACGAGCAAATTCTAATCTACCATTAAAATATATCATCACATGTAGAGATATTTATTGGAAGTATTTTGAAGATGATTGGTGGAAAGAGAATTGCTCACATATCTCAATTGATAAACTTTTTTCTTTCACAAGAAATGAGCTTCTTGAAGCTTTACCAAATTATTTTCATGCTTATTCAATAACGGCAAAATTAAATGATAATACCAAAAAGCAACTACAGCATCCATTATTACTTAGATTTTTCTGTGAAGCTTATAAAGAAACCGATATGGGTGTTGTTCATGATATAAGGCTTCTTGAATTATTTGATACCTATTGTGAAAAAAAGTATGAACAGATTCAACAAAAATTAGGATTAGTCTCTCCTTATGAAATATACGAATACATAACAACAATTGCTGATATGATGTATGATCGAGAAGAAAGGTTCATACCTATTGAAAGTTTACGAAAGAAAATGAAAGATGGTTTAGAAAACCATCCAATACATTCTATTCGATCTATGTATGTTCAAGTTTTAGATGAGGATATAATAATTGAGCAAAAGCCATATGGCACAGAGTTAAATCTTAAAGTAGAATTTGTGTATGATGAATTTATGGAATATGTGATTGCTAAATCATTATGGCTCAAATTGTTAAATTCCAAAAATAATACAAAGCTAAAAGATGTAATTATTCTTACAAAAAAATTACTAATCAAAGAGAAGAATTTCGTTTCTGTGGCTGGCGTAATTGTATTTATTGGAGAGTTATTTGCGGCAAATAATCCTCGCCAAAAATTAGAGTACATCGATTGGCTAATTCAAAAAGAAAGGATTGATTTATCCTTCAGGATTATATCTCGATGGCCAAAATCTTATATAGACCAAGAGGTATTTAAAAAACTTCTGTATTTTTATAAACATGCAAACAATCAAAATGATCGAAAAGAAATCTTACATCAGCTTGAACCTTTGAGCCATGACTATTGGCCAATCTTCTTTCCTTTTATTATGGAATTAGAAACTTCCTTTCACTCTGATTTGCAGAGAATTAAAATTTTAGGAAATGTTGAAGGGGGTCCCGAAAAGGAAAAAATTAAATCAATCAATTGGATCTATGAATCTTTTAAAGATTATAAGAATCCGGTATTTATGCCAAAGAACAACGTCGCGAATGCCATTAAATCCATAAATCGAATTTATTTAAATAGCCAACATTGGACTTCAAAAGAAATCAAACTAATTGAAAAAATCTTAAATCAAGTCAAGGAATATAAAAGAATTATTCACGAGGGTAAATATGGTGTTGATTTCAATTGATGAAATAACATGTATAGTGAAAGGGACCAGCACTTAAAGCATTAGTAAGGCGTAACAGGGTCGCCCATTAAAGAACTTGTCAATAAAAAAAATACCTCACCCGGACTAATTTTTATTAGTTTTTTTGATAATATTTAATTTCGCTGTTTTGAACAG
>JBNJFX010000094.1:0-4499 GCA_051747245.1 Bacteroidota bacterium
GCGATTAGCAGATAATTTAAATATTCTCACTTTTTGATACCTTTATCTGAGATTGAAAGTGAGGGCTTTTAATCCGCCACAGTTTTTAGCCTTAGCGTTATGCAGCATTATAAAACGACATAAATGTACTTTGAAAGCAAACTATATTTAAGGGACAATTATTCATTGGATGAATTACGGAATATTTTTGGGACGATTCTCAAGAAGCAAAATGATATTGACAGAGTTCTAGATGAAATGGAATGCATTTCAAAGAAATTAATTGCTGACATTAAAACAGACACTATTTATGCATTCAAGACTACTAATTATTACTACCTATTTCACTACGAACCAGGTCTGATTATTGCTCAAATTGAACTTAAAGCATATGATAGAAATCTAAAAAGCAATTTAAAAAGCATTTTTACGACCCTTGAAATGTTGACAACTCATTTTAGAAAGAATAAAAAAACAAAGCAATCGTTTTCTCCCCTTAAGCTACTTGACACTGAAGGAAGTTACACAGGGATTAGTTTTTCAAAAAAATCATTTTGGGACTCATTAGGAGAAGGATTAAAAAGTCCGAAATACTTGGAGTTAATTGGTCTTTCAATTGCTGCATATATATTCACGTTTGCTAACTCAAATGATTATTTGAAATCTATAAAGCCGACTTTAATAATAGCTTTAGTAATCTACATAGTGCAAGTAATACAAAAGACCTATGAAGTTTACAATAACGAAAAAACGACAGTACAATGAAAAGCCATACACAAATTGAAACTGATTTAAAGAGTGCCCTCAATAAATTTGGAAAAGTAGAGATAGAACCTACTTTAACATTTGATTTTGGAAATCGTAAATATAGACCGGATATTATTTTTGAGAACTTAGAAACTAACAAAAAGTTGATTATTGAGATCAAATCAAATCAAATGGGCTTTACCTTGAATTCTGCGTCATATGTAGTTGAATTAAAAAATTATCTAGACAGCAATAGTGATTATAAATTTGTTTTAATTCTTTCATCTGAACTGACACCAAACCTTTCAAAGTATATAAAAGGACGAATAAATTATTTTAGTTTAAAGGAAAATAATTTAGATGAAATCGTGATCAAAATGAAGGAATTGACAGAATAACGCTGCATAACAGCCGTTTGCCGCAATGGGGGCTGACGTGGTTAAATCAAGTACAGTGCCTCTATCAATATTTGTGCTTGGTTGACAGTGAAGTGCTCCTAAATCCCCCACTGCGGCAAGCGGCAAAACGTTATATGCCATAGAAGATACTCGAAAATGAATCCAATTATAATACGAGAGACGGTAAACCAACTCCTAGATAAAACTCAAATTAAGAGATTGGACAGTCTAATCCATTTTGGGAATAACAAAGTAATCAGATATCAAACTGGACTGAGCAACAATGGTGGATTGTATGCTTTTTGGCTTAAAAATACCAACGGCATCGCAAAGAAACTAAATCGAACTGTAGCTATAAGTACTCCGAACAAAAAAATTGAGCAGGTAGAATGGGATTGGAACCTTGAAGATGACCAGCTTCTTCTTTATGTCGGCAAGTCAACCAATCTAAGAAATCGAATATCTATGCATCTTAAGTTGGGGACAGAAAAGTGGGACAAGAACTCGGATAACACTTTGAGAAAAAAAACGACCTCATGCCAAGTTAGGGCTGGCATTGAACATTTAATTCAGAACTCTAGATATAATTCTTTCGAATTTATTAATCAGTTTATTGGGATATCTGTAGTTGAACTACCGAAATTTCAAGACAGATTTTTCGCAGAGGATTTAGCCATTGGTGAAGGAAAGCCTTGGTTTAACATCGACTCTGAAAGATAAGGCATATAACACTAGCTATGAATGAATGGGGTTTCATCAGACAGGAAAGATTGGCGGTACTTGGAAAGTCAGCCACAATTTGTAAATTTATTAATTGCTGTGGCTGTGTGCAGATGGCAAGCTTAGTGCTTTCTAAGCCCCACTCATCATAGCCTAAGCGTTAGTGGCAATTTAAGAAATGAACCAAATCTTAGCCTTACCACCTAAATACTTTTCATTACAGAACTTCGCACACTTGACAGCATCTTTGCGAGTTGAGAAAACTAAATCATCGTTTGGATGTGTTTCAATATCGTGTTTGAAATGAAATCCTAAATCTTCAAAGTTTATATCATCGTACTTCTCAGGTTTGTAATTTTCATAATTGTCAGCAATTTCAGCCCTCCACCCTTTTGCCCCGTCATTCCATTTCATTATAACAATTGGGATTTTACGATATTTAGGAATAGAAAAACTGCCACTAACAATATGTTTATGCAATTGGGGTTTAAGTGGTGTATTCATCTGTGTTACAATTTATTAAGTTACTACTATTTTGACGGTGCATGGGTTTCTATCCCCAACTACACAAACATTTAACGTTGGGGCTCATAAAATTAGCCATTAGTAATATGGACAAATTGAAATTTAACATTTTAGCTCAAATAGCTTTTCTATGCTGCATTACCTTGCATTTCAATGCTTTTGGTCAAGAAGATGAAGATTTAAACTTTGAGCATTTTGACCATAACTTAAAAGGTCTAAATCAATTAAATGTGTTTACTTTAACATATAATAATGGAATAAGAATTGCAGATTTTACTCAATTAAACAATGAATTTAAGACTAGTAGTATTGCCGACTTATCTTCAAAACTGCTTGATTTTGGTTTAGGAATGGAATACTTCTACAAAAGTCATATGTTTCGTTTTGGAATCGACCTATTTTTCAGTATAGAGAACAATGTAGAAGACAATTTAGCTCTAGCGAAAGGAATAGGGACAAATTTCAATCTAAACTATGGATATGCAATAACTAAATATCCCGTGCTAATAATTCCATATGTTGGCTATACAAGAAGTGCTTTTACTGTAGATATAGTGGATAATTCAGATTATGATAATTTGACAGATTTAGTAATTAGTCGAGAATCAGTTTCTTTCAATAGCTTAACTGATGCAATCGGAACGGGAATTAACATTATAATTGACAATGACCATGAGTTTTTATTGACAGGGATTGATATTGGCTATGGCTTTGGAATTAATAATAAATTTTTGAAGAATGGTGTGGTAATACCTTCAAATATTAATATTAATCCAGTTGGGTTTTCAGCTAGGATTGCTTTAAAATTTTTTCTAGGAGACAGATAGGAACGAACCCCAACATCACCTATGAATGAATGGGGTTTTATCAGTCAGGAAAGTTTGGCGGTACTTGGAAAGTCAGCCACAATTAGTAAATTTATTAATTGCTGTGGCTGTGTGCAGTTGGCAAGCTTAGTATTTTCTAAGCCCCACTCATCATAGCCATAGCGTTATCACCAATAAATTTTCACAATGAATAGTTTTTTAAGCAGTTTAATTATTCTTCTTGTTTTTACGATGTTACCAAATGCCATGCTGGGACAGAGCGATCCAAATGTGATTTCTAGTATTAAAGAAAGATACTATAGTATAACAAATGAAGAGAGTCAACTCAATGTTATTAATATCAATGACTTTGACTTCTATATGAAAGACATGACCATTTCAATAGTAAAAACTGAATACGAAGACGGACAATTGGAATTCTATTATGTGCCAGCAGCTAAGGAAGGATATATTCTGTATTTTATTTTCTTTGACCACAATGAAGAATCAGACAAACCAGACTACAGAGTATATTTGAATGATGAAGGACGAGTAGTGTTAACTAAATTTGATCAAAAGGAAGTAAGTTATATAAATAATAGGAATAAAATCAATAATCTAATTCTTGAAAGTAATAATGCACTAAATACTTTTTTCAATCTATTTGAACTTGCAAAAAATCACAAAGACAGCACTATAAATCAAATCCTACACGAAGCGGTTGAAACAGATAAAAGAATAGCGAAAACCGATACTTTAGACTACTTCAATGGAGAAGATGGCGGTCATTATGAAGAAGGAGAATTCGTATTTTATGATTCAGAAAATCAACGTATAAAATCACTGGCATATCATGCTGGTGAACATGGGAGTGGTTGGCGAACCACCTATTTTTCAAATGGAAGAAGAATTTGTGTTGTTGATGAAAAAGCTACATGGTCTCCTTATTTCAATTTGACAGTCGGAATAACTTATTATAGAAGAGGATCAATAGAAATAAGAAGAGATTATTACAATAGTCAGGGAGTAAAACCTTCTAGTGGTGGGAGTTTCGGTAAACTATTTCATTACGATTTGAGCAACATAGTACCTCAAATTGAATATAATTGAAAAAGGTGATAACAATACATAAAAACCAATTTGCTCAGCACTCGGTAGCAAACTCATTAGTAAATTGCTTAGATTAGCTTTTCGTAGCCAACATAAGCAAACTGTTTTTATGTAGGCGTTAGCTTCCATATGACACATCATGAAAAACTTAGCCATAACCATAGCATTTATTTCGCTTTTAAGTTGTAATAGCTCAGATAAGGAATCACAATCT
>JBNJFX010000095.1:0-4390 GCA_051747245.1 Bacteroidota bacterium
AAATTTAATCAAAATTTATTATTAAGCTTATTTTTAGCTACCCCAAGGGTGGTACGTTTTCGTATATAAGCTGAAAGATTAATTTCTCAAACGAAAAGGTAACTGCCCAAGACTGGGGCAGTTTTTTTATAGATTGTGTTCTTTAAAATAAACTTTAATGTGCTGATAATGCTAATAATTTTAATGTTAGTATTTAGGCACATTAAATAAAATAATATAAAATACAAAGATATATTAAAGGAGGAATTATGGATAAGAGAATAGATGAGAATAAAGTGGTTATCTTTGATACAACTTTAAGAGATGGTGAACAGACTCCAGGAGTATCTTTATCTCAAGAAGCTAAAAAAAGGATAGCTTCTGATTTGCAAAATTTGGGGGTTGATGTTATTGAAGCTGGCTTTCCAGCTTCTTCGGAAGGAGACTTCGCCGGTGTCAAAGCGGTTGCAGATTTTGTAACCAAAAGTCAGGTAGCGGCTTTAGCTAGGGCGACAAAAGCTGATATTGACAGAGCTTGGGAAGCTATTGAAAATGCAGTTAATCCTAGAATTCATGTTTTTATTTCTACCTCCGATATCCATTTGGAAGTTGATGGTATGGATAAGCAAAAAGTTTTGGATGCTGTCGAAGAAGCAATTAGTTATGCACGAACCAAGACTGAAAATGTACAATTTTCGGCCCAAGATGCTTCTCGCTCTGATAAAGATTTTGTTTGTGAAGTGTTTGAGTTAGCTATTTTATCTGGGGCAACTACAGTAAATATGCCGGATACGGTTGGTTATGCTGTGCCGGAAGAATTTGCTGAATTGACTAATTATGTTGTGCAAAATACCCCAAGTCTTAAAAGCGGCAAAGCAATTCTGAGTGTGCATTGTCATAATGATTTGGGAATGGCGACTGCCAATACTTTGTCAGCGATTAGACAGGGAGCAAGACAAGTAGAAGTTACCATTAATGGCATTGGTGAAAGAGCCGGAAATACTTCTTTGGAAGAAGTAGTGATGGCACTTCAGACAAAGGTTAGTATTTATAAAGTAGAAACTGAGATTGATACAACCAAGCTTGTGCCGACAAGTAAGTTCGTTTCTATGCAAACTGGTGTGGTAGTTCAGCCCAATAAGGCGATTGTTGGAACTAATGCTTTTGCCCATGAATCAGGGATTCATCAGGATAAGATGAGAGGTAATCCTCTAGCCTATGAGATTATGCAGCCTGAAATGGTTGGTTGGAGTGGAGAACGTTATGTTCTCGGTAAACATTCTGGTCGAGGGGGCCTTTCTGAATACTTAAGCAATATGGGCTATAATCTGACTGATACACAATTGAAAAAAGTTTCTGATAAAGTAAAAGCTTTGTCTGACAGTGGTAAAAAAGTTACTGAAGAAGATGTGGATGCGATTGTGGCTGATTCCATTAACGGAATTCCTGAAGTTTTTCAAATAAAGACAGCAGGTGTTTCTACTGGAACTGGTATTTTGCCTAATGCAGCTGTAAAATTTTCTTTTCAAGGAAAAGAAATAAGTAGTTCTGATTTGGGTAATGGTCCCGTTGATGCCGCTATTAAGGCGATACTCAAAGAGATTGGTATGCCAATTAAGCTAGAAAGGTATAATATCGTTGGTATCAATGGTGGGTCTGATGCTTTGGCTGGAGTAATTGTTCGTTTAACTTGTAATGGTCTTACTGCTATTGGCAAAAGTGTAAAAACGGACGTTGTCTTGGGCAGTATAGAAGCCATGGCGAATGGAATAAACCATCTGATGCATCAGATAGATAATCCGAAAGCAATTGGAACTCAGGTCGTTTCGCATAATTAAGTGGTAAGTAAAAATATATATTTTATATTATAAAATCATTTTGGCTCGATTTCTTGGAGGAGAATTTCGAGCCTTTTTTATATTAAAAAGCCTCCTTTTTAGAGGAGGCTAATTTTTTTAAAAATTTCCAAAGCCTATTTTGCTTGGAGTTGACTTTGCGAAGGGGCTGCAAATACAGGGTTTAATTTTTGTTTGTGAGCCGAAACCGACTCCCACTTTTTTGACTAAAGTTTTCCCACAATTTGGACAAATCATGTTTTTGTTTTTTTCTGAGTTGTTTTTGTTTTTTTCCATTTTCTTCTCCTTGGTTTTTTATAAAGGGCCAAGGGAGATGATTTCACATGAAATCATCTCGATCGCACTTTATTTTTAATAGAATTTAATAATATTTTTGGGATTTTTACGTTTTGGGTACCCACAAGGGGAACCCCTACATATTTTTTGATAATATAATTAAAGATTTAATTATTTGAAATACTTGTAGGGGCAGTGCCTTGTGCCTGCCCTTTTTATTTTATTTTTTCTAATACATAATCAACGTCCTTATCTCCACGTCCAGATAAATTTACAATAATAATTTTTTCTTTGTCTAGAGTAGGAGCGAGTTTGATAGCCTCAGCCAGGGCATGCGAACTTTCCAGAGCCGGAATAATTCCTTCAGTTTTACTTAATTCTAAAAATGCATTAATGGCTTCTTGGTCATTAGCATACTCATATTTCACTCGTTCAATGTCCTTTAAATATGAATGTTGTGGTCCAACCCCCGGATAGTCTAATCCTGAAGCAATAGAATGTACTGGTAAAGGTTCGCCTTTTTCATTTTGCAATAGATAAGTAAACATGCCGTGAATTTCCCCGGGTTTACCGAATGCAAGAGTGGCAGCGTGTTCGCCTTCCTTGAAACTTTTTCCAGCTGGTTCAACGCCAATTATTTTTACATTGTCTTCTAAAAATTCATGAAACAATCCAATTGCATTGGAACCACCGCCCACACAAGCAATTAAATAATCTGGTAATTTTTTTTCGCTTTCAAGAATTTGTGTGCGAGCTTCACGTCCTATGATTGATTGGAAATCTCGAACCATTTCTGGAAAAGGATGAGGGCCGACTACGGAACCAATTGCGAAAAAGGCAGTTTCATATTCTTTTATATAAACCGCAAAAGCACTATCAACTGCATCTTTTAAACAACTCCCACCTTGGGTGACCTCAACTACTTTAGCTCCTAGCATTTTCATGCGGGCAACATTGGGAGCTTGTTTCGCGATATCAATTGCGCCCATGTGAATTTCACATTCAAGGCCGACAATAGCAGCGGCAGTCGCTAGAGCGACACCGTGTTGTCCAGCTCCTGTTTCGGCGAGTAATTTATTTTTGCCAATATATTTGGCAAGTAAGGCTTCACCAAGACAATGATTGATTTTGTGAGCGCCAGTATGATTTAAGTCTTCACGTTTAAGATAAATTTTTGCACCATTTAATTTTTTACTTAAGTTGCGAGCAAAATAAAGCGGGGAAGGTCGACCCACATAATTTTTTAGTAGGTCATTATATTCATCGATAAATTTTTGGTTGTTTTTTATTTCAGCGTAAGCTTTTTCAATTTCTAAAAAAGCAGGGGCAAGTACCGATGGTATAATTTGTCCACCATATTCACCGAAGTAACCTTTTTTATTTGGTAATTTTTTTAAGTTTTTCATATGTTTAGTATAATTTTAATTTTTTAATTTTTTTCTTTGTCATTCCCGCGAAGGCGGGAATCCAGGGGTGCGGAGCAAGAACTTAGAATTGATATAAAATGAATTCGTAGTTATTGCTTCCGTGATTATTTATAAGTAGTTGTCTTTAAGTTTGGTTGCTTAAATATTCACTGTTGTATAGATTAACCCTGGATCCCGGATATCCGCCTAGGGCGGATTCCGGGATGACAAGAAGGGGCGGGATAATCAGTCTGTGATTTATGATTCACGATTTATGGAAAATCGCCAGCTTTCGGTTGCTCTTATTTTTATATAATATTTTTTCATATTTATTTGTAATATTTGGATTATAAATGTATAAAAAAATCCTCATCCCTGTATCAATACCAAAAAGTATTGATAAAAGGACGAGGATTGTTTAATCACCCGCGGTGCCACCTTTCTTCCCTGTCGCTCGCGAGCGACGGGGCTCTTTACTGACTTTGTGCCTAAAAGACCAACATCAGCTTCTTTTGATTACGAGGAGATTACCCCCGAATTTCCACTAACGCAGAAATCATCCTACATTATTTATTCGGGTGTCCCACATTTGTAGTGTGGGTTGCCGAAGGCAATAACGTAAAACTAGCCCCAACCTCCCTGTTACTCGTGAGTGACGGGAGAACTAGCTATGGATTTTGTAGTTGTTAATAAGCTTAATTAGAAGATATATCAATTTGTTATTTCTGTCAAATTGTTATTTTAAGTGACTAAGTCTCCCATAGGAGACTTAGTCACTTTTTTATATACCAGGAAACCCCGGACTAGCGGCCGTTTAGAAAGCACGAATTTTCCACAATAAAAGCCGCTGTCCGGGGATGAATGATACCCTAC
>JBNJFX010000096.1:0-4329 GCA_051747245.1 Bacteroidota bacterium
CTAACGACATTGCGCATAAGGGGCGTGCAAAACAGCGCCGAATTTGTTTTAAAATGTACTACGGAAACTGACAAAATCGAAACCGGCAGCCAACGGCGAGGCACGTCCCACTTAATGCGCGGGTTATACTGCGAATAGATCTAGTCAGAAGATTTTTTATTAGATCCTTTCACTTTTGAAAGTAACTTTTGAATGTTGCTCGATCTTTTTTTTCTCTCATCGGGAACCACATAGACATCTTTTAATATTGCTCTAAGTGTTTCAAGAAATAATCTTATATGTTGAGCATCCCACTTTTCCCAGGATTCTTCATGCACCTTATCACTGGTTAAGTCTTTTATATGACCCAAAATGTCAAATAACTCCTTGTCAATTTGATCGAAATTGCTTTTCAAATCTTTAATCTTCTCATCGTAATTGTCCCCCTCAGCATCGTTAAGAATTAAAAACTCATAAATAGCTTTTCGAGTACAGGCAGATGCACCAGTTAAAAAATTCATTTTCAAACAGCCCTGAGCTTCAACTATTAGTTCTCTCAAAACTTTTGGTATCCGATTATCTAGAACGAAAAAAGAAGTAGGAACTGAATAAAAAATGTGTTCATCAATTTCGATATCAGTTTTGAAGTGAGCGGTACCACTATATTCATGTATTTTTTCATAACTCAGATGAAATGAACGCTTGTTACATGATGAGCAGTCAACAAAATAGCAATGGCATTCTTTGTTATTACTCCAATCAAATTCTCTGTGGCTTTGTAAGGTATATTTAACATTACGTCGATTACAAAAAGGGCAATTATATGTTTTGCGATCGACAAAATATTTTGAATCTAAGTTTGAATGATCAGGCATGATGAATCAGATTTATTAAGCAGTATAACGATATTGCGCATAACCGGCAGGCGCCGGAATGTTGAATTAGTTTTAAAACGAAAGATTAACTAATAAATGGAAGGGAGGCAACCAGATGGCGAGGCCTGTCCGAGTTAATGCGCGGGTTAGCTGGCTAATTTTTATCTTTTGAGGCGTTGACGTATTGCTAAGGCAAGTAAACCAATAAAAATGGGAGAAAAAATGCTTTGAATAATGAATGCAAATCTTGATAAGTAAGATACGGTATCGAATTCGAGTGGTCTTACAAAAAACGTGGCTTGCAAACTATGTATAAATGAGTTCAAAAGCTGATTGTAAATAGTACTATTAGCAAGGGTATTATTATTTGAAGTAACTTCAATGCCTCCTATGTAGTAACATATTGTAGAAATTAAAATAAGTATGGCAATACAAATAACTGCAGGTAAGATTCTCTCTCCATAGCCACTAATGTACTTATATAAATTCAGTAGGATTCTATTGCTAGTTGGTGTTTCATCATTTCTTCTTTGCAACTCTTTTTCTCCATAGTGGAAATCACTGGCACTTTGATAATCACGTTTTTCTTCATACTTCTGTTTAAGTTGTCGATATAATTCTTCAACATTCTTAGAATAGATGTTGTTTTCAGTTTCCTGATTAAGCCTTATTTCGTCATAAACAATAGTCCTATTTCGAGATTTAGGCCATGTAATGCCAGATAAAATAACTTTACCCATATTTGTATTTTTGAAAACGCCTTGGCGAAAATCCGCATTACGAAAAGAAATGACATTAGGTGGATCAATTGTTACTTCTTCAAACTCTAGCCTAGTATCATTAAAAATTGAAGTTTCTTTTCTTCCACTTGAAAAATAGGTTGGCCCTAAAAATGAAGAGAACGAAAAGAGAGCTTCCGTTCCTAAGAACCTTGTTTCTAAAAATCTAGCACCTTTATAAAAAATACAATCTCGAAATTCAGCTTGTCCTCTAAAGTTAGTACCAAAAAATTCAGCTCTTTCATAAAATTCAGCAACTAAGAATCCTGCATTCCTTTCAAATTCTATCTCCGCTAAATCTGCTTTTGCCTCAAAAGTTGCACCATCAAAATTTGCTCCCTTATAAAATTCAGCTCCGTGAAATGAAGCATTTTTTTCAAAAATAGCATTATGAAAATTTGCACCTTCGTTGAACTTGCAAAAGTCAAAATTCACTTTCTCCCTAAAAACTGCATTTTCGAAATTAACATGGCGGGAAAGATCTTTTTTATCTGTTAGAAAAGCAGAATAATCGATCTCAGTGGGAATAATGAAACCTTTACAATTTAGACCTTTTTCATAAATATGGGATCGAAAATGTGCCTCAAAATCCTTGATGGACTTATTTGGATCGGGAGAATGTAGTATACAATAATCATCATTGCTTAGTGGTGTAAGTCCGCAAGAATCATATTTTGAACATTTTTTAGCCATACTGATTGTAATGATTAAGTAAGCCAGCTAACGACATTGCGCATAACCGGCAGGCGCCGGAATGTTGATTTATTTTAAAACGAAAGATTAACTAATAAATGAAAGGGAGGCAAGGAGATGGCGAGGCCTGTCCGAGTTAATGCGCGGGTTATAGTGCGCTTCTAACTTTGATTATTGATGATATCTTGAATTTTCGATTTTAGATCTGGAAGATCTCGTTGAGTGACGACCCAAATCATGCTCAAGGTAACTCCAAAATATTCGTGGATGATGATGTCTCTCATTCCGGCAATTTTCCGCCAGGGAATCTCATCATACTCGTCACGAATGTCATCAGAAATATGTTTTACAGCTTCTCCAATAATTTCTAACCGACGTAGAACAGCATCTTGCTTCTCAGGGTTTTGATAGAATTCGTTTTCACTGACACCATCCAGATATTCTTCAATTTGCTGTATGCTCTCTAAAATATCTTGAAGGTAAACGTCCGGTTTACGTTTGCTCATATAACCGGAACTTCTTCTTTAAGAATATCTTCTTTAAGGGCAGGTTTTAAAGAATCATACTCAACGAGATCTACTTTCATATCGAGCTCGTCTTCTAACTCTTGTTGAATACCAATGAAGTCCAACAGGCTAATTTTTTGATCAATTTTTACCAATAAATCTACATCATTTGTCTCTGTTTCACCACGAGCTGTAGATCCAAAAACTCCAGCCTTTTGGATCCCATACTTTTTTAAAATAGGACGGACTTTCTTTTTGATCTCTTCTAAATTTGCCATGGAAACAAGAGTTAATTTGATGATTCAATATAATATAAGAAAGTGATTGGGAAAGAGATAAGAAAATTAATGCTACCAAGAAAGGAGCACTATAACGATATTGCGCATAAGGGGCGTGCAGACCAACGTTAATTTAAAACAAAATGTACTACAGAAATTGAATAACTAAAAATTGGCAGGGAAGGGCGAGGCACGTCCCACTTAATGCGCGGGTTAGGTGTTTTTTTATTTAGAATTTGATAAACACTTTGCTCTTTTTATATATCTGCAAATGATTATAAAAAAAGAATACAAGCTCATAGCAATCATTGTAACTGGTACGCTGGGATTGATGTGGCTTTCTGTTCCCATCGAGACAACCCTTAACTTATATTTTTCAGACCAACAAAAAAGTGAATTGATTGCAAAAGTTAGCAACCGCTTTGTCATCTTTCTAATTTTGCTCTTAGCAGTAAAAAGGTTGGGATTTAGTCAGTTCAACGGAACCAGCAAAATTACTCGCATTAAAGATACACCCGTTTTGACAGCACCCATTTTGCTGATCGGGCTCGGAGTGATGGCTAATTGGTCGGTTTACTCCAATTCAGATCCCGATTTGTTTATCTTATTTGCTATTTCAGTATTACTCATTGGATTAGTTGAAGAGATCCTCATGCGAGGACTGGTACTACCACTTTTCATAAAAAGCAAAATCCAGAGTGAATATGCGTTATATTTTGGAGTAATATGTTCCAGCATCATTTTTGGGATAATACATTACATAAATCTGTTTCATCAACCAGAAAATATCACAGGCATTACCTCTCAAGTATTCTTCGCAATTTCGATTGGAATATTCTTTGGAGCCTTAATGCTTAGAACTGGCAATATTTTTTTAGTGGGTATCTTTCACGCCTTTGTAAATTTCATTTTAGGGAATGGAATTCTTGAAAAAGAAAGTAGTCGACAAGTACGAGAAATTAGCTTAGATCTTCCCTCAATGATAACAACAGGTATAATTATCATCATTATTATAATTATCGGTTTAAATATGATCAGAAAAGTTGATGAAAAGACGATTAAAGCAGAATTAAGAAATGTTAAAACCTCATTATTTTAAGAGGTTAACAAGTTTGTAAAAACACCTAACCTTGTCTTATACATACGCTTCAAATACTATTCATTGTCAGCATATAATGCAAAATAGTTAATAAATTAATCTGAGACTGTTTTTGGATAA
>JBNJFX010000097.1:0-4315 GCA_051747245.1 Bacteroidota bacterium
ACCACTTTTCTGCTGAAAACATACCACAAAATTAGGCAAAAGTTCTTTGCGCTTACGCAAGGCAGGCAGTTTGGTTGTGGAAGGTTATCAACAAAATCAAGCATTCGCAGCGAAAGGCGCTAAGCTGGTGTGGGTTGTGGAATATTGTATCGGAGGGGTTTCAGGAAAAGAAAGAAATTAGAAATAAAACATGGTTTTTAAAGTATTGCGCTGATAAAATGAACATTACACCTGAGTTAATTTTGTCGAAGTACTTGTGCTGCATGTGATGACCTGTCAGGACTTTGTAAGATTTATCAGTGTCTAAGTATTGGTCGTAGAGCATACTTTAACTTGAAAGTTCATTTTCTAGTTTTCTTAAATTATCAAGAAAATTGCTTCTCATTTTGCCAGGTTATTCATCCTTAATCAATTTTCAAGGCTAATCACAAAGATTTTTTTCTCCTATTTATCTGCTCTTCCAAAAGTAGAAATTCAAACTAGAAAATTTTTGGCTGTATATATTAAATAATTATTGGCAACTGCTATTGCAAAATCCTTCTGATCAATTTTACTATATCCTTTAAAACTGTTTTTGAATAGGATTCAAGCCAACGAGTAGCTCTAAAAGAAAATGTTTGAGAAGAATAATTTATAGCTTATCTTTTAGTTAGGCCAAGTTTGTTATTCTCAAAAAGGGTTACAGGCCAAAAAAGGTTGAAATAAGGGAATCCACCTTCATCCACAAATTCTTTATCAATCCATTTGAAATAGTTCTTAGCCTATTCCAAATATTGAATCTTAACACACAGTTCATCAATCAACTAACTGCGACCGAAGATATCATCATACTAACCATTATCACTCTTTTTCGCGGCCAACTTGGCTCAATTACTCCAAATCATTTTTCTTAGGCATCCTATTTGTCTATCTATCATGTTCAAGGATGAAAGGGAGAATCCTTAAATCCTCCCTATTGTGTTAAACTGATTCTAGCAGTTTAGAAAGAGCGAAAACTAACGTAGCCAAGGCATAAATCAGTTTCACAACTCTATCTAAAACTTTTAAAATCTCCTTATTAGCAATACTTGCCATGATTTCTAATTATTTAAATCACATGACATTATATGTTGTCTTCAAGAATCGTCCTTGATTTATCCCTTAAATCCAACATATGAACTTGTCATCCTCGACAAGAAGCATTGCTGCTTTTTAATGACTTGATCATTGCCTTAATGCTCGTCAATATAAACAGTAAGACATTTAATCAAGTGAAGTCAGAAAGAAACATCCTTGTTTTATCTTAACTCCAGTACAAAGATACTAATAATAAAAGATATGATTTTTATTACTAAGTCAATAGTTAATTTGGAAAGCTACATTAACCATAACGGACAGTAATATGGTGTGTACGGAGCTTCGAAGCCACTCCACTATCAAGATGCAGAAAGGCTGAAACGAGGTACAAACGCTGAATTATGCTGTAACCCCCGTAACGCGTATGATTGCATGTTAGGTGCTGGGCTTTGTTTATTTCGAAGCACTTACGCTCATTATTTGCACTTGTTTTATCAGGGTTGGCATTTTCTCGTGCGTTTGGGCAGGCATACTCTTTGACAAGCTTTAGTTCATGCTCCGGCTTTTTATGCGAATTGGCAATCCCGATAAAGCGGGACAAGTTGTGTATGGATGCGAAGAGGTGGCATTATTCATTCAAATTTACAATTTCGTTTATTTTGTGCAGATTAGGCAAAAACCTTGACTTAATTCTAAACTGACTACGTTTCTTAATCTTTGGGTTTGTTGATATATTTTCAAGTTTAATACCTGGGTCATAATAGATGTTTCCTAAAGCCATTTGATAAAGAAATAGCTGAAAATCAGTACCTGTTCCAAGAATCACATTGTTGCCATATTTGTATTTTCTATTACCTGATAAAATAGATTTTGAAGGAACATAACATGCTTTATCGTGTTTTCTGTTCCAATGCAAAAGCATTGATGAGAAACTCCACGAGGCAGTCTCATTTTCATTTTTGTCAAGTAAAGCAATCTTGCCGTTTGTGTTTCTTATTTTTCCACTTTCAAGGTCAAATCCTATTAATCTCATTTCTAACTGGGTTGTAGGATGAATTATACCAGCTTTATGGATTCCCCCAAAATTTAATCTGTCAGGTCTTCCCTTTTTATCAGGATAACCATAATTCCTTACAAAATAATCTGCGCCGTGAGTTTTATAAATCCCATCTGTTGGTTCAGGTGTCATAAGAGTTATTACGGCTGAGTTTACACGCTCAAAATTAGCAACTCCGAATTGTTTAATTTCCCAACCCATAAAGTCTGGTTCAGAATATCCATTAGGTGTTACTCCTAACTCGGCTTCCAAAGTTTAACCACCACAGTTGGCAGCATTACTTTTGAAAACTAAACTCATTATGATATTTTAAAAATTCTATATCAGGTAAAAATCGCGAGGGTAATACAATTTCCTTATCTTGATATTGCAAAAAGTACTTGTCTAAAGTTTCTGTTTTCTTTTGTTTCAATAAAACGTTGGATATTTTTATTTTATACTCTGGTGTTATTGTAATTAATCCATTTTCAAATGCCTTATCATGCAATGCGTTAATCGCTATTCCATTTCTTGGATTTAATCTGTTTTTTTCATCTTTACTCCAAGGTTTAATGTGACCAGCTATTAACAATTCATTTTGACTAATTCCAGTTATACAGCATGTGTTGTTGTATGAAGCTAAAATTGAAGTTCTAAAAAACGACTGATTAACTCTGACTTTAACAACCCTTTCTCTTGTTTTTCCTACTGGTAAATCTTGAATGTTTATGTTGCTAACTTTTTCAATGGGTTTATTCTCGATTTTAGCAAGAAGTTTTTCACTCTCATATGGTAAATCTTCCCAATTATTATAAAACTCGCTCCAAATTGATTTATCCAGCTTACTGGTATTGGATGCACCCTTAATTCCTCTGGCTTTTAAGCTTGGGTCAAGACTGGCAAAATTCACTAATTTATATGCTACTGAACTTGGAGTTCTTTCTATTAATTCGGATAAATGAATAACTTGAGGGTTAAGTCTATGTAATCGACCAAAAGGTAACTTGCAATAAAGATTAATTGCTAAAATAAGTTCTTCTCGTGTCCATAATCGTTGTCCTTTTTTCATTAAATATCTTCTTGGGTTTCGAATTTAAATTCACATTCTTTTGATAAACAAAGATGAACCTGTGTTTTTTCTGGTACATAATATAAGTCTATCAAAATTTTAGTTCTGCCTCCACATAGCGGACAGGTCGTGGGTTGGTCATTATATATGTAAACTTCTTTGATTTTTTCCACAGGGTTAATTTTATGCAGCGAGCTGCGTTAGGGATTGGAGTAGCAGCCTTTGTTTTTCAGCATTAGGGATGTGTGTAGTGAGGAGGGGACCAGCGGAAGTCACCGTGACACCACAGCCCTTATGTTGCAGAGTCGAAGCTATAACGGAAAGCCCAACCCTTATGGTAATGCCATTAAAATAGTTCTGTAAATAATTCCAAAGTTTATCTGAAACCGTATATTTTTCATCAGGCTCATTTTCTAATATTTCCCGAATTACTTTTTGTGGTTTAGGTAATTCCGAAAATTCAAAATTATCTTTTCCTTTAAACACTTCACGGTCAAAACCAACAATTATTATCCTCTCACGGTGTTGTGGAACAAAATGCTTTCCGTCTAATACACTAAAATGCACTGTATAACCTAATTCATCTAATGTATTATAAATTATCTCAAAAGTTCTTCCTTTGTCATGAGCAACTAGGTTCTTTACGTTCTCAAGCATAAAAGCCTTTGGTCTTTTTTCTTTTAGAATCCTTGCTATGTCATAAAATAATGTCCCTTGTGTTTCATCAAGAAAGCCGTGTTTCCGTCCAAGACTTTTTTTCTTTGAAACTCCAGCAATTGAAAAAGGTTGACAAGGAAATCCAGCCAATAAAACGTCATGGTCAGGAATACATTTTTCGTTAATTACAGTAATATCTCCAAATGGAACCTCGCCAAAATTTGCCTCATAAGTAACTTTTGCAAACTTGTTATACTCGGATGAAAAAACACACTTTCCACCAGCTTTTTGGTATGCTAATCTGATTCCACCAATACCTGCAAAAAGGTCAATAAATTTGAATTTTGGATTCTTGGGGGTTGGAAAAGGTATATCCCAGTTAAAGTTCAATTTTTTTTGTTGGTCAATGTCGAATTTTGTAAGATATTTTATTGCTGGCTCCTCAAAATATTGAGTTACTACATTTCCTAAATTATGAAGATAATGAGTCACGAATG
>JBNJFX010000098.1:0-4272 GCA_051747245.1 Bacteroidota bacterium
ATTGAAACCTATAACAAGGAAAGAGCGAAGCCTTTTGAGTGGACTTATGATGGAAAGAAAAAGAAGAATAGTTCGGCTAATATTAAATCATTACACTAGAGTTCTTAATGCAGTCATGACAACTTTATTTAAAAATGTGATTTTTTACAATGATTCTAAATCTTTAAGCGAATAAAATGAAAATACTAGAAAGAAATAGCAATAATATTAACATTGCAACATTTTGGGAAAATTGTCAACTTAACAAATACAATTTTGACCCTGACTATCAAAGACCATCTGACGTATGGTCACTAACCAAAAAGTCGTTTCTTATTGATACGATAATGAAAAATTTTCCAATGCCACCAATTTTCTTGCACCAACATATCGATACAGATACAGGTAAGACAATCTATGACATAATTGATGGAAAACAGCGACTAAGCACAATAAAAGAATTTATTACAAATAGGATTCCATTACCCGACGATTTTAGTAGTGATACTTATGGTGATGAAAAGTTAAATGGTTTATTTTTCAAAGACCTTGAACATGATGATGTTTATGAATGGAAAAAAACTTTCTGGAAGTATGAACTCACAATTGAATATGTTGACACTGACCAAATAAATATTGTCAATAATATTTTTGACAGATTAAATCGAAATGGAGAGCCATTAACCGCTCAAGAACTTCGAAATGCAAAATTCCATAACACTCCCTTTTATTCATTAGTTCAAGATTGTTCAAACGTCGATTTTTGGCAACCACAATTAGACAAATTAGAAAGAAACAGATTAGAACATCACGAATTTATTTCGGAATTACTATTTGTGATTTTAGAAAATCAAATATTTGCAAGCGATAGAGTTGTTATTATTGATGAGCTTTTTTCAAAATATGCAAATCAGCCTGATTTTAATAAAGAAGATAATCGAGTAGAATTCGAACAAATAACACAAATTATGGCATCCTTCCAACTAGATTATGAAAAGCATAGAATTTTTGGAGTTAGCCATTTATATGGTTTGTTTGGACTAGCGTGGGTGTTAAAAAAACGTAATATTACAGTTGATGGAATTGTTGAAAAGCTTAATCAATTCTTTACCTTACTTCGAGGAAAGGTAGACAATGATAATACAAAAGAATATCAAATATCAATGAATGCTGGAACTAAGAGTAGAGCTAGAAGAATAAGACGTATAAATGCCCTATTATTATTCTTAGGACAAGACATAATTGAATAAAAAAACGGCATACAATGTATAAATGCAATGCGGGATAAAGTGCAAAATATGAACGTATTAGCGATTAATGACAATCATCGTAAATCGAAAGTGAAAAGCTTTGAAATCCCGCACTGAGCTTATACTCAACGTTGTAAGCCATTTGAAGAAGCGAACTACATATAAATAAACAGACTATGAATTTAGGTAAACCATTATTAGAAGAATTATTCAATAAACAGATACGTTTTAGGATTCCAGTTTTTCAAAGACACTATGTCTGGAATGAACAAGAGCAATGGTTGCCTTTGTGGGAAGATTTTATTAATAAAGTAAATGAAAGATTTAATAATCATAAAATCCATCCTCATTACACAGGTTCAATTGTTCTGTTTCATGAAAGTACAACAACAAATACAGTTTCAACTTATAGCGTAATTGATGGTCAACAGCGTTTGACAACATTTCAGATATTTATTACCGCTTTTAGAGAAGTTTGCAGAGACAGAATTGATGATGAAAACCTAATAAAAGAACTGGATAAATTTCTTTTTAATGAAAAATCATTTGGTGATAAGGATTACGAAAATCAAAAATTCAAATTAGAGCCAACTAAGTTTAATAAAGACGTTTTTAAAACAATTCTTTCTAATACTTACCCCAAAGTAAATGAACTTTTTATTGAACCAGTATTATCTGAATATGGCATAGGTCCAAAGAGTTATCGAAATGTTGCTAAAAATCGAAACAGAATATTAGGAGCATATGTTTTCTTTTATGACAGCTTAAATGCCTACATTGATAATTCGGATATAGAATTGACTGAATTAATTACGATATTTTTATTAGTTCTAAAGAGAGATTTTCAATTTGTGGAAATTGGTCTAACTCAAAATGATGACCCTCAGATGATTTTCGAAACAATGAATGGTCGAGGAGCATCACTAACAGAAACAGATCTGATAAGAAACTATATTTTTATGCGTGCCAATAGTAATCAAGAAAACCTTGATAAAATTTATGAAGATTATTGGGACGAATTTGATGACCCAGAAGCAAAATACAAATGGCATGAAACTACTAGCCGTGGTAGATATTACGAAACAAGGTTGCAATTTTTCATCATTGATTATTTGACTCTAAAACTGAAAACAGAGATTAGATACGACCAAGTATTCTACTATTACAAATTATACGTAATTAACCACACAAAATTTGACACGATTGAAGATGAACTAAAAGAACTTAATCGTTACAGTAAAATATTTAAGAGTTTAACCAATCCGACTGAAGATTCAGTTTTTGATAGGCTTTCAAGGCGCTTGCTTGATATGGACATTTCAACAATATTTCCTTTAATCTTATACATAGAAGGCGATGAGGAAATAAGCAAAAATAATAAGGAGCGTATCTATACTTATCTTGATTCATATGTTACAAGGAGGTTCATTTGTGGATTGACAACAAAAAATTACAATAATACATTCTTGGAATATTTAAAATACCTAACGAGAAACAAAGATTCTGAACAATTTAAAAACCATTTACAATCGAAAACTTCAGAAACAAATCTTTGGCCATCAGATAACATGCTCCTTGATAAGATTACGGAGAGACCGATTTACAGAGAAGAAAAAAATAAAACAAGAAGTATCTCAAATATCTTGCTCGAAGTTGAGCATTTTTCAAGAGGGAGAAAGCAGGAGAAAGTAAAGTTTGAAAATACGGGTCTAACAATAGAACATGTTCTACCTCAAAAATGGTTTGAATTTTGGCCATTAAACGGATTCCACATTACAGAGGAAGATTTTGAATTGTCCGTCCATGCTGTAATGACCGAAGAGGATAGAAATGGGAAGTATCATCAAATTGAAAACAGAAATAGATTGCTTCACACACTTGGAAACCTCACTCTATTAACAGATTCATTAAACCCAAGTGTTAGTAACTCTGCATTTTCAATAAAACAAAAGGAAATTAGTAATCAATCAACCTTGATTATGAATACTTATTTTAATAATAAAACTGATTGGAACGAAGATGAAATATTAAAAAGAGGTAAGGAGTTGTTTGATTCGATAAAAAACATATGGAAGTATTGAAAATGGCTTACAATAAATAGCCCTCTGAGCGAGGCGCAGCGCCCAGCGATGAGTTCCCGATCGCTATCGGGATTGAACCCGCCTGAATGACTAAGTCGGGCAGGCTATACCCGCCGGATTCAGGGCTATTTACTTACTGAAGATACTTAATTTTTTTTACCTGATTTGACAAACCAGCCTTTAATTTCTGATAAAAAACCAGGTAGAAATGACCCTTGTGATTGCGGTAGAGGAAAGAAATACAAAAAATGTTGTAAAAAATGACTAAGTGGTTAAAAAGAAAAGAGTTTACGGATATATTTTTACCATTCACAAATCAGGGTAAACAGATTTGGGTTGTTACCAGAGTTAAGAAACTGCCTCCTGTTATTGTGCAAATGGCTGTAAATTTAGCTGATTTGGATTTCATAAAATATATCAGAATATGTGATAAGACACTTTCTGCTTCGAGTGAGAATTACCCCAATCGACCCAAAGTGCCGATAACACACATGAATCATGAAACAGCAACAGGCATTCTGATAATTTATCACATTGATTACAAAATCATTGATTTTTTTGATATAAATTCACCAATCAAAGGGAATGGCAGCAAAATGGTAGAAGCAATATTGAAAGATTTTCCGGAAGGTTGGCAACCTGCTGTTATAATGGATTGGAGCAATGGTTTTTGGAATAAAATGAGATTAAAACACAATGATTTAGATTGGCTTATGTAAATTACGCCCGGATGTCAACACACGGATTAGTCAAAAAGGGTTTCAGTGGTTTGTGAAGGATTTTTTCTTAATCCTCCGCCCCCGGATTCTCCTCCATCATTTTCAGCGCTTCTTCCACAAAAATGTCACCGGTAAATTCGCCCGGCGAAGTGCGGCTGATGTAGTTGTACCGTTCAAAACTGTTAAAATCTTCTTTTACCATGATGTAGCCGAAGGCATCGTTGGTGAGGCCGAATAAAAATG
>JBNJFX010000099.1:0-3966 GCA_051747245.1 Bacteroidota bacterium
ATAATCGGACTGGGATATTCCTACAGTGTAATTGATACCTCAGAATCAGTGTTTCAGATTGAGCCCGGTAACCCGGAACAACTTGCAAATGAAATCCGTAGAATTAGCTCTACAGATGCTGGAACCCGGAAGACGAACGCCCTGAAGAGCAGGGAATATATTAAAAAACACCACTCTTATGATGTCTTAACAGACAGATTGCTTAATATAATAAATGGAAAAGACTGAACAGGAAAATATAAGGGTGAGGTATCTAAAACGTGACTCCGGTCAGGCAAGCAAGTGCTCATATAAAGAAGCTCTTTACAGTTTCAATCTTACATGTGAAAGGGAACGTATCTACCAGAAAAAGATTCTAAAACATTTCAGGGATAAGGTTTCTGAAATAAGATTCCTGGAAATAGGGGCCGGATTTGGCTATAATCTGCATTTCATTGCTCGTATGGGCATACCATGGGCTAATATCTGGGCAAATGAATTACTTGACAACAGGATAAAGGCACTGGAGCAGTCTTTTCCAACAATTAATATTATTCCGGGGGATGCCCTGGATATTAACGAGAACCTGAAATTTGATCTAATACTTATTTCAACAGTCTACACTTCAATACTGAATAATGAATTGAGAAGAAACATATCTGAAAAGGCACTAAACCTGCTTGAAAATGGAGGAATGATACTTCTATATGATTTTATATATGACAATCCCGGGAACAAGGATGTGAAAAGCATAAAAAAAAAGGATATCAAGTCATTATTCAATGAGGCCGCCGGGATAGAGTTCAGTTCAACCACACTGGCACCGCCAATTGGAAGAAGAATCGGCAATAGTTATAATATTATTAATAATTTGTTTCCCTTTTTGAGAAGCCATTTAATAGCATCAATATATAAATAGAACATTTGTCTGCCAGTTTTACTATTTTTGATAATTATTAATTAAGCCTAATATGATACCTTTCTCCCCACCACGCATAGACCAGAAAATAATTGACGAAGTGGTTGACACTCTTCGTTCAGGCTGGATTACTACCGGACCAAAAACAAAGCTGTTTGAAAAGAAACTGGCTGAATTCTGTGGTGTATCATCAGTGCTGTGTATCAGCTCTGCTACCTCAGGTTTACATATGATACTAAAATGGTATGGAGTTAAGGAAGGTGATGAGGTTATTTTACCAGCATATACATATTCAGCAACAGCAAATGTGATAATTCATGCAGGGGCCAAACCTGTTTTTGTTGATGTCAAATCCGATGATCTCACAATTAATATAAAAGAGGTAGAAAAAGCTATAACCAGCAGAACAAAAGTTATTATACCTGTTGATTTTGCAGGGTATCCGGCCGATTATAACGGTCTAAATGATCTCGTTCACAGAGATGATGTTAAAAACCTGTTCCAGGCAGAATCCGATTACCAGAAGAAGCTCGGACGTATATTAGTACTCTCAGATTCTGCTCATTCTCTGGGAGCAGTCTATTACGGTAAAAGAACGGGAAGCCTGACGGATATATCAGTTTTCTCCTTCCACGCAGTAAAAAACCTCACAACCGGCGAAGGAGGGGCAATAGCCTTTAATATGCCTTCACCATTTGACAACAACGATCTTTATAACTTTTTTAATGTTTATGCCCTTCATGGTCAGGATAAAGATGCTCATTCCCGGAATTCAAAAGGGGGTTGGAAATATGATGTACTGACAGCCGGATTCAAAGCAAATATGACAGATATACTGGCATCAATAGGACTGGTTGAAATTGACAGGTATGAGAAAGACACTTTAAAGAAGTTTAATAAGATCTTTGATAAATATACGAACGAGCTGAGTAAACATAAATGGGCTGAATTACCCGTATACATATCATCGAACAAAATATCCTCGTACCACATTTACCCATTAAGAATAAAGGATATCAGCGAAACACAGAGAGACAGCATCATCCAGAAAATATTTGATAAAGGTGTTTCTGTTAACGTTCACTTCAGGCCTGTTCCGTCATTGACATTCTATAAAGACATGGGCTATGATATTAATGATTATCCTGTTTCCATGGATGCTTACCAGAGAGAAATAACTCTACCGGCATTTTATGACCTGACTGATAAGGATATGGATCTTATACTGAAAGCAGTCATAAGTTCAGTTGAAGAAGTTATTAAAAAGTAAATGATAAGGTTTTTTGATCTTCTGATCTCCATTACAGGTATACTGATCTTCTCCCCCGTAATATTGATTATTTCTCTAATAATACCTGTAGAATCAAAAGGAGGTGTTTTTTTTACCCAGCCAAGGGTAGGAAAAAATGGTAAAATATTTACTATCTACAAGTTCAGAACGATGGTCATCAACTATCCAAAAAAGCTATTACTTACAACAGACAATGACACCAGAATAACTAGAATGGGCTTATTCTTAAGATCTAAAAAACTTGATGAATTACCTCAACTGTTTAATGTTATAAAAGGTGAAATGAGTATCGTTGGGCCCCGACCCGAAGTACCTGAGTATGTGAATTATTACAGCCCGGAGCAAAAAGAAATATTAAAAGTAAAACCCGGGATCACAGATCTTGCTTCAATAGAATTCTCTAATGAAAGTGAATTATTAACAGAGCTTGATAATCCCGAAAAATACTATATCGAAAACATCATTCCTCAAAAAATTGACCTCAATATGGAATATATCAGAAACAGGTCATTAAAAAATTATTTCCGGATTATTTTTCAAACCTTAAAAACCATTCTTAAGTGAACTTGTCCGTATTTATAAGAAAATATAATTTATCTTTTTTATTTTTTCTTGTAAGTGTTTTTTTGCTCTGTTTTAGCCGGAAGCTGTTTATAATCTCATTATGGCCATGGTTTTTCTTCTGGATCGTTGAAGGGAACTACAGGAAAAAAATAAATAAGTTTACTTATCTGAAAGGAAAATGGGCTATCATTTTGCTCCCCTCTTTATTTGTTGTTTTTGTTTTGAGTATGCTCTGGTCATCTAATATTGATCACGCAACAGCCAGCCTGGGAGAAAAATTATCACTGGTATTAATCCCATTCTTTGTTGTATTCAGTCCAGGCGACAATCAGGAGAGGCATTGTAATCTGGTAAAAAAAGCATTCATTGCCGGTCTGACATGTAGTTCAGTATTTCTGCTAATATTAGCCCTGAGTAAAGCATTATCAGTTGATAATGGGGTAATAAATTTTAACCCGGTTGTCAACAAATGGGAAAACGTATTTTTGTATTATAACTTCTCTTACCTTATTCACCCTTCATATTATGCAATGATGCACCTGCTCGGATTGTCTTTTTGCCTGCAGGACCTGAAAAACAGAACCCTTTTTAAAAAAGCATATATAAATATAATCCTCGCTTTATATTTTATCATTATAATTATGCTAAGCTCTTCAAGAGCCGGTTATATAGCTCTTGCCCTGGTAATAAGTTATTTTTTCTTTTCATCTGCTATAAAGAACAGCCTGAAGATTACCTCAATTATTATCTTGATAACATTATCACTTTTTTACATCACCCATTCTACCAGATTCAGGAATATTGCTGATCGCTATGAAACCATTACCAATGAATCCGGAATTATTGCACTCTTTAAGACAAACATAAGGTACGATTTGTGGATAAGCTCTTTTAATATTCTGAAGGATAAACCACTGCTTGGGAGTGGTATAGGAGATATACAGGATGATCTTAACGAAGAGTATTATCATAATGGAATTGATATGGCATCTTCCAGAAGCCTGAATGCACACAATCAGTTTTTAGAAAGCTGGCTGGGTGGCGGTGTACTTGGCCTAATAATCTTACTAATAAGTCTCATTGTGCCCCTGGCAGATAAAAATCTTATCTATAATAAATCGTACCATTACTTTCTTATAATTATGACAACCAGCTTTCTTTTTGAATCAATATTTAACAGGTTGTGGGGCGTAGCCTTTTTCAGTATATTCTA
>JBNJFX010000100.1:0-3926 GCA_051747245.1 Bacteroidota bacterium
CCGCTTTCTTCCGGCATTACCTTCCAGTCAAAGAAAAACGGCGGATTCCCGACCATGCATTTGTCTGATCATTGTGCTGTGGGAGGATATTTAAAAGCTTATTAACCAATCTCAATTTACAGCCAGCCGCATATAAAATTAAAAAATTGTGCAGCCTACGCCCTTTTAATCTCTATATAATAAAAGCGAAATTTTTAAAATTTTGGATCGATTGGAACTTAGATTTAATTGACCGAAACACTGACCTAATTTTAGAGATTGAAAATCATGTTGGACGTGTTGAACCGGATTTTATTTCTATATCGTCATACCATACAGTACCCTCTAATGCCTCGAGGGATATATTCGTCATCTCTGATTCCTCACTATGAGCAGGAACAATGTCAAATCCCTTATAGTCACCATCGATCCAATAATGTATCTCCACCATGTTTTCAGAATTGAGTTCATAAGATATTTGGAACTCATACCATTTTGATATTTCATAATCCACAAGTGGAGTCTCTCCGGCACCCATTATGTCCCTATTACCATTGAATTTTATAAGAGTACGAGCAGGATTATCCCAATAAGTGCCTTTGCGCAGAGACACCTTCCCCCGATGAGGATGACAACCAGAAAGGTTTTCAAAACCGTTGAAGATGGATAGTTTTAAAGTAAAAGGAGGAGTCAGGGGCAGGGAATTTAAAGCTATAGATGCCCGGCAGCCTCCTTCAACCCCATGCAATCTAAGTGATTGGTCGCCTGAATGGGCATGGTCGTCAATGTAATTTTCCGCATTTTCTGTAGCATTGGCACTGGCGGTCCAGTCTTCAGGCCACACATTTATCTGATAGGATTCAAAATCATCTATGCTTTTCCATGTTTTAGGAGTTACCGTGAGTTCAATACTTTGGCTAGCACTACCACCTTTTGCATCAGTAACTTCAACAGTAATAGTATACTTTTTTTCACTACTTACTTTCGGAGCAATCCAATTAACTGATGACCCGGTAGTGGATTCAAAAGAGCCGCCTGTGGCGCTCCATTGATATGAGATTTGGTCTTTATCAGGATCAGTAGCCGTGCAGGATAATTCACACGATTCTTCGCTCTGAATCTCACTTCTGCTAGAGGCAAAACTTTGTATAAGCGGGATCCTATTTAGTCCTGAGTTGTCACAAGAAGAGAAAACTAAAACCAATACAAAGTAAAAGAAAGTTAAAATGCGTTTCATGTTAATTATTTTCTACTGCTTTAAGACAATAGATGGTTAGATGTAAGATTTAAGAAAATCCGTATTACAATGATTTGCTGTGATTTTCAACAGCTGAAATACAAGGTGTTACAAAGGTTTAACGGGCCATTGTTTAGAACAAGTGAAAATTATACTATTTTGTTTGCAAATACCCCATAAGGGCCCATTCAAAAATCAGAAAAGCAACCCTCCACTAATTATAATGCCCCCAAAATTAGCATTTTCTACCGGCACGGATGAAAATGTTATTTCTGTATAGAATGGATCAAAACGCATACCCCCGGTCGATTGAAATGTGAATTTTTTTAATGTTGCACTTCCTGAAATTTCAGAACCAGAACCCGATCCGCTCAGAGACTCATCAATCCAAGTCATTCCTAATCCTACTCCTCCATAAGTTTTGAAATTATTAGAGCTATAAAATTCATATAAACCACTAAAAGTCAAAGTAGACATATTAATATGGGAAGTAGATTCCTCTACATCCCCAAGTTCATAAGGTTCACCATCCTTGCTATAAGATCTAAAATCAACCACAGTACCCCATTTATTAAACCATAAACCAGCATATGCCCCCCATATATATCCATTTCCATAAACATCCTGGATAACTTCATTATATGGGATAAAATATCCTGCTTTCCCTCCCAAAAGAAAACTAGTAGTATTTTCTTCTTTTTCTGACTTTTGTTTTACCAATTCTTTTTTGTTTTCCTCTTCTTGTTCTTCATGTGGAGAAATATCTTCCTCACTTTTTTCGCTGTCTTTAAAAATCTCCCGTTTACCATCTTCGTAAATAATCATGTAAACTTTGCTCTTTTGTATACTTCTAATTGGCCCATTTCGTTGGTCATAATTTTTGTATTTTATTAGTTCAGGCGTGATCTCGTTCACCTTCGCTTCAATTTCTTTTTGATCCTCCGTGTAAATAACATCTTGACTTTGAACCTGTGCCGAACTCAAAATCAGAAAGAATAAAACGCAATTTATAAATAAATTAAATTTCATAGTTTAAAAATTTTAATTAAGAGTTTAATATGAAAATTTTAAAATCCTCTTACGGCCAATAAACTAACATTGTAACTTCTATATTAAATTCTACAGGAAAGAAACTTATTGATTAGAATCAGTCCGATCCAAGATTGTATAAGAAAATTGATCGCGGTCCTCCCCTCCATTAGAAGTTACTTCTACAAAACAATTGTATTTAACATCTTCTTCCCAGTCTTCATTTTGGACTGTAAATTGTTCTTTTAAAACTGTTAACGAGGAACCTGGTTCAACAGAGCCTGTTGAAGGAGAAAAGTATTGATTATTTGAATATCCCATATATTGCCTAGGGCCACTTGCAAACTCTGAATGATAGTGAATGTTTTGAATACTCACAGATTCAGCCTGTTTGAAAAAACCTTCTTCTGAAGCTTGATTTACAACTTCTACCTTAAGAGTAACAGTACTACCTGATTTGGCAGGAGTAGGTGTTATTTCTGCGCTAACAGAAATAGGACCTCTTTCCTTTTCGCAACCAGCAAAAAATATTACAAGAAATAAACTAGTAAAGAATAATAAAACAACTTTAAATTTCATAATTAATAAATTTTAAATTACTACAAATAATTTTCCCGGATTTTGGGCTTTTAAAGGTTTCGGGTTTTTGGGCTTTTCCTTTTTAAGGAGATATTTTTAAAAACTTTTGGATAATCACAATAGGCCGTTAATTTTCAAATAAAGCATATAATATCCTGCATTTTAGCATAAACAACATGCTTTTTTGAACAACTATCCATAGGTTTTGCGAAAATTTACCTTGCTCAATACCTAATCCGCCTAAAATATCGCTTAAATTAAAACAAGTATTTCTTTGACACGCTTCTTTCAATAGAGCATGAACCTAGTGACAGGGGAAATGAAACATAGTCAACCCGCTTATATAAGGTCATAGTAATTTAATCTTGTGTTCTTTACTAAGTTAAATAGCTCAACGAAATTTTCAAAATTTTGTAAAAAATCTTATTGTGTAAAACGGAGCCGAAAGTCAATTAAATCTTAAATAACATGACGTTTATCCAGATTTCCTCTCCTGATTCGTTATCATATCTTCAAGTATTAAACTATCGCATTGAAATATCCGAATATTTCAGGAATCACCTACATTTATCACTAATGCCAAACCTTTAAGTTAACATGACTGTGTTTTATCGTACTTCGACCGAATTTGGCAAGTTGGCTGCCATCCTTTCGTCGTTCGAAAGCAGGTATGGTTAGACCATATTGAGAATAATGCCACCTCCAAGGTTGAAAGGTTCATTAATGCAGCAAGAGAATTGGTTATCAAGGTCTTCTTTTCCCCGGTAAAATCTATGAGTAATCCTGTATAGTTTGTCTTTTGCGGGCTTGCAAATGTTTATAGCGTCTTAGCCCAAAAAAGAAGCCTCAGGAATTGGAAAATTAATGCAGGAAGGGGCCCAACAGAAAATTTCAGAAGATGTGCTGGTGAAAATTGTAAAAGACTACAATTAGTAGTGCTTGTCTATAACGTCCAATTTATGGAAAGAGACTAAGTAATATACACCTCATATTCTCAATTGATAAAAGCCCGGCTCTGAGTGTTATCAGAGACGGGCTTATTATTTCTCCAAAAAGATGCCAATTTCCCCAATATCACCTGTTCAACAACATCCAACTAACA
>JBNJFX010000101.1:0-3830 GCA_051747245.1 Bacteroidota bacterium
ATTTAGTAAAGATATCCGTGCCCAATGATTGAAGCAATTTTAAAAAATCTTCGGAAAAAGAATTACTATATTCCCAATCTTGCTTTGAATAAACATTTATAAACAAACTTCTCCACTCTTCTCCTTCATCAAATAAATCCAATTCAAGCCTGGAATTCTTATCAAAATATGTTTTAATATGCTGCCCTAATTGAGGCAATAATTCCAGCAATTCAGGATTGTTAATGATGAAATCAATTTCTTTATCAACTGATTTTAAGATATAATATTTCATCAATGTTTCTTTTATACCTAAACGCACTAAGACAATTGAATTGCCATACACATACAGATTATTATCACACTGTTCTTGTTGCTCAATATAATCCTGGTAACTGGTTTCAGATTGAGGTTCCAGAACCATTGAGCTATCGTAATAATATTCAGAACTTATGGAAGATGTTTTATTATTCATCGAATTTCTCCTTGCTTAAACTTGTTAAACTTTTATCAAAAGTATCCCGAATCAATCCATGAGCATTTGAAGCCCACTTTAAAATATCCTCAGGAATATTAGCAATCCTCAGCACATAATATTGAAATAAAACCGGTGCTTCATAGCCTGGTTCTTTTTTAATGGTTTGTAATCGCAGTGCTAATATTTCCTCATTTTCCTGAATCGGTGTTTCAACAACCATTTCTATTGAACTTGTATTTTCACCAACATTCTTAGGCACTGTTGGATAATAATTAAAATATTTTTTCACCTCATCCAGATGATGCTTTTGGATATCAATTTTGTTAATTGTCTTAAGTCCGATTTTATCAATATTTACTTCCGGCAGTACCTCGCGAAAGACATTATAAGATTGTTGAATAATATCAAAATATGACTCCCACCCCGTATATATTGGCAACTTGTTTACTGTAAAAAGCCGGTTTGATAGTTGTACAATAGTATCATTATCTTTGTTTTTAAACTGAGTTATGTTATCTGGCCCACCCTGAAGCTTGAAAGACTGTTTACTCAATTCAAATCCAAATCCAGTATTCTGACCAACAACAGGAAGTAAGTCTTTGATTTTTTCATAAAACAACATTGGAACAATTGGTCCCCAATTTTTTGTATTATAAATAATTTCAAATACAACTTCAATGAGTGGTGGATTTTTGAACTGTTTTCCGGGTTCCATTACAAATCTTTTTGATTATAATTACAAAATTATGCAATTTTATTAAAAATAGTAAAACAAAATATAACTACCGCATAGATTAACTGTTAATTGGTTTGTTCCAACGATAAATTATACCATTTTATAGACAAATTTACTCATAAATATTAGTGGTATAATGCCGATAGATGTTTAATAGTCAGCAATGAACAGAGTGAGATTGCTGAGTAAAATTAAACACTAATCGGTATTATTTGGATTTAAAAAATCCTGAAATCCGAAGGTTTTATAATTCCCGGAATCACGGTACAAATAATGAAAACGGATGTTGTTTACCATTTTTTCGTTTAAAGAAAATGGAAAAATAAATGCGGGTCAACGGACGATGAGTAACAATTCATTCAAATGCTAAATTTCCTCGAATCCTATTTGCTTCAAATATTCAAAAGTATCATTATAAAACTCTGGCAGTCGTGTTGGATCTTCTTCATCTCCCGTAGGTACAACTATAACCATTCCTTGACGAGCTCGAGTCAGCAAAACCCGATATGCATTTTTTAAGTACAACTTTCTATCGGCTTTATTTATATTTTGCCACTTTTTTCCTTTAAACGATTTATAAATCCAACCATCAGAATTGTATCGAAAATCACCGTCCCACGCAACACATGCCCAATCCAATTCCAATCCTTGAATATGAAATTCAGTAGCGACATCTTCGAGATAATAAGAAGAACGCACATCATCTTTTCCATCAAGAAACCAATGAATAGGATCTACGGGGCTTTTTACATCGATACAATAAGGTTTTAATCGTTGAGCTTGTGAGGAAACAATAATCCCATATCTTTCAGTACCACGTGCTTTTAACTTTAACCATTCTTTGGCTTTCTTAAAATCCCTTGTAATCACAATGGGGTATTTTGACGATAGTTGATTTAGCGTACTTTGTGCCGCAAAAACTTCTTTGTCTAATACTTGCTTAACTAATAATGAGACATTCTCTGCTCTAAAAGAACGCATTGAAACTGCCAAATGTAGATTTTTGGAATAAACCACATCTTTTCTCTGACGAATTTTTCCCAAGACTTCTTCTGCGTTATATTCACTATCTCTTAAACGATCCGATATGTATACTTTCCAGTTTGGAAATGAACGCTCCATTGCTTTTATCCATTCCGTAATACCAGCTTCTCCGGTATTAATTTCTTGTCCTCCACCCACCAGACAAACAACTACAGCCCAATTCTTATGCCGGTCGAGGCACGAAACCAGAAATTCAGGTTCAGAAAAATTAAAATCAGGCTTCCCTTTCTTTTGGCGCATAAAATTCGCAGTTTGTTCAAGCGTCCACGCGCGTTGTGCTTCATCAAAAAGCGCAACATGCTCAATAGGAGCTCCATCATCTCTTAATCCCTCATCTCTGAAATGATGTACATTTTGAATAATGGTTTGAACTTCACTCCTTGCTTCTTGCTTTGTCAATTTTTTCCCATTCTCTTTAGCTCTTTTAACTTTATCACGTGCTAAAGCTTCTTGAAGAATTTTAACTAAGGGACCATTACCTGAAAGAAATACGCTATAAAGTTCACTATTTTTATCAAAATGTTTTGTTGCGATATTTAATCCAACCAATGTTTTACCCGCACCCGGCACTCCTGTAACAAAGCAAATAGCCTTTTCTAATTTATCTCTTGATTTTTTAATAATTGAAGCTATTTCTTCGGAAGTCTGACTCAAATTTATTGCACTGGCATCGCTTCTTGAAATATCAGCAACAGAATGGTTATTATACAATGCCATTGCGGCTTCGACTATTGTTGGTGTTGGTTGATACCGACCATTTTCCCAATTTTTAATATCTATTACTTGGTTACCGTCGAAAAATTGCAATGCAGAAAAAAATATTGTATTTAATGAATTGGTATTACACTTTATTGGATCCAATAGGTTATCAGCTTTTTGTGATGTACTTAAAACCACATCAGCATTTTGTGCTTTAGTGGCTACCAAAATCGGAATTATTAATCTGTCGTGACTTGTTTCATGAAAATTTTTAAGATCCAAAGCGTAATCCCAAACTTGATCAACGGAGTGTGATTGATAATCCTTTTCTCCGACTTTAAATTCCAGAACAAATATTATAGATTTAATTATCAAAAGAACGTCAACTCTTTTGCCCATCCTCGGAATGGCATATTCAAAATAAATTGAACCATTGTAAGGTTGAAGAATTTTCTGTAATTCGATTATTTGATATTTCCATGAGTCTTTTTGGGTTTTTTCCAATGAAAATTCATTGCTATCCGAAAGAATTCCTAATATTTCTGAAACTGATTTTGATTTAAAATCTTCGATTGAATCGGAATAGTAGGCTCGGTTCATTAGGTTGTTTTTAAGTTTTAAAATTGAACCCTAAATATAACATAAAATTTTGATTGTCATCCTTTGTTTTCCTGTTAGAATATAATTCACCCGCTGAACTTAGAGTCAGCAGGTGACCGCCCGGAGATTGAGCTGGTGGCTCTGAGTCCACCTGCTCAATAGTAAATAGAAAATTCCCGAAGCCTGAAGCTTGCGGCTTATGGCTGATTTTAACCATACAATTCTTCCAGTTCCAGTTTTTTGATCCGTGATCGTATTGCTCCGCGCGACCGCCCGAAATGCCGGGCAATATCT
>JBNJFX010000102.1:0-3798 GCA_051747245.1 Bacteroidota bacterium
AAAAAAAACGAAAAAATTTCTATTTCCGGGTCTCAACAAATTCCTATTGAAAATCACTTCAACTATATACTAATCACCTTCAAAAGAAGTTTAAAGTATTATCAATTTCAAGCAGATATCACTACCTTTATACACTAATAACAAAGTAGGGCAATGAAAAACAAAAAGCACAAAAGAGTAGAGGCCATAGAATACGACGAAGACGGCAACTCCATCTTCAACCTCGGAGCATCAGCCGCCAATGACGACTGGATAAGAGCAGCCCGGCTCAAGAAACAAGGAAAACTGGAAGAGCTGAAAAAGATGGAAGAAACACCGATGGTATATGTTGATTTAGAGAACGATGATGATAATGATGAGTCCAAAGTGACGAAAGATACCAAACCAAAAAACACGAAATAAATATGCCCGTTTACATTGCACTATCAAACCTTATCATTAAGAAAGAAGCGATACAACAAAAATACAAAGGCGGCCTAAGCCAGCTAAAAGCAGATTTTGGCTACAGAGATGAAGAAAACGGCCAGGAAGACAACATGCTCATCAACCTCAGAAGCATGAATGCCGACGAACATGACATCGAAAAGCTAATGCAGGGCGGCTTATCGTTTAACCAAGAAAACCAACACTCCGATGATTTTATAATACGGCCGCGCCATGGCGGATGCCTGTGGGATGCCCCCTGGTTGGTTGATAACCGTGTTTATGCCTGGCACAAAGAAGATGACCCTGAACTCATCAAAGAAGCCATCCGCAAAGGCGAAATTCCGGTAAAAGATATCAGTGCGATGTTTGATAAGGGATTGAATCCTTTTGAGGCTATTAAGTGATTAAAACATTAATTTTTATATCTTTCCATAGCACTTTTAATGTCCTCTTCAATAGTGTTTTTTAGTGTTATTGGTTTAATCACTTTTATGTTTGGCAAATGACTTAATATTAATTGCTTTAATTCAAAATTGATAATTAATTCAAGCTCTACTAACATTCCTGTATTATCCTCATGAATTATCTTTTGAGAAGAGTGAATTGGTTTAGTTTTAATATAGTTTTTAGAGTTCTTGCTAATGAACAATTCGACTTTTTCAATAACATAATCAGGAGGAATAGAAACACCTATCAAAGAATTGTATATTTTGTTAAGCTCTTGTTTGTGACCAAATTCAGCGTCATCATTAAGCTCCTCGAAGTCAACAATCCTGTCAAAAGGCAGAACAGTATAACCTGAAAAATCATTGTTCCATCCAATGACGAACCATCTGTTCCTATATTCCTTGATTAATAGTGGGTGCAAAATAAAAGCTTTTATTTCAGAGCTTTCAAATGGTTTGTACTTAAAGCTTATTTGTTTTTTCTTTTCGAAAAGAACATAAATATTAGTAAGTAATTCAAGCTGATGGTAGTGGGTGTTTTTCTCCAAATCTATGAAAGTGAATGCATCGGAAATAGTAACTCCTTCTTCAACCTTTTCCACCAAACTTTTAAGCTCCTTGTATACTGGTAAATGGGTAAACTGTTTTAATATTTGTATTGCCTCCTTCAGGCTTTTCAAATCTGTAGTATTAAAAGGATTTTCTGAAATCGTAAACTTAGGATTCTCATACCGGTAATAACCATCTTCATTTATTATTGGTGCTCCAAACCCCCTGGGTGGTTCACTTCTCATAATATTGATGTCTCCTTGAATTGTTCTTTTACTAATTCCCTTATCAATACCAAAATGCTCATACATTTCATCAGATACAACTTCAATTAGATCCTCAAGGCTGTATTTTCTTCCCGTATTTCTAAAACAATTGTCTAGCACTCTGTACCTGAAACTGGCATTTTTGTTTTTTGGCATAAATTTATAATTTAGCAGAACTGATTTTAAATTCAAAGGTATCAAACTAGCCTGATTTTTTAAATTTTTATTAGTGGTGCAAAAAGATTGCACTTTGACCTGATAGTTTTGCACAAGTTCTTTGACAAGCCTGGTATAAGCTAAACAGTTGAATGCTCATGAGCGTTTCGCCATGTCTGCTCGTCTTTTATTTATTTAATTGACGAGCTGAATGTTAGTGATTTGATTAAACCACTGGCACAACAATATCAAACATAATAATCTTATTGTTTAAGGTAAATTATGATGATATAAGTTTTTAATAGTTATATCAATTAGGATATTCAATTATTAAAAATCATTGTGCTAAACTAATTTAACCGCATCACTATTATATATTTATTTAAATGCATCAGCACCAAACTTCATAAAATTGTTGCATTGTTGTTGAAGCATTCATTCATAAAGAACTTAAACTTATACCGGGTTTGTCATTAATTTATAATATGCAACAAAACCGTAAAGATATAGCAGATAAGTTTGGGCAGCTTCAATCAAAAAAAGATTTGGTTGAGCTGCTAAATTATGTCCAAATTCAAGAGTTTGGCGAAGACTCTGATTTATTAAGGGATATCAACTTAAGGTCTTTAAATTATTTTGCGTTTTCGAAAGACAAAAATTTTGCCTACGTCCAATTCTCTTTAAATAAGAAAAGTGGTGGCAAAAGGGAAATTACTGCTCCTAAAGCATATCTCAAACATCTTCAAACACTGATTAATATCATATTAACTACTGTATATGAATTTCACCCGAAAGCACATGGGTTTATAGCAAACAGGAGTGTGGTTTCGAATGCGCAAAATCACACAGGAAAATACTATGTATATAATATTGACTTAAAAGACTTTTTCCCCTCTATACAATTTAGACGCGTTAAATCTGTCTTTGAGCTTCCTCCCCTTAATCTAAATGATGAGCTTGCTTTTACATTAGCCAATCTGGTGTCTTTTGATGGAGTTCTTCCTCAAGGAGCCCCTACCTCACCAATTATTTCGAATATCATAGCAAACCGCCTAGACAGAAGGTTAAATGGCTTAGCCAAAAAGTTTAACTGCACTTATTCAAGATACGCAGACGATATAACATTTTCTTCCGATCACAATATCTACCATGAAGAAGGGGTGTTTATTCAGAAAGTTAAGGATATAATCAGCGGCCAGAAATTTCATTTAAACACAAAAAAAACACGGCTGCAAAAAAGAAATTTCAGGCAAGAAGTCACAGGTGTAACAGTAAATGAAAAAACAAATGTTCCAAAGCGTTACATTCGGAATTTAAGAGCAGTCCTCAATAAGTGGGAAACGAAAGGTTACGCTAATGCTTATGAAGATTTCATTCCTCATTACTTATCCGATAAAGGACACGTTAAGTCACATAAGCCTACTCTATTTAATGTTCTAAAGGGTAAAATTGACTACCTCAAAATGGTCAGAGGGAAAAATGATGGTTATTATAAAAAGTACAAAAAGAAGTATGATTACTTGTACCACAGAGACATTCTCTGGAATGGTTTTCAATTTAGCGAACTCATTGAGCTGATTGATAAGGAAGGTTTTAGTGCTGTTGTTCAAATGTTTAAGTTAAAGGTTATTGATAAGAATAAATATTTAAATAGCAAATCAGATGAAATATATTTTTACCAGGTAGTATATAATAAAAAACGTTTTTGGATTAAATCGTCAGATTTTAGCGACACAATAGAAGAGCATCATAATTTCCTTCTGGTTAAAAACCAGCTAAGAATTGTTGAAAAATCAAATAAAAACGGTACTTTTAAAGTATTAATGCCATTAGATATGAATTACTCAAAAAGTACATCTCAAAAAGCAGAAGCAACAACAGGCAAAGAACTAGCAAAGGACGAAATCTCCTTCAATGTAAGTCATAAAGAAAAAGTATCACTCATCAGGTCTCTA
>JBNJFX010000103.1:0-3474 GCA_051747245.1 Bacteroidota bacterium
CTCGCCATCTCTTTGCCTCCCTTCTATTTATTAGTTAATCTTTCGTTTTAAATTAATTCGACATTCCGGTGCCTGCCGGTTATGCGCAATGTCGTTATACAACATTCATCCATTCACAATCAAAAATTACTAAATGAGTTTTTCAGCAAGAGTTTTCAAAGTATTTATCGCTTCCCCGTCAGATGTAGCTAATGAAAGAAGAGTAGTTCGACAAGTTTTAAATAGGTGGAACGAAATTAATGCCGAAAAATATGGAATAATATTACATCCAGTTGGGTGGGAAACTCACAGTTCTCCAGAAATTGGAGATCATCCTCAAAAATTAATTAACGAAAATGTATTAGAGGATTGCGACCTTCTGATTGGTGTATTTTGGACTAGGTTTGGCACTCCAACTGAAGATTATGATAGTGGTACAGAAGAAGAGATTGAAGAACATATCAAGACGGGCAAACCCACAATGCTTTACTTTTCAAATCAACCTGTAGCGCCTGAAAATTTAGATCAAGAACAATTTGAAAAAGTTCAGAATTTCAAAGAAAAATATCAGGATCGAGGTCTTTATGAAGAGTATTCATCGATTGAAGATTTTCAGAAAAAACTCTCTGAGCATATTCAAATTAAGATAAATAATGATCCAATTTTTGATGTTGAAGAAGCTCTCACAATAGAAAATTTAGAATCTCCAACACAAAAAATTTCAGAAAGTTTATCTGAAGAAGCTAAAAAACTTTTACAAGAAGCAGCCAATGACCCACATGGTAATATTCTAAATGTAAGTTCACTTGATGGCAAGACAATTCAGGCAAATGGTATAAATTTGAATAGCGAAAACACACCTAGATCAAGAGCCAAATGGGAAAATGCACTTGAAGAATTGGAGCAATTGGAATTGGTCAAAAGTGCCAATTATAAAAGAGAGGTGTTTAAAGTTACTCAATTAGGATTTGAAGTAGCAGATTCACTTTAAAGAATGTTGTATAACCCGCGCATTAACGCGGACGCACCTCGCCAATTCTCTGTCGCCCTTGGTTTTAAAGTTCATCTTTCGTTAGTTGCCAATTAAACAACAGTACGTGCGCCGGTTATGCGCCAGGTCGTTAGTTTGCCCGCCGGCCTTCACGGTTTGTCGGTAAAGTTTGCTCGGTTTTTTGCTCCTAAAAAATCGGCTAATAAGTCGGCGATTTTGCCACGGTTTTCCGGTTGCCACTTTTCAGTTTCGAATCTGCACCAGTGCCACCAAAACATTCGGCATTTTTGCCCTCGTGGCTGGTAACGAATTTTTGCTTTTACAATCGGAAATTCTCGGTGCCAAAGCCGTTGCTGGAAACGCCCATCTCCCGTTTTGTCGTGGCCGTTGGGCTAAAATCATCGGGCGTCCCCTGTTTCATTTTGTCGTTTTAACTAAAATGTTGCTTGTTCTAAAATTTCTGCCACCAAACTAACCCGCGCTTTAAGGGGACGCGCCTCGCCTATTCTTTGACCACTTTTGGCTTTTTAGCTCTCCATTCATTATTTATCAACTCAACAAACTTTCGCGCGCTCCTTAAGCGCAATGTCGTTATATTGCTAAAAGAAATACGCTAGTTAATGAGTTTTTCATCAAATCCATTGTACTTACATGATCCTATTTACACATCCCAACCTATACAAGGATCAATTGATGACTATCTAAAAAATTGGCTTTCTAATCATGAATTAAGTTCTGAAGATGAACTATTTCATTACACTTCTTTAGAGGGTTTGAAGGGTATTCTAAGTACCAGATCGCTATGGTTTAGTCATGCAAGTACATTGAATGATCCTCTTGAATTGCAATACGGCCGTCAATTAATCAAGGACGTGATAAATGAAAATATTAATAGTGATATTGATGAATCTCTACGAACTTTTTACCACCAATTGAAAGTACAACTTAATACAATGGGGGAATTAGTACATCACCCCTTTATTACTTGCTTTTGTGAAGAAGGTGATCTATTAAGCCAATGGAGATCATATGCAAAGGAAGGAGTTGGATATTCAATAGGCTTTAAATTTTCATCTGATACTCATTTAGCAACCAATATAAACGAGTTAGATGAAAGTAAGCCAATATTTTTACGTAAAGTTATTTATCAACCTGAAAAGCAAAGAAAACTAATCCAAACATACCTTGATCAAGTAGTTCCAATTGCAATTGAAGAAATCAAGGATATTCAAAAAGATAAAAAGGACTCGCACCCTGCTGCAGTTTTGGGCATTCAAGCTTCAAATCCTTTAATCGATTTAATGCTTTCTTTTAAACATCCTGCATTTCATGAAGAAAAGGAATGGAGATTAATCAGAGTAACTAGAGAGAATTACGATACAAAAAATTTAAAATTTCGAGAGGACGAGTCTAACCTGATACCATATAGATCAATGCATGTTTATGATAAAAACGACAATGAAAATTTCTTTCCATGTACATCTATCATCAATGGCCCTTCTTCTAACACTGATAATAAAGCATCTATTAAACTTTATTTACAGCATCTTTCATCAAAAGAACATCCTATACTTATTTATCCCAGGAATATAGCTTTTAAAAATGCCGGATATAGTCTTCGTTAACATAGACATAAAACTTAGCAATATAACCCGCGCATTAACGCGGACGCACCTCGCCAATTCTTTGCCCCTCTTGGTTTTAAAACTCTTCTTTCGTTAATTGCTAATTCAACATCAATCCGTGCGCCGGTTATGCGCAATGTCGTTATACCATTTACTTAAAAACATCTTCAAAAATTGATGGGAGTATTTTTAGAAATAATCATAAATATTGGTTCAATAATAGGTCTAGTCGTTGGTTTAATTCAATTATATAGATGGTATGGAGACTCATTAATTGAGTGGATTAAATCTTCATCTGAATACCGGAAAAAGCTCAAAATAAAAGGATTGGAAAATGAAATAAACAGACTTTCAGATCCCGAGAAAAGAATTACTGACCTTTTCAATTTTATTATCCAAAGTGTGCTTGCTTTGATGCTCATCACAATTGGAATATTTCAAGCTGTACTTATAGCAGCTGATGCTGGAATAACTTTAAATCCAATGGCTTCAGTTTTATCAGATTTTCAACTATTTAAGGATTCTTATAGAGAAGTAATGTTGTTTGTTGCAAATGCTCTAATTATTGTTGGTTTAGTTATGATAACTAGCACAATTTTTTCATTCCAATCACAGGCTTATCCACAGAAAAGAATTAAAAAATTAAGACAAAAATTGTCAGAGTTTCAGTAAAGGTATAACCCGCGCATTAAGGGGACGCACCTCGCCTGGTCTTGCCACTTTTTGGCTTTTTAGCTCACCGTTCATTATTTAACAACTCAACATTTTTTCGTGCGCACCTTATGCGCAATGTCGTTATAGTGCTATGTTTTAACAAAAATCATCAATAATATTACCTTTATATAATTTTTAATAAAGACCGATCATTATGAGAAGCGT
>JBNJFX010000104.1:0-3472 GCA_051747245.1 Bacteroidota bacterium
GCGATAGTTTGCTGAACGCGATTTAGAAATTTTGCTATTTTATCGTTTTACTTCAAATAATTCGCCTATTTTACAGTCCAAAAACAAGCATATTTTTTCTATTGTATCAAAATCAATCCGAGAAACTTTTTCGTGATAGAGGTTACTAATTGTATTTCTATTTAAACCAGTACCTTCGTGGACATCTTGAATATTTACTTTTTGTTCTCCCATAATTCTTGATAAATTACATTTAATCATAATATCACTCCTTACTTATATAATATATCATAATACCAAACTAGTCAAGCATTATACTTGCAATGCCACTTAATATATTGTATAATATAATTAACAAATTAAGTAAAGGAGTGAGAAAATGGAAAAATTAAAAAATAAAAGTAAAATATGTGCTTTTTGCAAAAAAGAATTTAAATACAAAATTAAGCCAGGCCCCGATCCTAAATACTGCTCTAAAAAATGTCGCAGAAATGCAGATAAAATAAATGCTAAAACTAGATACACTAAAACTTGTAAGCATTGTGGTGAAAAATATAAAACATCTAATAAAAAACAAAAATATTGTTCTATTACTTGTGCTGGAAAAGACAAAAGAACTATTAAAGGCACAACTAGAAAGTGCAAAGTTTGTGGGAAAAAATTTCAACCTAATTATAAAGAACAAAAAACTTGCTCTCAGCAATGCGGTTCGATTGCAGCTGCTAAAACAATGGGTGAAAACGGAATATACGATAAATTAGTTTTAAATCCAGATTCACCACTCGAAGGAAAATATAAAGATCCTGATCGAAAACGAGTATGTAAGAATTGCGGAAAAGAATTTTATGCAAATAGCATTTATCAAAAAGATAGAAAATTTTGTTCAAGAAAATGTTTTTTAGATTTCATTGATGCAGAAGAAGGAAGCACAAAAGGAAGATTTACAGATTGGTCGCAGAGGAAAAGGGCAAAAGAGTATGGTGTTGAATTTGAGAAAATAAATATTGAAAAAATTTATGAAAGAGATAACTGGACTTGTCAAATTTGCGGAGAAAAAGTAGATAATTCATTAACTTGGCCTAATCCAATGAGTGCGACAATAGATCACATAATTCCGTTATCAAAAGGTGGCACTCATACTAAAGATAATGTTCAATTAGCACATGCTAGTTGCAATATCAGTAAAAGCGACAAACTAATAAACTATTAAGCACCCAAACGGGTGCTTTTTTATTTGGGGGTGATTATATGCCTAAACCAGGAAGAAAATCAAAGCCAACTAATCTAAAAGTTTTACAAGGAAATCCAGGCAAAAGAAAAATATCTGAAAATGAGCCTTTTCCTAAAGAAATTAAAAAAGTACCGGATCCACCAAGCAGGATGGACTATTATGCTAAAAAAACTTGGAAGTCTTTAGCTCCTAAGCTTGCAGATTTAGGATTATTAACTGAAATAGACTTAACAACATTCGGAACTTATTGTGAAGACTATGCTGTATTAATAAGAGCTCAAAATAAATTGCAAGAAGAAGGTTTAACATATATTTCTCCCAAAGGAGAAGTTAAAAAAAGACCTGAAGTCAATATAGTTAGAGATCTATCCAAAGAATTAAGAATGCACGCTGAAATTTTAGGACTTGCTCCAGCTGCTAGGTCTGGAATGGAAATAAACAATATAGATGAAGGCCCTTCTGTTGAAGATATACTAAGCGGAAAGACCGGGTGATTAAATGCCTCATCCAGTTACAGATTATGCTGAAGCAGTATTAGATAATGAAATAATTGCGGGCAAGTTTGTTAAGTGGGCTTGCAAAAGACATTTAGACGATTTAAAACGCGATGATGTTTACTTTGATGAGCAAGCGGCCAATAGAATTATTAATTTTTATAAATTAACTCCTCATGTAAAAGGAGAACTAGCCGGACAGCCAATCACTTTAGAGCTATGGCAGAAATTTATTGTCGGCAGTTTGTTTGGCTGGAAAAGAGAAGATGGCACTCGAAAATATCGAGAAGCTTATGTTCAAGTAGCCAGAAAGAACGGTAAGACTACACTTATGGCTCCAATTGGTTTATATGGAATGAAATATGATAATGAGCCAGGTGCCGAAATATTCAGCGCTGCTACAACACGCGATCAAGCTAAAGAAATCTTTGATCCAGCTAAAAGAATGGTTAGACAGTCAAAATATATTGATGATATTGAAACTTATAAAAATAACTTATCTCATGTAGAAAGTTTTTCAAAGTTTGAGCCGTTGTCAGCGGATTATGACACGCTTGAAGGAAAAAATATTCATTATGGTTTAGTCGATGAATTACATGCTCATCCAGATTCAGGAGTTTGGGATGTACTGGCAGATGGTACTGGTTCAAGAAGACAACCTTTAATGATTGCTATAACTACAGCTGGATATAACCAAGAAAGCTTTTGTTATAAATATAGAACTTATTGTATTGATGTATTGGACCCGGCAAAAGAAGATTTTACAGAAGACAGTCAATTTGCTTACATTGCAGAGCTTGATGAAGATGATGATTGGACCGATCCAACTTGTTGGATTAAAGCTAATCCTAATATGAACATTTCGGTAAAAGAAGATAACATAGCTATGCGAATTAGCAAAGCCAAAAGAATGCCATCGCAGAGAAACCGAATTATTTGTAAGCGGCTAAATATTTGGACTAATGCAGATAGTACCTGGATGAATATGGAGGAATGGGATAAATCAGCAGGCTATGATTTAGAAGAATTTGAAAGAATGAAAGAAGAATTAGAAGGAGAAGAATGCTATGCAGGGTTAGACTTGTCAAAAAGAGTAGATATTACAGCTTATGTAAAAGTTTTTAAACAAGACAATGAATTTATAATTATCCCAGAGTTTTTTGTTCCTAAAGAAGCTATTGAAGAACGTTCAAGAAAAGATGGAGTGCCTTATGACACTTGGGCTGAACAAGGTTTTATAAATGCAACTGAAGGCAACGTAGTAGATTATGCTGCTATTGAAAATATGATATTAGATGACTTTAAAAAGTATAACATCAAAGAAATAGCACATGATAGGTGGGGAGCGACTCAGTTAGCACAAAATTTAACAGCCGAAGGGTTGACCATGGTTCCATTTGGTCAGGGTTATCGAAGTATGAGCTCGCCAATGAAAGAAGTCGAAAATTTAGTTTTGCAAAATAGATTAAAGCATTTTAACCATCCGGTTTTAAGATGGATGGCAGAAAACACTCAAGCTAAAACAGATCCAAGCGAAAATATTAAACCTGATAAAGCTAAATCGAAAGAAAGAATAGATGGAATTGTTGCAATGATCATGGGAATAGGCAGAGCAGTAGTTAATGAAGGAAATGGCAAATCAATATATGAAGAAAGAGGCTTAAGAACTCTTTAAGGTGGTGATGAATATAGACTATAACGATATATTATTTTTTATTGGACTTGGAACAATGACTTACGGCTTATGGCTGTATTCGCCAGCTGTTAG
>JBNJFX010000105.1:0-3446 GCA_051747245.1 Bacteroidota bacterium
GTATTCAGTTAGAAGCACTTGTGCCGAGCCTGTCGAGGCAAGCAACGCTTTATTAGAGCCTAAGTGTTAGCCTTAGTAATTTAATTCTTCTCGATAAAGATTAAAAGATTTTGGTTTCATTTTCATTTGATAAATCTTCTGAATATCTTTTTCTTTCGCAAGTTTCATTATTTCATCCTTATTACTTTTTGATATGTGAGTGCCTAGAATAATTTCTTCAAATGCGGCATTTGTCAATTTAACAACTCTACTTAAATTTTTATTTTTAAACAGTTTAGTAATTCGAAACTCTTCTTCATAGGACCAGCATTCTGCCTTATAATTTACCTGAATCCAGGATGTTAACAAGTCAATCTCTTTAGATGGATCAATAGAAGGATAATCATTTGAATACTTGACCTTCCCTCCATTTGTAGCTCCCAATTCATCTTTCAAAACTTCAGTGTTATAACCAATACAATAACCCTTATGAAAATCCGCATAGTGTGACCACATTAAAACATTGTCAAATACCATACTGAAGGATATTATTCCAATATGCGTATTAATTTTGTCCATTATAAAATGATCGTTTCGTTTTTGAAAACCCTCTATATCATTATGTATCAGCTCAGCTATTCGGTATACTTCTTTAATTTGCTTTTTTTTTCCCAATTTGACATTTGTTTCTTTCTGCTGCCGAACAACAATTTGAGAAGCATATTCAAATAATTTATAGGTGTCTTTTAGTTCATCATAACTCACTGTGATTTTACAATCAAAAGGGTCATTAAAATCATTTGGCTTTGCAAAAAAAAGTTCATTATGAGTTAGATTTCTTTTGCCAAATTCATTATCATATGAACGATATTTATATAATACTTTGGGTTTTTTCATATTATCAAGGCTAACGCATGCGGCTATAAAGCGTTGCAATACAAAGCTTTATAGGTATAGTTGACAACCGTATTCATTCCTATCAGAAAGGTAGGTCATCTGCCATTTCTTGTTCGGTAAACCTATGTGTATATTTTCCTAAAAAGTCAAAGAGTAAGTCTGGGTTACATTCCCATTCTTCAATTTTATCCATTGTTGACCAGACTTTTTTTCCTCGTAAGTCCTCAGCCCATAACCTTATCGGGCCATTAAAGTCAATTGGGACTGAAAATTCTGCTTTGCAAGATTCACCATTAGGTCGTAAAAATCTTACCTGTGTTGCTTGAAATCTATAGTCATTTCCACTCTGACTATGAATTAAAAGAGTTCTATGGTTGAGCTTTTCCATTTTTTCGGTTCTAACATACTCGTTTAACTTTTTGGCTTCAAATATAGCATCAATTTCTAGGTCTGAATCATAATCAGAGTACTCGTCAAATTTATTTTTTAGAGAGTCTCCAAATGCTCCTTTAAGATTTTCATTAATATCTGCCATTTTCTTTCAATTTTATGGTTACCAACGGTCCCGCGTTACCGCTATCGTGCGGGTTTCCGCCCCGTTTCATTGTCCACCGTTGAACAACTTTACTAAGATAAAACTTAGTCAGCAAACTACCAAACCCCTGCATTGAACCTGAACACGTGTTACCAACTGTAATTTTATTGTTCTAATAAATTTCTTAAGTACTTTTCATACCGCTCTAAATCCAATACTTGAATAGAATCGTAAGGAATGTCATTGTTGTCTCTATCAAGAATATTTTCACTTATATAAATATCTTCGTTCGTTTCAATGTCATCTATGATTAAATCCTTTGAGAGAAAATATGTCATTGGATAACCAGCACATTTTATTCCTTTAACTACTGATGTTTTTCCAGTTTCTTTAACATCCTTTTCATCATATGTAATAACTCTTATAAAATCGTGAAATTCTATATAATTATCCGGTTTCTTACCTGCAATTTGCATCAAGTTGTAATTCTGAAGATTCATTTCATTCACAAGAACTACAAATTCAATTTCAGAATGATATTTCTCAACAAGATTCCATATATTATTTCCTCTGTCAACACAAGTTTTAATAAACCTATCAAGCACTATCAAAACTATTGGCTTTTCTATTTCAGATAAAACTATAGTATCCTTTTTATCTGTCCTTAATGAATAGTCCGGAAATTGAATGCCAATAACATTTTCATTGTAACATTCTCTCAAAGGATTTTCATAAAGAAATAATTTTCCTTTACTATTTTTTAAATGAGCATTAAAGCAGTCATCAATTTTTTCTGCATATTCGAAATTTGTATTACATGAGTAAAATAGAATAACCAAAACTGTACTTAATAAAAATGTCCTTTTCATCACAAATAAAATTATTGTTGGTAACGCCCGGCTGTATGCGGTCGGCCGGGGCATTTCTGCCAGTTGCGAAATTTTCAGGCCAAACAGGGTTTGCGGGCGAGAACGAAACCCGCAATATGACATGGAGCCCCGGCTGCCGTATACAGCTTTGTTAGCCGTAGGTTTTTTATTACCATTTAGTTAATCGTTGGAAACCAGGCCTCAATTTCAGCTGTTTTATTATTTATAATTGTTGATATTAAGATTTCCACTTCAGAGAATAATTCACTAATCATTGCATCGTTTACATTGATATACTCTGATTTATCACTTGGAATACCATTTCGATGCACAAGGCTATGTCTTGTCATTATTAATTCTTCAAGTCTTTCTGATATAGGAATATCAATCTCAATAACTTTATTGTAAAGTTTTCTTACATCATAAATTCTATGATAATTAGTTTCTAAAATTGTTCGTTTTACAGCTTCTTGAACACTCCACTGCTTAGACGAAACTTCCTTCAACTTGAATGGTCGAGATGCTTGTTCGCAAAATTTTTTGTAATACTTTCTAGTTCCTAGAACCATGCAATAAAGGAAATCGCAGAGAAACAACTCCATTGAACCAACAATCCCAATATAAATCTGCCTGTTCAAAACATTAACTAATTCATCATCTATGGTTTGAGCTTGGAGATTTTTCAAATTCTCAATTTCTTGTCTGTAAATATTAATTACATCCTGTGGTCTTTGCATGCCACTAATAAGATTTCCATACGAGGCAACCTCTGAAGCTGCACAATAGATTTTATAGGACGCTAAAATGTCATCTTTCGAAACAATTAAATCTCCTTCATGTATGTCTTCTGCAATTTGTCGCCATTTATCATAGGCGTAGGCGACCAACTCTTTTACTTGATGATTACCTGATTTAAATATTAAATTGCCCTCTACAAAAACTATATCTTTCATTATAAGCGCTTTGTTTGGTGTAAACTTACGGCTAACGTTGTTATAAGTTAATATGTGAATATATATCCATTATCACATTGCTTTTATTGACTATATTCCACCAAAACCTATGGTGTATATTCATGTTGTTTTCCCATCGTCGAAAAAATCCTCATCAAATGGATTTTTACATGTACTTAAATCTTTTTTGGAAACGTGCGTGTAAACCTCAGT
>JBNJFX010000106.1:0-3401 GCA_051747245.1 Bacteroidota bacterium
ACACGACCTTCAATAAATCCAAAAACATCTACAATGGGTCTTGACCTTAGAGAACTATATAGATCACCCAGCTTTGAAGAAGTTAGTTTCGATGTTTCAGTTGTTGACACGAGAACCTTTTGTACATTTCTCGAATATGAAAGACTAAGAAACATAGAGATATTTTCAAAAAAAGAACTCACTCTAGACTATATGAAAAAAATGCCCGGAGGTAGAAGATCTTATGACGAAATGATCTGGCTGTCAAAGTTAGCAGGCCAAGATCAACCATTAGATAAAACTCTTCAACAACACCTCCATAACCTAAGAAGAAAGACTATTGATGCTGCTCTTGGAGAAAGCATAACACAATATTCCGGCAGACTTGATGAAATTGTCCTAGCTTTGGAAAAAGAACTAATCCCCGGATTAAACTCCTTTCAAGAAAGAGGAATAAGGGTTCTAGGCCACCTATCTCCAGAAGTCGAACATGCACGATCAGCTACCGAATCAAATGAAATAAATGAGTGTTATAAAGCACACCAGGAAATGGAAAGTCCAGTTTCTTGGCTGACAGTTTATGCAACAGCATTTAATCCTCACATAGGAGAAGAAACAGCAGATAAAATCGCTTCTATGGATCGAAAAGAAGCATTTGATGTAGAACTAAAAAAATCACTATTACAAAACACATCAATACGAAAAGAAAAGCATAAAGGAACATTAACCAAACTAGCAGAAGATCGAGATGCATTAGTTAGAACCTACGCAGAAATTGTTAGAAACCCGAACTACCTCAAAACATTGCCTGCAAATACTAAGAGATTTCTAGAAGAAAACACTAACCACCTAGCTTAAGCCAAGTTGATCCCAATACTGATCAATAAGTTCAACTGATAAATTATGTCCAAACTCATGTTCAATTAACTCCCTATCCACTTTTTCTTCTACAAAACGCTTAGAATGATTTATACTAACAGTCTTTTCTTTTGGATCATGTAATATCGTAACAGGAACGTCTAATTCAGACCAATAAAATTCTTTGTTTAATTCATCAAACGTTAAAGCTTGCTTTACTAAATTATCAAATTCGATTCGATACAGGTTAATAAATGATCGCTTGACAAAACCTGTGAGATGTAATAAATCTTGTTCTTCAAATTCAACATTATGGTTTGAGAAATCTAAAACAGGAGAAGTCAAAATAATCTTAGTAAATTTACCAAGATGCTTTTTAGCTAAAGCGCAAGTAAAGGGCCCGCCAAAACTTCCAGAAAGCAAAAAATACCGTCTGTTTTTGAAATTCTTAGTTCCCAAATTCCAAAGATTCTCAGTAGACCCACCAGATATATGATCTACAAAACCAGATAAATGATCAAGAGGATTTTCATCAAGAAACTTTCCCTTACTTTGATAAGAACCAGGATACCTTGGAAAAAATACATTGAAACCCCTCTCATAGAAAAACTGCATTAGCTTATCATAATTGCTTGAAGAAGGAAAACCGGGCAAAATTATAATTGCATCGGCTTCTTCCTTATGAGTCAAAAACTCAAAAAAAACTTCTCCACTGTATGACTTTAATATTTGCCTTGCCATAAAGAAATAATAAAATTGGAGGTTATTAAATTTATGGGAGGAGAATTTACTATTAAGCATTACATCAGTATCTCCGATAAGTTTTCGTAATTATAGAATTATAAGAAAAAAATAAGTAGGGGCTACGCCCCTACTATAGTTAGCTATAACTATGAAAATAATAAAAAAAATTCATCAATAAATGTCTTTCGCTGCTACGCTTGGGACACGAATGGCTCCATCGGTTATGTTCTAGTATTACTGAGGCTGCCAGAACCAATAGTTATATAGAAACTGTTTCTCCCTCCCAGGAGGATACACTGCATAGAGAAATAAAAAATCACGATACTTAAATCCCTTATGAGGGAATTTGAATCATTTGTGCGTCCTTCTCTTAAGAGGGCAGGGCTCAAAAATAAGCATGTTAAGGTAGGGATTGACATAACTGAGGAAAATACCTGGATAGAAAAAGAGACGTTCAACACAAGACCGTCCAGTCATAATGGAAACCACCATATAAAGACCTTTCAATACCTGAGCTCTGTCCGGAATAGTTATTTGATGAGAACCGAAAAATAGATTAACTTGAGTGATTCGTCTTAGTTATGAAGCAAAAAGTCCTCACTCAAGTTAAAAATCCATTACAAAACCAGCTTATTAAACTTTTTCATAACTCTGGACTGCCTTCCCACTTCAATTACGAAGGTAAAATCATTATTTTTATTCAGAAATTGGAGAAGAGCCGAATCTTTTAATACAGTCTTCTTGTCAGAGAGCATCTTTCTTAAGGCCTCTACTAAACCGCATTTTTTACAAAATTGTACCTTTGTAATGGTACTTGGTAATGAATCCCCTGATGTAACCTCCCTTTATTGTAATAATCTACAAACGTTCTCAGGGTATCTTCACCTTCTTTGAACTCTAGTTTGTACGTGCCAAACCATCTTTCTATCTTTCCGTTTGTTTGAGGGTGATGCACCCTTCCTAAGATATGTTTGATATTATGCTCATTGCAAAAAGCCTCAAAAGCCCCATGAACATGGAATTGGACGCCATTATCGGTCAAGATAGCATCAGGTATGCCATGCCCTTTAATTGCCTTTTCAAAGGCTATCAGCGTATTCTCGGTTGTTGCCTGGTCAAAATATTCTGCATGAACAATAAATCTTGAATAATCATCGATAAAAGCAATTAACTGTTTTCCTGTAAATGGGCATAGTGTCCAATCGGTATGCCAAAGCATATTTGATCTAGGCCACTCATATTTGACAAACTTGATCTGAGAGGGCCTCTTTCTTTTATTCATTTTTAGACCATGCTTCTTATAGATCTTCTGAATCTGCCTTTCTGATACTCCATGTCCTTCCATCTTTAAATCAATCCATAACTTATGGGCACTCCTTTTTCTTTTGTTCCACGAATCAACTACTAATTGTTCGAATTTCTGATTAATAACAGTTTCTTTTGCACCAGTTTTTCTATTTTCTAGAGCAGATTCTCCATATTTATCAAAAAGCTCTATCCAGTGATAGAGTGACTTAAAAGATACTTTCTTTAATTCTGCCGTAACTTCAATACTATGTAAACTCATCTTAGCGTGCTTAATGCACCGTAATTTGAATTCCTTACTGTAACCCATATTTGTTTTTATAAAGAATTCATCACCAAATGTTTTTTGTAGTCATCTTGTAATAATTATGGTTAAGCACAATCTTTCTTAAGGCCCCAAAAGTTTATAAACCGAATTAGTCACTTTTTGTTAACAGAAAGTAACTTTTAGTATTAGGAAGATAATTTAAGAAAATGGCAACGAACGAAGAAGCGACAGTGAAGATAAGCAAATG
>JBNJFX010000107.1:0-3384 GCA_051747245.1 Bacteroidota bacterium
CTTCCTGATAATCCATTTGTAGTATCACCTAGCACTTCTGAGGCATGGCTTAAAAACATACTGGGTATTCCGTCCACTCATTTCTCCTGTAGGGTTAACGTTCAGCATAACCGGATGGAAAAAGGCGCAGAGCGAAGCGGAGCGCATTTTTCCAGTCCGAGTTAATGCTGTTGTTCTGTCAAATGTTGATCCCTCGGTAAAAGCTCTAATACTTTTCCTTTTTTATTAAATATTCCAATGCTTGCTTCTTTAGTAGTTTCTGTGCCAGTATCAGGATTAACTATGCTTGTTTCTCCAATAATAATACTTGGTCGTTCCATAATTGGTTCGGCCCCAGAGTAAAATGTAATCTTTGGGCCTGAATATTTACTATTACTAATGAATAAATCTTTATTATCCTGATTGTATAGCGCTATAAACGTTCCAAAAATATTTGCGTAGCCTAACTTCATTACAGTTGTTTCATCTTGTTTTTTTACAAAAAGCCCATGTGGATTAGACTTATCATATTTTGTATCTATATTTGTTAATGTTAAACTTTCTGCTTCAATATGTTTGACTTTCAAAATTTCAGATGACAATTTTTCTTGTATTGCTTGACTGTGTGTACAATATAAATATCCGCCCATTGCACCACAAAGCATACTAATCACAACATTAATAATGGTTTTCATTTTTGCCCCACAGTTTATTTAACGCACAAATCTTTTTTTGCTTCGATTACTATAAGTTCCAAAGCATTTTGATGCGCCTCATATTTTTCTTCGTATATTTCAAATATGGGATTTTGATTTCGGTTAAGCTTTGGCCTTTCGAATAATTCCTTGAGTATTAATTGTGTTTTTTTTGATACAACAAAAGAACCAATATCACTAGCCTTTTTGATTTTTAAATGAGCCTGATTATACTTTTCTTGCAAATTAGATTCTTGTTTAGTTGTTAACCCTGTTCCTTGGCCAAAGTCTTTTTTATGTATTTCAAAGAATTGAAGTACTTCATAAAGCGATTCAATAAGCTCTGAATATGCTATTGATTTTCTTTCCCACCATTTTTCAGAATAGAATTTTTTTAGAGACCATTTAGTTGACAAGAATGATGCAAATATTGCAATTATTAATCCAGGCAATATTTTCGATAGAATGTCTTCCATTGGTTTACCTTTAATAGATAGAGTGAAACAGAACGAAGAGCTCAGCCGCGGCGGCTTTATGCCGTCGGCTTAAGCGCCTTGTTAACGTCATGACCTGCTATTAAATCAATAAGTTCCAAATGAGCTTTATATGGAAACTTTGTCTGCACAAAATAAATGTTTTCTTGAAAATCTTCTACACTCTCTACAGTTATTGATACTTTGTGATGGCTCAACTTGTAATAATTAGTTGGTATTGAAATATTGAATTGAATGGCCGAAGGTACAACTAAACCCGAGCTTTGCCCCTGATACAGCCTGTTGTATTCTTCGGAGTTTAAATCAACTACACCTTTTGATTTTGATTTAAATGATTCACCATCATTAATTACTCCAATTAAGGCTCCACTATCGAGATTTTTCCATGATGAAATAAGGTTTTTCATTGCATCAGAATAAACGCTGTAAATCGGCTTATCCAATTGGACTTTTGTTGTTGTTTCATAATCAACGTATTTTATGCCTCCGTCCATTTGGCTTGCATTCTTCCCATATAGAATAGCAATTGAGTTATATAGCAAGTCAAAACAATCATCTGTAGTAGCTCCTAACAACTTTATCTGTATGGCTTCTTTAGACATCACCATTCCCAAGCCTTTGATAATTTTGTTTTTTGCTATTTCACCACCGGATGCCATGAAATCATTATCATCATCTATTTTGGCTTTCTTAAGAGAATATTCGTTCTTTATTCTCTGAATATCATCATCAGTTGGAACAGAAAGGCTTAATGTAAAATCCTTCTTTAGGTGAACAGTTATTATAGACGCTGTATAACTATCTATCACTTTCGGCTTCGGCATAATCTTACTCCTCAAAAAGTTTTGATTTATTTTTTTTCAGATCAGTAATTAGATCATCGTGAATTGATGGTATTTTATCAGATGGTTCAGGGTATTGACTTGACTCTGGAAGTCTATTTCCCCTGTTTTCAATTTCGATTCGAGTAATTTTTTCTAGAGCTTCTTTTTTATGAAATTCAAAAGATGGAATCTCAGAATTATTTTTTGATATAAGTATGATTGCAAAAAATAAAAGGAGTATAGAGATTGTATATCCTACAATTAGAATATTTTTCTCAGGTGATTGCGTAAATAAATGGTACGAAATGATTGATACAAGAAAGGAAAAACCTCCACCTAAAAATGTCCAAGAAAACCCCTCCCAAAACTTAGGGGGAACGTTCAAATTCTCAATGTGTCTGCTAACATCCTTAATATCTAATGGTCTTATTAACCATCTCTGTTCAGGCTCTGGATCTGTAATCTGTGTAATATTCGTTAATTTCGCCATACACTCTCCACTTTTTTATGGTTCCTAACCTGACGATAACGACGAAGCTTACTTGCCCGCCGTGAATTTAGTTATATTTTTGGGTCGATAGCAAAGCACTTGAGTCTCTCGAGAAAATCGCCACTGGTTTGCGGGTCAAGTACAGCAACTGGTTAGGTGTCATGTCTTGACTGAATAGTATCAATTTGAGTAACTTTTAAAGCATTTTCTGGTTTTGATTGCATTTTTGAAACTGATGATGCAATTTTTTCAAGCTGTTCAGCAATTTTTTTATCCCAATTATGATCCGAAACATCTGTGTTTTCAAAAGACTTGATATCAAGTCGAGATACAGTGACATGTTTACGTCTCTTAAAGGCAAGTGTCGGACGGCTATAATAAGTGGCAGTTATATCAAGGTACCCATCTCCAATGCCTTTACGTATACCTCCATATTGTCCCCATGTGATAATACGTTTTGATCCTGGGCCTAAGCATGGAATACCATTCACGATAGGACCATGATCCATTACTTTAGGTTGATCAGCGTTTTCTATACCAAAAGCATACTGTGGAACAGGCTTTGACGAACTGAAAGTAACATCCCAACCTGAGCTTCTTCCCGTATTTTCAATGATTAAATTTATAATCGAAGGACGTCGTTCATCTGGTATTGTATAGGTAACTACTTCTGGATCTTTAGCATCTCTAAATAGCAAATAGCTTATAATTGTTGAAGTCGTTGCAATAATAACAGCCACAAGGCTTATAATAAAAGAGCTCAACTCCATGAATTTCATTCCTCCCTCAATTTTCCAGACACCTAACAATTATTAGTTTGCAAAATCATCAAATATCATGAATATCTTCATTTTTTTAAGTAAAAATGCATGAATAATCCATAAAATTTGTAGTTATGAAGC
>JBNJFX010000108.1:0-3335 GCA_051747245.1 Bacteroidota bacterium
GCATATTGAGGGTTTTGTATTTCCCAAAACCATGCTTTCAAGCTGATAAATCCACAGCTGGTCTGAAACCACGCCCAGGCGCATATAGCCGGGACGTTACCAGCAAGCTAAAAGACGACATCCACATAAACAAATAAATATGGCAATAAAAGATTTACTAGGTGAAATAGAAACAGATGTTAAAGATATGAAGAGTTTAAACTTTGAATATTCTTCAACCAATAGTGTTCCATCTAGACATGATAATTCTTTTACATTTGAGAGTGGGAAAGACAAAACGGGTAAAACTTTAAAATCTTGCGTATTATATGTTGATATTAGGAATTCTGTAGAACTTAATAGAAAGCATTATACCCAGACAATGGGGAGGATATATAGCATATTTTCAAAATCTATGTTAAAGATTGCGAAATACCATTCAGGTGCTGTTAGGAATATAATTGGAGACAGAGTAATGATTGTCTTCCAATCTGAAAATTGTTTTACTAATTCAGTTAATTGTGCAATTTCTATTTTTCACGCAAGTGAGTATTTAATAAACAAAGTTTTTTCAGATGTGGACTTTAAATGTGGTATTGGTATAGATTACGGTGAATTAAATATTGTTAAAGTTGGAATTAGGAGACAAGGAACTGAAAATTTTGATAATAAAAATTTAGTATGGGCAGGTTATCCAGCAAATTTAGCATCTCGTTTGACTGATGTTGCAAATAAAGAAATCGAAGAAGAATATTATGAAGTAAAAAGGAAACCCATTAATCCGAGAGCAATTACAACTTCTTTTGGTGTACCATCATTATTAGGTTATGGTTCTTCCTATGCCCCGAATGCTCCGTTACACTTATCTACTATTGAAAAAGTCACAATGACTCCAGAAGAGTTTGCAGATTCTCTTCGACAGTTTGATTCGGGCGGAATATTCACTGTTGGAGGAAAGATGATTAGTTTTGAAAAGAAAAAAAGTAAAATAAAATATCCACCAATATTGTTTAGTGAAGCAGTTTACAAAGGCTTTAAAGCCGCAAATCCTAATGGAAATTCATTAAAGAATAATTTTTGGAAAGAGGTTTCTAATGAAGGGATTAAAAACATTACTTCAAAGGTTTATGGTGGCGAGGTATATTGGATAATTTAAATACTATGGAAGCAATAAATAAGAGTATTAAAAAATTAGAATTAGTAAATCAATGGATTTTTAATGTTGACACAAAAAGCTCTTTTGTATTGACATTTTATAGTGTAATAATTACAATTATTTTTTCTTCCAAAATTGGTAATAAAATGATTGATGTTTTCACATATGAGAAGGCGTCTGAAATAAACAGCACAAATATTTGGTTGTTCTTTAAATTACTTATAGTAGTTGCGTTCTTTATGACAGCATCCATTACCTTTTACAATATTTATCAAACATTAAAAGGACGGATTAATCCTAAAATATATCGGCAACAAGGATTAAAGACAGACTCAAACCTTTTCTTTGGAACAATAGCATCTAAAACTTATGAAGATTTTAAAGCACAGACTAATTCCGAGAATGATGATGCTTTTATAAATGACTTAAATTCTCAGGTCTTTATTAATTCAAAAATAGCACACTCAAAATTTAAACATTACAATAAGAGTATTAAATGGTTAATTTGTTCTTTTATAATTTTTGTAATATTTATGATACTCAAATAAAAGCCAGCTGGTAATCGATTAGGCGGCTGACGGACTAAAAGTCCGCCAGTGTACCTCTCACATTCACCCCGTGAAATGGGCATATTTCACAGGCTAAAGTACGTACGGGTCTTCCCGATAAATATCGGGACAAGCAGTATACGGCGGTTCTTTAAACCATGGAAAACAGTTGGTTCATTTCCGTATTTCTGGAAATCCCTTCAAACATTGTTGATAGGGGAATGTATCCCCGCTTCATCAAGGGGTTTTTAGTGATGGGCTTTATACCAAACCATCCCTGCCCGAATATGACAAGTACTTCGCAAATAGAACAAAAAGAAGAGAAAAGTTAGCCAAAGAGTGCAGACAAATTACTACTTTTATGGTTAAAGATAGTAATAACAGCCGGGTCATCCTTCACCGGAAGGGCCTTAAAAGTGCTTAAGCCCCCGAAATACTTCGGGGCAGGCTGTGTGCCGGAAAACTGGCACGCACGGTTCTTAGGGGGCGTAAGCTACCCAGTGGCAAAATACAAAGAACAAAAGAGATGAGCCAAGAAACCAAAAGACAGCATTATGTTCCGAGAACTTATTTGCAGAAGTTTGCAATAAAAAGAAAGAAGAATTACAATATCCATGCGGCAGATAAGAATAATTTAGAAAACATAATATTTCCAAATATTACTAATATATGTTTGGAGACTGATATTTATACACTTACAGGACAAACTAAAGAACAAAGACAGGCTCTTGAGACATTTTATTCGGACAATGTTGAAAGTGTATATAATGAAGTTTATCAAACATTGACAGACGAATCAATTAGAGAAATTGATGAAGAAATACACTATAAAATTGTAATGACTATCATTACAATGCTGTATCGTACTTCTAAATGGATTCACTTACATAATGACTTTTTTGACACAGTATTAGATAAAATGTATTCTTTATGTGTGCACACGGGAAAAGATCACTTTATGTATGAGGATGTCAAGTATTCAATAAAAGGCAAAACTCTTGATGAAATTAAAACAGAGTTTAAAACTATGAAAAAAGATGACCAAGTTTTAACACAGCTGGAAATTGCCTTTAAACTAATAAATATTAGAAAATTTGACGGGATTTTAGTGAGCAAAATAACATCAGAAAATCAATTAATTACAAGTGACAATCCAGTTGTTTTATCAAATATAAATCCTGGAATTATAGCACCATTTGACCCCGAAAATATGATAAGGCTACCATTAGATTCAAAACATATTTTGACAATAATGCCACATTCCCAAACTGATGGAAGTCATAGAATTTCAAGAACTAATGAAAGCGCAGGAATGTCAGTTGCAAAGATGATTGCAAATAATTCATCTCAATTAAAATCGTCATTTAAATATATTCTGGGAACAAAAAAGGCTCTTTCTAATTTCATTGAAAACTTAAAGATTATAAGAAACCGATAAGAGAGGAAAAAAGGAAAAATATGAAAGAATTTAATGAGATTGTAAAAATGATGGTTAAATAAGTACTTTGCCTAACACTTAGCCTCCGATCAAGCGTTGCTTGCATCCGTTTGAAATTGGAGGCTTTGTCTGACTAAACATTTCAGCCGGGCCCTTACACTAAAAAAGGCCTTTACACACCTACCTTAGCTTCCACAACATATTGAGGATTCAT
>JBNJFX010000109.1:0-3327 GCA_051747245.1 Bacteroidota bacterium
TTGATTTTTCCAGCCAGTTTAATCAAAGGATAAATAGAAATTTAGATATTAATGCCACTGAGATTTTCACAAATGAACCATCAAGGTATATTTTTAAAGAAGAAGCACTACCCTTGTATTGTGATAGGGGCCATTTTGGCCTTAACATTTTTCATTTGAATTGTCAGGGATTGAATTCTGCGCATAATTTTTTATCGGAATTAATAAATACTAATGTCTTTCAGGTGATCGCTTTAACTGAAACGTGGTCAAAGGATAATAACTCGCAATTACTACATATCCCTGGTTATAATTTATATGTAAGGAATCGCGAATAATACCAACATAGAGGCCTAGCAGCTTACATTCAGGCTGATTATAAGGTTTCAATAAGAGAAGATCTTACAATATATAGAGAGAAAGTTTGCGAGTGTTTTGTTTTACATATAACTAGAGAGAATTTGAATTTTTGTATTGTTGTAGTATATAGACCTCCACAGAGCCTGCTCCAAGACTTTATGGACCTATTTGAAGAACAATTAATGAAACTTCCGATTAACTCTATGCCATGTTTTATTATGGGGGATTTTAATATTGACCTTATTGATCAGTCATCTGCTAGCACTGAATTTATTAATAGAAGTTTATCCAATGGGTTTCATCCTTGTATAAATATCCCTACAAGAATTACGGGAACATCAGCTAAGCTTCTGGATAACATCCTTTCTAATGTACCCTTGAGTCTTCCCAGGGTCCTTATCAACGATGTATCTGACCACTTTGGAGTTTCAGCTAGCTTTAGAACTGTCACGAAGGTGGTTAAAGGCAAAAAATCAAGGATTCCAGTGATCAGTAAAAGTGCGATGGTAAAACTTAAAAATGATATAGAAAAGGTGGATTGGTACGATGTTCTAGGCGAAGTTCAGGACGCAAATTCAAAGTTTGTTTTATTTTATGAAAAGTTGCAGAGTTTGATAAGTCAAGTAGTCATATTGAAACCGTTTAATAGAAAGCACTCAAGTAAAAAACCTTGGATTAGTCCTGTGATTTTGAAGCAAATAAATGTAAGAGATAAATTGTTTAGAGCTCAAATAATTAACCCGACACAAGAAAATAAGCAATTATATAAAATTTATCGAAATAGGTTGAATACAATTTTAAGAAATGAAAAAAAGAAATATTTTGAGAAAAAGTTTAAGGAGGTCGAAGGATGCCCTAAGAAAACCTGGGGACTAATAAAAGAAGTGATTGGATTAAAAATAAATAGTGTACCTGATGAATTAGTTAGTGTAATGGGAAAGACTTTGAATTCTGAAAAGGACATATGCAATGAATTTCAGAGTTATTTTTCGAATATTGGTCTGAATTTAGCTATGTCAGTTGTGCCTGATAGTGGTGACCCATCGTCCGAGTCCTTACTGAGGGACCCCATTGATGTGTCTCTTCACCTTAGACTTCTAACGGTTGATGAAATTAAAAAAATTATTTATGGGTTGCGTAGTAATTCATCTGGTAGCGATCATATTACTCTAAAAACACTTAAATGTATTTTTCCTGTTATAGCTGAAGTTTTATGTGGGTTAATTAATGAGTGTTTTCGTCAAGGAAAATTCCCAGACTGTTTTAAAGTTGCCCGTATAACCCCAATTCATAAGGGTGGTATTCAAAATGACCCAGGAAACTATAGACCGATATCTGTTTTACCCATTATTTCCCGTGTTTTAGAGAAGTGTTTTAGTATTAGAATGATGAGTTTTTTGGAGGATCATAAGTTACTGGTAGAGACACAATTTGGGTTCCGTAGAAAAAGGACAACGGAACAGGCGATGATTTATTTGACAACTATTATTAATGATGTATTAGATAAAGGTTTCAAAATAGGTGCTATATTTTTAGATCTGATGAAAGCTTTCGACACTGTGGATCATGAACTTCTACTTAAGAAGTGTGAGGTGTATGGTTTGAGGGGTAAATCATTAAATTTTTTAAGAAGTTTTTTAAGTAATCGTTATCAGTATGTCCAACTAAATGATTCTTCTTCCGAAAAAAAGCGTATTGAAATAGGTGTTCCGCAAGGATCAGTTCTCGGTCCTATATTATTCTTGATATTTATTAATGATTTACCAAATTGTCTAAATAATTTTTGCTATAGAATAAATGAACTAACGGTAAACCCGACTAATGAAACAGTTTCACTTTTTGCTGATGACACAACAGCCATTAGCACAGCTAAGACAGCGGAGCTGCTGCAGATTTCCATGAAGGAATCAGTTAATAGAATTACAGCATGGCTGAGGGTAAATAAATTAAGGATTAACATGGCTAAGTCTAACTTTATTATTTTCTCGCGATCATCAAACTTTTACCCATGGATCAAGGAATTAGATATGCCCAATGGCGTTATAAAACGGACTGCGTCTTTTAAATACCTTGGGATTGTAATAGATGAAACTCTATCTTTTAAGGAACATGTTACTTTAACTAGCAAAATTCTGGCAAGAAATCTCGGTATAATGAAGAAACTCCAACATTGTTTTCCCAAGTCTGTCCTTCGCCATCTTTATTTTTCTTTAATACACCCGTATATACTTTATTGTTCAAGTATTTGGCTCTCTACTTTTTCTTCTACCCTAAAACCAATAAGAGTTCTACAAAATCATGCAGTAAGAATTTTAGCCGGTATATCTCCACGTATGTCTGTTAGAGAAATTTACCCAACTTTAAAAATTTTGCCGGCTGCAGGCCTTCGTGAGTTCTATATATTGTGGTTTATTTTTGGACTGCAGCAGGATGTTCAGCCTCGTTGTTTTGGTGATTTATTGTCCATTAGGTCTACTGTTCATTCTCATGATACAAGGGGTAGCGCGGACTTCTGTGTACCTAGAGGTATATCTTCCCGTTCATGTTTTTCTGTTTTTTATAGAGGTACGCGGAAATGGAATAGTTTGAATAGTGATATTAAGACTATTGGTGACCCCAATATTTTTAGAAAAATCATTAAGGAACTGCTTTTTGCTGAATATGAGTTTTGACTGATTAATTGATTTATTTATTGTGGGGGTTTTGTTGATATGATGTTCCCAGAGGAAGTATAATATATGATATTATTTTGTATTTATTGTTTAGTGTGATGGTATTAGTGGTGTCGGTGGCCAAGTATTCTTTGTTTTAAGGATTTTGTTTTCTCTACCTCCCCCACGGACAAGCTTTGCTTTTTAGGGGAGGCAGCAATAATTTTTTGTTGATATGTTTTTTTTTCAATAAATCCTTCTTCTTCTTCTTCTTCTTCTTCTTCTATCACAGAAAAAGGGCAAGTACGACATCATATGAACAAATTCTTTGCGGAGA
>JBNJFX010000110.1:0-3310 GCA_051747245.1 Bacteroidota bacterium
GCAGTGGGCTGTGGAAAGAACATTTGCCATGGAAATGGAAAATGAAAAATCAGACAGTCTTTATTCCGGATGGAAAAAGGCTGTTGAAGCTTCGAAATACTTTAAATAGATTTCTTGTTCAATATCTAAAAACCGGCTTTTTCTGTATTTTAGCAGCAGAGTTTAATTCTAAAGCTTTATAACTAAACTGTTATCTGTACTGTTGAAGTATGAGTATTTTTCCCGCCGTTCTTTTTGTTTGATCTTCTCCATAAAATTTCTTCCAAAAGCAAACACCAGTTTAATTATAAGTATTTATAACTCCTGTTTTAAAAAAAATATCTTTATTTACTTAAAATTCTTTTTAAAACAGAATATCCCACACTTTTATAACTGAAAAAATTCAAAATATATTATTGGTTTTGTCAGTATTAAGTAAATTATTTATTGAAAAATTTTACTCCGATGATATGCTTTTTAAAATTTAAGAATAGATATAAAAATATTAAGTTCAATAAATAAACTTTTATATAATTTAAAGAGTAAAGCTAATTTTTTTTAATTCATGTCATAAAATATAGTCAGATTAAACTTGTACAGAAAGCAAATTAGCAAGAAATGAATATGGTCTGAAAAAAGATGTTAAATGCCTGTTTTGTAAGAATACAGCAAATAAAAGGGTATTAAAGGCAGAGTATTATTAAATAAATTTAATCAATATTATTAATAAATTTTACTTTATCTGCTTTTGCGCAAATTGTACCGAATTTAATATGAACAGGAAATAAGTATAAGGATTTGAATTTAAAACAAAAAGTTGTTTAATTTTAAGTGGTAATATTGTGTAAATTTGCTTTATAACTACAAATTTTATGGATTATTTATGCATTTTTACTTAAAAACATGAAGATATTCATGATATTTTGTGAATATGCAAACTAATAATTGTTAAGTTTTTGGGGGAAGAATGTTCGAATCTATAAAGAAAGATTTACCTTACTTTCCCGATCAAGTGATCAAGGATTGGCTTTTGCCTTTTGCCCAAGACGAAGGGTGGCCTCCTACTGCTGAAAGATGGCAATATCTTCTAAAGGAAAAAAATTTAGATCGTTGGCGTTCAGCAAGCTGGGAACTAAAGGAATTGGATTTTTCCAAACTGGTGTTAAGCCCTCGTTGCATGGCCTCCTTATATGCTTTAGTTAGAGCATATACTCTGGGTGAGGACAATGAATACTCCAGGGCTTTGGGTGAAAGAGGAAAGGAGCGCTTTCATATTCAACTACACTACCTTATTGATTATGGTGTGTTCCCTTCGCCACCAGTTTTGATCGATCATGGTGAGGGTCTAGAAATAATGGATGGCAATCATAGGGTTGCAGCGCTTTGTGTGTGGTCTCAGTGGAAAGATAATCCTGTATTTATAGAAAAACTTGCGAAAAACCCAAAATTTCTAAGACCTTTACAACCCTTTTGGGTTGGAACGTTTAAAACTTAACCATTGGGTGCAGGTGATCCTGCCGCTGGCGCGCCAGTCCACCTGACCCACACGTTATGGGCTTCACAGTATAAGGGACTTATTTTTAATTTATGGGTAGAGAACTAAAAAGACTAAAACGCCGTAAAACACTCGTCACGAAAATGGATAGCATTTTTGAGCAGGCAGCTACTTCATTAGTAATCCATTATTCGTGTGAAAGTTTCTATGAAAAGTCAGATGGGAAGACGCCACGGGTCACTTCGATAGCAGTACGTAATTTACACTCTGGTCAAACGGATTCATTTTCAATCCACCAAGTTGCAGAAGAAGAACAAATTGATTTCGACAAAATCACAGATCACTACGATGAGCTTGAGAAAAAGATGCTAGACCGGTATTTTGAGTTCATTCGTAATCGACAGCACTGCAACTGGATACACTGGAATATGCGTGACATGAATTATGGTTTTGCAGCAATTGAACATAGATACCGTGTTCTTTGTGGATCACCAATCCAAGTCTCTGAGGATCGGAAGTTTGATTTATCCCGAGCGCTTGTTGATCTATACGGGGTCGGTTACATCGGCCACCCTCGACTTGAGTCATTGATTGCTCTTAATAAAATCACTATGAAAGACTTTATGACAGGAAAGCAAGAGGCTGACGCATTCGATAACAAGGAATTCGTTAAGCTCCATCAGTCCACACTTAGAAAAGTCGATAATTTAGCTAATATTTTTGAACGTGCAACTTCCAAGAGCCTTAAGACAAAAACCAATTGGGCAGAACAATACGGTTTTACCCCCGCCGTCCTCGGTGAGTTATTAAAAGAACATTGGTTAATAACAACCCTTATTGCAGTGGGTGGAGTTCTAACATTTGTGATTAGAGTGTTTGATCTTTGGGATCGTTTTTCGGGGAAAGGCCCATAACCTGTCGCTCCAGCCGACGGCAAAAAGCCGCCGCGACTGAGCTTTTCGTTATAAGCCTGAGAATACTACATCAAACTGGGAAATTATTAATGGATTTAAAAAAACAAGCATTTTTACGAGATATAGGCAAAGAACTCTATGAAGAAAATGTGGCGATTTTTGCAGGAGCAGGAATGTCAGCTGGAGCAGGTTTTGTCAATTGGGCTGAACTACTTCGACCAATAGCCGATGAGCTCGGCTTAGATGTCGATAAAGAAAATGATTTGGTAACTTTAGCACAATTTCATTGCAACGATAATGCGAATAACCGAAGTCAACTTAATCAGAGACTTATAGAAGAGTTTTCAAGAGAGACTTTAGAAACAGAGAACCATCGAATTCTTTGTCGGCTTCCAATACGAACCTACTGGACCACAAATTACGACAAGATAATTGAAACAGCTTTAGATAAGTCTGGAAAAATAGCTGATGTAAAATATACGAAAGAGCATTTGTCTACAACAAAACCAAAGCGTGATGCTGTTGTATATAAGATGCATGGCGATGTAGATCACCCAAGTCAAGCGGTTTTAACGAAGGATGACTATGAACGATATCACGTTAAGATGGATCAGTATTTGGCGAATTTAAAAGGTGACCTGATTTCAAAAACATTTATATTCATAGGGTTTAGTTTTACTGATCCAAATTTGGATTATATTCTCAGTCGAGTTAGGGTTGCTTATGAAGGAAATCAAAGGCGCCATTATTGTTTTGTAAAAGGGGTTGAACAACAAAAAAAAGGGGACAGGCACAATAATCATTGCAAATCCTGATTGAATATAGAAAAGGGGACAGGCACAATAATCATTGCAAATCCTGATTGAAAAATGTAAATTTAAATGAAAGAAATTATTGTAAAACAGAGAAAGGCAAAACAATG
>JBNJFX010000111.1:0-3279 GCA_051747245.1 Bacteroidota bacterium
ACCCAGATATAAAAATGATGTAGAAGATCCCACAGGTGGAGTGAGAAATGTAATACCCTCAAAAGGGAACTATTTAAAAGGCGAATGATTTTTCCTATGAAAAAAATATAGATATGAGTACACGAAACTGGTCAAAAGAAGAACTAATCTTAGCATTTAACCTCTACCTTAAATTACCTTTTGGAAAATTCAATAAAACTAATCCAAGAGTAATCAGATTAGCTAAACTAATAAATCGTTCTCCATCTGCGGTTGCAATGCGCCTTTCAAACTTTGCAAGCCTGGATCCATATCATCAAAATCGTGGAGTAAAGGGATTAATTCATGGAATAAAACAATGCCAACCTATTTGGGATGAGTTTAATGAAAACCGAGAAGAGCTCATCTTTCAGAGTGAGAAGATATTGGCAGAAAAAGAAAACCAAACCTTAGAAAATAAATTTAATAAGGAAATCGAAACGGATTATTTGGTAGGAGAAGACAAAACAAGAAGAATAAAAACACGGGTGAATCAAAAAGTATTCAGAGAGATTGTATTGAATAATTATACCACGAAATGTGCTATTACAGGAATTGATATTCCAGATTTACTTAATGCTAGCCATATTATACCATGGTCAAAAAACAAAAATGAAAGGTTAAATCCCTCAAATGGAATATGTTTGTCCAAGTTATATGATGCAGCCTTTGACAAAGGATTGATCGGTATCTAAACAGATTATACACTGATTATATCAAACAAAATCAAAGTAAAAGAAGAAGCACCTTATTATAAGCGATTCTTTTCTCATTTATCCGGAAGTAAAATAAACCTTCCTGATAAATATTACCCTGATAAAGAGTTTTTGGAGTACCATTTGAAAACTATTTTCAAAGCATGATTCGATATGATTATCTATTTAGCTTTTTTAGTTGATCCAATAAAATTTTTGTTCCTTTCAGCGAATAATCTAATTCCTGTTCTAAATTATTAAAACCTGCATCCTCAGATGGATATAATGACATTCTAATATTACCATTATATAGTTGATTCAGATAGAATCTATAATGCTTTAATTCAATTAATAGGTTTTGATGTCGTTTATTATTCAATCTTTCCCATATAACATTATTCTTGCTAGTTTCAATACAGGCAAATCCATAATCATTTGAAAAATTCATGTTAGGCATAGGAAAACCCTCAGCTTCAATTAAATTTTCATGTCTCGTGAAATGAACATTTGGATAGGTTTTCTTCAGTAATTCGTACCATGCAATAGTTTTAGCATTAGGGTCATGTTTTTTTATATTTGCTTTATTCAATTCTCTTTTAGGTGTAGAATTTTCAATGAGACCAAGAATTTCATTTAAACAATCTTTATAGGCATCACGATCCTTCATCTTATCTATCTTAATACCCATTTCAATATTGTTTACCTCAGAAAATCGATACAAATTCATTGAACCAATTAAAGCTTGCTTTTCATTAATATAACATTTTGCATGAAGGTTATCTTTATAGTAAATATTACATTCTAACTTCTCTAGTTTCTGTTTTTCTTCTTTGGAAAGTTCTGCTTTTCCAAATACAATAGTTAAATCAACTTCTTTTTTAGAAATGGATTTTAATCTATCATACAATGTATCGGAAAACTTTAAATAAGGAGTAATCAGATAAACAAAAGAATTAGCTTCTTTGAGAAGTTCATCAAGATTGTATGCTATGCCTCGTGTTGTATAAAATTCTGCCATTCTATAATTGTTGTAGTTTAAAATAAACGTTCATCAATTTCTTCGAAAGTAAGTTAATCAATTAGATTTTTAGCTTTTCTCCAGTTCTTTCGTAGAATAGGTTTAGCATAGCTTGTATCACCATTGGATGGTTCTCCTGAATAATGACAGTATTTTTCTGAATATTCTTCATCACTGTATTTAGCCCAAGCTTTATAGCCTTTATTGGAAAATGGACGTTCGGGATTGAAGGGTATTTTCTGCCCGGTACGTATGCAGTAACCAGGTTCAAATTTTTCTTCTGGTTCTGGTACATTTATTTCTTTTCTAGGTTGGGTTTTGATTCCAAATTCTTGAGATAATAAATCAACTTCAATTTCAGAGTCAATATACTTATCCTTGAGTAATTTCTTCTCATAATTTGGTACTCTTGAAAACATTAATTTGCTATTAGACATAATTTGGTAAAAATAGTCAGTAGCTTGTTTATCTAAAGAATTCCCTTTTAATGTATCAAACAAATTTGAATGCATAAGAACCCCAAATTCTATGTTATTGTTTTGTGAATAATCATACAAATTCATTGAACTTAGTAATGCGGTATCTTCATTTGCATAGAATTTTGCATGCAAATTTGGTTCGTAATAAATATGCATGTTAGGAAATTCCCTGAAGAATTCGAAGTCTTCTTGGCTTAAACTACTGGTTATTTTATTTTCATTTTTGCCAAAGACTACATTTATTTCTAATTTTGGATACTCAAGTGCTGTCTTTAAAGCACTTTTATATCGTGAATGTAATTTGATAAAAGGTGAAATAATAACCAATTGCTTAGTTGCCTTTTCGAGAATATTTTCTAATTCCGCATTTAAATTATTACTTGTTATAAATTCAGCCATATTATATATTTTAAAGTTTAAAAACTGAAACCTAAAATTAACACTTTTACTGAACCATTCTAACCATGAACAGCGGCAAAAAAAATACACAAACACAAAACCTTAATTAATAAAAACATACCTTTATATTCGCTCTGCAATATATATCATTTCTAAATTAACCTGCATTTTACCAACACATTAAACCTTTTTCTATCCGGTTCATCATTAAGCCCTTCCTAAAAACCACAAAGATCCATAGTTATTTATATTAAAATTTGATTAAGGGAGAGCTTGTACTAAAGAATAGGGGAAGTTTAGGATTTCATTTTTTCAACCTCCCAATCTCCCCCTTCACCATCCCCGCTATCTCCTTTTCAAACCTTTCCGGCCATGGGTTTTGACTATACTTTTTCATGAGGATGCCGGGGTGTGGGAGGCAGATGAAGTTTCGTAGCTGGCCGTTTATTTCTTTTTGTCTTACCGTGCCATCCAGATAGGCTTTGGCTTCTTTGTCGGATACGTTAAAAAATGCACGGGTTACTTCTACGCCCAGCAGGAGGATTACGTAGGGGTTGCAGATTTCAATTTCCTTTTCCATCCATGGCATGGAGCGTTCGGCATACTCCATGAATTTAGAGCGGTTTTCTACTACATCAATCTTGCCCAGCTTGCAGTAGCGCCGCACATG
>JBNJFX010000112.1:0-3268 GCA_051747245.1 Bacteroidota bacterium
TTCTATTCGATTATTGAAGATTTTACAGGATGGAATATTCGGCCGGGATTACCTGGCAGACCTAAGAAAAAATAGTATTGTGTCCCCGGAATTCCTTCATCAAGAGCTGTTTTTCCAACACTTTTTGCTACCTTTCCGACGCTATTCCAAAACCCCATAAATATCTCCTTTTATCGTTCTAATTAATTAAATATATGTAAATTTTTCACAAGCCTAACTATGATTAACTTTTTCTTAGAACTATTTTATCTCCAGACTTACTGGTGATTTTATAACCTCTTAGCTTATTAAGAGTTGCAACTCCACCCGCTGCGACAGCAATACTAATGGCACTAGCAGCTGTTCCAGCACCTAATATCCCGACAGCAGCTCCTCCTGTTAATGCAGCAATACCTTTTGCTCCTGTTTGAGTCGCAAGTTCAGGAACTGGGTAAAGAATAGCAACCACAGCAATTCCTATTGATCCAATTGCAATAGTCCATGCAACTTTCCCAGTAGCTTTAATTCGTATTACTTTATCTTTCAAACTACCCTCTATCTCAATGGTTTCCTGATCTTTTTTTAGAGCTTTCCCTAGATCTTTTTCATTGTCAATTGCCATTTTATTTTCCTTGGTTTAGTAAACGATGATGGCGAGTTTCTTAGATTTACATTTAGGACAAATACGCTTTTTCATACCCAGTTTTATAAGTTGAGCTTGCAATGTTGTCAGAATGTGACCGCATTTTTGACACGCTATATTTGATTTTCCTGGTGGTTGTATTGGCATTTCTTTTCCTTTGATTAGCTAACGATTAAATCACTTGCAACTAAAGGCGCGCGACAACCTTTGGATTCTTCTAAAAAAGATCGCGCGCTTTAAGTTGTCAACGTGTATTTCGGTGTTAGGCTAATTTTGCTCTAATATATAGGGGGAATATTATCCTTATTACTGCTATATAATGAATATAACATTTTCTAATTATTTTATTGAAACATAAAAATTTGAGCATCAACTATGTAAAATCTATGGATAGTAAAAGGGGCAGGATAACCTGCCCCTTTAAATTAGACCTTTTTAATGGATATGATATTTGAAGGTGAAATGCCAAGCTGAGTTGCAGCTGCACTTTTAGTAAGAGACTTCATCCCTACAGAGATTTCAACCTCTACAGGATTACCATTTTTGTCTGTGTATTTGATCTTAAACTTAAACATAATTTTTTCCTCCACGCCCTGTAGATTATAAAACATGCTAGACGCTGGGCGTATTGAACGCCTAATATTTAAATCACTTGCAGTTAAAGGCGAGCGATACTTTTGAATTCTACCTATAACGGTCGCTCGCCTTTAACTGTCAAGTGAATTTTGGGGTTAAGTGCTATCTTGGAGATCTGGTAATTATCATTCCTGAACTCATCTCTGCTTTAATTCTAAAATTATTATGCATTGAAGATTTTATGAAAAAAGTAACAGGTTTTCCAAAATTATGGTCATATGGGAAAAGAGAGTGAACGAGATTAAATACATATGTACCCTCTGATAAATAAATTGTAATTTGCTCTGATTTGTTCAGCCAAACAACATATTCACCATTGATTTTTAAAAAGATCGTAGCAAGTGAAGCTCTGACGCCAGCATCTCTAGTCAGTTTAACAGGAATATTTCTTTCAGTCGTTTTGCTATATAAACTTTTATCATAAAGTCTTTCTTGAGGTATTAAAGTGATTTGATTCATATTCGGTTGCTTTGTTGCACAGCCTGTAGAAAAAATGATTATAACAATAATTAAGATAGAACTAAAATGATACACTTTCATAAATACAATCCTCTGTGAATATTTAATTTTTTGCACTTAACGTTTAAATCACTTGCAGTTAAAGGCGCGCAACCACCTTTGAGGTTTTCAACAAAAGATCTCGCGCCTTTAACTGTCAAGTGAATTTTGCTGTTATGCAAAGCTTCCATCTGGCAATCTAACTTTTAGAAGACTATTAACTTGTGAAGTCTTGCAAAATATTGCAATATCGCTAATATCTCCAATTTGTAACTTAAGCGCATCATCGCCAGAAGAACCTGTATTAATAGAAAATCGGTACTCTCTCTGATGTGCAAATTCTTGACGTTTACGAAATACTGCTACATCTTCGGAAAAAGTTCCGCTGAATACATTTGGATCGTAGTACTCAACTAATCCAGCCTTTAGTCCAAAACCTTCATTTTTAACGGACTTAATTACTCGGTCTATGAAGGTTTTAGCGTGAGTTATAACCACAGCGTATTTTCCAAGCTCCAAGCAGTCAGGTGGAATTTTTAAATAGTTTTTGAGGTCAATAATATTTTTATCTGTTATTTCTTCAAATGATCCACTATGTGCTGCATAAATGCAAAAAACGTTAAGGTTGTTGTGTATATTCTTTTGCAATGATAAAGGGGCTACAATGTCTTTTATTTCATATCCATTAAGTGTTAAACTTACCTGATTAGGCTGATACCAGCCAATCAGGGCTTCGTGCTTATCACCGCGATTAGCTTGCACAGCTTCCTCTAGCTTTTTAAAAAAAGCCAACCTATTTGAGTATAGAGTTCCTCTTAAAAAATCTTCTGCATGATTTTTTTTTGAAAAAACTTTCACGAAGAAAAAAATGGTTTTAGACATTGCATCCTCATGCATAACGTTTGAGCTGTGTGGCAGCAAGGGAAACGAAACTTTTAGAAAACCCTGGATACCAAAACAACCGAAAAAATTATTAAAAATACAAACCACTCGCCCCTTGCTGTCCATTACAAGCGATTGGTTACCTTTTAATCACTGAAAGTCTGAAACCTTTTATAAGAAGAACGAGAATAGAGTCTGGTTTTCTATAAAAAAGGGTACAGTTTATAAATGTTAAAAGAGTCTTTATATATCCTCATTTGTGAAAACGGAACCTTTCTTAAGCTCAAAATTAAAATAAAGCCGGGAACTTAATTTTATTGCTTATAAAAAGAACGGTTCTTTAAAAATATTTAACAACCTTAAATGAAAAAGAAAATAAAAACAAAATATCTGTTTATAGGTTCCCGAATTGAAAGGTAACAATTATTAGTTTGCAAATCCACAAAATATCATGAATATCTTCATGTTTTTAAGTAAAAATGCATGAATAATCCATATAATTTGTAGTTATAAAGCAAATTTACCAAATATTATAATTTAAAACTAAACAGCTTTTTATCTTAAATTCAGTTTCTTAGACTTATTTATAGTTCATATTAAATTAGGTACAATTTGCGTAAAAAAAGATAA
>JBNJFX010000113.1:0-3212 GCA_051747245.1 Bacteroidota bacterium
TTATTAAAGAAATCTTTGAATTTGTTTTTGGTAAGCATAGTATCGATGATGTTAAAGATCGTTTTCCGGTCTTTTTCATCCAGTTCCTGGATTAATTTCCCCCGTTGGCGCGAGCTTGCAGCTCGTGCCTCCTTTTCGTTCAACGCACCGTCCACGCCACGCTGCCCTAAACAAGGTCTCCGGCCTGCATGTTTTTCGTATACTGTTGAATAGAAAGCAAGCATCAATTGCTATCCGGCAAATCTTTTTATCTTTGAAAAAATTAGCAGGATCATGGAGTTTGGCGATACGCTTGCGAAGCAAAGCTTTAAAAATCAAGTTTTATCCGCGTTAATCCGCTTAATCAGCGTCATCCGCGTTCCATTCTACATGCCCTTCGAGAAAGAAAAAGCCTTCGTCTCAGCGGAAGAAGTATCCACAAGCGACATGCCAAGAGTCATTGCTCACGAACTTGGCCATGGAACATTCAGATTGTACCACACCTTCTCAGAGAAAAACGACTACGCCGTTCCAAGAAGCACCACCGATAACCTTATGGACTACAACAACGGCAAAGCACTGCATAAGTACCAGTGGGACTTAGTACAAGACCCGCAGGGAGAATGGTTTACAAGCCTGGTTGATGAAGAAGAGATGGCAAGTATTTTTAATAAGGCCTGCAAGTTAAAAACAATTATGGAAAATATACGTTATGCGGCAGCAAACAACAAAAATTATGAAAGAGAGTATCAAATTGAAGGTATAAAAGTATCAGATATAACACTTTCAAATGGACAGGATTTCCCTGTTTTAGCGGTATATTCAGATAATCCACAAGGTGTTAATTTAAGGCCGTCAAAATCAAACAGAACGGTTAAAAATATGAATAGAGACGATGGGGAAGTTTATACATATTTTGGATTTGGAAATCAGACAGGTACCCATGATAATAAGCCAGTTTATGAGTTAGAGATTAAAACAAAACCTGAATATTCAGATGAATTAGAAGATTATCTATATGATGGAGAGGCATGGATTAATGATGCTCGTATCCATTTAATTGATATGATGCAGGTAAGCAGAAAGACTGTAGTGTCTTACCTTGATTGTATGTCTGATGGCTATTACAAAGATTTAACTGTAAATCACCGGATGGATATTTTAAAAACCTTGAATGAGGGCAATAATATAAGCGATAGTTGGTTTGGTAGTCCAGACGAGGAAGGCATAGCCATAAGAGTAATAAGGAATACTCCACAGGAGCAAATTTCTGAATTCTTTAGTAAATTAGAGGAAAACGGATTGATCATAGATCTTTATAAAAAAATTCACGATGTAATGGGGGCTGATAACCAAACTGAATTTATGACTGAATTGCTTATGTTGTATTATGACCAACCCTCTTCCTATTTAGAGATTTGTGCAAATCAGACAGGCTTATATTATCCATGGGTAAAGAATGAAAATCATCGTTATGAATATTCCCTTTCTTTTAATTCTGATAATGAGATTTCTATTGATGGAGAATATAAATATCTGACAAACAGAGGTTGGGAAGCAGAATCCAACTGCATAGAACAGAAGACTATTTCTCCAATGAATTGTATAGCATTGAATTTTGTTTCATCAGTTGAATTTATTGGCGTAAAAGATAAAGTAGTTTCAATGCCAACAATTTTCTTTAAATGGTTATGTGATGAAGTGGTAGAACGGGATATAGAACAAAGTGCTAAATTAACAGCTAAAATTCTTTCCTCAGCCTATGCATTAGGAGAAGTAGCAGCCACCAATAAAATCTATAAATCCATATTATCAATAGTTGGGCTTGTAAAATCATCTCAGGATCTGATTTTTGAATTAACAGATATAAATGAGGAGAAATTGAAAAATAGTGATTATGCAGGTCAATTTTATGAATATTGGAATATTACACTAACTATTTTAGATGGAGCCAATAGTATTGAAAAAGCGATAAACGGAAATTTACCTGTTTTTTATTTGCTTAATAATTCCTGGGAATTACTAAATGAAGAAGAGATCAATCTTAAGAATTTATTCGGTAGTGATTATGAAAAAATTAATGAAACTATGAATAAAATAGATAGTAAATTAGAATAAAATCTTTATTATGTGGAAACATAAGAACACTTTTGCAGTTACCAGATATATTAGAACGATAATAGTTGTTATACCAATGAGTTTAGCGTTGATTTATTATGGAGTAATGAGTTTCCCGTTTGCTCTTGAAAAATATACGGGAAGAATTCAAAAGATATATTCAAAAGAGGGAAGTCTTTATATTGAATTAAATAATAGTTCTAAAACTTTTGAAACTGGTGAAAAGAAAAAGCAAGAAATTATCTTATCGAATCTTAATCAAAATCAAGAAGTTTCTCTTTTTATAATGAAGCCGGGAGATAACACTATTTTTAAGATAGAAAAGAATGAAAAAGTGCTATTGGATTATGAGATAAATATATTTGCATTTATAATTTTAACTGTGGGTATAGGATTATTAGCTTTAGCAATTTACTATTTATTTAAATCTCCGGAAGATCTATGGGGAGGCGATAAAGATAGAATGAATAAAGACATGGATCCATGGAGTAAATACAAACGATAGTTATTTTATTTTCCCATCCAACAAATCCTTCATCCGCTTTTTGGTAAGCATGGAGTTGATGATTTTAACGAGGGCGGTTTTTTCATCTTCATCCAGTTGGTTAATCAGGGCCAGTTGTTCGTTTAACTCATGGTTTTGAATATCTACCACGCTGTTTTCATCATCATTGAGCAGTTGATCGGCGCTTACTGCGAATACTTTCATCAGCCGCTGCACGATATCCACAGAAGGGGTCAAATGCCCGTTTTCCATTTTAGACAGGTGTGTAACATGTATATGGAGCCTTCCGGCCAGCTCCTGTTGGCTCATTTCCGCCCCTTTACGCAGGGTTTTTATCTTTTCGTTAAACTTCATGTTAATCAATCGAATTTCTTCCAAAGTTACCATATTTTACAAATATTTAATGGTTGTTAATATTTTAATGAAATTATATTGCAAATATATGAAATAAATAATTATATTTGTTTGCAATAAAATGAAAATATTTATTGCAAAATTTTCAATATAAGCTTATGGAAATACAACAGATCAAAAGCCGCCTGTCTATCCACCAAGTCTTATCACACTACGGCATACAGCCAGCCAAAGACAGCCACATCAAATGCCCTTT
>JBNJFX010000114.1:0-3207 GCA_051747245.1 Bacteroidota bacterium
AAATTTCTGGGTACAAACCGCATCCGACCACAATTGACTTTCCCCCTCTTCCTCCTCTTCAGTCCAGGCAAACAGCACGTTCTCCGGATCATGGATCAAGTCCCACTGATATTTCCACAGCTTTGTGCCCGGCGGGCGGCCATAGTCCATCAGGTTGTCACTGCGGCCTTCCTCTATGAGGTGGGTGGCTTCTTCGCTGAAGGTATGGCGTAGATTGAAAGCACCATGGCCCAGCTCGTGGGGGATGGTGTGGATCTGGTTTAAATCAAAGTTAAAAATAAAACCGTAATGGCCGGTCAATGGCATATACCCATTTTTGTCGATTCCGGGAAAATCCATGAAAAACAGGTAGAGGGTGTTTTTCTCCATGCCGTATTGCTTTTTGTAGGCGCGTTTGACCTCTCGCATGCCGGAAGTGTAGCGCGAGAGCATGCCTTTGCTGCCGGTTTCGAAGTATGTCGCCAAGTAAAAATCAAACTGTTAATTTTCTGGCTTTTGAGATCCAAAATAATCAGAACTATACTTTATTAAGTAAAATAATGACATTGTAGTAAAAACAATTCCTGCAAGGGTAAAAAACCATGCCATCCAATATGGGGGCTGGTAATTCATTACCATTTGGTTATTGGCGACAAGTTGTTTTATGTAAACATCATCTGGTTCAGTCCAAACTGTTACGGTATCGCCAACACTATAGTTATGACTCTCTATAACTTCACGCTCTTTTCTTCTGTCAGTGAAATAAGTATTACTATTTAGCCTTATATAAAATGTTTCAAATTCTAAATCTATTTCTTTATCGTAATAAGTTGTATCTCCAAATGAAGACAACACTCCTTTATGGAATTCCAAGTCATTAGGAATTTTAGGTATTTCTTTAAACATAGGTATGCCAACAATCAAAGCCCCTATGCCAAATGGAAGCCCAACAAATAGCACTCTTAAGTACCCGGTTTTCTTGAATATGCTCATTGTAATGATTTTATTTTTTCAATTTCTCTATTAATAAGTTTGTATAGTTCAGGATATTTTGTTTCCAATTGTTTTAAATTTTGCTCATCTATCTTATTCCAGGCCATACCTAAAGCATTTACTTTTTCTTCAAGCTCTCCTGAAATAGTCTGTTTACTGATTAAAACAACATCAATAATATTACTTATTTGCTTGTATTTTGTGACAAAATCTTGTCCTAATAATTCTCTAATTTCATCCTTATACCCATCATTTTCTAAAAGAAAATCATTAATGTTTTTAATCAGTAACGTTCCAGTTATGGCGACTTTGATGTACTTGCTGCCTTTTAAGGCAAGATTAAGCTCGCCTATCCCAAATGCCATCGAAACTGCCGTAGTTCCAATGGAAAGCATGGTTTGATTGGCATCTCGCTCTCCCTGATTAATTAACCATGCCAAATAAATGCTTGGCATTGGGACTGTCCAACCACCTGCCTTAACATGTTTATTATCTACAGCAAAATATACGCTAACAGTTTCAAAGGGGTCGAATGAAAACGAATAATTACTGGGCCCATCCACAAAATGATAAGTTGACTTTATTACAAATTTTTCGTTTTCATATTTAGTACTGTAACTAATTGTATATGTATCATCTCTGATCTTTTCTGCTTGTGACCAATAGTCATCCCAGCTCTCAGGAATATCGAACTGAAATTTATTTGTATTTCCGGGAGGATTCCATTCAAACAGGTTTTCAGCATCTACATCTTTTCCTTCTGCGATTACTATACCTTTGTCTTGTTTGTAATAGAGGACTAATACAGCTTCAGCTATAGAAGAAAATTTATCTGCACTCCAATCATCAATTGAACTAAAAAGCTTATCCAATATTTGAGGATTACTCTTTAACCATGCTACCATTTTTTCTGCATCATCGCTACTATTAACATTCTCAATGAGGGAACAAATTATATTGTGTTCATCGGTAGTAAATTTCCCTTTACTTTCATCGTAAATAGTATTAATACATTTTGTCTTTTCGTCATGCGACAATCTGTCTGGTATGTATTTTACCAGAGTTCGGAACTCATGAAAATCCTTTGTTTTATATAGTGCAGCCCATAACCTGTTGGTCATGGCTTTTTTCATTTGTGCCCCATCATATCCAAGGTCGTTAAATTGGTTTTCAAAATCGGCTAAATCTTTAGTTCTAAAACGTAAAATCAATTGTTCATTTGCCAAATCTTTAAAATCAATATTAAACTCAATAGATTCTCTATTGGTCAAAATATTAAACGACATTTCTGTCGTACTTGATAATTCTAATCCAACATCAGCATATTTATTTGCATATAAATTAACCTTATTATTACTATGTTTGTAAAGGAAGTAGCGATCTTCACTTGCTTCGTCTTTTCTTATATCTCCAGAAGCATGAGTATTATAAAATTCAACGATATCCTGTTCTTCTTCTTGGTCACTAATAAACTGTTTTATTGATTCAATGACCCAGTCTTCATCTAATGGTGTATTCCCTTTGGACTCAACAGATACCTTGCTTAAAATTTCTGGCCATTCTACACAACTGAACGAAGGTTTCGAATTAACAGTAGCTAAGTAATTTAAAATATCATCCTTTTCTTTATCAGTAAGCCTATTGGTTTCACTTTCTGGTAATATTGCCAGTTCTTTTAATAGTTCAGATGGATTATCTTCTTTTAGATTATTTAAAAGGCTTTGCTTTAAACCATTTAATTCTGTTTCCCAGCTTTGTTTTTTAGTTTCAGTGTCTGGAAATAAATAATCTTCTACTCCTTTATTCCTATAATCATCTTCGGATGTATAAAACTCAACGCCATTCCCAAGATTAAAATAAGCGTACTCATTTTTTATTTCAACTGTTGGGTTTATAGTGTGCGGCCAGAAATCAACATCTTCAGATACCGTGATCCCAATAACATCATATTTCTTACCGTCAAGCAGTTTTATATCATCAGCAGAAAAACCAAACCCCTTATCTTTTATGAAAGAAACAGAATTCCCATGAATGTAAGCTGCCCTAAAACGTTCTATTTCCATTTTAGTACATGTTGGAAACTCTATAATTGCAGCCCCCTCTTCCCCCTCTTCCGTCCAAGAAAACAACACATTTTCCGGATCATGGATCAAATCCCACTGGTATTTCCACAGCTTCGTGCCGGGCGGGCGGCCATAGTCCATCAGGTTGTCGGTGGCGCCTTCCTCTATGAGG
>JBNJFX010000115.1:0-3203 GCA_051747245.1 Bacteroidota bacterium
ATGCAAAAACACTGCACTACCTATTCATTAATTTGCAAAAAAGAGATGATATGAGCATACTACAACACACTGGAAACATCGTACCAAATGAAATTCAAAATGAAGCGTTACTCAAAGTTGAAGAGTTTCTGAATAATGGCGACCAGGTTTTCATTCTAAAAGGGTATGCGGGAACTGGGAAAACTACTTTAATTCATATTATATCCAAATACCTTGGTGAGCTACAGAAGCGAACCAGCGTTGCTGCTCCCACTGGTCGTGCAGCAAAAATTCTTCGTGACAACCTTCGTGCTGGGCAAACCATTCATAGAACCATTTATAATTTTGATAGACTTGAGGCAAAGGAAGTTAATTCAGACGATATGGCGAAAAAGTCTTTCCATTATTATTTCCCTGTACTGGATGCAGAAGTAATGGATCGTGTGATGATTGTTGATGAGGCTTCTATGGTGTCAAATGTCAGCCACAGACATGAACTTTTTTCTTTTGGCTCCGGAAAGCTTTTAAACGACTTAATAACGCACCTGAATTTTCCAAAAAGAGAGCCCAAGCTTATTTTGGTTGGAGACCCTGCACAATTACCACCGGTTACGGATAAAAAGTCGTTAGCGCTATCCCTCAACTTTTTTAATGAACAGAATTTAAATGCTTCTGAATTTGAGTTGAATAAAGTAATACGTCAGGAAGAAAACTCACCAATACTTGAAAATGCGAATGTTATACGTATTCTTCTAAGTATGGATCGCAAACAACGGTCATCTTTTGAGATTCATACGGACAATGCGAATTTAATTGAGCTAAGTAGTGATAAACTCATTGAAACTTATACGAATAATTTCCCTTTACCCGAAATAGGTAACGGCGTGATTATTACATATTCCAATGCACAGTCATTGAATTATAACCTTGCAATAAGAGAAAGAATTTTTCCGGATAATCCTGGAATCGCTCCTGGAGACATTGTAGTAATTAATAACAACAATTACCATACCTATGGATATGAAATCCTTAATGGGGACATGGCAAAAGTTATTGAAGTATCAAATGATACAGAATCATTATCAGCTCCTGTTTATGTAACTGAGGGAAACAGCAAAATCAAAAAAAACATTAATCTTACCTATCGGGATGTTAAAATAAAATTCCCGGATATTGATGAACCAATTGATTGTAAAATAGTAGATTCTTTGCTTAATTCCCCTGAAAGAGACCTTTCAACCGACCAAATGAAAAGTCAATACATCAATTTTGTGATGAGGTTTAAAAATAATAATCCGGGTGAGAAAGAAGGTTCTGAGTATTTTAAACAGCAACTTAAAGCTGATAGATACTTTAATGCTCTTCGTATTAAATATGGCTATTCTATCACCTGCCATAAGGCTCAAGGAGGAGAATGGAATACTGTTTTTGTGGATTTTGCCGGAAGAATTGGGTTAGACGATGATAAATTAAGATGGTCTTATACAGCATTAACCAGAGCAAAAAGGAAGTTATATATTATAAATGGGCCTAAAATCAACCCCATCAATAGTATGAAATTTAGTGAAATCACTAAAATTGGCAAAGCACCAAATAACTTTTATCCTCAAAACCCAAGTGCATATCCCACTCCATTTCATGACTCTGATTCGAACATCGCAAAACGAAAAAAATATCATGAAATAACTTCTGCCTTAAAGGATAAGCCGTATTCTCTGATTAGCATAGATTCCAAGCCTTATTTGGAAATATATTATTTTACTTATGGTGGTGAGAAAATAAGAATAGATATGCAGCATGATGGCGCAGGTCTGTTTAAAGAATTTGTAATAGATGATGATAATTCACCCAAAAACCAGTTGAAGAAAATAATTCAGGAAGAACCTTCAAAACCCGTTGCATTAAATTATCAGCCTTCAAATGATAATTTCAAGGAATTATTTTCAACAGTTTCAATGGCAATAGATGAAGTGGGGGCAACTCTTATTAATGTTATAGAGCTTCCTGACCAGAATTTTGTACAGTATTACTTAAAAACTTCCGGAAAATTTTCTGTAATTCAGTTCTATTTTAAATCGAATGGCAGGTTTTCTTCAGTTTTACCCAAATCAAATATTGGAAAGGGCGATGAGATTTTAAAGAAACTTATTCATAAAATCAGCGAATATGTCATTTCGTGAAGTAAATACCCTGCGCAAAAATGGCAAACTAAAAGAAGCCTATTTCTTAGCCAAATCGGATTTAGAGAAAGAACCTGATGGTTTGTGGCCGACCAGAGCAATGGCTTGGGTATTAATCGAACTTCTAAAAAAAACAGCTGATTCTGACTATTCTGGTTTTAACAAAACTTTGTCTAAATTTTCAACTCTGAGTATTCCGCAATCTGAGGAAATGATATTTGAGAATTTAAAGTTTTGGACCGTAAAGTTCATTTTTGATATTGTTAAATTGCCAGAAAATAAATTTAAAGATTATAAGCATGAGTTAGTAGAGTTTTTAGAGACAATAAAAAAGATTGACTATCCTAAGCCAAGTGAATTACACTCTAAAATCTTAACAGCAACCCTAAAAAAGCAAGAGCAGATTGACAATTTTTTAGATTTTATAAAATGGTGGGATTTAGAGTTGTTCCGGGATATAGACTTTAAAAAAAGCAAGTTTAATGGACAAAATATCATGTCTTTAGCAGAGCAAACCTATGTTGCAATTGCAAAAAACATTTTAAAAGGTGAACCAGTATCTTATAATTCTAATGGGCTTACTTTTCATGAATATAAAATCAATAATGAAGCTTTGAACTTTTATATTAGTGTATTCGAATCCCTGGCATCAAAATATCAGAAATTTGATTATATAACCTACTATTTAGGGAAATTTTATTTCCAAAAAGAAGAAAAAGAAAAGGCCTGGGGTAAATTTATTGATTTTGCAAAAAAAGATACTTCCAAATTCTGGATTTGGAATGAGCTTTCGAAAGTAATGGAATCAAAACATGATAAACTAATTTGTTTAAGTAAAGCATTATCCCTTAACAACCCTCCTAAAATGTTAGTTAGCGTTAGAAAGGCCCTTATTTATTTGCTTATAGATTTAAAGTATTATAAAGAAGCTAAAACTGAAACTGAGATATTAATTTCAACATATAATAAAGAGGGTTGGCATGTGCCAGCAGAAATATCGAATATCACAAAAAATAGCTGGTATGCCAAAACAGAACCTTCAAA
>JBNJFX010000116.1:0-3149 GCA_051747245.1 Bacteroidota bacterium
CTTAGCCCTGCTTTTTAAACCTGACTCTGTGTTTTCATACCAGGGAAAAGTTACGGGTGATACATCAAAAAGTTCATCAACTTCAACAATAGTTCTTACCGGAACATCTCCTGACTCATTCCACTCTTCTGCAGCAACAACAAAACCAAAACTAGACTGATCAATATCTCCACGCTTCATTGACTCCATCAAATCATTAGCATAAGTAGTGTCAGGAGGATCTACTTCATAGAACAACCCTTTTTCATCTTCTCTTAATGTAAGAGTGCCTGCCTTTTTTCTGCCTAGTATTTTTTCAGCATTATGATTAATCAAAGCTCTAGTATCAGATCGCTTAATGGCATTTGCAAAAGCACCAGGAGCTATTTTTTCTATAAATCCGTTTGTTTCTTCGGCAGGTGAATTAAATAATGCTGCATATCCAACTATTTTCTTTTCTTCATCCTCTTCTCTTAGCTCGAAATCTGTATTAGCAATTCTAATCTCTTTTTGTGGCATTTAATCACCTCCCTTATAAAAAATCGCATTAAAAAAACACCCTCTCGGATGCTGGTTAGTATATTTGATTAGTAGGCTCATCACCCCCAAATAAAAAACTCCCTTTCGGGAGCTAATTTGCTTTATTTAGATTTTTAAAAAACTTTTCCCAATATTCTCTATCAAAATTAGTTTTGCTGTGGCAAGAATTACAAAGGGTAATCAAGTTATTCATTGAAGAATTATCTTTGTTGTAATCAATGTGATGTACATGAAGAGTTGCGTCTTTTCCTTTAACACCACATATTTGACAAGTGTTGTTATCTCTTTTTTTGATTTTGTTTTTTAATGAATCGTTAAACTCTATCGGATAAAGCTCAAAAGATTTTCCACCACGCCAATTAAAATTATTTTCTAGTTTATGATTATTTCCAAAAAATTTGTTTTTACATTCATTACTGCAAAAATTATTATTATATCCTTCTAGTCGATATTTTGTTACAAGTATTTCCTTATTGCAATAAGCACATTTAGTTTTTTTGTTAGCCCTCGAAGCCCCGCCTTTCCAATTATAATGTTCTTTTCCTTGAATAGCATTTTCTTTTAACCACTTATTTTTGCATTCGTTATCACAAAAATGTTTATCATAAGCATTTATCAAAGCCGGAGATTTTATTATTTCTTCACCGCAAAAATCACATTTTACAGTTTTATCTTTTAAAGGTACCCAGTGATGAGAATTTTCTCCGCTTAAATTTTCACTGCGCCATTTACCCATACATTTAGAGTCACAAAAAAATCTTTTGTTTTTATTATTTTTATACTGCGATAATTTAATTTCTTTGCCTTTTCCGCAATATGCGCATTTAACATTTTTGGCAGTCTTATTTCCATTTCTTTTTAAATTATATTTTTTCATATAATTATAAATCGTGGTAGGAGAAACATTAAGTTTTCTAGCTATTTTAACAGCCGATAATTTCTGTTTATAATATAATTTCTTTAATAATTTTTTTGTTATTTCAGCCATTACAAACCACCGCCATAAAATCTTCAAATTGTTCAGCCGTATTTTCGCCCCAACCATATTGCTTGTGGAATTCTTTGTGGCAATCCTCGCATAAAGTTATACCATTATCAATATCGGCTCGCTTGCTCGGGTAGTCCATATAGTTGTATAAGTGATGAGCATTTAAATTCCCGCCTGTGTCATCGCCACATACTTGACAAGTGTAGTTATCCCTTTCATAAACTCGTTCACGCCATTTAATCCGTTGTAGCTTTCTTCGCTTTTTAGTTCTTTCCTCTGGAGTTAAATTTGGATTCCAATTTGGATGATCGGGTCCAGTTACACCTTTCATTCCATTTTTCTTTCTATGTTTATAAGCATAAGCTGCATTCTTTTTAACTTGTTCCAACATTTCTTCTGGTCGCTCTTTCCATGCTATTTGAAAAGGATGTATTCCTTTTTTAGCCATTTCTTTAGTTTTTTCGTGAGCAGCTTTAGTTATTTTTTTAATATCTTCCTCATTCATGCTTTTATATCTTAAATTCATAGTTTCTGACATATTTCTATAATGTATATTGTATTTATCCATAATTCTATTTATACTTATTCTCGAAACACCAACTATTTCTGACATTTTTTCAACTGTGTATTTTTGTTCATGGTGTAAACTATATAACAAACCAGGGATATTGCTTGCCCCAGTAAAATATTTTATTAATTCTTCAGCATTTCTTTTGTTCGGCAAACCCAGTTCTTCCTTTTTTCTTTTTAAAACACTTGCGGAACATGGCAAATGTTCTTTTAACTCTTTGTATGTTGATTCTAAAAAATTATCGTTCAAGTATTCTTCATCTTCTTTTTCCCAAACCCAACTTTTGCCGTTTTTATACATTGTTTATACCTCCTTGTATATATTATATAACTAGTATAACATATATAATAATATTTGTCAATATAACTTGTATATGTTATACTCTACACAAGGAGTTGATAATAATGAGTAAAACAGACAAGTTTATTAATTTAGGATTGAGCGAAGAACTGCTAGAGAAAATAGAAACTTATCAGTATGGAAATCGCATTAATTCTCGTTCAGAAGCAATCAGACAACTTATAAGAAAAGGACTAGAGCAGAGTTAATCTGCTCTTTTTTTAGTAAGATGAAATTCCGCACGAACAGGCGTTGTGGAGCGGAGGATGCAATATATTACTCGAAGGACTAAAATCTTTTTCACCTTCCAGTAGTGTTTCGTTTGGTTCCATAAATGTATCTTCAATTCCAACTACCTTACCATCCATCTCCTGGCATATCGGACAAGCATCACTGTTAGCGACCCACACTATTTTCGAAACACTAGCTGCTGTGAATACTTCCCTTGTGATAGCACCTTCCAATTTGACTGTTTCTCTATCGGTTAGCTTTTGCGCTCTGTCCTGTTCCCATTCTGATATTCGCTGATCAACTAATTCAATAGCTTCTTCTGTGCTTTCGGCTTCATCCATTAGTGCAAGTAATTGGCCGCGAGAATATCCTGCGTGTTGAGCCGCCATACTTTGTAAATACTTTTCGAAGAACTCTGACTTATCATATTCGTCTAAGTTAACTTCCTTAGCTGCTTCTTCTGCAACTGCATCAGCAAGTGAGTTGAAAACTGGTCTAATT
>JBNJFX010000117.1:0-3129 GCA_051747245.1 Bacteroidota bacterium
TGGCATCCTCTTGAAGGGTGTAGTCAAATCATGTAGGCAGTATTAGGAATAACTCTTACAATCAATCTTGAACAAAACGTACAGCAAAAGTGGTAGGGAGATATGGCATGCAGGTTTTTAAGCTTTTCTCTCTGTTAAGGAACCTATGTCTTCGGGTCCAGGTGTTTATGAAACTTCCCTATAACACTAAAAATGAATTAGGAAATATACAGTTCCATTAAAATATGAGTAAGGAAATGAGGCCTCGAGATTCCAGTCCGTGCTGGAAGGTGAAGCAGCAATTTCTTCCTCTACATATTGTGATTCAACCATTGTCTCCTGCACTTCATAACCCTGCTTACTGAAGTTCGCTCTGTATGTCACACCAACCTCAGTTCCAACACACATTTTGGGTAAAATATAGTATTCTGCCCCAGTGAAAACACCAGCTGACAGAATATTTTCAGCACCACTAAAATCTTCCAGAGTTCTTTCATCACCTGGCCCAAAATAAGTTGTAGGGTTAGGGTTTAGCTCACTCATTTCGTTACCATACTCAAATTCTCTTGATGTAACACTGTGATGATACCCCAAGTCTCCACCTACAAAACTACGCAACCTATTATTGTTTAAAAACATCTGATAACCAAGGCTAATACCATAAGTGCTTGATGTTGTAGTGCGCTTGTCAACAACCTTATCCCTGCTAAGAGGATCTTCCATCTGAGCTGCATCATCGTCAACATAATGAGAGGTAACATCACTTCCTGACTCAATATCTATTCTTGCTCTGACAGCGGAACTATTATCCAAAAAATACCTACCGTAAAGTGTATTGGTTGGAATAGATTTGTTAGCATTAGTAAATATGATAGATAAAAAATTGAAAACAGGGGTTCCGTCTAAACCAAATGCAATATCACCGGAGCTCGGCAAAAAGTCATTATCGGTTTTTTCTTCTCCTGTTACTTGTTCTTCGTCTCCAACATCTTGCGCCATTGAAGAAAACCCGAACATACATACAGTGAGAATTAATAATATCTTTTTCATTCTATAATGTTTTTATTGTTTGCTAAAATAATTTAACTCCATGCATAGTTTATTCCAATTTGCAGCCTAATAACCGAGATCAACCGGAATATGTAACTTTAAAAATTGAAATATTTACTGCATTTATGTTATCTATAAATACGTTTAATTTCTATTACTTATAACGATAATTAATAGACTACTCCACCGGATCTCCTGCGCCAAAATCAACAGGAATAATTGTTTCAGGAAAGTCGTTAAAATTCCCAACTGACGTGTCATAAACATAAGATTCTGTTTCAGTTACGGTTTCGTCAGGGTCTATTTGTTTATTATACTCAAAACGAGCTCTTACGGTTTCATCTTTTGGTAATATAACGTCCATTCGACCATCAACATCTACCTGTTGTTCGTGAATCCACTCACTATCAATATAAAAGGTAATGGGGGTGTTTTGTGGAACATAGTCAGAACCGTCTTCTACATCAGTTGTTGCATTTAATTCCAATTTTGCCTCAACATATTCATCATCAATTACACTAGAATTATAATTAATTCTGTAATTATTGGATTCCTCAGGTTTAATATTAATTCCTGAACCGGCTGATGTACCATCAGCATTCTTTATTGTGCCATCGTGGTTATAAAGTACAGTTAATTCTTCTGCATAAGCAAATTCATGCTGCGCCTGCTGATATTCAAATTCTGCACCGGTAAGCTCTACGTTAACTCCACCATCGGTAGTAGGGACAGATAGTTCAATGAAACCTTCACTGTTTACTGTTTCAATCGATTCCCAAACTCCTCTATTTGCCTGGTTATTAAATTGATCATAATCAATAGAAACTCTGATTTCGGTTCCTTCCGGTGCCGACTCCATGCCATAGTTGTTTCTATCCAGCTCAGCATAGACATTAACTTTAACTGTGGCTTCTTTTGACTGATCAAGCGTCATCTTAGAAGTTTCAATCTCATCTTCACAGTTAGCAAAAAACAACACTGAAACCATTAGTAAAAAACTAATTTTTTTAATCTTTTTCATAATGTTAATTTTAAAATTTTAAGAATTTAAATAATTGAGAATTGTTACAAATAAGATGCAAACGTAATAATTTTAACATTTTTTTCCAACGGTTAAAAAAAATATTTTAAAAATATATGATGAACGTTTATTAAATCATATACTAGTAAACAAACCCGCTTTTTCTTCTTATTGGTATTTTTAGGTATTTCCAATCTATCCTTTGGCACAGCTAACGTCCCATAATCCAATGAATAACTTTTTTATGAATAGACAAAAATAAATGAAACTCTCATCCACAGCCTTTAGACAAAAACCTATGGACATAAAATACCGGCTCTAAATACAAAAGAACTCCATGCTTCTATGTTCTGGAAACGATAAAATTGAAAAATGAAATATTTGGAATTGTGCATTTATATGCAACTGTCAGGATATTTCTCACAATGGGCGCGGCTTGAATTTATCAAGCTGTATTATAGAAACATAACATAAAAATATAAAAGAGTTAATAATTATTCTTTTTTTGTGAATAATTCAGGTTAAATAAGGAACAGCCAAGTTTTTGCAAAAAAAATATTCTAATTTCAACTCAAGATTATTTAAGTGCTCATTGATCATTTTCGATTGACTACTGCTTAAAGAAATATCTGCAGCATTGGCTTTCATATACATCTTTTTGCTGAAACGTGGTTACAGAAAAAAGTTACTTCTAAAGCTCAAAAAAAAATTGGGCTGTCAAAAAATAACTTCTTAGACAGCCCATTCAGTTTAAACAAGTAACTTATATGATCCCTAACCTTTTTTACTGGATATCGCCAATAATTGTTCCTGTTCCATAATTTGCGTTAATTCGGTAAACTTCACCAGCATAAACTCTCTTGCTATTAGTCAGTCTGCTGGATGTATAATATAAATCATCACTCCACACAAATCCTAATGGAGGCTGGGTGTAAACATTCTGATTTGGCTTGTGCTCAGGATAATTCGCGCCAGGGTTAATGATTTGAACCGAACCAGGATTGAGCGGATAATAATATGGTGAAGTATCCCAAGTACCATTAACATCAATATTTGCACCGGATCCAGAACTTGCGTAA
>JBNJFX010000118.1:0-3077 GCA_051747245.1 Bacteroidota bacterium
CTTTTACCATTAAAACCACCTCCATGGTTCAATTGATTTTGCTTTAATGCCAGAGGTTTAACTCCTGGCTTTTATTTCTCCAGAAAATGCTCAGTATCTTTCAACTCCCCTGTCTAAAAATACCTAAAGAACAATACTAAAATCACTATTACTACTACCACTAATCCAATAAATCCAAGTATTCCCCCTTTGTTATTAATTTTCATTTTTATCCCCCTTTGAATTATTTTTCATCCTGTTTATCAGTCTTAGTTGCTCTATAAGTTCTTGTTCCTCTATTCCTTTGCAATAATATTGCCCATTAACTGACTTTTTACAATAAGGGCATACAAGAGTCAGACCAACTAATGCAGGGCTTGTTATTTTCTCATGGCAATGCCTGCATACAATTGTATTCATCTTGTTTTTCAGCATATGATCTTTTTCCATTTTCCACCCTACATTTAGCCCTAAATATGTATGGTATTGAAGTTCTTATACCTTTGGTAGAAATCTTAAAGAGGGTAATAGAAATTGATTGATTATTTCAATCTGGTTATAAAGTATGCCGATTAATGAGAATGATTCACGAATAAATCGCCTGGTGTGAATTCCTTCTTGTCAATTATCTCATGCAGGATTCCAACCGGACTATGTGATATGATCTTGTCCACAGAAAAAGTATATACTCCCTTTATATGAACTTCCTCCGCAAACTTTGTCTGGATCTCTGAGATATATTTCTCCTTCTGAGCTATGTCCCTGAAAGCCAGGAGCAGAATATGCGAGGCATTCTCATCAGCAACCCTATAAGCGTCAATGACATAAGGTGCCTTAGATATCCTTTCAGATATCTGGTCATCAGAAAAACTTTTCCACATCTTAGAAGAAAGGCGAACAATCATGAGTGCCATGATATTAATCCCTACCTTTTTAAAATCGATAATTGGCATATAACCCTTGATAATGCCGCAATTCTCTAATTTCTCCCTTATCTTAAATATTGCCTGCGGAGAAAGCTGCATGCTTTTAGCAATATCGCTATCAGGAATCTTTTTCATCCCAAGTATCTTTTTAAGAACCTGCCTATCATTTTCAGTGAGCTTAGGTAAATCCGGATTCTGTTTTTCCATGAATATCAGCCAAAATAAGCAATATACTTACACAATAATTTAAGCCTTATTAATTTTTTGCTTTTTATTCCCTTTAAGTGATGTAATTCGAAAAGAAGTTCTGATCTAGAATATATAAAGAAAGGTCAATATTCCTGTTACTGAAAGTTCGAGAAGGGGGGTGATTCCAACTCCAAATATTGTCGGCATCTGTCTGGAGTACTCCCAACGCTTCATTCTTAAAGAGACCTTTTCATCAACAAAAGCGAATATCAATGCCACCAAGATGAAAAATGCCAGCTGGAATAAGTTTGTAAGGATATTAACATTCCCAAAGATATAAACACTAATCACAAAGAATAAGGATATCCAGAAACCATCTTTTAAAGAAGCCCCAATGATCAAAGGTATAAATTTTTTTAATGGACTCTTAAGACACGTTATATATAACTGGCTATGAAGGACTTCCCAAAGTAAATTAATGAGGAAGGAAATCAAAAAAACCTCAAATAAGGGTATCATATTCTAGAAGTATAGATCAGTTTTTATAATGTTTTCTATGGGTTCAGGCGTGAAGTGAAAAAAGAGTGACTGAGGTTTTCGGTAACTTTATTAATTTAAAGTATATTCTAAGAACCATGGAACTGAGCAACAGCTATGATAAGGTTTTTGGTAAGATCCCAATTCTGGGAATGATTCATTTAGCCGGACAAAATCCTGTAAGAAGGGCATTGGAAGAACTCGCACTTTTTGAAGAGGAAGGGATAGATGGAGCAATCATTGAGAATTATCACGGCTCTGTTGAGGATGTAATTGGGACGCTTGAAGAGACGCATAGAAGAAAACTAGCAATTGGAATAAATATCCTTCCAAATGAATTTTATATAGCCTTACCGTTGGCTAAAGAATATGGAGCGGATTTTGTCCAGCTTGATCATGTGGCAGGAATCTATAGGTCTGGCCAACTGAATTATGAAAATTACAGAAAATTAAAGCAACCAGAGACTATTGTCCTGGGTGGGGTTTGGCCAAAATATTATGAACCAATAAAAGGTTCCGATTTAGAGAGAGATCTGAAAGAGGGAATGGAAAGAGCAGAAGCAATAGTTGTTACAGGTGCAGGTACAGGGCAGGAGACACCACTTGATAAGATAAGAAAATATAGAGAGATAATTGGAGATCATCCTTTGGTAGTCGGGGCAGGATTGACTCCTGATAATGCTTACGAGCAGTTATGCATATCAAATGGTGCAATTGTCGGAACCTCCTTAAAAATAGATGATAATACTTATAATCCAATGGATAGACAAAAGATAAGAGACTTCATGTCTGTTGTGAAAGAAGCAAGAAACTATCAGGTTTTAAGTACTTCTTAAATCTGGCAATAGCAGATCCTGAAAGCGTAGCTTTCTATTGGGTTAATTCCCACCCATTTATCGATTTTCATTCTTTTCTAGTTTTTTAAGAAATACTTTTTCAAAGTTGATTTCGTGAATCCAGCAAAGCTTATTCAGTTGCCAAAGAATGTCCGCAACTTCATTCTCAAATTCTTCCCGGGCTTGATTTTCTCTAATCGATTCACGAACTTCTCTCTTCAACTAGATGAAGGATTACTTCAGTTCCAGCTTTAGGCAAACAACTTTTTTTAGTCATTTGCTCAATTTCCATTTAAGTTCTTCTAAATCCATAGTAATAAAAGAGACTCAAAGGGATATAATTTTAGTGGAGGAAATTTATTTCATCTTCAGCCTTTATCAAACTCCTTTAGGGTTTAGTGGAAATATACTCAAACCAAATTAGGATATTACAATAGAAGAGGTAACAAAAGCTTTATAATCTAACTTTAATCATTATTCTTAATGAAACCATACATTGGGATTACAGGGCCAGTAAATGTTCAGGAAACAAGAGATATATGCAGGGAGTTCTCTGAAGCAGGCTATTCTATGGAAAGTCATCATATTCCAATGGTTGGTTTTTTAGTAA
>JBNJFX010000119.1:0-3075 GCA_051747245.1 Bacteroidota bacterium
GAAATAAATTGTTAATTTATAATTTTCATCATCATTTTCATTAGCATATTTCTTCCAACATTTTGAACATCTCCTCCAATATCCATCTTTAAGCACTGTGCCACAATCGACACAGTGCTTTTTTATTACCTATTCAATTGCTTTTAAAAGTTTGTCACCCACTGCATCTAAGTTATAATTAGTTTGAGCTGATTTTAAACTATTATCTCCCATCCATACACAATAAGAATAAGAGTTATCATATAATAAACGCATTAAATAACGTAAATGCATTATATCAGGATCTCCCCAAAGTTGATATCCATCGTATTGATTTATCCAAGACATGCCATAAACAGGTGTTTCTCTTGAATCAATTAAAAACCCTGTTTTACCATCATCTATTATTTCAGGTGCTGCACCATAATTAGTTCCTATACAGGGACAACCACATGCCATTGCTTCTAAGTAAGGAAGACCAAAACCTTCACTTCTTGAAGGTAATACAAAACAATCACACTCATGATATAGATTTACCATTTCTTTTTCAGTGAGCATATCACCTATAAAAAGAATATTAGGTGTTTCTTTGATATTAAGATCATTTTTAATTTGTAGTATTTCGTTTTTAATTCTTTTTTGTTCTTGTATACTGTGATTAGGACCGTAAACTCTAAGAACCAATACAACGTTGTCATTTTCTTTGCTAAATTCAGTAAAATATGCTTTTAATAGAGCTTTTGGGTTTTTTCTTTCTGTCCATTGAAAAACTGAAAGAAACACAAATGTATCATTATTTTTTAAATTAGGTAACATAGGGTGCGATGGATCATATGTATAAAAATCCATATCTAAGCAATGTGGAACTACTTCGATAGGTATTTTAATATTACAATCTTGATAAACTTGTTTGTTATATTCACTAGGTACTATTTGTTTATGAAGATAATTATTTATATTAGGAACCCAACTGTCTGGTATTTTATCAGTCTCCCATGTAGATATACCTATTTCTTTTAAACCTTTCCTTTTTTCTGTTATTAAATCAATTCTATTTGGTACACAGTTATATATAGCTTTTGAGTATTCAATGTCGTTATTTGTCAGTTTATCAAACCATTTATCAACGCCATATAATTTTTCATTACCTTGCTCAGTTTTGAAAAACCTTGTTTCTAATTTGATATTAACATTTTTCCTCATAAGTGCTTGTATGTAACCTCTATTAGCTTTTGCATATCCGCTTGGGTCTAATACAGGTCCGGCCCATTTTATATTCATATTAATTCTCCTATTTCTTTTTTGACTGTTTCTTTATGATCTAAAATTTTATTAATAGATGAACATTTGTTTAGCCATCGAGCAGCAGTATTTTGTAAACTATTTGATATATCTTTACCATGAATATATTCAACATAAGCTTTCATACCTTCAGCAATTGATTCTGGTTCAACTGATTTATTTGCTTCAATGAAAGAAGGACTGCCACCTGCCATAAGATTCAAAAAAGTAGGAGCTGTAGGTTGCACTGTTATAATAAAATCATGATCGCTTGTTTCATTGTAATTGTAATAGTCTTTATGTGCTGTGGAATCACTTACTATGATTGGTACACCACACATTAAAGATTCTATAACGGTCCAAGATAAACCTTCTTGTATAGAAGGGTTTATTATACAATCACTCATATTGTAAATAAATGGCATTTCATCATGATTTGATTTGTAATTAGGTGGTTTTAAAAACAAATTATGTCTACCAATTTTGTAGTCCTCTTTTAATTTTTTTATGTTCCAAATACCGTTTTCTTCAGTGTGCATATATAAACATGAATTTGGGTATTCTTTAAGATGCAAACTGAAACCTTTTATTAAGTTTCCTATGTTTTTTCTCATTTGATTGTTGCCAATAAATGTAAAAAGTATAGTATCCTCTTTTAGATAACCACTAAACAATCTATTTCTTATTAAAAGTTTATTTGGATCATGTTCAAAAATAGGGTAAAGAAAGGGTTCTGGTCGGAAGAATTGTATATTAGGAACATACGGTTTGAGTAAATCATACCCAAATTCCGAATATACAAAAGGGTATTGAACTTGCTTGATTAAATTTAACCAATCTTCCCTTACATAAGGTAGATCGTATGGAAACAGAAAATACCATCTAAAGCCTTTTGATACTTGAAGTGAAGATATACTATCAAATATAGGAGCATATCTCCATATATCAATACCTATAAACAAAACAGCATCAAAAGCAAAACGATTCAAAACTTGAAGCAGTTTGTTAAGGCCCCAAATATCTCTGTCTTCATTTGAAGTAATAACAGGGAATTCAATCAAATGTTGTGGTGAACCAACTAAATAGAAATTTATTCTGTCCATAAGAAATAAAGTAACATCATATTTTTCCCTGTTAAGCTTACCAAGCATTGAGGCAACCATGTTGCCGTTACCTGATCCATTATAAGGGTTTTCACCCACTATCAGAACCCTTTCCATTGTATATTACTCCTTAGTAGTATTTCTCGGTTTGTGATATTCAAATGTATCACTTCCAAAGAAGTCACAAGTGCTCGAAGCGGAATTTAAGCATGAACTACAATAGAACATGTTTTTTGTTAGGAATTTACCACATAAACGACATCTCCTTATACTTTTCTTTCTCTTGTGTATCTTTTGTCCTTTCATTGCTTTCTCCTATTCACAATTAGAAAAGCCACATTCAATACATCTTCCACCTCTACACGCACCGTCTTTTACAAATGTTGGTTGACCACAACTTGGACAGATTTTGTGTTTTGGGATAAAAATATTTTCATCTTCAACTGGATCATTCACATCATTCCAACTTTCACTTGTTTCTTTTGTTACTGAATATTTTCGTAACTCTTTTGCTATGGCATCTGGAATACTTTTTACAAGCCCTCCTTTTTGAAAGATTGGATAGTCACCACCAATGTTGTCAAGTTGTTTTATAACTTCGTCTACTGCTATGCCAGAACGTAAAGAAAGAGAAACCATTCTACCAATTGCTTCTGCTTTTGCAGCGATTGATTTACCTCCTTTGCCAATTGTGGCAAAAACTTCAAATGGT
>JBNJFX010000120.1:0-3074 GCA_051747245.1 Bacteroidota bacterium
AACCGAAACCGGTGGCGCAGTTTGAACCGAAATTGACTGGGTCAGCATGCTTCGGATTAGCCACGCATTAATTCAACTCATTACACCAAAGCTTACAAAGTAGCCTCACTCAGGATGATGAAACGCCTAGTTACGGCGCGTAACCTGAATATAGGAATTTCGCTTGATGACCGACTTATAGATTCTTTGGGTAATCTTAGTTACGATAAACCCTTTTTCTAAAATTATCGACTTGATTATCTTTAGGTATCTTAAATGTGACTGGGAAAATAAAGGTTCTGGCTTTAGGCTTTAACCATAACCTTGGAATATCCCAATTGGGTGAATTACTTATGACTCTAATAGCCTCCTTGTTTAAATAAAAATCGCTCCCTTTTAGTATGTGTGCATCCTTAACTTTACCTTTTTTTGTTACTGTAAATTTAACAAGTACGACCCCTGCGATTGCATTTTCTAATGCCTCTTGCGGATATTTTATATTTTCTTCAATATATTTTCTGAATTCTATTTCAGGAGCACCGCCATTAAATCGATGCGTATGTGTATCGTTCAATTTAAAATCTATAGTAAGAATATAGGTCTGGCGAAATACCCGACCTCTGGCTCTACCCGGGGACCATTTGGGTGATGAATTAATCACTTGAACTACCTCATTGTTAAGTTCAGGGTTAATTCCCCTTAAAATATGTGTTTCTACAATATTTCCAGAACGATCAACATTAAATTTAACAATAATGGTTCCTTCTACATCTTTCTTTATGGCCTCTTTAGGGTACTTTATAGTGTGTTCAATATATCTGGGAAATCCAATTTCAGGAGCACGTCCATGAAAACTATGCCCTCCTTCTACAATAATAAAAACCACTTCAACGTCATCTATCGAATCATTCTGTTCTTGTTTTCTTTTATATTCTTCATATTGTTTATTCCTTTTTTGCAACCACCTCAACTCTGCTTTATTTTCCTCTTTTGTAAATGAGGATACAGTTATTGTCTGAGATTTTACTACTCCATGCTTTAGTATCAAAACAAGTATTATAGCCGCAATACTTTTAAAATTAACTTTTTGCATTTCTCATTATTTGTTTTTGGTCCGATATAACGCCGGCTATAAACTCATAGCTGCTATTGCCCCTCTAAAATAACCATTTTTGCTTGTATTTTATGGTTGGTGACGGAAAAAGCGGGAAGATATCTGTCTTCCCCGCCCTCCTGCCATTTCTACCATCGTAGAGACGTTGCATGCAACGTCTCTACGACAACTGCCGTATTTGAAAAAAACCGATGACCGGTATAGGCGCCTATGCGCAATCAACCCGGAAACCGGTGGCGCAAATCGAAGCGATAATCCACTTGGGTTAAGGGCGCAAATCGAACTGAAATGGGTGTCTAGTTTGCGCCGGAATATGCAGTCTTAGCGAACCGCCCCGCCTTAGGCGGAATGGGACCGATAAACCGGGATAAATAGTGAGAGGTGCACTGGCGGACTAAAGGTCCGTCAGCCGCCTACTCGATTATAAATTGGCCGCCGGTTACAAACTTGTCAGTTTAGTAGCAATTAGCAACGAAGTGCTAAATTGTTTTAGTTTTTAGTAATAGCAATTTGCCTGAAAGGCAAAATAATGAATGACTTATTAATTATGCTGGACAAATTATTACCATAAGTTTGTTTGAAGATAATTTCAAAAAATTGTACATTCACATTATCTAATAAATTTTATCAACTCTTTAGAATTACTTAATAGCAGTAAAATGGAAAAATCTAGAATTTTTATTGGTTCATCAGTTGAAGGACTTGACATAGCATATGCTATTCAAGAAAATTTAGAATTCTCAGCAGAAGTAACTATTTGGGATCAAGGAATATTTGAGTTAACCAGTACGGCTTTGGATGACCTTATAAAGACATTAGAGAAATCTGATATTGGAATATTTGTATTTTCACCTGATGATATCTCAAAAATTAGAAATAAAGAATACAAAACAACAAGAGATAATGTAATATTTGAGTTAGGTTTATTCATAGGTTATTTAGGAAAGAATCGGGTTTCTTTTGTAATTCCTAGGGGAATTAAAGACTTTCATTTACCAACAGATTTGACTGGAATTACTCCTGGTTTTTTTACTCCAAATAGAAAGGATGATAATTTACGAGCTGCTCTTGGTCCATATTGTAGTCAGTTGAAAAAAGTTATTGAAAAGGCAACAATAATTAAATTAACCAACTTTCAAAATGATAATGAAAAAATAAAACGAATCGTAGTCCATAAACCAAAAAACTGGGAATTTTTACTTACAAAAGAAATTTTAAAAGTCGAAATAGAGAAACTTAATAGAGCAATGCATGAAATTCAATATGACCTTTACATATCTAAATCTAAAATATTTTCTGTTAATGAGTTTATAAATATTATCTCAGAAAAAGGACAAGATTTTATTCAATTAATAACTGCATTTGTTAATAATTACAAATTACTAATTAAATCATGGGGTGATTATGGGGAAGCAGGTAATGAGGAGCAAATTAGAGAAACAGCTTTAAGGATGATTTCTTTTGGATACAAGGCGTTAGAGATTGAAAAAGGAAATAAAGGAATGATTGTACCAGAACAGATTTCTGATTTAAAAGGATATATGCGTAATTGGTACACTCCTATAACAAATGCAATACATGAATTTTACGATAAATTAGTCTACTATTTTGAAGATAACGATCCTACAGAAGAGCTTGATTTTAATATTAAAATAGAATCACCAGAAAATATAAGAGAAATGACGGAAAGGATTGTATATTATAATAACAATTTACATTTACTTAAAGAGAATTAAAGTTGCACGTAAGTGCAAAAGCGTTGGGAAAAACTAAAACAATTTTCTATCATACTTGCCGAACTTGTCTCAATAAATTATGTATCAAATAGCACAAATAAAATACACTTTCATTATCAGAAAGCAAATTTACTTTTCCAAAATAAAAATGCTGTCAGAATGTGAAAAAAGATTCTTAAATTTTATACTTTCTAAAAAAGTAGAATTATTTGATTTCCAGAATTTTTCGCGGCTTATTTATAACG
>JBNJFX010000121.1:0-2917 GCA_051747245.1 Bacteroidota bacterium
TCTCACCTGCTGTCCGCCGGCTGGCGGATCATCTGGTGAATATTATTGACTATCTGTTTATCAAGGCATAAATATCTATACTCACAAATCTTTCGTTTTTAAGTTCGCAATCTACCATTGTTCCCTCGTAATTGAATTCCAGCTTGGCTAATCCTTTTTTACAATTTTCATTTTCGGAATCCACGAACCCTTCAATTCTATGTAATCCCAGATTCTTAAATCCGTAATCACATATTAAAGGCATTATTTCACTCATTATTCGTTTGCCCCAATAGTCCGGAAGCAGCCAAAACCCCACTTCCGCTTTCCGGTTTTGCTTATCCAGATTGTTAAACCCGCAGGCTCCGTAAAATATTTTGTAGTCTTTTGAACCAATCGCCCACCATATTCCCTTTTTTTCTGTCTCCAGATTTTTAAACCAGTCCATCTGTTCTTTGGTTGCTTCAAGGCTGCCGAAGCGAACCCCGTAATATTTGGTTACTTCAGGATGCGACAGTCCGGCAAAAACATTTTCCAAATCATTACCTGTAATTTGCCGCAGCAAAAACCGGTCAGATTCAATTACCGGGAAATCATTTTTCATTGTTTATCTTTTGATTAGCGTTCCTTAATTTTTGTTTTTTTTGCTTGTTCCACAGTCGGTTCTCCGGGATCGGCGATTTGCAATCGCCGTCTTTTATTTATTGAAGTGAGCAAACGGCACAAATCACAGATTTGCGCCAGCGGGAAGCATTTATCTTAAAATCCCATTGCTTTTTTTATGACTGCCATTTCTTTTTCTGAAGTCAGCATTTTTAATAATTCAAAGGCAACATTCGGAGCAGTCTCCGGGCAATACGATGTAATAATATTATCGTCGACAACCATTGGCTCATTCACCACATTCACCCCAAATTCTTTCAGTTTGTTTTGCCAAAACCCATCTTTCAGGTGGTAGGTAGTTGCATTCCGGTTCTTAAGAATCCCGCTTTTCCCCAGTGGCATTGCACCGCTGCAAACCGTCGCAATGATTTTTCCTTTTGCATTAAATGCCTGAATCAGTTTTAAAAACCGTTCGTCGTACACTTCTTCATAAAAACCAAATTCACTGAATCCGCCGGGTATTGCCAGGGCGTCATATTCGTCAGCGTTTATTTCTCCAATGGTTTTATCTACCAATACAGGTACATTAAACGTGCTGATAACTTTATCGGTAAATCCACAAGTATCAACAATCAAATTGTGTCCGTAATCATACCTGGCCCAACCCAACACATCGATAAAAGCACTAAACTCCATCATTTCAAATGCTTTTGCCAGAAACAGTAATACCCGCTTATTTTCCATGATTTTAAAAATTTTCAGTTAGGTCATATTTTTTGTTAGTTGTGCTACACATTTGCTACAGCGGTTCGACATCGGGATCGGCGATTTGCAATCGCCGGCTTTTAAATTGTTAAGGTGAACCCAAGGCACAAATTGCAAATTTGCGCCAGCGTAAAAAGCAGGAAGATTTAAAAATATTTTGAAGCAACTTTCTCACAAATTTTTTGCGCAATTCGTTTTTGTCCATCACCATAGATTTCTAATATTATATTCTTATAAGTCTTATTCGCAATTTGTTTATTGGGTATCTCTTTTTGAAGAAAACTTTCTATTTCCTCATCTTGATCAACATAACTTTCTGCAATTCTTTCATAAATGTAAATTATCCGAATGTCATTCCTTCTATCACCGTTGACAATAAAATTTAAGAGGCCCATCCCATAGTATAACTTTTTGCTTATCAATGATTCTGCCATTTTATTATAATCATCATAAGTCCATTTTTCTTTTGAAGGAGATTGATTGGGGGAATGATTTTTAGGTACAATTTTTACACTTCTTACAATAATTATTAAAACCAATATTATAACTCCAATTATTATATATTCTTTAATCACCCTTGCTATTGTTTATTGATTAATTTAATCAAAGCATTTTCAAAAATTTAATGACAATATTCTGTAAACAAATGTTCTTTAGAACTATTGACTAAATAAGTTTGATCTTAGGTCTTATCATTATCTTTTATTTTATCAATTTCTGAAATAAAATAAACTAAACTATTCCAAGACTCTATGCTCAACTTGTAATAGTTATATAATCCTGTATTTATATCTGAAAATACCCACTTCCTCATTGAACCCGTGGCATGTGCTTCTGGTGTTCGATATAAAGAATCAAATTGATCTAAATACATAAAAATCCTCTCGGGATCTAATCTTAGTGGAATACTTTTTTTTTCAAATGTATTTTTAAATAATGTTTTACGGCTTTTCCCTCTACGATATTTATCATATTCGTCTGGAGAATAACACAAAAAAATCAATCCCATTAATTTATCAAGTAAGGCTCTGTATTTTAATACATAACTTGATAAATATTTTAATAACTCCACACTTAAATTAAAATCTTGTTTCTTATTAAGAATATTGTTATCGATGTTTCTTTCTCCCCATAATTTTGTAAGTCCTGATTTTTCGAAATCAAGAAAAATATAATTCAGTTTAATATCAAAAACCGATGTAAAAATTCGTCCCCCATTTTCAACGTTCTTTTGGCTCCACGCAAACCATTCTGAAAGATTTAAGTATGATTGAAATTGGAAGGGACTGTTCGATTGATAATATTCTTTCAAGAATTTATCAAATTGTCTGGCCCCAGCAAGATTTTGTATTTTGAAATATGAATCCATATTAACGGTACGTTTGATTTTATAATAGCAATGAAAAGATGTAACACCTAATATTGACGGAGCTCCATTACTTCTCTAGACATTATTTATTTCCCTGATGATTTCCTGTTGCATTTTTGGTCATTTTGCACGGTTGATTAATCAGCTGATTAAAAATAGTTGGTTTTGGGTTGGCATGCAATGATTTAACAAAAAAAAATT
>JBNJFX010000122.1:0-2883 GCA_051747245.1 Bacteroidota bacterium
ATCGTTAAGTCCTTGTAAAAAAGCTTGAAAACTTGCCTGTCGTGTACCCATTTCACTACTATTAAGCATCAGTTGATAAAGCAAATCATAAGCCTTAAGGCGTACCGACAATAAACTATCCTGTCTATAGGTTTGCAGGCTTGAAATAGCCTCTATCTTTTCTTCCTCACCATAACTGCTCCAGTTCAGGGCAGTGCTGTTTTCCTTTTCCCTTGCTGCACTGATTTGTTGCTCAATGGCTTGGGTGAGGTTTTGGGCTTGGGTGAGGGTGGTGGTAAAAAAGAGTATTACCAAAACAAAATAGTTTTTCATAGTTTTCTAAATTCAAAAGATATATTCTTTATTTCCTTAGTAGCTGTTCAATTTACTAACCGCCATTTTCTAATTTGCTAAATCATTTTTGTATCTAATAAGGTAATAAACAATAAAAGCAAACATTCCCAGTCCTAAAACAAACACTGAAACTATAGAAATATTACTAAAACCAGATTCATATAAGCGCTTGTCTTTAGATTTAATAATTAGTACTTGTCCTTTATGGTGACATATCTCTAATGAATCTCCAATCACAATATTAGATTTAACCTTTTTAAATTCTTTTTCATCTACAAACCCTTGTTTAAATTCAGTATTATTAATGTATATTTTCACATCATAAATCAATACAGTTCTTGATTTATTCCATCGATTAACGTATTTGACATTAGTTATTATACCCTTAACACACTCTGATTCAGTATTTCTTTTATAATTCTCAAAAAGGGCAATAATAGAAAATACTATTATGATAATAGAGAAAAGAAGAACCCTAAAACTTCTAAGATACCTAAATTGCTCAATTCTCTTTCTAATGCTCATTATTCTGATTCATTTAATTCAATTGCTTTTACATACGACTCTAATTCTTCATACTTAGATTCCTCTAAAACTGTTTGTATTGATTCTTTAGATGAATTCCAGATATTTGTTAAGTGAATTGCATTTCTATATTGATTCTTACTTAATGAAGACGCTTCTAACATAATTGAGAGTAAATCAAATGCTACCACCAATTCTTCATGACCTTCCTGAATAAGGCTTTCACGAGTTTCTTGATCAAGAGTAGTATTAATTGAGGATATTCCCAGCTGAAAAACAGAAACAGCCAATTTGGCCATTCCTTTAGCTACTGCAAGCTCTCCTATCCCTATAAAAAAACTACTAATTGTTAATGCGTCAGATATTCCTTGCTCAATTTTTTGGTTATCATCTTGCTTTTTAAGCCAAACAAAATAAAATGCTGGAAAGATATACGTTTCACCTGCTACTGCACCAACCGCATTGGCAGCTTCCTCCGTTTCAAAGAATATACCAATCGGTTCAAATGGATTTAATACGTAGTCTGTTTGTGAACTTTCCTCAGTAACACTTGCCGCATAACCACTTTGGGCATTTTCAGGCACCTCTATTTCATAATCAATAGTATTTAATATAATATTAATTAAATTATGTTCTGTGTAGTATGCACTGTAATCATTTTCTTGAACTAAATAACTATCAATACTCGTCCAGCGAATAATCTTCTCCTCTTCAATTACTCTATTTAACATTGTTTCATCTGCCGGGTTTGTGCTATAAAACTTGTAAAAAAGTTTACTTAGTTCCTGTATCAACCTTGTATAATTGTCAGGCCCAAAAAAGTAGTCATCAGTTTTTCTATTTAAATCTTTCATCATGTTTGATGTTGATAAATCATTAAACAAAGTGAGAATTTGATCTTCAGGAGTGGTAGCAATTAATTTTATAACACTAAACTCCCCACCATCACCCATCAGCCAATTTCCAGTGAGTTCACCTTGATTTAATTTTCTCAATGCTCTAATTCTGTCTTCTGCACTTAAAGCCTCTGCGTGATTTATTGTCAATTTACTAAGAATTGCCAAAACCTCGTTTTGACTTGAATTATCATTTTCAATTATTTCAATAAATTCGTTATAAATCTGTTCTTTATCATTGATGAATCTTTTCAGTGAATTTTCAAATTTTTGATAATCCTCGACCGTATTTATACCTCCCATATCATAGAATACGTAATCATCGTTACTCATATTATCAAAGGCATTTGTCTCAAATTCTTCATAAAGCATTTCATGCAAGGTGTTCATATAATTTGCTATACCTAAAATCAAACTTGTAGGTACATTTGAATCATCTTTCCTTGCTTCATAAAAGTACTTACCTGGTCCTTCATCCAAACAATCAGAAGAAACTACAACAATGCCTGCCTTAGTATAATCAGGTGATAAACTTTCGATAGTAATCCCATCTGAAAGGGGTTTTTCTATATCAATCAATTCGATATATTTCTCTGTTGATGTGGCTATACCAATATCAACTTTACACTCTTCTAATAAATATTTAGCCACAACTACTTTGTAAGAGCTACTTGATAAATTCTGATAATTCTCTCCATTGAAATATTTTAAATCATTATTTTCCTCAGAACCAGTAACATACCCTTTAAATATCCACTTACCTTCACTTTTCCCATATCTACTTCTATATTTCGGGCCATTTGGAAGTTTAAATGCCAAAAGACTACCATTAGGTATCATATTATCTAATTCATCCAGATTAGTCTTTCCTGTAAAAGTAAGTTTAGCATCAAATGGTAAAGTAATTGGACTTCCTACTGGTGTTAAAAAAGTAAGATAACCAGCTGCATTTGAAGCTTCTTCAGGTTTTGTAAAATTAAACTCGGCAAACTCAATAAATTTAATTTGCCCATCTGCATAAGCCCCATCCGCATCATCCTGAAAAAGTGCCGCCATAGCTTCTGGGTCGTGGATCATATCCCATTGGTGCTTGTGGAGGAAAGTGCCTTGGGCATAGTCCATCAAGTTA
>JBNJFX010000123.1:0-2836 GCA_051747245.1 Bacteroidota bacterium
AAATCGTTGAATCCATTGTCGTGCTTCTCCTAATGTATCAAAGCCATTTTTAGGATATATTGGTGCATACTTCATTGTTTTAAATAAACTTTCAGAATATGTTAATAGGTAATCCTTTGATGTTATCTCCGGATTTTCCCTTAACCCACACCGTACGTGAGACTTTCACCTCATACGGCGTTCCATCAAAGTTAGATATTCATAATTTTACTATTCCCGATTATTTTACGTAGCCTGTTAAGTCTTTTAAGCGCGATCTTATTTCTAATACTTCTTCCAATTCTTCTCATGTATACCAGTTGGTCTCTTTCATTTTCTTCATGGATTAATTTGTAAACATCCGATGATACTATGATGATATTCTTATAGTTATCTGACCCACCTAATTTTTTAGGCGTTTGATGAATACATTTTAATTGACCTATCTTGAGTTCGTCTTTAGTAATAAAGCAACGGCCTTGTTGTCCTGCCGTTTTTGATAATGTATTATCGTTGAACTCAATGGTTTGACCACGAATAGGATTAGCAAGCATATATTTAAACATATTTGAATTGACATTTTGTAATTCACTGTGTATTTTAGCTCTACCACTTGCTTTGTAGTTGCAAGTGGTTTGAATGAAACTATATGGGATGCTAAACTTTATACCTCCAATGGGAAATAATCTGATTTTACATACATTATAAGCTTTGAAATTATATTTTCCATAATATTTCTTAAAAGTTTTTGAAATATGACCTTTTTTATTTAGGTTACATTTCAATCGGTTCTCTAAGGTTTTATTGACTAAGAAAGCGATTATACTGAAATCTATGTTAACATGTGTTGCTACTTTATAGTAGTTATGCAATCCCAAAATCATTGCATTAAGTTTATTAACTTCTTTCGCTAAGTTGGTTTGCTGAACCTTTATTACTTGCGCTTTGAGTTTCTTTACTGCTTTATTAAAAGCTTTGATACTCATTTTAGATTTACAGACATATCTATGTCCTTTCTTAACCGTTTTTAGTCTAAATCCAAGAAAATTCATATAATTTGTTCTAAGATTTGTGATTTTTGTTTTGCTTTCGTTTACTTCAAGTTTAAGCCTTTCTTTTAACCATTTAGTCGTTGCAATTTTAATTTTGTTTGCCGTTTCATAGTCTTCACACATAATTGTTAAATCATCCGCATAGCGGACAATGTAGAACCTCTTTAAATTACTACGATTGATAAGAGCTCTTGATTTGGTACCATTAGTAGAATACTGTATTTCTGTCTTGAATGTTTCAAATTGGTCACTAAGCCACCAATCCAATTCGTTGAGCACAACATTCGCAAGCAATGGTGAAATTAAACCGCCTTGGATTGTTCCTTTAGTTGGTATACCTTCTCCTTGAATTTCTGAAGATAGAGATTTATTCATGATTGATAATAGGTTCTTATCTCGAATACCCGTGGTCCAAAGTTGTTTCATTAGCTTTGAGTGATTAACATTGTCAAAAAATCCTTTTATATCTATACTGACAGCGTATTTTAATTTAGCTTTGTTGATCAAAAATTTCACTCTCGCGATTGCGTGATGTGTACTTCGGTTAGGTCTAAAACCATAACTGTGATTGTGAAATTTTACTTCACAGATTGGTTCTAGGACTTGTTTTATACATTGCTGTACTAAACGGTCTTCTATAGTTGGTATACCAAGTGGTCTTTTCTTTCCATTTTCCTTCTCAATATATACCCTTCTAATCATATGTGGATTGTATGAACTGAGTCTTATCTTAACGCACTCAATGAGTTTCTCAGTTGTTAACGCTTTTAAATCATCAATTGTTTTCCCATCAACACCAGGCGTTTTACTGCCTTTATTAGTTTTTAAATTTCTGAAAGCTAATCGGATATTTTTACTAGATGTAATGATTGGCATTAAGTTCTTGAAGTTAGCGTTATTTTCACTTTTCTTATATAAATCGTCGAATATTTCTTGCATTTGATAGTACTCGTTATTCCTTAAAAGTCCTTTCTTATTCATTGCTCCGTTTTCCTCGTGCATAAGTCGTTTACTCCTTTAAAAGTTTCAACTCTCTTAGTCTCACCAGAACCTTATGCAAATAGTAATTTATTCAATCTTTTCTTTTGACTTGAGGCTATCCCTCCACCTTTTGTTATACAGGCTTCCTCGGTACTATGCCTCTACTTTCACCAATGTCATATGATGTTATAGATCGTTGATCCTTTCCATCATTCCATTTCATAGGGATTAAGCCCTCCATGTCATTGGCTTACCATGTTCCAAATGATTTATCTATTCATATATCCTTAAGTCTATGCTATAGGCCTGTTAGCTTGAGTTATCCGTTTCAATAACTAAGGTTTTTCATAACGCGTAATCTTACTAAACCTCACTAACCCCAGTCTTTGCTGGCTAAATTATTTCTAATTATTCGACATTTAGACCTGTACATTCGCATATTCGTCTGAAGCTTATAGGCTTCATTCTAACCATAGATATTTTATAGAGTTCCCAGCTATAAGTTACAAACTCTACCGCTAGAGCCCTTTCGATTGTTGCTTAGTTTTCGATAACTGTCACCTGACTTCACCGAGCTTATTACAAAAATTTCCTTAATGAAACTGATGCAATTCGGAGTATTAAACCAAACCCTTTAGGGCGTTCCCCCTTCATTTGATTTGTCCATCATTTAGTTTTAAGTTGATTTACTTAAGCAATTCTTTTTAAATTGCAACATGTCGCACAGGCATTGTCATTACTGACACGTGGTCTTGAAAAAGAACTTTGAACGCCTAATTTTTCTAATGTTGCTAAGAAGGTCGCACCTTTCATAGGTGAGCCGT
>JBNJFX010000124.1:0-2761 GCA_051747245.1 Bacteroidota bacterium
GCCAGCAATTTCTATTTCTTTTGCTTCGACTTTTTTTCGGCAGGTTTCGGTTCTAGAGAATGAAACCACAGATGAATTTTTTAATCTGGATTTAATTATGGTTTCAAAATCATTGATCTGATCTACGTTTACAGGAATTTCCCGGTGTAGGGCTTTAAATTTTAACAGCTCAATAACAGCCAAAGCTGCAGGCAGGTTGGTTTCTTTCAGCTGCGAAGCTGCTGAACTGACAGCCGAAGTTTTGCCCTGTAACAGCTCTTGTAATTCTGCCGGAAACTTAGTCTCGGGCAGTTGTGCAAAGAGCAAAAATTGATATGAAAACAGCAGGCAAAATGCAATAAAAATAATGCCGGAAAATGCTTTGGACCTCACAAGTTTCATTCTCTTATCCTCTGATTATATTTCATAATTATTTTAGATGTATGACAGGCTAAAAACAAGCAAAAGTTTGGTAACGATAGATTCGAACTTTGAAAAAGCACAGACTAGCCCGCGAGTTTCCGCATTAACTTTGTTATGCGGAAGCCGAGTGAGGGCCCGGCCGTTTCGTTCACGTAAACTGCGGACGGATGGTGATTTGGGTTGCTGGAAATAGCTTTTTAGGCTGTTTTTGGGTTATTTTTCGATTTTGTGGTTCTGGGGGCTGGTTTGTGTGGTTTTAGCGGTGGTGGTGCGGGGTTTTGAGGTTTTTTAGAGGGTTGTTGGAAAGTTGAAACCGCCCTGGGGCGCATGAAGTGGTATTTTTAAGGCGCCAGGGCGGTTTTTAGGGCGTGGGTTGGATTTGGGTTGAGTGGTGGGGTGAAATATTCTAGTGTAAATTTAAATTCTCTTCTTTTTCAACCAAAGTTAGTTCATTCTTTATGGCTTGGAATGCAGGCTTATTCAGATGTTCCATTAGAGAAAAAGTGCCGAGAGGAACAGGTTTTTCTGCATGCGATTCAAAAGCAAGAACATTTGAAATATAAAGCTGCTTTTCATCTCTAATAACAACGCAAGCGTAGTATTTTTCATGGTCTTTTAAGTTAAATCTACCGGAAACACATAATTGGGTATCAAATTCATTAGTATTTTTTATTATCACATCATCGTAATTGCTATTCCAGATTTGCGCTTCTCGTAAATATTTTCCGGCAGGATTATTTACTGGTGCGGGTGCTTGATCTTTTACAACTTTTCGCCAAAGTTTATCTTTAAGTAAACCTCTCGAATCAGAATAGACTAGCAACAATTCATAATAAGGACCTCTTTTAAAACGCCTAAGAATCATATTAATCTTTTCATTACGTGAGATTTTCATATGCAAATCACAATCTTGTGCAATTAAATTCACATCTAAGTTAGAAGAAAGTAACATATCATTAAAGATCATAATAAAAACACAAATTACTAATAGAAGGTATTTTAGCTTCATTGTTTAGGCTCCCATTTAATTTTTATGTGATTTTCATCAATTTCGTCAGTAGTTGCAGCCACACCTATTTTTTTCCACTTAACAATTTCATCATATTTTATCACCTTAAGACCTGATGCAAGAATTGCAATTGGGCCTTTTACCCAATTGCCCATGTCATCTTTTTGGGCTTGGCCTTCCCAGTGCCATTTAAAAGCCTTTATTGGAACCCAAATAGAATCTTTTAAGGGAATCAGCTCAGAAGTAGCTGGCTTTGCCATAATAAAAAGAAGATAGTCAGCATCAGCTACAACATCTGATACAACAATAGGAGCTTTGTCGTCAAGCTCTACAATAGGTGGGTCCTGATACAAAGAAATTAATTTTTTTGTATCACTCGGGTGTATTGATTTGAACGACATAAAGGGAAACTTACCATCCAACCAAAATTCACCCGATGGGTAGGTTTTTGCAACTTTCTCAGTAGGAATACCATTGTTAGTCTCTTTTCGTCGATGGTTATTTACTACTAACTGAAGGCAAGCAATTAGAAACTTAATTTTAGTGCTGTTATTTATAGTCGGTTCAAAAACTGGATAGTTTTCATTATCTTCCTTATAACCTAAATAATAGACCTTATAAGGACTTTCAACAAAGAAGTTCAAGACTGGCTGCGGGAAGATTGGTGGCGAAGTATCAACCCAATCAGGATGTTTAATTTCAATGTGAGTAGAAGTAGCTATTGTTCTATGCAATAATTGCCCTTCAATTGATATGTTTTTCGAGAAATTTTCTTCATCGGTACAATATAAAAATAAATTCAAACTTTCGCTGGCTAACTCTTCATCGGAAATTAAAGTTGGTAAACCATCACCAAACCAAATATCATGCTCTTTTATGGTTGCGCCAGAAATTTGCCATTTTGGGTTTTCAAGTTTTAAATAGTCTTTAGAAGATTTTTTTAATCTATAACTAAGAGAAATCTTTTGGCCTAAGTAATACTCTTGTTGCCCAACAGGAGCATTATTGATAAGAATTTCAATAGATAAATCTTCAGCAAATGCAGCCCAAGTTATATCTTTGGAAAAATTGGCAACCTTATTACTGAAGTCGTTCTCAAGAACTTCACGAATATTTAACACGCCTTTTGCGAGTCCATTTATATTACCTGGCTTTTTTGCTAAAAAATCGTGTTCTTTGCTCAATACAGCTTCTTTTGTTGGAGTCTGACTATCTGACCATTCAACACTATCTATGGTCAGGGCATAAGACCTGGCTAACAGATAAATAATGTTACTATCAGAGCTGCTATTTAAGGCAATTGTTGGTACCGGCTCAGGATTTGGATTCGGTTGATTGTCATTATCGTCT
>JBNJFX010000125.1:0-2733 GCA_051747245.1 Bacteroidota bacterium
GATGGTGGATGGTTGTCGATGGTTGATAAAATAGATGCTGGAAAGCTAATTTCAAAAATACAATCTAATTTCTAAAATGAATTCAGAAATTAGAAAACAGAATATTTTACCTCAGTTCGGATCTAAGAATGCGTATTCACAGGCAGACAATGTATTGAATTACAATCATTTATCGACTAATTAAACAAAGCGAAACCTCAAAAAATGCAGAAATGATTAAAAAGCAGGGTTTCGGAATTATTGACATAGGAAAGGAACTCACAAAACTTTAGGTTGTTTTAATGCAAATTATAGAGGATAATTTATTTATCCATTATGTGTTGCATGTTCACTGCCTACTAAGCTTACTCATTAGCTAATTGATGCTCATTTTAATATTTGCCTTCACTTCTGAAAGTGCCTAAATATTTACCTCTACTCCTGAAAATACCCTTCCAGAGCAGATTTCAACTCAGACAGAACTCTATATCTGTCTTCTTCTGTTAAATTTGAACCTGAAGGTAGACAAAGTCCATTTTCGAAGAGTTTTTCGGACACTCCGTTTAAATAAGCCGGATAATGCTTAAAAACTGGCTGTAAGTGCATTGGTTTCCAGAGGGGACGGGTTTCAATATTCTTCTTTTGTAATCTCAAACGAATATCCTCTCTTGTAATATTTTTAGCATTTTCTTTTATAATACAAGTTGTCAGCCAATAATTAGAAAAGAAGCCGGTCGGTTCAGTTAGAAATTCTATTTCTTCATAATTACTCAAATGATCAGAATAAAATTTAAAATTTGCCCTCCGCTTTTCAACTCGATCCTGTATCACTTCCATCTGTCCTCTGCCAATACCGGCCAGTATATTACTCATTCGATAATTGTATCCAATTTCGGAATGTTCGTAATGGGGAGCCTCATCTCTAGCCTGAGTTGCCAGAAAAAGCGCTTTCTCGGTATAGTCATGGTTATTTGAAACCATCGCTCCTCCACCTGAAGTTGTAATAATTTTATTTCCATTAAAAGATAAGATTCCCATTTCACCGAATGTTCCAGTATGTTTTCCATGGTACTTACTTCCAAGCGCCTCTGCTGCGTCCTCTACAACCGGAATATCGTATTTATTTGAAATATTAAGAATTTCATCAATTTTTGCGGGCATTCCATACAAATGAACTAAAATAATAGCTTTCGGTTTTTTTCCTCTGTTTATTCGATCCTTTATTGCATCTTCCAATAGTTCTGGATCCATATTCCAGGTATCCGGCTCACTGTCAATGAAGATCGGATTTGCTGCCTGGTAAACTATTGGATTCACACTTGCAGAAAAAGTAAGCGATGCAACAATAACTTCATCGTCCCGTTTTACGCCAAGATTTATCAAAGCAAGATGCAATGCTGCCGTTCCACTACTCAATGCTGTAGCATGATCGATATTTAAAAACTGAGTCAAACTTTTTTCAAATTCATTTACATTCTCACCCAATGGGGCAATCCAGTTTTTTTCAAATGCATCGTGTATATATTTCAATTCTTCTCCGCCCATGTGTGGAGAAGAAAGCCAAATTTTTTTACTCATAATGATTAATTTTGAATAACTTTTTTTACTGTTTTAACCAAAATCTTAATATCAGTTAAAAGATTCTGATTATTAAAGTAAGTTTTGTCCAATTCCACTTTCTTTGGTATTGTTTTTTCAATGTATGCTTTTTCCGGATTCGGCGAATTCTTATACAATTCGCTTTCATTGGAGAAAAAAATTGATGAATATGAAGTAATACCGGGCTTTATTTGATAATATCTATCAAATTCCTGTTTATAATAGGAATTATAACCCGGGATGTCCGGCCGTGGACCCACGACACTCATATCGCCTTTTAAAACATTGATCAATTGTGGTATTTCATCTAGTTTATATTTTCTCAATATGTAACCAACTTTTGTAATACGTGGATCTTTGTTTCCTACAGTGATTCCTGATTTATCATTATTAGGACTCATTGTACGAAATTTAAAAAAATCAAATAATTTTTCGTCCTGCCCAACCCTTTTGCTGACATAAAGCACACCCCCTTTAGAATCAAGAACTATAGCCAAAGCAATTAAAATCCATAAAGGTGATAATAGGACTAATCCTATAAGCGCAACAAAAAAATCAAAAATTCGCTTCATCAGAAAATATTTATTTCTTATTTAGAAAGTTCATCCTTTAATGCAAAACAGCTTGTTAAAAAATTCTTTTTTTCAATGCATTAAAGGCATATAGGGAGAAATTAAATGCACTTTTCATCCAACTCATTTTTTCTATGTCACGGTATACACGCCAAACATCCATAGCCGCTTTCCTTTTCTTCGCTGTATTTGAATCGCCAACGATACGATAATATGCTAAAACCTCATTTATTCCATAAGCTTTAAATCCTCTCTTCAGGATATCACACCAAAGCGCCATATCATGGCTAGAGCGAATATTTGGCATTTCAAAATATCCAGTTTGTCTTTTATCGATCATCACAGTTAATGATCCTATTATCGTATTTCTCAAAAATTCATTATAACCAATAGATTTCGGAACTCCAATCCGGTTTATTATTTTTGTGTTATTTTGATTAACTCGCTGATAAGCGGTAAAAGAGAAAGCATAATTATTGTTTCTCATAAATTGGATTTGTCTTTCTAACTTATTTGGCAGCCACATATCATCACTATCCAAAAAAGCAATATAATCCCCTTTTGCTTCTCTTAATGCTATATT
>JBNJFX010000126.1:0-2711 GCA_051747245.1 Bacteroidota bacterium
GACAATTGGGCCGGCTTCAGAGGGAGCTGGTGTTGTAAAGAAATTAATACAGTCTGGTGTTGATATTTTTCGTTTGAATTTGAAACATAATACTCTTGATAGTCATGCTCAAAATATTGATGTGATAAAAAAGGAAGCAAAAAAACTTGGTATGCGGGTAGATATTTTATTGGATTTACCGCAACCTTCTTTCTCGCTTGCTAATAAGTTAATACTGGAAACCAAGCCAGAATATATCGCCTTGTCTCATGTTAAAAAGGAGGCAGAGGTAGTAGAGTTTAAAAATTTTTGTAAAGAAAACAAACTATCTACAAATCTTGTTGCCAAGATAGAGACTAATGAATCATTAAAGCAGTTTGATAAAATATTGGATAAAACAGATTCATTAATGATAGCGCGGGGAGATTTGGGGAGGACAATACCGATTGAACAAGTGCCTTTTGTACAAAAAGAGATAGTTTTGGCGTGTAACAAATCAAAGAAAATGGTAATCGTGGCTACGGAGATGTTATTATCTATGATTTCAAACAAGCAACCGACTCGTGCCGAGGCTTCGGATGTGGCTAATGCGGTACTTGAGGGTGGTGATGCGGTTATGTTATCTGAGGAAACCGCGATTGGAGAAAATCCGGTAGAAGCAGTTAAGATAATGGACAAAATATTAGTTGAGGCAGAGAGTTGGAAAAAGTTAGGACATCTGCATATTTATTCTGTGAAGAAAAAAAAGTTTAAATTTGGTGGGTAGGAAAGATAAGGGACAGTATGATCTTTAGGATTTTTACTCTTGATTAAGGATTGGAAGAAGTAGGAGTTAATTTTATGAACTAGTGTGAAATTTCACGTTATTACTGATCTAATGGCTTCCCGATCACTTATTTATTATTTCCCTGCCGGGCCTCGTCGCTCGCTAGTGACAAGGCGGGGGTAAGGAGTGTCGGGAATGACAAAAGAAAAAAGGGTGCAAAAAAGGTCAGGTCTGGTATTTTGATTTTTGATGGGTTAAAAACCTCCAAGGGATCCCTCGGCTACGCTCGGGATGACAAACGGAAAAGGATTGATCGGGTAAAAGGTAAATTGCGAAGCAAGAGAAATCTCCTTGGGGAGAAGCTCCCTGGGGTATGGCAAAGAATAATATTATTAATAAAAAATAATTAAAGTTTAAATTAAACAATTATGAAAAAAATTTTTTATACTATTTTGACGGTTGTTTTGAGTTTGCAACTTAGTTTTTTGCTTCATGCTTTGATAGAGTGGGTTTATATTAAAATGGTTTTGGCTCGTGGAGGTGTTTTGTTAAATAAAGGCTTTTTGGGAGAGTTTTATTGTGTACTGCCTTGGTGGGTAAGTTATGGTTTGATTGTGCTTGCCTTAATTGGCGGCTATTTTTTGGCTCAGGTTTGGTGGCGGATTGTTTATGTTGAAAAAAGGCATTGGAAGAATAAAACAGATTCTAAATAGTAATAGCAATAGTATGGCTAAGGAAAATTATAAAACTGCAGATTTGGTGCAGGGAGTTGCTAGCCTTTGGTTAGTTGCTTTAATGTTGGTGTACTTTAGTAATAAAGAAGCCTTCCCCCAAGTGTTTATTCTCAGCTTAGTTGTTCTATTTATGATATTTGTTTTGGCAATGCTTGTTCGAAAAAGGCGATTTAATGATATTTTCGAAGGGGCAGAGAATAAAGATCTACTGGAGAAATTAAAGCAAATGAAGCCAGATAAATTTGAAGACTTTATTGCCGTGCTTTTTAGGCGCCTGGGTTATCAAACTCATCGAGTTGGTGACTCAGATGACAGTGGGGTTGATGTGACTGCCAAAAAAGACGATACAATACATTATATTCAAGGCAAAAAACATAAGGACTCTAAAGTCACACTTAGTGATATCCGAAGTTTTTATAACAGAGTAGCTGACAACCCAACAAGTGGTCGTAGTATTTTTATTACTACTAATATTTTTACAACAGAGGCAACAGACTTTGCCAAGGGTAAATCGATTGAGATAATTGATTCAGCAAAATTGACCGAATTAATAAAACAGGCCGCTAACAATGAAGAAGTCCCGGAAATCGAAAACAAACAATGTCCTCGATGTTGTAAGTAGTTTTGATAAAGGATCTTATGGGCCTGTTTAACAAGCGAATAAATGTAGGGTTAGCTCTTTATATTGTAATAAGGGAAGCACGGGGAGAAAAATTAAATACTAAAAAATACAATAAGGTGTAAGTGAAACAGGGCTTTACAAGAAATGTTTTTTATTTTATAATAAAAAACATCGTACTTTAATAAAGAAGGAGGGGAACATGGCACAAGTAAGCGAATTCAAAGAGATTTATTTTGCCACTTCTCGTGTTATATGTGAAAATGGCTCTGATTATTCTCGATTAAAAGAATTATTAATGGACGTAGAAGATTTTCTGGATATTGATGCTTATCATGACGCCGCGAAAGAAATTTCTGATTTATTAGAAGAACTTGAATTACAGTCAGAAGGAGAAAGAACAATTTTTTCTGGGTATGCCCTAGAAATTAATCCGGAAGCTAAAGGTAAAGCGCAAACTTTTCGTTATTTTTGTCGTGAATTATTATTTCGTTTAAAGAATTTTTGTGTGCACCGTGCAGAGACTTTTCGTCTTAGGTGTGTTCGGGGAGGAAGTGAGAACATCGGGAGAAGTTCCGCCGAAGTAAAACTAATTTCTTAAAACACAAAAAAG
>JBNJFX010000127.1:0-2677 GCA_051747245.1 Bacteroidota bacterium
ATGTGAAAGATCAACTTCAGAAAGGTACTCTTCTACCTCATTTACAGATTGGAACAATCCATCTGACTCATAGCCCCAAATTTCTCCTATTTTTTTACCCTCATACCAAGTATTTAATACTTTATTTGGATTATTATATCTTGTTATAGTTGAAGTATTATCAGATAACATAAACTTTGCATAGTAATTAAACTTGTTAGATATAAGGTCTTTCCACCCAATAACAAGTTCCCATCCTTTTGTTTCTAATGATGCACTGTTTGTTTGTGGCGGATTAGCTCCCAACACACTAGGTAATGTAGAACTTGGTCCAAACATATTATCTGTCTCCCGTTTATAAATGTCAAATTCAGTTGATAACCTTCCATCGAACATAGAAAAATCAATACCCAAATTCTTAGTAAATGAAGTCTCCCATGTAATATCTGGGCTCACAATTCCAGGCATTGATGTGTATGCAGGCCTTTCATCATCAATAATCCATGATAATCTGGAACTTACGGGTATTGATGACATATATAAATATCCAGCAACATCCTGATTTCCTAATTTCCCAATAGAAGCTCTTAATTTAAAAGTATTTATAATATTGCTTAAAGGACTCCAAAAGTCCTCTTTATCAATATTATATCCTGCTGACAATGAAGGAAAAAAACCAAACCTATTTCCTTTTTCAAATTTAGAAGAACCATCGTATCTTCCATTAAATTCAATTAGATATTTTTCTCGAAAATTATAATTTAATCTTCCGAAAAAGCCCATTGTACTCCATGTGGAAATGGGATTATCTGGACCAATAACTTCACCAACAGCCACTTCCGTTGAATTAAGTTCATTAGCTAAAACATTTTGACGGGAAACTTGCAATCGGTTGAAATATTCTTCCTCTTGTTGATAGCCAGCCAATATCTCAAAATTATGATTCTCTAAAACATTTTGACGATAATCAACATATATATTAAATGATGTATAGTCCGTTTTTCGATTATCTTTTTGTATTTGATTATTATTTGCTTGATAAGTAATGTTTGGTTTTCCATCTGGTCCAAAAAATGTCCATTTTTTTAAGTTCATAGTTCTGTCATAAAAATTCTTTTTAAAAGAAAAATCTCCTAATAAATTTAAATTTTTGACAATATTAATTTCTGCTTTAAAGATAGTTACTAAATTATTTTTATTATACTCATTAAATCCATTATTTTCAACTATAGCAGGTATTTGAGCTAACTGTTCAGGAACAATTATATTTCCCTCCTCATCTTTAACAGGAGGAGTTTTCCATGGGGCTAAAGGTTGAAATCTTATAATGTCATGATAAATTCGCCCCCTATCTTCATTAACATTGCCAGCATCAAGTGTAGTAGGAAAAATATTATTTTCATAATAATACCTGGTGTTATTAGAAAAATTCAACCAGTCAGTAATATCTATACGTATATTAGAATTAAAATTATATTTTTTATATTCTTCTTCCCCAAATTTTAATGCCCCTTGATCATTTAAATAACCACCAGAGATATGATATGTAATTTTGTCACTTCCTCCGCGGACAGAAATATCATGCTTTTGGGCATATTCTTTATCTTTGTACATTACATCAAACCAATCTGTATTTGCATATCCAAATGACCAATCAGCTGCGCCTCCTGCTCCAATTCCCAGCCAATAATTGGGGTTTCTAGGATCTTGCTCTGTTTGATGTGGTATTTCACCTTCCGCATAAGCACGAATTTTTTCCAGATGTTCTGAACTAAAATGATATTGTCCAGTACTATTATAGCTTGCTATATTTTTAACTTCTGCATATTTTTGGGACCCCCCATAAGGTTTTGGAACAAATATCCGTTGTTTTTGTCTTAAACTTGATGAATAGTTCATCTCAAAATCTTGATTATGTATCCCTTGTTTTGTTGTTATTAGTATTACTCCATAAGCAGCTTGAGCTCCATAAATTGCTGTGGATGCAGCATCTTTTAAAACAGAGATATCTTGAATATCCATAGGATTTAATGCAGCAAGTTCTGACTGCGTAGCTCTCACACCATTTATTAATATATATGGATTCGAGGTTGATAATGAACCAGTCCCTCTTATATTAATATTCATCGAAGCATCTGACTCTCCTCCAGATGTGTTTACATCTATGTTCAGATTTGGTGATAATCCTTGAAGTGCCTGTGTTGTAGAATTAACTGTCCGTATTGCAATTTCATCTGAATTAATTACACCAACAGCTCCTGTTAAATTCAATTTTTTTCGTCTCCCATACCCAATCGCCACAACTTCATCCAATCCTATACTCTCTTCTTCCATCACCACCGTAAAAGTAGTCCTTCCATCAATGGGTACTTGCTGTGTGCGCATCCCGACAAACGAAAACTGCAGGGTGTCAGCACCAGAGGGAAGATCGAGGGAAAATTCCCCATCATTATTAGTAACGGTACCGGTGGAGGTGCCTTTTACTACCACTGTCACTCCGGGTAATGAAAGTCCTCCAGCGTCGGTTACCACCCCTGTGATGGTTTGTTGCTGCTGGGAAGTTTTTGTCATCACCCTTTCTTCAGCTTTTTCGGTTAAAATAATTTGCCGGTTACTGCGGACTTCATAATCCACCCCGGCGGTTTCGCAAACCGATTTCAAAACATCCTCGAAGGGTTCTTCAATAAAATCCACCGAG
>JBNJFX010000128.1:0-2674 GCA_051747245.1 Bacteroidota bacterium
ATATAGTTTCAAAACACATTCGCCTTATCCATCCATTATTAACGATTCGATCACGCTCTTCGGGTGTTTTTCCAACATAATACATAACAGTAATTTTTTGATTTTTAATTAAGGAGGGAGCTGTTAACTTTATCTGAAAATTCTCAGATTTTCGGCTCCCCCCTCTATATTTATAAGTTCACCTAATTATTTTCTATGCCATAGGTTCAAAACTTATGTCATCTTTTGTAACAATCACAACACCTTCATCATTGTAAAATTCCACAGTGTTATCACTAACGGTATCAGGAATTTCTTCCTCAAGCCCATTTAAAACATTAGGAGAAAAGAAGATATTTCTTTTTATGAGAAAATCCCTTGTAGTTTGGGTTTCACGATGATTTAGGTAATTCAAAACATATTCCTTAATATATTCAGGGCTAACTTCTTCAAATGAATTTCCACGTCTTCGCATGAATTTGGTCTTACCGTTTATTATTATCTTGAGAAAATCATTTTTTTCAAGTAATTCAATAAACAAAACCTCGTTCCATAGCACATCTCCTTCTTTAGTGATTTTAAAAAGTTTCTCCACCATGTTTTTATTCTCCGACCATTTCTCCATGGGTAATTCTAGTTCCTCGATATAATCTACCATAGTTTTATTCTCCGACCATTTTTCACTGGGTAATCTTAGTTCTTCTTTATATTCTACCATAACATTAATTTTTTACTTGTTTAAATTGACATTCACTTTCTTTCTCAAATCTCTCCATCGTATCGACTATTTCGACTTGTCGATAATAAATCCATCCACCTAAACTGTGGGAACTCAGGAAACCTTCGTGGTGTTGTTTTTCCATCAATTCAGCCCTCCTTTCATGAGTTATACAATTCAAGCTCTTTCCTTTCACAAAACTCCTCCGAGGTTTCAGGTTTCCTGCCTTTTAGCCAACTTTCAATTTCCTCCCTAAAAAAAATCAGCTTACGTCCTCCATTTTCAGCTTTATGATATGGAATTGCCTTTTTGTGTACAAGCTGATAGATGGTATTCTTCTTATACCCTGTCAGTTTGCTTACTTCATCCATGTCTATGACCTTCTCCCCGTCAACTGACATGTTCTTCATTGCAAGTAATAGCACTTTAACTGCTTTTACTTCTTCTATCAAAATTGCTACCTTCAAGGGTAGACTTTCGAATTTTTCCATGTTAATATTACTTTATATGAAATGGGGTTATTCCCTATTTAGAAGTAAATATAGATAGGGCAATCGGGGCAATCAAAAGGGCATTATGAGCAAATTTTCAACAATATGATTATTAAATACTTAAGTCAAAAAAAATTATTTATTTCTCATAGCCCTATAGATCTTTTCATATTCTAAATCACACTCAAATGGTTTTAAGACACGAACGACATCATGAAATGCCTCGTCAGCTTTGTATGTTTGTGTGAATCGTCTGTGTATATTTCCTAATGTTGAAGCAACTTTTCCTTTAATACCTGGTGTCAATTCAATTTTGCGCTCTGGCAATTTATATTCATTACCTTCAAAATATAATGTTAACAAATCAACATAAAAATTGTAATCATTTTCGTTCAGGAATGGGGATTTGTTATTTCCTAATTTCGAATTCAGTTCATCAAAACGTTTAGTAATGATTTGGGTGCTATTATTCTCTTTTGAAATGCTTGTCACAAATGGCCTATTGTTTTTAACGGCATCTATATTTTTATACAAGTAATCCAAATAATGCAAAAAGCCAAATATGACAATTATTGTTTTCATTTTAGGAATTTTCAATATCTTCGGCATCCCAACTAATGCCTCATGATTTATTGCATGAAAATTTGAATTTTGAGATGAGCTCAAAATTGATTCTACAAGCTTAACTGCTTGTGAGTAACTTTGATCTTTGCTATAGGCCATATCCATTTGGCTGCTATCTTCAACATCATTTATCTCTATAATTTCATTTATCGCTTCTATAAATTGGTTCACGTTAGTTGGTATCGTTTCCAACCCATCATATAATATTTCTTTGAACTTATCTACAAAATTTTTTGAATCCTTCCTACTATTATACATTTGGATAAACGCATTTTTCATGCTATCATCCATTCTCAATGTAAGTTCACTTATCGTACTTCTTATACTATTATTCAATAATAATAATCTTTCATCCTTGTCGGTTTGCAAGAGTAGCTTAACTGACAAAGTTTTGGAAAGCACATGGGATGAATTCATAGACAGAAAATCTAATGAATTAACTACTCTTCTCGGAAATTTCACCTTCTTCATATTACAATACTTTTACTGCTTCATCAATTACTGAGCTGTCCAGGCTGTCAAGATACACATTGGTTGTTTGCAAATCGCTATGTCCGAGAATTTGGCTTATTTTATCTCTGGAGATAGAATTATTCTGCAATTGCATTGCCATCGTATGTCTGCTGACATAACTTGTAAGGTTAAATTCAAATTCAAACTCAGCAGCAAGGTCTTTAAGATAATTACCATAACGCTTTCTCTTATTTACTATATGCGTATAGAGCTTCTCATCTTTATGCTCTATAGTAACAATTGGTAACATGTAATCGTTTAATGGTGTTTTAAATTTCTGAAGTTCATCCACAAGTTGCTGAATTTGTTCTGTTAACTTTATCTGAATCGGTTTTGCTTTGGGCTGGTT
>JBNJFX010000129.1:0-2659 GCA_051747245.1 Bacteroidota bacterium
ACAATTAATTTCTCTTAAAAGGCACTATAACCCGCGCATTAACTCGGACAGGCCTCGCCATCTCCTTGCCTCCCTTTCATTTATTAGTTAATCTTTCGTTTTACAACTAATTTGACATCTAAGCGCCTGCCGGTTATGCGCAATGTCGTTAGGCAGCTTAAATTAAATTGATAAACTTCAACTCGAGAGAAATATGTTTAAAAAATTATTTGGCTTCGGGAAAAGTGAACCTCAATATGATCCAAAAGATCTGCTAAAAAAGGCCACTTCTAAAAAGAAAAAAGGAGAACTTGATGAAGCAGTATCACTCCTAAGAAGAGCATACCAAAAAATAGCAGCGGGGAATACTAATCATGGTATAAACACCTTTTTGAGATTGCCCAATTATTTACAAAAAGCAGGAAATCCAGAGGAAGCTTGGAACGAATATAATAAGCTCTTGAATAATGGTTATCCTAATCAACTCAATGATTTTAGTGTGATTACAATGGAACACTCTAAAATTTATGATAAAATGCGGCTTTTTCTACAGAGAGAGAGAATAAAAATGAAAAAGCAGTTATTTTTGGAATTCTTTCCGATTTAGCTTGGGCCAGAGGATTAAACCTTCAAAAAAGAAATTCCGAGTTGAAGACTTTTTCTAAAACTCAGAATATCAAAGATAGATTAGAGTCATTATTAAAAAAGGCGAATTTAGAAAACGAAATAGATAAATTTGTCAAAGTAGTTTCGGCAGAATTAAGTGATCCAAATAATTTAGATTTAAATCGTGCATCAAAAGAAGTAAAAAAACTTTTATCAGCTGCCTAACCCGCGCATTAAGGGGACGCACCTCGCCTATTCTCTGCCCACTTTTGGCTTTTTAGCTTTCCGTTCATTATTTAACAACTCAACATTATTTCGTGCGCACCTTATGCGCAAGGTCGTTAGCCGTAAACAATTCTCATGAGTATCTCGAATCAATATTTTGGAAAATTAGATTCAGAAAAAGCTGCCGAAGGGATTAATCTCGCTATTGAAAATAGTCAGCGTTTACTAAAGGATGCTGAAATTTTATTTGAGCATGAGAGATATAGCAGTTCTGTAGCACTGGCAATTCTTAGCATTGAAGAGTCCGGAAAGGTTCCAATAATTAGAGGAGTGCTTATTGAGGAAGATGACAAACAAAGAGCTAAAGAATGGAAATCATTTCGGAATCATCTTCAAAAGAATAATCAATGGATTCTTCCAGAACTAGTTTCCAAAGGATCTAATACTTTGGATGAACTAAAGAAAATGTTCTCAGAAGAAGCTAAACATCCCAATGTTTTAAATGTATTAAAACAAATTTCACTCTACACAGAATGTGTTGGTAAAGCCAAATGGGTCTATCCTGATGAAGTTATAACTAAAGAAATTGCAGAGGCTAAGTTACAAACTGCAAGGATACTCTCTCCTGACAAAGAAGTTACTCCACTCGAATTAGATTTGTGGCAAAAATATTTAAAACCCGTTTGGAAAACAGATATGAATTCAATGAAAAAAGCAATTATTGAATGGAATAAAGCTATGAATAAGCATGGTTTAGAATCTTATGACGAGGATGTAATAACTGATTTTTTAATGGGGAAAAAAGAGTAGAGTTTACGGCTAACCCGCGCATTAACTCGGACAGGCCTCGCCTATTCTTGCCCGCTTCCCATTTTTTAGTTACTCTTTCACTTGTAAATAAATCAACACTCCGGCGCCTGCCGGTTATACGCTAGTCCGTTATACCACCAATTTCTTTTCAATATCATCGACAAAAAATATTAGTCAATGAGAAGTAGTGATGAGGAAATTTCAAAGCATTCTAAAAAGTTAACTGCCATTTCCTTCGCAATTATTGTATTCATTTTAGGGGGTGGGCATTTTAATCAAAAACCAGAATATTTTAGTGGAATCATTGGCTTCGACAATATCTATGTAATTCCCATTACAGTAGTAATTGTATTTATTTTTTATTGGTATAGATTCTGGATTTGGCAACGAAAACCAATCCATCATTCCCGTAGTCAACTCTATAAATCTTTAAAAGCAGACACTAAGTTTCGGAAATATTTTGAGGAGAAATCAAGAGAGGAAATACGGAATAGAGTCGAAAATGAAATTGAAATAGATGGTAAGGTTTGGAATATGGATGACCGGGGTAAACCTGTTAAAGCTAATTATAACCCTAATTTACATAAGGAAACAAACCTATTTTCAAATACAATCACCTCAAATATTGTTGACTCAGGTAATAGGGATAAAGGAAATTTAGAAATTACTCTTGATGCGAAAAGATATTTTCACATCGCTCGTGTTAAATTAAAGTCCGTTATTTATAACAAAGAATATACATACCGTGTTTTACCCTTTTGGTTAGCAATAATTGCTGCAATCTGCATTTTATATAGCCTTGTCAAAAATTATGTTTGGGTGGTATAACCCGCGCATTAACGCGGACGCACCTCGCCAATTCTTTGCTGCTCTTGGTTTTAAGACTCTTCTTTCGTTAGTTGCTAATTCAACAGTAATCCGTGCGCCAGTTATGCGCAATGTCGTTAGTTTGCCCGCCGGCCTTCTCGGTTTGTCAAAAATACAGTTGCGGCTTAAAAACATTCGTTATTAAGCCGCTTCTCGGTCGCTTTTACAACAA
>JBNJFX010000130.1:0-978 GCA_051747245.1 Bacteroidota bacterium
ATCCGGTTTGGTGGTTTGACAAAGACAGCCAGCCCATAACAGCAAATATATATCAGCTGCGCGAGTTTAACGCGCCAGAGAAGCGCAGCCGCTACATATAAGCAGACCGTTGCCGGCAAGCATTGATATGGATTAAAGGATTTTGGTGCAACGAATAAACTATCTAATTGTGGCAAAAGTTGCAACGAATAATTTTGAAGTGCAACAAATAAATAGTATATTTGTCGCAAATCATGCAACGAATGAAAGTTTATATCTATCAGCAAAACGATTGGCCCAATTTCAAATGGGATAGTGATGAATTTGTAGGTTTATTGAGTGAGGCCAGAAATTTACAGGGAAGATTGTTTGGAAGAATGGAGTCATTAGGTTTCGACCTGAGAAATGAAGCTTTTCTTGACACCTTAACGCTTGACGTTTTAAAATCTTCTGAAATTGAAGGTGAATTTCTAAATCCAGACCAGGTACGTTCATCTATTGCGAGAAAATTAGGAATAGAAATTGCTGGTTCAGTTGAATCTGACCGGCATGTTGATGGCGTTGTTGAAATGATGCTTGATGCCACACAGAATTGTTTTAAACCATTAACCAAAGAAAGGTTTTTTGATTGGCATGCCGCATTGTTCACGACGGGTAGGAGTGGGATGTCTAAGATAACCATCGCAGATTGGAGAAAGGATACAAGTGGGCCAATGCAAGTTGTATCAGGAGCAATGGGAAAAGAAAAAGTACATTTTCAGGCACCCGATTCACCGGGAGTTGATAATGAAATGAATCTATTTTTAAATTGGTTCAACAATATCTTTGAAACGGATCTGGTACTCAAAGCAGCTATAGCTCATTTGTGGTTTATCACAATTCATCCTTTTGATGACGGGAATGGCAGAATCGCCAGAGCTTTAACAGATATGTTATTAGCACAATCAGACAAAAGCACACAACGATTTTATAGTATGTCAGCTCAAATTAGACTTGAAA
>JBNJFX010000130.1:988-2614 GCA_051747245.1 Bacteroidota bacterium
ATTATGAAATACTTGAAAAAACACAAAAAGGTAATCTTGACATTACTGAATGGGTAAAATGGTTTCTAAATTGTTTGATAAATTCACTTAAATCTACCAATATTGTCTTAAACCGGGTTTTGTTCAAAGCTGAATTCTGGAAAAAGCATTCAACTACAAAAATTAACGAAAGACAGAAAAAATTATTAAACAAAATATTGGACGGATTTGAAGGTAAGTTGACATCCTCAAAATGGGCAAAGATTGCAAAATGTTCAAAGGATACGGCAATACGGGATATTAACGATTTAATTTACAAAGACATATTGAAAAAAGAAGAAGCAGGAGGAAGAAGTACAAGTTATGAGTTGAAATAAATGCCGGCAGGCAATATGCTATAAATCCGATAGCCGCCTTGGCTATGCTTGGAAGGAGGGCGTAGCCCGACTGGAAAGCAGAGCGAATGCTCTGGAATAAATCCATTGATCTGGAAATAAATATAAAAATAAAAATGAAGCCAGATGGCAAAAAGATAGGAGGGCACGGCGCATATAGCTTTCCGTTGTGAGGGAGTCAAAAAAAAAACGATATTACATAAATGAAACAGATTAAAAAAATATTAAAAATCGGATTATTACTCGGAATTCTTTCACTGATTGGAATTTTTGGAGCGAATAGAGTTGTTGAGAAAACTGCATCGGATAAAGTTTACAATTCGACTGAAGAAATACCACATAATAAAGTAGGTTTGTTTTTGGGAACAGGTAAAATTCTTTCAAATGGTTGGATAAACTTGTATTACAAATATCGGATTGAGGCCGCAGTGAGATTGTTTAAAGCAGGTAAAGTTGATTTTATTCTTGTCAGTGGAGATAATTCAACAAAGGATTATGACGAACCATCAACAATTAAAAACGACTTGATTAAAAAAGGAATTCCAGCCAACAGAATATATCTTGATTATGCAGGATTTAGGACTTTAGATTCAGTTGTCCGTTGTAAAGAGATTTTTGGACAAAATAGCATTACGGTAATTTCTCAACAATTTCATAATGAAAGAGCAATTTATATTGCATTAAGGAAAGATATTGAGGCTGTTGGATTTAACGCCAAAGATGTAAATGTGCAATATGGATTTAAAACTCAGTTAAGAGAAAAGTTTGCAAGAGTAAAAATGGTTCTCGACTTGATATTTGGAAAGAAACCCAAATTCCTGGGAGAAAAAATTGAGATAAAATGAGACATGATTATGAATTGCCTGAGGCAATAGAAAAGTGGGGATGGAAATATCATCATATAGGAATTCCAACGGATAAGGTAATGCCAAATGAAAAATATTTACCTCAATTTAAGTTCTATGCTTCAGGATTTCGTACCAGTCCTTTCGGAATTGAATGGATGAGATTTGAGAAAGATAGTCCGATAGATAGTTTAATACAGACTGTTCCTCATATTGCATTTGAAGTTGATGATCTGGATTTTGAATTAAAAAACCGCAATCTGAAAATAATTACAGAACCAAATATACCTTCAGACGGAGTGAGAGTTGCCATGGTTGAACATAATGGGGCTCCAATTGAATTGATTGAATTTAAGAGTCCGGTCTAAAAACACTAAATTTATCACAGCCGCTAAAAATCAGCTTTA
>JBNJFX010000131.1:0-2585 GCA_051747245.1 Bacteroidota bacterium
TTAAAAATAACAAGTTCCATTATTGATAAAGCCAGGAAATTAAAATTTATTGGTCGCGTTGGCGCAGGGTTGGAAAATATTGATATAAAATATGCAGAAAAGAAAGGAATTAAATGCTTTAACTCACCTGAAGGTAACAGGGATGCTGTTGGTGAGCAAGCCCTCGGTATGCTTCTGAGCCTTCTGAATAATTTATATCGTGCCAACACAGAGGTGAAACATGGTCTGTGGCAAAGAGAAAAGAACCGTGGTGTAGAACTTAAATACAAAACTGTGGGAATAATAGGTTATGGAAATATGGGAAGTGCTTTTGCAGAAAAACTAAAAGGATTGGGCTGCAATGTAATAGCTTACGACAAATACAAATTCAACTTTTCAAACGAATATACCAGGGAAGTTGAGTTAGATTATCTCAAGGAGGAAACAGATATTTTGAGTCTCCATGTTCCTCTTACTGAAGAAACCAGGTATATGGCAAATAATGATTTTTTTCAGTCTTTTCGAAAACCATTTTATCTGATAAATACTGCCAGGGGAGCTATAGTAAAGACAGATGAAGTATTAACCAACCTGAAGAATGGGAAAATTCTAGGTGCAGCCCTTGATGTACTGGAATTTGAAAGGACCAACTTTGAAGAATTGCATCAATCTGAAACCCTTCCTTCCTACTTAAAGGAACTAACAGAAATGGAGAATGTCTTACTTTCACCACACATTGCAGGATGGACCAATGAGTCAAATCGCAAACTATCTGAGATCATTGCAACGAAAATCATCAGGGAGTATATTCTATAATCATTCGTTCAATTGATTATTATTTATTTATAATTGGTCAAATGGAACTTACCATAATAAAATTAACGCCTTCTTCCTGTTTTGTGCAGCGTCGTCGACGCTCAAAAAATTAGCTCTGATAATCAACAATTTAAGTTGTAAAAATTTGCAATTTGGGTCATGCGGAGTTAAATTTGGATATGTTTATCCGGAAAAATAGAAATCGAAGTGGATCAATTAGCATCCAGATTGCTTATAAAAATAACCGTACCAATAAGGTTATAAAAACAGTTGGTGTAGCTAAAACCAAACGAGAAGAAGAACTTCTTTTACAACTTGCAAAGACAGAATTGGAGCATTTTGAAGGTATGCAAAGCCTTTTTATAGAACATGATGATTTGGTTGTTGAAAATTTCGTAAATAGCATCTCAAATGATCATTTACAAATTGTAGGCTCGGATTTAATACTCGGAAAAATTTATGACAAAATTGGTTTTCCAACCGATGGGTCACGCAATTATTTTAGAAACCTTGTTTTGTGCCGTCTGGTCTCCCCTGGCAGCAAATTAAAGACTGTTGATTACTTCAAACAGCATTTAAATATTGACGTGAGTGTATATTCCATTTATCGTTTTCTGGATGAATTGGAATTAAGTCTAAAGGAAAAGATTGAAAATATTTCATTTGAACACACGAAAAAAACTTTCCGGGGCAATATCGGCATTGTCTTTTACGATATGACTACTCTGTATTTTGAAGCATCAGAAGAAGATGATTATCGCATTCCCGGCTTTTCTAAAGATGGCAAGCACCAACAACCACAAATAATGATTGGCTTGTTGGTCACAGAGCTGGGATATCCAATCGGCTATCAGATATTCGAAGGAAACACTTCAGAATCCAAAACATTAATTCCTCTACTTAAATCTTTTCAAAAAAAATTTGAACTGGATAAGCCAGTAATCGTAGCCGATTCAGCTCTTCTATCACAAACAAATATTGATAAATTAAAGGAAGAAAAATATCAATATATTCTTGGAGGTAGGATAAAAAATGTAAATGATACTATCAAGAATGAAATATTAAGCATGGGTGTAAAGGAAGATAAACCTCGAGAGATATCAATTCCCAATGGAAGGTTAATTGTTTCTTATTCATCGAAAAGGGCATATAAAGACAGAAAGAATAGAGAGAAAGGTCTGAAAAGACTAGAGAAAAGAGTAGAAAGCGGCAAGCTTTCCAAAAAACATATTAATAACCGGGGATATAATAAATACCTTAAATTAACTGGTCAAGTAAAGATCTCCATCGATTACGAAAAATTTAACGCAGATAGTGTTTGGGACGGACTGAAAGGATATGTAACTAATACAAATTTTTCAAGAAAAGAAGTAATAAAGCAATACAGTCAACTGTGGCAAGTGGAAAAAGCTTTTCGAATATCAAAAACAGATTTAAGGATCAGACCTATTTATCATAGATTAAAAAGAAGGATCGAAGCTCATATATGTATTTGTTTTACGGCTTATGCTGTATATAAAGAATTAGAGAGAATACTCATAAAAAACAACATTAATCTTTCACCTGAAAAAGCAATAAAGGAAATTAAGGAAATTAGGCAGCTTCGGTATGTATTACCTAAATCAAGAGAGGTGAAATCTAAACTTCTCAGACCAAATTCAGTTCAAGCTCAACTGCTAAAAATGAAAATCTAAAAAAGTGGGTCATGCATTGCACAAAACAGGTGTTGAATAAATTCAAAATTGGGAATGATATTCAGTGATATCCTTAATTCTTCGTCATTATCTATT
>JBNJFX010000132.1:0-2560 GCA_051747245.1 Bacteroidota bacterium
AGAAATTCCAACGCTCGGGCAACTCCTTCCGGTCTGCCTAGGAAAAAATCTATGCTTCTACAATACGTGCGTAGCCGAGGGCTTACAAAAGAAGATCATAGTCTGGAGTTCTCCCTTTTTGAACCCATTGTGACCCAATTAATTTGTAAAGTGTTCCAGCATTTAAATATTTCATTGGGCTGCACAAGATGAATCTCTATCCAAAAAATTACCGGAAGTTCTCTTTTTGTTGCCTAATAGGCGGGATAATGAGTCTAGTTGATTGTATATTAGGGTGATATTTCCGTTCGGAACCAGCTATTCTTGTTCAATATATTTATTAATGATTGCATATAGTTTATCTTCTGAAAGTGGCTTTGCCAAATAATCGCTACAGCCGGCTTCTATGGCTTTTTGTCGGTCAGTTTCCATTGCGTATGCTGTTAATGCAATAATGGGAATGGACTTGTTTTTTTTTCGAATCGCTTTAGTTGCTTCCAAACCATTCATTACGGGCATCTTTATATCCATCAAAACCAAATTGATGTCATGGGTTTTTTCTATAGTATCTATCGCGTCTTTACCATTCTCAGCGTGAAGAAAGTTGAAGTGATACTCTTCAAGCAAAGCTTCTAAATAAACAAAATTAGAATACTCATCTTCGGCAATTAAGATTGTAAAGTCTTCATTCCTCTTTAAAATAGGAACATTATTGAATGACTCATCCTCTTTTAACTTCTCAAACTGATAAGGAATAGTAAAATAAAAACTAGCTCCTTTGCCTTTTTCAGAAACTACCCACACCTCACCATTTAAAAGACTAGTAAGGCTTTTCACTATTGGCAGTCCCAAGCCTGTTCCTGAGCCTGATTTTGAATAATCATTATCGACCTGGCTAAATCTTTCAAAAATAGACTTGTGGTTTTTTGGGTCTATTCCTATGCCATCGTCTTTCACAAAAAAAAGGAGCATTTTGTTTTCTTTGGTGTAGCCGAACTCAATGGTTCCTTTTTCAGTGAATTTTAAAGCGTTTTCTAATAAATTTGAAAGTATTTGGGTTATTCTTGTTTCATCAATTGAGATAATGCTCTCTGCATCCTTTAATCCTTTTTTTGTTATAATATTGCATGATCTGTTGAGCTTATTTATTTCAAACTGCTTTTGCAAATTGTCAATCATATGATTCAGGTTACACTCTTCGTAGTTCAAAGAGAGCTGATTGGCATCAATTTTTGAGATATCAACAATATCCGATATTAGGTTAAGCAATCTTTTCCCACCCGAATCAATGAGGTCTAAATATGTGTCCTCTTTTTCTTTCGTAAGGTTTTTTTTCTTCAATAAATTCGAAAACCCTAAAATTGAATTCATGGGCGTGCGAATTTCGTGACTCATATTGGCCAAAAAAGCCGATTTTAAATGGTCGCTTTCCTCTGCTTTTTCTTTGGCAATATATAATTCTTCATTTATCTTTTTTAATTCTTGATTCAGTTTTTCATAGCGTTTTTTGCTTTTGATTAATGCCTTATTTGTCTCCAGCTGTGAAATCCGGGCTAACCCAATTTCTGCAATAAACTCTGTCATTTGTAGCAGAAACATCAATTTATCTTTGATATCGTCTTCCTTAATTATCGGTACTTTTGAAAAAGCCTCCAAGTATTTATCTTTATCGAAATTGTATTTTCCAGCTTGTTGTGTGAATTGTTCTTCGTCTGGAGGTTCGGTAAAAAATTGCCCTGTAAACAAATTTGCAACATGTTCATTTGCTACAAAAACGGGAACTGCAACATCAATTAATCCATTTAAGCATTTATAGATATTGTATGAGTGGCCGGCTTCTAACTTCTCCGCCAATACGGTATCACTTATCATGCAATTTTTCGATGATAGTGGATTCTTTCGATGAAATTCAGTACAGATCTTTTGCCATCCTGATTTTGATAAAATATTTCCATCTAAGTCCAATAGGGCTGAAACTAGTCCTGTGGCCTTGGTATAGCTTTCTAATAAATCACTGATTCTTTTTACATCAAAAATGTCTGTTAAGCTGTATTTCATTTTAATCAGAGTTATTTGATTTGCATATTAGTGCTGCTATGGAAAGTAGTTGAATTACTTTCATGCGATTAAATGGCTCTAAACGGTAAATACCCGACATAAATTCCCTTTCTTCGGTCCTTAATCTTCTAAGATACTACAATTTTTGGTAGTATGTAGTTGTATGCGAGACGAAAATGGTGTCGGGCTAATGAAGAATTTTCCCGACCGAGTGATGAGAATATACCTTTGAGTGCTGTATGCTGGATTTCCTGTAACAAAGTCTTATGGTGTGGTTTGGTGCGAAATTAGGGAGAAGGATGTCCCGTTTATCACTGGATATTTATCCTTGCAGCGGGGTAGGATGTTTCGTGTTTCACCTGCCCGGAGGTTTCTCCTGTGGCGAATCTATCTTGAAAGGGGGGGGCAACATCCGCCGGAATGGCAGTCGCTCATTGCTGCTATCTATGATAAAAAAACCCCGGTTTTTGGGGGCAGTTTGCTCCGGATTATCCAATGAAAAGGAGAGAATGTGCCACTTTCC
>JBNJFX010000133.1:0-2540 GCA_051747245.1 Bacteroidota bacterium
TTTTGTAGAGCAGATATAGTTCAATATAACCAAGCATCGGATGCTTGGGATCTTATTGAAGTAAAGAGTGCTACAGAAGTAAAAGATATTTATATTGATGACTTAGCTTTTCAGAAGATATGTTTTGAGGAAGCTGGTTTTAAAGTGGGAGATGTTTACTTAGCTCATATAAATAATCAGTATGTAAAAGATGGAGAGATTAGCCCGCATGAATTATTTATTGTTGAGAATATTACAGAGCAGGTAAGTGAAAAAATTGAAGAAACAAAACTAGAAATAGATAATGCTTTGGAAGTTTTAAAAATAAAAGAGGAACCTGAAATACAAGTATTGAGGCAATGCGCGAGTCCTTACAAGTGTCCGTTTATTCCGTACTGTTGGAAAGATTTTCCTGAACACTCAATTTATTCCATTGCTGGGGCATTGGGCAAGAAGAAACTTGAGATGTTACTTGATGAAGGCGTGATGGAAGTAAAAGATATTTCACCAGAATTTTTGACTAATGATAAGTTGATAAAACATCATCATGTTGTTAGTAATAATATAGTACATATTGAAAAAGATAATATAGCGGACGAATTGGAAGAGATTGAATATCCTGTTTATTACCTGGACTATGAAACATATGCTCCGGCTATTCCAATAATTGACGGCTATCGACCATATCAGAGAATTGTTTTTCAATATTCATTGCACGTGCAAGAGTCTCCGAAAGCTGAACTAAAACATTTCTATTACTTAGCTAAGGACTTGAAAGATCCGAGTAGAGAAATGTCAAAAACATTGCAAGATAGAATTGGTGACTCTGGAACAGTAATAGCATGGAATATGGGATTTGAAAAAGGTTGTAATACTGAGATGGGGGAACGAGCGCCAGAATATAAATTATTTTATGAAGACATAAATAACCGAATGTACGATTTGATGCACGTTTTCAAGAAAGGATTTTATGTCCATAAAGAATTTCACGGAAGTGCATCATTAAAAAAAGTTTTACCAGTCGTAGTACCGGAATTAAGTTATAAAGATTTAGATATTAACGAAGGGGTGCTAGCCTCTAATTCATGGGGTGATATGGTAACTAAGGAAATGACCCAGAAAGAGAAGGATAAGATTTATGATGATTTATTGAAGTATTGTGAGTTGGATACTTTGGCGATGGTTAGGATTTTAGAGGAATTAAATAATATAAATAATAATTAAAATTTATGTCTAATATAAATTTCGCCAGGAATTTGGTTAAAGGTAAAATTGCAGAGACCGTGTTTGCACAAATGCTTCGGGAAACAAAAAAATTTACAGTGTTGGAGTTTGGTTATGAAAAAATAATTCCCGAGTTAGTTCAAAATGGTTATGATGAAAAAAATGTTATGCTGGAAACCTTAAGAACGGCTCCTGATTTCGCGGTAATCAATCAAGAAACAAAAACTGTTAAATTGATTGAAGTTAAGTTTATGCACAAAATAAATTCTGATTATGTTTTGGAATCAGTAAAGAGAATGAGTGAGTCTTGGAACCCTTCGTACTTGTTTATTGCGAGTCTGGATGGATTTTATTTTGGGGAAATAAATGAGGTAATTGAACTGAAAGGTAAAATAAAAAAATTGGAACATGATTTTATCTCTGACGAAATGCAAGATAGGTATTTGAAAATATTAACAGATTTTGAATCACATTAGTGATGATTTATAAAAAGTTAAAATAAAGTTGAGTCGACTAAAAATAGAAGACCATTGAAGTTGGTATATTATGAAGCTTGTCTTAATTAGTAAGATGCTACTCATAGAGAAAAATATTTAAAAACATATCATGGTAAAATGTTTATTTATAAAAGGCTCAAATCTTATTTAACAGGGTAAACACGGTGATTCGCGGGCTATTACTTTGCCAGCCGAACTTTTACGCGAATTAGGCTGGAGAGATAACCAGAAGTCATGCCCCGTTGGATAACTGGGGTGGTCGCGAAGAAATATGGTGAGGGGATTTTGATTAGTGATTGGGAGAAATAAAATTTGGTTTTTTTATTTTGGTTGATAATTTCAAGTTTCTACTGATCTAATAGATTCCCGATCATTTAATATTAATAGCCCTGCGGGCAGCAAGGAGTGTCGGGAATGACAAGGTGGTGCGGATTTTGATTCAGGATTGGGAGAAATAGGGTTTAGTTTTTAAAATTATGATTAAGTGTTTGGTGGACTTTAATGGATCCCCGATCACTTATTTTATCCCCTCCTGGGGTAGGAACAGCCTGCCCCGTCTCCGCCAGCTGGCGGATGACTGGGGCCGAGGATGACAAGGTGAATCGCGAAGCGAGAGAGGGTGCCCTGGGGTACAAAGGGGGAGTGATTAGTCCGTTTCCGGCAAGGTTATAGTGGGTAAAAAGATAAAAATTATATATTAAAAAATCAAATGAATAATTATCGGAAAACTAAAATAGTTGTGACAATTGGGCCGGCTTCAGAGGGAGCTGGTGTTGTAAAGAAATTAATACAGTCTGGTGTTGATATTTTTCGTTTGAATTTGAAACATAATACTCTTGA